>NZ_JADABR010000032.1:0-36077 GCF_015672585.1 Enterobacter sp. Res13-Sevr-PEC09-46 | reverse complement strand
TACATCAGTGATGATGACGCTAAGGATGGTGACCAGACTTACGTTCGTTTCGGCTTTAAGGGTGAAACGCAGATTAACGATCAGCTGACCGGCTACGGACGTTGGGAAGCTGAGTTCGCAGGTAACAAAGCTGAGAGCGACTCTTCTCAAAAAACACGTCTGGCATTTGCCGGGCTGAAACTGAAAGACTTCGGCTCACTGGATTACGGCCGTAACCTGGGCGCGCTGTATGACGTCGCCGCATACACCGATATGTTCCCGGAGTTCGGCGGTGACGGCCTGGCACAGACCGATAACTTCATGACGAAACGCGCCTCCGGTCTGGCCACATACCGTAATACCGATTTCTTTGGCCTGGTTGACGGCCTGAATATGACCCTGCAATACCAGGGCAAAAATGAAAACCGCGACGTGAAGAAGCAAAACGGTGACGGCTTCGGTACCTCCCTGAGCTATGACTTCGGCGGCAGCGATTTTTCTGTGATTGGTGCCTATGCCAGCTCCGATCGCACTAACGATCAAAACCTTCAGGCACGCGGCGAAGGTAAAAAAGCAGAAGGCTGGGCAACCGGTTTGAAATATGATGCCAACGATATTTATCTGGCCACTATCTATTCCGAAACCCGCAATATGGCCCCTATTTCCGGTGGCTTTGCAAATAAAGCGCAAAACTTCGAACTGGTCGCGCAATATCAATTTGACTTTGGTCTGCGTCCATCTCTGGGTTACGTGCAGTCTAAAGGCAAAGATATCGAAGGTATCGGCGATGAAGATATCGTGAAATACATCGACGTAGGTGCGACATATTATTTCAACAAAAATATGTCTGCGTTTGTTGATTATAAGATCAACCAGATCGATGACGATAATAAACTGGGCGTAAGCAGCGATGATATCGTTGCGCTGGGCATGACCTACCAGTTCTGATGTTGTGGTAATAAAAAAACCGGCGCTGAGCCGGTTTTTTTGTGCCCGGTGACGCTGTGCTTACCGGGCATACGGGATAGTACATTTTTCATGCCGGGTAAGGCGTAGCCGCCACCCGGCGCTGTGACATCATCAGGCTCTCAGTTTCACCGCTTCGCTGGAAAAATCGTCCGCAGGCTCCAGCTTCAGATCCAGCGTTGCCAGCAGATCACGAGCTTTGCCGTGAAATTCTTTTAGCGTATGCTCCAGACGATCGATCACTTCCTGATCTTTGATGCTCGTCGCCTGCCAGTGCCCGTCTTTATTAAACAGGCCAAACTGATAGCTATAGGTAAAACGGTTTTCCTGTGCTTCCATTTCCATCCACCAGCCCCAGAACTCACGTTTTTCGGGTGCAGGCTTCACGTTGACGCAAACAGCCAGGCAGTCGAAAAAAAAGCGATTCTCTTCACACTGCTCTTCTCGAATATACGGGCCAAGAGCCATGAACTTCTTAATCAGTCTACTTTTCGGGTGTCCACTCGGTAACGTCATTGCGATCTCCTTTTGTGAAGCACTGTTTTACCAAACCAACGAAATTTAGCAAACTATTAACACAATCTCTGCGTGATCCAGCGTGTGATCTCTTTCAGCGCTTTGTCAAAATTCTGGTACACCGGGCTGAAGGGTACCTCCAGCAATTTACCATCAGAAGATGACGACGTGATTAAGCGTGACTCCTCTTCCGGGCTAAACGGATCGTTCTTCCAGAAACCGGACATCATCGGGGTTGGGCAGCGGCGGCCGAGTAAGCCCTGCGTTTTTAATGAATAACGATTAAGTTCAATGCGCAACGCTTCGTCTGAAGCATCATGCATGCCAAGTCGGCTCGCCAGCACGTCCAGATACATCTCAGGAACGCTACCCTGACGCGCAGGATCGCTTAACAGAGCATGCACCACCGGGCCAAGACAGGCGACGGCCTTCAGGCGTGAAGATTCAAGGTAGGCAAGCCGTACCGCGACGTTAGCGCCAAAGCGGAAGCCAAACGCGCCAACCCGGGTGTGGTCAACCCAAGGGATATTCTCCAGCGCTTTTAAAGCATGCTGGTGCAGCAGGCTGGAGTCTTGCGTAAGTTTCCATTTGGATGAAAAACCAATGGAAGGCATATCAAGCGTCAGCATGGCGATTCCGTTTGGGGCAAAGTAGCGCTCATACAGGCTGTAATAGTCAATTTGTAACGAGTCCAGTCCACCGCACATCAGAACCGTCGGGAACGGCCCTTCCCCCTCCGGCATATGCAGGAATCCGGTCACCGGGCTGCCACCGGGAATGGCGAACTCAATTTCACGCATCCGGCCAGGCAACCGCTGCGCGGCCTCTTCATAAGCCCGGTTTGCCAGCGCCTGGGCCTGCTCTGCCAGTTCGTCGCCTTTAAGATGCGGATATGCAGCGATGCTGTACAGATTTGCCGCATGCAGCCAGTGCTTTCCGCTGAGAGTGGCGTCTTCTTCCTGGCTCGCTTTTTGCTGCCAGAGCATGGCCTGCTTTGACCATTCGTAGATCCAGTTTCCACCACGGTAGCCCACCACCGTATCGTAGAGATCGCCGTCGGTACGCTCGGACTCACTCATCACGATACGCGCCTGCACGTCGAGGATTTCACGCGGATCGATGCCGCGCCAGATCCACATCAGGCGGTTAATCATTCGATACCAGTGGGGCACGTTCTTACCGTCTAACGCTGACTGAACGGCAGGCATTGTCCCCGGATTAAACCGACGCACCAGCGTCGACGTTTCAGGGTGCTTGAAACGGGGTTTGAAGAGAGTTTCGGTAAGATTCGCCTGCGTCATTGCGTTGCCTCCATGGATACGTCATATGAAGACCATTGTAACGCGTGGCAGGCTAAAAAGAACAACGCCCGGCATAACCGGGCGTGTAAAGTTACGTACTGAAATTAACGGCCAGAGATAGGCGGTACGAAGACCACGCCCATATCCCATGGCTGTTCAATCCAGGTATCCTGCGGGATATCAATGACGTAATCATCAACCAGTGGGCGACCCGCTGGTTTCGCGAAGATCGTGACGAAGTGCGCTTTTGGATACATTTCGCGGATAGCCACCGCGGTACCGCCGGTGTCCACCAAATCGTCGATAACGATAAAGCCTTCACCGTCGCCTTCCGCGCGTTTCAGCACTTTCAGTTCGCGCTGGTTGTCGTGATCGTAGCTGGAGATACATACGGTATCGACATGACGAATACCCAGCTCACGAGCCAGCAGCGCCCCCGGTACCAGACCGCCACGGCTGACGGCAATAATGCCTTTCCACTGTTCGGAAGGCATCAGACGCGCAGCCAGTTTGCGTGCGTGAATCTGCAACATGTCCCAGGTGACGACGTATTTTTCGCTCATGTGAAGTGTCCCAGCCTGTTTATATACGGCTTAAAAAAATGAGGGTGAACCAGGTTGCGCGAGATTATAGAGATCTGACGCACTAAAAACCAGTGTTACGCGCCATGAGCCTGAGTTTTTACATGCTTAATGCTACCAGCCACGGGAGAAAGTGGTATTCTCAGTTGCATCTCGCAAGCCTGACTTGTGGTAACGATTAACCTGCTAACCCTGTGACCTGCAACATTGTTTTGCAGCGCAACGACAAGGAGACCTATCGTGTCTGAACTGTCTCAATTATCTCCACAACCACTGTGGGATATTTTTGCCAAAATCTGCTCCATTCCGCACCCTTCCTATCACGAAGAACAGCTTGCCGAACATATTATGGGTTGGGCAAAGGAAAAAGGTCTGCACGCTGAGCGCGACCAGGTTGGCAATATTCTTATCCGCAAACCTGCCACCGCAGGTATGGAAAACCGTAAGCCAGTGGTATTGCAGGCGCACCTGGATATGGTTCCGCAGAAAAACAACGACACCGTTCACGACTTCACAAAAGACCCGATCCAGCCGTACATCGACGGTGAGTGGGTGAAGGCGCGCGGCACGACTCTGGGCGCAGATAACGGCATTGGTATGGCTTCCGCGCTGGCCGTGCTGGCTGACGACAGCGTTGAACACGGTCCGCTGGAAGTGCTGCTGACCATGACTGAAGAAGCGGGCATGGATGGCGCGTTCGGTCTCCAGGCAAACTGGCTGCAAGCGGACATTCTGATCAACACCGACTCCGAAGAAGAGGGTGAGATCTACATGGGCTGCGCGGGCGGGATCGATTTTATCTCTACCCTGCCGCTGTCCCGCGAAGCGATCCCTGCCGGATTCGAGACCTTTAAGCTGACGCTGAAAGGGCTGAAAGGCGGTCACTCCGGCGGTGATATTCACCTGGGCCTGGGCAACGCCAACAAACTGCTGGCGCGTTTCCTGGCGGGCCATGCCGCTGAACTGGATCTGCGTCTGGTGGACTTCAACGGCGGTACTCTGCGTAACGCGATCCCTCGCGAAGCCTTCGCTACCGTGGCGGTGCCTGCGTCGAAAGCGGACGAGCTGAAAAACCTCTCCAGCGTGTATCTGGAGATCCTGAAAAACGAACTGTCTGCAAAAGAGAAAAACCTGACGGTGGTGCTGGAGTCCGTTACGACGGATAAAGCCGCGCTGACCGCACAGTCTCGTGACACGTTCGTCCAGCTGCTGAACGCAACGCCAAACGGCGTTATTCGCAACTCTGACGTGGCGAAAGGCGTGGTGGAAACCTCCCTGAACGTGGGCGTGGTGACCATGGGTGACGACAGCGCAGAGATCATCTGCCTGATCCGTTCCCTGATCGACAGCGGTAAAGAGTACGTTGTGAGCATGCTGGAATCTCTGGGTACCCTGGCGGGCGCGAAAACGTCTGCAAAAGGCAGCTACCCGGGCTGGCAGCCGGATGCAAGTTCTCCGGTCATGGCACTGGTGCGTGAAACTTATCAGCGACTGTTCAACAGCACCCCGAACATTCAGGTTATTCATGCGGGTCTGGAGTGTGGTCTGTTCAAGAAACCGTATCCGGATATGGACATGGTCTCCATCGGGCCAACCATCACCGGGCCACACTCCCCGGATGAGCAGGTTCACATTGAAAGCGTCGGTCACTACTGGACGCTGCTGACTGAGCTGCTGAAAGCAATTCCTGTTAAGTAATTAGCCGTTTGATGCCCGGTGGCGCTACGCTTGCCGGGCCTACGATTAGCGTAATCTACAGTCCCAACACCAGTTGACGCTCCAGCTGCGGATCCAGCAAGGTGACGTGCAGCCCCACCAGCCTCACCCCTCGTCCGCCCCGCCGTTCTTCCCACGCCTTTTTCGCCGTCGCGATAAGATCCTCTTTGTTGAGGCGTGGCCAGACGTGCTCCTGCGTCGTCTGCTGAAAATCGTTAAATTTCAGTTTGATGCCCTGTCGGGCAATAAGCAGATCCGGTTTGACCTTCAGTAAGCGTCGTTCAAGCTCAGGATAAAGCTGTTCCGTAATAATGGTTTCACACTCGGTCCAGTCATGGATATCTTCGCTCAGTGTGCGTTCAACGCCGACCGATTTACGCAGCCGTTCGTTGTTCACATCCCGGTCATCAATGCCCTGACTGCGTTCCCACAGTACGCGGCCAAACTTGCCAAAACGCTTAAGCAGCAGCGCCAGATCGCTGCGCTGAACGTCTTCGCAGGTGCGTAGCCCCATACTTTCCAGCTTCGCGGCGGAGACTTTGCCCACGCCGGGGATTTTGCTGAGCGGCAGCGTCTTTAAAAACGCCGGAACCTCTTCCGGAGTGATGACGTACTGGCCGTTGGGCTTATTTAAATCGGAGGCGATTTTGGCGAGAAATTTGACCGGCGCGACGCCTGCCGATGCCGTCAGGTTCAGCTCATTAAAAATAGTCTGGCGGATCTCCTGCGCCATGAGGGTGGCGGAGCCGTGGCAGTGCATGCTGTGGGTGACATCCAGATAGGCTTCATCCAGCGATAACGGTTCAATCAGTGAGGTGTAGCGGGAGAAGATCTCCCGAATGTGGCTCGATGCTTCTTTATAGGCATCAAAACGTCCGGGCAAAAGAGTGAGATGCGGGCACAGTTTCAGCGCCATCGCTGTCGGCATGGCGCTGCGTACACCGTATTTGCGAGCAGGATAGTTGGCGGTGCTGATGACACCGCGCTGAACCCGGCTGCCGCCAATGGCGATCGGAATATCCCGCAGCGCCGGGTTGTCACGCATCTCCACTGCGGCAAAAAAGCAGTCCATATCGACATGGATTATTTTGCGCATAGTAAGCCCTCACTTATTACTGGATAAGTATACAGTAAACAAATGAGGGTTGAGAAGTGCGCGCAGGAATTGTCGGGTGGCGGCGTTGCCTTACCCGACCTGGAAGACTAAATAATGCGTTGCTGCTCGCGAGCCATCCGCTTTTTCCGCGCATCGCACGGTTCCGGACAATCGCACACTTTTTCCATTCCGATGGAAGAGATGCCTCCGCAACTGCCCTGAATGCTTTTACGCTTGATGATCCAGCCTAAGGACATGCCGAAGATCACCAGCACAAACACCGCAAAGGTCGCCAGAAAAGTCAGCATAATCAGCCTCCGAAATCATCAAGCATGATGTTCTCATCTTCCACGCCAAGATCTTTTAGCATCTTAATCACGGCGGCGTTCATCATTGGTGGACCACACATATAGAACTCGCAGTCTTCCGGTGCCGGGTGCTGTTTGAGGTAATTTTCATACAGCACGTTGTGGATGAAGCCCGTATAGCCTGTCCAGTTATCTTCCGGCTGCGGATCGGATAGCGCCACATGGAAGGTAAAGTTAGGGTTATCACGCGCCAGTTGTTCAAACTCATCGTCATAGAACATTTCGCGCAGTGAACGCGCCCCGTACCAGAAGCTGATCTTACGCTTGCTGCCAAGTCGTTTGAGCTGGTCAAAAATATGCGAACGCATCGGTGCCATACCCGCACCGCCGCCGATAAAGACCATCTCCGCGTCAGTATCTTTGGCAAAGAATTCGCCGAACGGGCCGGAAATCGTCACTTTGTCGCCAGGCTTGAGGGACCAGATATACGACGACATGACGCCAGGAGGGGCATCAGGCACATTCGGTGGCGGCGTGGCGATACGCACGTTGAGCATAATAATGCCCTTCTCTTCCGGATAGTTAGCCATGGAATAGGCGCGAAGCGCGGGCTCTTTTACCTCGGAAACAAAGCGGAAGAGGTTAAATTTATCCCAGTCTGCCCGGTACTCCTCAGGCACATCGAAGTCAGCATACGCGACGGTGTGTGCCGGACAATCAATCTGGATATACCCACCCGCACGGAACGGGACGCTCTCCCCTTCAGGGACACGCAGCTTGAGCTCTTTGATGAACGTAGCTTTGTTATCGTTAGAGATAACTTCGCACTCCCATTTTTTCACGCCGAAGATCTCCTCCGGCAGCTCAATCTTCATGTTCTGGCGCACAGCGACCTGGCACGCCAGACGGCATCCCTCTTTCGCTTCACGCTTCGTGATATGCGACAGTTCCGTTGGCAGAATATCACCGCCGCCCTCTTTGACCGTCACACGGCACTGGCCACAGGAGCCACCGCCGCCACAGGCAGACGAGACAAAAATCCCGTTGCCGGAGAGCGTGTTAAGCAGCTTATCCCCTGCCGGGGTACGGATCTGATTCTGCGGATCGTCATTGATATCAATGATCACATCCCCGGAATTGACCAGCTTCGCACGCGCCGCCAGGATCAGCCCTGACAGCACCAGTACTATCAGCGTGAACATCACCACGCCAAGAATAATTTCCATCTGTTAGCCCTTATAGCTGCACACCGGAGAAGGACATAAAGCCCAACGCCATCAGGCCGGTGGTGATAAAGGTGATCCCTAAGCCACGAAGCCCCGCAGGTACGTTGGCATATTTCATTTTTTCACGGATCCCCGCCATGGTGACAATCGCCAGCATCCAGCCGATACCGGAACCGAAGCCATACACAACCGATTCACTGAAGTTGTAATCGCGCTGAACCATAAACGAGACGCCACCGAAGATGGCGCAGTTCACGGCGATCAGCGGCAGGAAGATCCCCAGCGCGTTGTACAGCGACGGGAAGTATTTATCGAGGATCATCTCCAGGATCTGAACAAGCGCCGCAATCACTCCGATAAAGGTGATGAAGTTCAGGAAGCTAAGATCAACCCCCTCCACCAGCGCGCCATCGCGCAGCACGAAGTTGAATACCAGGTTGTTAATCGGAACGGAAAGCCCCAGCACAACGGTAACTGCCACGCCCAGACCAAATGCCGTCGATACCTTTTTAGAAACGGCAAGGAACGTACACATGCCCAGGAAGAAAGCGAGCGCCATGTTTTCAACAAACACCGCGCGCACAAATAAACTCAGGTAATGAGCCATTGTCGGTTACTCCTTTTCCTGCTGTTCAGGCTTCAACGTACGAATCAGCCAGATCAGCAAACCGATAATGAAAAATGCGCTTGGGGCCAGCAGGAACAGGCCGTTCGGCAGATACCAGCCGCCGTTCTGTACCGTATCCAGCACCGGAATGCCAAACAGCTTGCCGCTGCCAATAAGTTCGCGCAGGAAACCAACCGTCAACAGGATCACGCCGTAACCCAGGCCGTTGCCAATACCGTCCATAAAGCTCGCCAGCGGTGGCATTTTCATCGCATAGGCTTCAGCACGCCCCATCACGATGCAGTTGGTGATTATCAGGCCGACAAACACCGAAAGCTGCTTCGAGGTTTCATAGGCGAAGGCGCGCAGGAGCTGATCGACCACGATCACCAGCGAGGCGATAATCGCCATCTGCACGATGATCCTCACGCTGTTGGGTATGTGGTGGCGGATCATTGAGATAAACATGCTGGAAAACGCTGTCACCAGCGTTACCGCCAGCGTCATGACCACCGCCGTTTCCAGCTTGGTGGTCACCGCCAGCGCCGAGCACACCCCCAGCACCTGTAGCGTTATCGGGTTATTGGCTAACAGCGGGCCAATCAGCACCTTTTTAACTTCTTTCAGTTCACCCGTATCAGCCATTATTCAGCGCTCCTTCACGTACATTCTTCAGGAAGGGACCAAAGCCCAGTTCACCCATCCAGAAATCAAAGCTGTGCTGCACACCGTTAGAGGTGAGCGTGGCACCGGAAAGGCCATCAACGGCAAATTCATCGCCGGGACGCGCGCCCCCTTTCACCACCTTCAGCGCAGGCTGGCCGTTGTCGTCGAGCACTTTTTTACCAACAAACTGTGCCCGCCAGTTAGGGTTCTCAACTTCGCCTCCCAGCCCTGGTGTTTCGCCCTGATCGTAATAAGTAATGCCTTTGACCGTACGACCATCGGTTTCCAACGCCACAAAGGCGTACATCATTGACCATAAACCGTTGCCATAGATGGGCAACACGATTTCCTGGATGCGCTTTTGCTCGTCACGGACGAGGTAAATCTCCGCGACATTGCTGCGGCGCTTAATGCCTGCCGGATCCTGCGAGGCGTCAAGCGTGGTGCTCATCTGCGGATCTTTTAGCGCCAGCGCCTGGTTGTATTTCGCCGGGTCTTTATCCATTAACTCCCCGGTTTTTAAATCCACCAGCCGTGCGGTAATACGTTCGGCAAACACCGCTGCGACGTCATCCTTCGTCATGCCTTCCTGCATCAGCCCGGCCACGGCCAGGATGTTACGCTGTTTATCCAGCGCTCGTTGCTCCTGCTGTAGCGGCTTTAACCCTACGGCAGAACCGGCTACCACGATGGAACAGACCAGACACAGTACCAGCACCACCAGCAGCGTTTTGCTGATGCTGTCGTTATTTTTGATCTCAGCCACGCGCCTTCCTCCGCTTAATGTTGGCGCGCACGACCAGGTAGTCGAACAGCGGCGCAAACAGATTGGCAAACAGAATGGCCAACATCATCCCTTCCGGATAGGCCGGGTTGACCACGCGAATCAGTACACACATCACCCCAATGAGCGCGCCGTAACACCATTTACCTCTGTCGGTAAACGAAGCCGAGACCGGATCGGTGGCCATGAACATCATGCCAAACGCAAAGCCTCCCAGCACGAGGTGCCAGTACCACGGCATGGAGAACATCGGGTTTGTGTCTGAACCAATGAAGTTGAAAAGCGTGGCGGTGAGTACCATCCCGAGCATGACGCCAGCGACAATGCGCCAGGACGCCACGCGGCCAAAGAGGATGATGGCCCCGCCGATTAAAATCATCAGGGTAGACACTTCACCGATGGAGCCTGGAATATTGCCGATAAACGCATCAAACCAGGTGACAGGCTGTCCGGTTGCATTGTTGACAAGCGTTTCGCCGCCGCCTGCCGCCCACTGTGAAAGTGGCGTCGCGCCGGAGAATCCGTCTGCTGCCGTCCACACCAGGTCTCCCGAGATTTGCGCCGGATAAGCAAAGAACAGGAACGCGCGCCCTGCCAGCGCCGGGTTGAGGAAGTTGCGTCCGGTCCCACCGAAGATCTCCTTGGCAATCACCACGCCAAAGCTGATCCCCATCGCCGCCTGCCAGAGCGGCAGCGTTGGCGGGACAATCAGCGCAAACAGAATAGAGGTGACAAAGAAGCCCTCGTTGATCTCATGTTTGCGAATAATAGCGAACAGCACCTCCCAGAAACCGCCCACGATAAAGACAGTCATATAGATAGGGAGGAAGAAGACAGCGCCCAGCGTCATCATGCTGACCCAGCCGGCATCTGCCGCAAAGCTCACCCCCAGCGACTGCGCCAGACGATAGTGCCAGTCAGACTGAATCACCTGCGCCAGCTGCTCTGCATCGTACATATGGTGCAGCGCCGGAATAGTTTGCAACCCAACGTTATACATCCCCCAGAACATGGCCGGGAAGACCGCAAACCAGACCAGAATCATCATTCGCTTGAGGTCGATGGCGTCGCGAACGTGCGCCGCGCCTTTCGTCACCAGACCCGGCGTGTAGAAAATGGTCGTTGTCGCTTCATACAGCGGGTAGTACTTTTTGAGCTTCCCTTCGGTAAAGTGCGGCTCAATTTTTTCAAAGAGGTGTTTTAAGCCCATGGTTATCCTTCCTGCTCAATGCGGGTTAACACCTCGCGCAATACGGGTCCATATTCGTATTTACCTGGACACACGTAGGTACACAGCGCCAGATCTTCTTCGTCCAGCTCCAGACAGCCCAACGCCTGGGCACCGTCGGTATCGCCGGCCAGGAGATCGCGCAGCAGCACGGTGGGCAGAATATCCAGCGGCATCACGCGTTCGTAGTTGCCAATCGGAACCATGGCGCGCTCACCGCCGTTGGTGCTGGTGGAGAAGTTAAACAGCTTACGACGCAGGAAGTGGCCGAGCGTGGTGCGCGTTACCGAGTATTTTTCTGCACCAGGCAGCACCCAGCCGAACAGCTCTTTCTCGCGTCCTTCAAGCACAACGCTCACCTGAAGATGGAAACGACCCAGCCAGGCCATCGGGCCTGTCGCGTGCCTTCCGCTCAGCACCGAACCGGAAATAATACGGTTTTCACCCTCTTTCGTTTCGCCAGCCAACAGCGCCGTCAGGTCCGCCCCAAGCAGCGTGCGAACCAGACGCGGTTGGGTTGCCTGAGGGCCGCCGATGGCAATAATGCGTTCTGCGCACAGCTCACCCGTGGTGAACAGCTTACCGATAGCGATCACGTCCTGATAATTAAGATGCCAGACCTGTTTCGTCAGGCTTACCGGCTCCAGGAAATGAATATGCGTTCCCACCAGCCCGGCCGGATGCGGGCCGGCAAATTCATTAAAGGCTACCTGCCCTTGCGGATGCCCGCCCAGCTTACCGCCGCTGGCCTGACAGACATGCACTTTGCCCGGCGTCAGGCGCGTTAACACGGTGAGGCCGGCATCGAAAGCTTTGCGTTCAGCCAGGATAAGAGGCTGCGGATCTGCGCTGAGCGGGTTGGTGTCGATGGCCGTGACGAAGATAGCGGCCGGCACAGTGCCAGGCACGGGCGTTTTGCTATAGGGGCGCGTGCGAAGCGCCGTCCACAGTCCCGACTCCAGCAGTTGCGTCTGCACCGCGTCGTGGCTGAGGGTGGCAAGATCGGCGGCGTCAAAACGCGCAAATTCGCGTTTCTCATCGCCTTCAATTTGAATAACAACCGATTGCAGGACGCGACGCTCACCACGATGGATGGCGACAACGGTGCCGCTGGCTGGGGCTGTAAACATAACGCCAGGATTTTTTTTATCCTCGAAGAGCGCCTGGCCTTTTATTACGCGATCGCCTTCCTGTACCAGCATCGCGGGACGCATGCCCACGTAATCATCACCTACAATAGCGACATGATGAATACTGGCGCCGGTGGTGACGTGCTGTTCAGGCACGCCAGAGATTGGCAGATCGAGTCCTTTTCTGATTCTAAACATGTGGTTAGCAGGTATCCATGAACAACAATCCAGAGAGGCCGGAGTGTAACATTTTCGGCCCTGCCAGGGGCAGCAAATCCGCCGTCTGGCGCGCTGAAATGCGAGCTATTGCGCAAAGTTCCTGGAGTCAGGACATTATGAATGGGTTATAAAGTAAAACTAATTTGTAAACGCAAAGGTTGGCTCTTGCGAAAATCTCCATCGGTGCTAATGTGAGCGCTCCTGTCCAGATTAGTCTGATTTCGGGTGTCTTTTGCCGTTCTGGCAAGTTGGTCATTGTTTTATCAAGGAACCAGTAGTATGCGTAAAATCGCATTGTTCATTGCGATGCTTCTGATACCGTGCATGTCGTTTGCCGGGCTGCTTGGCAGTAATAGTTCAACGACGCCGGTCAGCAAAGAGTATAAACAGCAGTTGATGGGATCCCCGGTTTATATTCAAATCTTCAAGGAAGAGCGCACACTCGATCTGTTTGTCAAAATGGGCGAGACGTATCAGCTGCTCGATAGCTACAAAATCTGTAACTATTCTGGCGGGCTGGGGCCGAAACAGCGCCAGGGTGACTTCAAAAGTCCGGAAGGGTTTTACAACGTTCAGCGTAACCAGCTAAAACCGGACAGCCGGTTCTATAAAGCGATTAACATCGGTTTCCCCAATGCCTTCGACCGTGCGCACGGTTACGAAGGGAAATACCTGATGATTCACGGTGCCTGCGTGTCAGTCGGTTGTTATGCGATGACGGATTCCGGCATTGATGAAATCTTCCAGTTTGTCACGGGCGCACTGGTCTTCGGCCAGCCGAATGTTCAGGTCAGCATCTATCCGTTCCGTATGACGGATGCGAACATGGCGCGCCATAAGTACTCTGTTTACACAGATTTCTGGAAACAGCTAAAACCGGGCTATGACTACTTCGAGCAGACCCATAAGCCGCCGGTGGTGTCCATCGTCAATGGCCGTTACGTGGTGAGTAAACCGCTCAGCCATGAAGTGGTTCAGCCGCAGCTGGCGTCAAATTACGCGGTCCCCGAGACAAAATAGCGCCCACTCGCCTGGCATGATCTTTTGCCAGGTTTCGTTGCCGGTCAGCGGCTGCGTTGCAATGACAGTGACCACATCGTTCGGTGTGGTCTCCTTCTGAAAATCAATTTCCACATCCTGATCGAGCAGCGTGGCGACGCCAAACGGCGCACGTCGGGTGATCCAGAACAGATTCGTCGAGCAGAACGCCATCACGTAGCGCCCGTCAGACAGCAGCATATTAAAGACGCCCTTCTCGCGTAACTCAAACGCCAGTGACGCTATGTACTTAAAAACGGCGGTCATGTTGCCGGGCGTACGGGGGTAGCGCTCGGTCAGCTTGTGCAGCAGCCAGCAAAATGCTTTTTCGCTGTCCGTTTCACCGACAGGACGGAAATTGCCGGTTTCCAGCGACTTATAGCCCGAAAGCTGCCCGTTGTGCGCATAGGTCCAGTTACGGCCCCACAGTTCACGGGTAAACGGATGGGTATTTTCCAGCGCCACTTCGCCGCGATTTGCCTGGCGGATATGGGCGATCACCGAACAGGATTTAATAGGATAGTCCTGCACCAGTCTGGCAATGGGTGAGTTAAAGCTGGGTTGTGGATCTTTAAACGTGCGACATCCTTTGCCTTCGTAGAAGGTAATACCCCAGCCGTCTTTATGCGGCCCGGTTCCTCCACCGCGCTGAACCAGCCCGGTAAAACTAAAGCAGATATCGGTTGGCACATTGGCGCTCATCCCGAGCAGTTCGCACATAGATCACCTCCACAACAGCGGGGGGCACCGGCGCCCCCCAGCGAAGTCTTACTTAACCATCTCTTTTTCGATCAGTTGGATCAGGATGTGGATCACTTTGATGTGAATTTCCTGAACGCGATCCGCATAACCGAAGTGTGGTACACGGATTTCAATGTCCGCTGTACCGTCCATCTTACCGCCATCTTTCCCGGTCAGGGTGATCACTTTCATGCCCTTCTCACGCGCGGCGGCGATCGCTTTGATCACGTTAGCAGAGTTACCGGACGTGGAGATACCCAGCAGCACGTCGCCTTCACGGCCTACGGCTTCAACGTAGCGGGAAAAGATATGGTCGTAACCGAAGTCGTTGCCTACACAGGAGATGTGGCTCACGTCGGAAATCGCAATCGCCGGGTAGCCCGGACGGTTTTCGCGATAGCGTCCGGTCAGCTCTTCGGCGAAGTGCATGGCGTCACAGTGGGAACCGCCGTTACCGCAGGAGAGCACTTTACCGCCGGCTTTGAAGCTGTCGGCAAGCAGGACCGCCGCGCGCTGAATAGCGTGAATATTGGCATCATCTTTCAGAAAATTCGCCAGCGTTTCCGCCGCTTCGTTCAGTTCGTTACGAATAAGATCCTGGTACATGAGGATAATCCTTCAGTATTGATGAAATAACACAGTGGAGTGTACCGGATAGCAGTAAAAGCGAGAAGCTAAAGCCATGCGAATCGTCCGGCGTTTTGATTTTTTGTGCCGGCTAAAACGCGAACAATGTGAACCAGGTTGTAATTATTTTGTAAACACATTGCTAAAGGAAATGACATCAACTACAACCATATCATCACAAGTGGTCAGACCTCCTACAAGCAAGGGAGCTTTTCTTTATGATGATTTTGAGCATTCTCGCAACCGTTGTACTGCTCGGTGTGTTGTTCTATCACCGTGTCAGTTTATTCCTGAGTAGCCTGATTCTTCTGGCCTGGACGGCTGCACTTGGCGTCGCTGGCCTGTGGAATATCTGGGTCCTTGTTCCCCTGGCCATCATTTTGCTGCCGTTCAACCTGACGCCGATGCGTAAGTCGATGATCTCTGCGCCGGTGTTCAGGGGATTCCGTAAAGTGATGCCGCCGATGTCGCGTACAGAGAAAGAAGCGATTGACGCCGGTACGACCTGGTGGGAAGGCGATCTGTTCCAGGGCAACCCGGACTGGAAAAAGCTTCACAACTATCCGCAGCCGCGTCTGACCGCCGAAGAACAAGCCTTTATTGATGGTCCGGTAGAAGAAGCGTGCCGCATGGCAAACGACTTTGCCATCACTCACGAAATGGCCGACCTGCCGCCTGAGCTGTGGGCATACCTGAAAGAGCATCGCTTCTTCGCGATGATCATTAAGAAAGAGTACGGCGGTCTGGAATTCTCCGCTTACGCTCAGGCTCGCGTACTGCAAAAACTGGCGGGTGTCTCCGGGATCCTGGCGATCACCGTTGGCGTGCCAAACTCCTTAGGCCCGGGCGAGCTGTTACAGCATTACGGTACAGAAGAGCAGAAAGATCACTACCTGCCGCGTCTGGCGCGTGGTCAGGAAATTCCGTGCTTCGCGCTGACCAGCCCGGAGGCAGGCTCCGATGCCGGCGCAATTCCTGATACCGGCGTGGTTTGCATGGGCGAATGGCAGGGCCAGCAGGTGCTGGGCATGCGCCTGACCTGGAACAAACGTTATATCACCCTAGCACCTATCGCCACGGTGCTGGGCATGGCGTTCAAACTCTCTGACCCGGAAAAACTGCTGGGCGGTGAAGAAGAGCTGGGTATTACCTGTGCGCTGATCCCAACCTCAACCCCGGGCGTTGAAATTGGTCGCCGTCACTTCCCGCTGAACGTACCGTTCCAGAACGGTCCTACCCGCGGTCAGGATATCTTTGTCCCGATTGACTACATCATCGGTGGCCCGAAAATGGCCGGGCAGGGCTGGCGTATGCTGGTGGAATGTCTGTCTGTGGGCCGCGGCATTACCCTGCCGTCGAACTCAACAGGCGGTCTGAAATCGGTGGCGATGGGGATTGGGGCTTACGCGCATATCCGCCGTCAGTTCAAAATCTCCATCGGCAAGATGGAAGGTATCGAAGAGCCGCTGGCGCGTATTGCGGGCAATGCCTACGTGATGGACGCCGCAGCCTCGCTGATTACCTACGGCATTATGCTGGGCGAAAAACCCGCCGTGCTGTCGGCGATTGTGAAGTATCACTGTACCCACCGCGCACAGCAGTCAATTATTGATGCAATGGATATCGCAGGCGGTAAAGGTATCATGCTCGGCGAAGGCAACTTCCTGGCGCGCGGCTATCAGGGTGCGCCGATTGCCATCACCGTGGAAGGGGCAAACATCCTGACCCGCAGCATGATGATCTTCGGCCAGGGTGCGATTCGTTGCCATCCGTACGTGCTGGAAGAGATGGCTGCCGCGCAGAATAATGATGTGGATGCCTTCGACAAACTGCTGTTCAAACATATCGGTCACGTCGGCAGCAACAAGGTGCGCAGCTTCTGGCTGGGCCTGACGCGCGGGCTGACCAGCGCGACGCCAACCGGCGATGCGACCAAACGTTACTACCAGCACCTGAACCGTCTGAGCGCCAACCTGGCTCTGCTGTCTGACGTTTCCATGGCGGTGCTGGGCGGTAGCCTGAAGCGTCGCGAACGCATCTCCGCCCGTCTGGGTGATGTGCTGAGCCAGATCTTCCTGGCCTCTGCGGTGCTGAAACGCTACGACGATGAAGGCCGTCAGGAAGCGGATCTGCCGCTGGTGCACTGGGGCGTTCAGGATGCGATGTATCAGGCCGAACAGGCGATTGACGATCTGCTGGCGAACTTCCCGAACCGCTTCGTAGCGGGTGCCCTGCGCGCGGTGATTTTCCCGACCGGTCGTCATCACCTGGCGCCGTCCGACAAGCTGGATCACAAAGTGGCAAAAATCCTCCAGGTACCAAGCACAACCCGCTCTCGTATTGGTCGGGGTCAATATCTGGCACCTACCCCGCATAACCCGGTAGGTTTGCTGGAAGAGGCGCTGCTTGACGTGATGGCCGCCGACCCGATTCACCAGAAGATCTGCAAACAGCTGGGCAAAAACCTGCCGTTTACACGACTGGATGAGCTGGCAAAACAGGCGCTGGCGGGTGGCATCATCGACAACAGCGAAGCTGCGATTCTGGTGAAAGCCGAAGAGAGCCGTCTGCGCAGTATTAATGTGGATGATTTCGAACCTGAAGAGCTGGCGACACAGCCGGTAAAGCTGCCAGAGAAGCACCGCAAACCTGAAGCGGCATAAGGCCTTTTGCTCCCACAAACCCCGCCCCGCGCGGGGTTTTTTATTGCCACATTTTCTGGTAATGACGTGCTACAGTGTCAAAAAGTGTTTATTAAGGAGCCTGTATCGTGCCTGGTTTAAAGATTTCTGTTTTGCAGCAACCTTTAGTGTGGATGGACGGCCCCGCCAACCTTCGCCATTTTGATCGCCAGCTGGAAGAGATTACCGGACGCGATGTGATTGTCCTGCCGGAGATGTTTACCACAGGTTTCGCGATGGAGGCAGCAAAACAGTCCATGCCGCAGGACGAGGTGGTGGCCTGGATGCACGCCAGGGCGCAGGAAACAAATGCGCTGATTGCCGGTAGCGTCGCACTCCAGACCGGGCGCGGACCGGTCAACCGCTTCCTGCTGGTTGAGCCGGAAGGAAAAGTCCATTTCTACGATAAGCGCCACCTGTTCCGCATGGCGGATGAACATCAACATTATGAAGCCGGAAGCGAACGCGTGGTATTTGAATGGCGCGGCTGGCGTATTCTGCCGCTGGTCTGCTATGACCTGCGCTTCCCGGTGTGGTCGCGCAACCGCAACGATTATGACCTGGCGTTGTACGTCGCCAACTGGCCCGCCCCACGCTCCCTGCACTGGCAGGCTTTACTGACCGCGCGCGCGATTGAAAATCAGGCTTATGTCGTTGGCTGTAACCGCGTGGGAACGGACGGCAACGGGCATCACTATCGCGGTGACAGCCGGGTGATAAGTCCGCAGGGTGAGATTATTGCCACCGCCGAGCCGCATCAGGCAACACGAATTGACGCTGAGATCTCGTTAACGGCGTTAAAGGAGTATCGGGAGAAGTTTCCGGCCTGGCAGGATGCAGATCCGTTTAGCATTGGTTGAAAAAAAGCCGGGTGACGGCTGCGCCTTACCCGGCCTACAAAAAGCACAGCGTAGGCACGGTAAGCGCAGCGCCACCGGGCGTTAATTAACTCACCAGCGCCTGCCCGTCTTTGCGGCTTTCCGTCGCGGCCACGTAGTGCCCTTCCGGCATACGGTAAATCACTTGCGCACCGCCGAAGTTATAATCCTGAAGCGGATCTTCCACCACGATCTGATGCCCGCGCTCGCGCAGCGCCGCGATAGTATTGCGATCGAACGTTGATTCGACGATCACCTCCCTGCCCTGCACCACGCGCCAGCGCGGTGCATCGATTGCCGCCTGCGGGTTTTGCCCGTGCAGCATAATGCGCAGCGCCATCTGCATGTGCCCCTGCGCCTGCATCGGGCCGCCCATCACGCCGAAGGACATCAGCGGCTTGCCGTTGCCGTCCATCGCAAATCCCGGAATGATGGTGTGGAACGGGCGCTTGCTGCCCGCCAGCGCGTTCGGGTGCGCAGGATCCAGCACAAAGCCGCAGCCCCGGTTTTGCAGGCTGATCCCGGTATCCGGCACCACGATCCCTGAACCGAATCCCATATAGTTGGACTGAATAAACGAGACCATCATCCCACTCGCATCCGCGGTGCTGACGTAAACCGTCCCGCTCTGCGTCGGCGATCCGTACACAAAATCAGAGGCGCTATCGTGGTTGATAAGCGCGGCGCGCGACTTCAGGTAATGGTCACTCAGCAGCTCTTTTGCCGCGAACGCCATATGTTCTTCATCCGCAACGTAGCGGTCGAGATCCGCCAGCGCCAGCTTCATCGCCTCGATGGAGAGATGAAGAGACTGCACGGAATCCGGGTGATGCTTCTCAATGCCGCACTGCTCAAGAATGCCGAGCGCAATCAGCGTGGCGATCCCCTGACCGTTTGGCGGCAATTCCTGAACCGAGCCGCCCGCGAAGTCGCGCGACAGCAGGTCAACCCAGTCCACGCGGTGGTTTGCCAGATCCTCTGCCGTCAGATGCGCACCGTGTTCTTTGGCAAAGGCGGCAATTTTCTGCGCCAGCTCGCCGCGGTAAAACGCGTCACCGTTGGTTTTCGCAATCAGCTCCAGCGAGTTCGCCTGCGCCGGGTTACGGAAGATTTCCCCCACGCGCGGGGCGCGGCCTTCCGGCGCGAAGCAGGCGCTGAAGCCCGGCTGATCTTTCAGCTTGCTATAGCCTCGCTGCCAGAGATGACCAATCAGCGGCGAGACGGGAAAGCCGTTGCGCGCGTAGTCAATGGCAGGCTGCGCCAGCGTGGTCAGCGGCAGCGTGCCGAAGCGCTCCGCCAGCGCGACCCAGCCGGATACCGCTCCCGGCACGGTCACCGCGTCCCAGCCAATTTCCGGCACTGCGCTTTTTCCGGCAAACAGATCCGCATGCCAGCTGGCCGGCGAGCGGCCTGATGCGTTGAGGCCGTGAAGCTTTTCACCGTCCCAGACGATGGCAAAGGCGTCGCTGCCGATCCCGTTGCCGGTCGGCTCAACCACCGTCAGCGCCATCGCGGTGGCAATGGCTGCATCGACGGCATTGCCGCCCAGTTGCAGCATCTTCATCCCCGCCTGCGCCGCCAGCGGCTGCGACGTGGCAACCGCGTTATGGCCCAGCATCGGCGGGCGGCGTGAATCGTAACCGGACGTAAAATCAAGCGCTTTGGTCATCATGACTCCTTAGTCGTGGCGCGGATCGAGCGCATCGCGCAGCCCGTCGCCGAGTAGATTAAAGCCCTGCACGGCAAGGAAAATCGCCACGCCGGGAAAAACGGACATCCACGGAGCCTGCTCCAGAAACCCTTTCGCGGTGTTGAGCATGGAGCCCCAGGACGGATTTGGCGGCTGCTGTCCCAGCCCCAAAAACGACAGGCTGGCTTCGGCGATAATCGCCGAGGCGATCGCCAGCGTGGCCTGCACGAGGATCGGCGACATCACGTTTGGCAGGACGTATTTAATGATGATCCAGCGATCCGGCAGGCCAATCGCCCGCGCGCCGTCGATATACTCTTCGTTGCGAATGGCGATCACCTGGCCGCGCGTCAGCCGGGCGAAGATCGGCATTGCCGAGAGACCAATGGCGATCATCGCATTCGTCAGGCTTGGGCCCAAAAATGCCCCCAGCGCGATCGCCATGATCAGGAACGGACAGGCCAGCAAGGCCTCAATAAAGCGCGAGATCACGCCGTCCCACATCTTCTGGAAGTAGCCCGCCACCAGCCCCAGCGGCACGCCGATGACCACGGCAATAATGACCGACATACAGCCCGCCATCAGCGAGGTGCGCGCCCCCCAAATAATGCGGGATAAGATGTCACGCCCCAGCTCGTCGGTGCCGAACCAGTACATCGCCGACGGCGCTTTGCGCACCGCCAGGAAGTTGGCTTTGACCTGGTCGAAGGGGGCGATCCACGGCGCCAGCAGCGCCACCAGGACAAAAAAGCCCACCACAAGCGCGCCAATCACCGCGCTTTTATTGCCGAGAAATTTCTTCAGCACCCGGTTCTGCGCGCGCGGCAGCGTGGGGGCAACGGTTTGCGTCGTCAGTTCCGCCATGGTTAACCTCGCATTTTCGGGTTGATAAGGACGTAGAGCACGTCGGCCAGCAGATTGAGCATCAGGAAGCCGATCGCCACGATCAGCACCACGCCCTGCACCACCGCATAGTCACGATTGAACACCGAGTCGACGATCATTTTGCCAAAGCCCGGAATGGTGAAGACCTGCTCGGTCAGCACCGCGCCGCCCAGTAGCTCGCCGAACAGCAGCGTGGTGAGGGTGATTACAGGCACCAGCGCGTTGCGAAAGGCGTGCTTCAGGATCACTGCTTTCGGCAGCAGCCCCTTAGCGCGCGCGGTGCGGATGTAATCCGCTTTCAGCACCGCAATCATCGACGCACGGGTATGGCGCATCAGCGTCGCCGCCAGTCCGGTTCCGAGCACGGACGCGGGCAGCAGCAGCGTGCGCAGGTTCTGGATCGGATCTTCACTGAATGGCACATAACCGGACGCAGGTAACCATTGCAAGTTCACCGAAAAGACCAGAATCAGCAGGATCCCCAGCCAGAAGTGCGGAATTGATATCCCCGAGATCGCCACAAAGTTCGCCCCGTGATCGACCCAGCTGTTTTTATTCACCGCCGCAAGGATCCCCATGCTGATGCCAAACACCAGCGCGATGATCATCGCCAGCAGAGAGAGCTCCAGCGTGACCGGCAGCTTGCTGGCAATCAGCTGCGTGACCGGTTCATGCGTGCGCAAGGAGACGCCCAGATCGCCCTGCAGCGCGCGCGTCAGCCAATGGAAATACTGCACGGGGATCGGCGCATCCAGATTAAGCTCAGCACGCAGTTGGGCAATGACCGCCGGATCGCGCTCCTCCCCGGCCATGGCGATCAGCGGGTCGCCGGGCAGCAGCTTTTGCAGCCCGAACACCATCATGCTCACCAGCAATAGCGTCGGGACGGCCAGCAGCAGACGTTTGCAAATCAGTTCCAGCATGGGTTCTCCTCAGGACGTTTATTTTGCCAGCGTCAAACCGGCCAGACGCACGATGCCGTCCGGGTACGGCTTAAAGCCCTGCACGCTTTTGTTCAGGCCAAAAATGCGCGGCTCGAAGTAGAGGTAGGCAATCGGCATGTCGGTCTGGAGTTGCTTCACCACCTTGTCGTACAGCGGCTGGCGTGCGGCCTGGTCGGTGCTCTGACGCGCCTGAGTCAGCCATTCATCGATCTGCGCGTTACTGTAGCGGCCGTCGTTCAGGGTGCCTTTACTGTTGATAAAGCCGTAAATGCTGCCATCCGGATCCGGGCGCCCCGACCAGCCGGAGAAGCTCAACTGGTAGTCACCGCTCTGCTGGCGATCCAGCAGCGTGGCGAACTCGGTCATTTGCAGGTTCAGGTTAAAGCCCGCCTCTGCCACCATCGCCTGCAATACCTGTCCCACCTGCTGCGAGGTTGGGTTGTTTGGCACCAGCAGATTGACGCTCAGCGGCGTGGTCACACCGGCGGCTTTCAGCAGCGCTTTGGCTTTATCGACGTCGCGCGGCGGGACCGGCAGGTTAACGTGGTACGGGCTGACCGGTGAAAACGCCTGATTTGCCGGGGTGTAGAGCCCTTCAAAGACCACCTGGTTTAACGCATCGCGATCGATTGCCTGAGAAAACGCCTCGCGCACGCGGGCATCTTTGAACGGATCGTTGGCCGGCACCTTGCCGTTGTTAATATTGAAGGTGATCCCCTGATAGCCCAGACCGGTGACCTTCGCCAGCGCCAGCTTGCTGTCGGCTTCGACGGTTTTGACGTCGCTGGCGGCAATGCCCTCGGTCAGGTCAAGATCGCCCGCGCGCAGGTTCGCGAGACGCACGGAGGCATCCGGGATCGGCAGATAGATGATTTTGTCGAAGTGATAGGCGTCTTTGTTCCAGTAGTTGTCGAAGCGGGTCAGAACGATGCGGTCCTGCGACACGCGGCTGTCGAATTTGTATGGACCGGAGCAGACGGGATGGGCGGCAAAGTCAGGCTTTTTCGCCGCATCGGGTGCCATCATCGCGCCCGCGCGGTCGGTGAGCTGCATTAGCAGCGCGGCATCCGGTGTTTTCAGGTGCAGCGCAATCTGCATCGGGCCGGTGACCTCGACCGATTCAACGGATGAGATCTCGCTTTTACGCAAGGAGCCTTTGAGGGTCAGGGCGCGGTCGAGGTTGTATTTTGCCGCAGCGGCATCAAATTTTTCACCGTCGTGGAAGGTCACACCTTCGCGTAGATCCATAGTCAGCGTTTTGCCATCTTCGCTCCAGGCCCAGGATTTTGCCAGACCCGGCACCACTTTCAGGTGCTCGTCGACGTCCACCAGCCTGTCGCACAGGGAGGCAAACACGAAACGGCCATAGTAGGTGCGCGCCAGATGCGGGTCGAGCATATCCGGGTCGGCCCCCAGGCCGATCCGCAGCACGCTTTCAGAATGGGCGGGCAGCGCCGCGCCAAGCAACATAACACTTCCCAGTACGGTCAAAAGAGAATTACGCATTGTCATTATCATGAGTTCCTTGAAGGAAGGGAGGAGTGAGTGGCCGCGTGTTCAAATAGCGCGCGGCGGCGCAGAAAAGCGGCGGATGGCGGTGCGATCTGGATAACGCTGCGATCGCGATTGATCTCCTGCCAGCGATGGCAGGCAACCTGACGTCCGCCGTCGAGCACCTGATTAATCGGCTCGATCTGGCGGCATTCATCTGTAACGTAGGGGCAACGGGTGTGGAAACGGCAGCCGGACGGCGGGTTAGCCGGGTTCGGTAAATCACCCTGCAACAGCGGCGTATCCCGCGCTACGCCTGGCTGCATTTGCGGCGCTGAGGCAATCAACGCCTGGGTATAAGGATGCAACGGTGCGTCGAAGATGTCGTCGACGGTGGCCAGCTCGACGATTTGCCCAAGATACATTACCGCCACGCGGTCGCTCATATGACGGATAACCGCCAGCCCGTGGGCGACGATCACCATCGTTAGCCCCAACTGGTGCTTCAGGCTTTCCAGTAAATTAACCACCTGTGCCTGAACGGAAACGTCCAGCGCAGAAACCGGCTCATCACCCAGCAGCAGCTTTGGGCCTGACGCCAGCGCGCGCGCAATGCCGATACGCTGACGCTGCCCGCCGGAAAATTCGTGTGGATAACGCCCGGCCCAGGCCGCGGGCAAGCCGACCGTCCTGAGTAGCTCGGAGACGCGGTACTGGCGATCCGTTTTTTTCATGTTCTGGTGCAGCCACAGCGGCTCACCGACAATTTGCTCCACCGTCATGCGCGGGTTCAGCGAAGCGAAGGGATCCTGAAAGATGATCTGTAGCTCACGCCGGAGCTGGTTCAGACGGGCGCCCGAGGCGTGGGTGATCTCCTCACCCTGATAAAATACCCGCCCTTCGCTGGCGCCCAGCAGGCGCAGCAGCAGACGACCAAGGGTGGATTTCCCGGAACCCGACTCGCCGACAATTGCCAGCGTTTCGCCAGGCATCACCGACATCGAAACTCGGTCGACAGCGGTGACAAAGCGGGCCGGCGTAAACAGTTTTTTCGGGCCGGGGAAAAGCTTGCTCAGATCGCGGGCTTCAAGAATGGGCATAGTCATGCGGTCTCTCCCAGGGCAATGTGGTGTTCGAGCGGCACGCGGAAGCAGGCAACCTGATGGCCCGTACTGAGCGTAGTGAGCGGTGGTTTTTCAGCATGACAGCGCGTCTGCGCGAAGGGACATCGGGTGGCAAAGCGGCAGCCTTGAGGCATGGATTCCGGCAGCGGGACCGATCCGGGAATAGTTGATAGCTGGCCTTTACGCGCCCCCATAGAAGGAAGGGAACCCATAAGGCCAATGGTATAGGGGTGCTGCGGATCGGCAAACAGGGCTTCAACACTCCCCTGCTCCACTAGCTGTCCGGCATACATCACCGCCACCTGCTGCGCGACTTCAGCCACCACGCCTAAATCGTGGGTGATCATCAGCACCGCCGTGCCCGTTTCTTCTTTTAAAGTATTGAGCAGGGAGAGAATTTGCGCCTGAATGGTCACGTCCAGAGCGGTAGTGGGTTCGTCAGCAATGAGTAGTTTGGGATGGTTTATCAGCGCCATCGCTATCATCACGCGCTGGCGCATACCGCCGGAAAGCTGATGCGGGTAAGCCTTAAGGCGCATCTCTGCGGCCGGGATCTGCACCTTCTCCAGGATCTGTAGCGCAACCGTCATCGCCTCAGCCCGGGAGATCGTTTGATGGCGCATCACCGCTTCACTGAGCTGATCGCCAAGCGTGAAGGCCGGGTTGAGCGAGGTCATGGGCTCCTGGAATATCATCGCCAGCTCGCTGCCGCGCAGATCGGCATACTCCCGCGGCGAGAGCTTGCGCAGATCCTGGCGGCGGAAATTCATCTCCCCGCTGACGATCCGGGCGCTGGCAGGTAATAACCCCATCAGCGCCAGGGAAGTGATGCTTTTACCGCAGCCGGACTCGCCTACCAGCGCCAGCGTTTCTCCCGCCCTGACCGTCAGCGAGATATCGTCGAGCACGCTCACCGGCGAGCCCGCGAATTTAACGTTGAGGTTTTGCAGCCGCAGTACGGGCGTGGAGTCCTTAAAGGGTATCGTCGTCATAGCGTGGAATCGTCCTCAAGGTGGATAGCCTGAATCAGGGCGGTTTGCAGGCTGAGCAGGTGTTCGCGCATGGCGGCAGCTGCTTCGTTAGGCTGGCGATGAATAATCGCTGACATGATTTTGTGATGGTGGTCGTTGTAGCTATCGACACGTTCAGGGGTGCGGGCAAGTTCGCGTAAATGCTGCCAGCCAGGCTCCCGGCGGACGGCATCTATCGCATCAAAAAGCCCAAGCATCAGGCGGTTACCTGCTGCCTCCGCAATGGCGCGGTGGAAGGCGCTATCCCACAGTTCGTTGAGATCGCGGTCATCCGGGCTGACCTTATTAATGCGTTCCAGCATACGCTGCATGAGCGCGAGGTTTTCCCTGGTGGCACGCAGTGCCGCAAGTCGGGCTAAGCCGGGTTCGAGCTGTAGTCGAGCTTCCATGACTTCCAGCAGGTTGGTTTGCTGAACCAATCCCTGAAGCGCCAACGGCTCAACCGGGGCAGATGGACCAATGAAGGTACCCTTGCCCTGCTTGCGCCAGATACGCCCTTCCTCTTCCAGCACGTCCAGCGCGCGACGCACTTCACGTCGGCCTACGCCGAGAGTGTCCGACAGCTCACGTTCAGTGGGCAGCGGAATGCCTGGTGTTGACTCGTGCTGGTTGATAAGCCCGCGCAGCTGCTCAAGCGCGGTACTGGAATTAGCTAAAAACCGTGAAGGCTTTTCCATATTGGTTCGCTCGCTTTCATCATTGCTTTATTTTTATTAATAATAAGTTATTGATATGACGCAGAACTTAACGTGCTAATGATTAAGCAATTAACGAACCAATAGCGTATTGGTTCATTGATTTTCTGAAAAATGATCGGTAACCGAATGATTTCCTACCAATTATTTTACATAATTATTACATAAGAAGATGGGCGCGAAGGTAAGGTCGGGCAAAAAATGCACAAAAACAGTGCAAATAATGCACTAAAATCGTGCAATTGTTAATAAAATGCACCTTATTTATTAACTTTTAGTTAATGGAAATAAAAAGAGGAATAAACAATATTCGAGGGACTATAAAACGACGAAAGCCTGAATCATTTCTGACTCAGGCTTTCTGAATAGTGGCGGAACGGACGGGACTCGAACCCGCGACCCCCTGCGTGACAGGCAGGTATTCTAACCGACTGAACTACCGCTCCACTGTTCCCGTTTGGGGAACGAGGCGAATATTACGGTTTGCCTCTGAACTCGTCAACGCTTTTTCTCAGGTTTTGAATCGTTTGCTGCAAAATTCACCCAAACGGTGATTTAACAAACGTTTCAGCACATTTTCACGTGCGCCACAGACAGCTTCCGCCCTTCTTCTGCACTAAATCGAGACGAGATTCATGGTTCATCAGTTCTTCATCACTGGCTAAAACAACCCGCAGGCGATTCGCCTGACGCACAATGCGCTGAATTCCCCCTTCATCCCGCGTCTGCTGGGATTCATTTTCCATACTGAATTTCATCGACGTTTGCCCGCCGGTCATGGTCAGGTAGACATCGGCCAGGATCTGGGCATCGAGCAACGCGCCGTGCAGCGTTCGCTTGGTGTTGTCTATCTCATAGCGAGAGCACAGGGCATCAAGGCTGTTACGCTTGCCGGGGAACATCTTCCTTGCCAGCGCCAGGCTATCCGTGACTTTACAGAACGTATTCGTCTTCGGAATATCACGGTTGAGCTTGCTGAACTCATAGTCCATAAAGCCGATATCGAACGACGCGTTATGAATGACAAGTTCCGCACCTCTGATGTAGTCGAGAAATTCATCTGCGACGTCGGCAAAGGTGGGCTTATCCAGCAAAAACTCATCGGCAATTCCGTGAACGCCGAACGCTTCCGGGTCCACCAGCCGATCGGGTTTAAGGTAAACGTGGAAGTTGTTGCCCGTAAGGCGACGGTTCACCACTTCAACGGCACCAATCTCAATGATTTTGTGCCCTTCGTAGTGGGCGCCAATCTGGTTCATACCGGTGGTTTCGGTATCAAGAACAATCTGGCGAGTAATTGCAGTGCTCATAGCGGTCATTTATGTCAGACTTATCGTTTTACTGAACGTTTCAAATACAGGAAGTCTACCAGAGATGCGTAAACAGGTAGAAATTTTCACCGATGGATCTTGTCTCGGTAACCCAGGGCCCGGCGGCTATGGCGCCATTATGCGCTATCGCCAGCATGAAAAAACATTTAGTGAAGGCTATTTCCTGACCACCAACAACCGCATGGAGTTGATGGCGGCCATCGTGGCGCTGGAAGCGTTAAAAGAACATTGTGACGTGGTGCTGAGTACCGACAGCCAGTATGTCCGCCAGGGCATTACCCAATGGATCCACAACTGGAAAAAGCGGGGCTGGAAAACGGCAGAGAAAAAACCCGTCAAGAATGTCGATCTCTGGAAGCGTCTTGATGCCGCCCTCGGTCAGCACGAAATCAAATGGGAGTGGGTAAAGGGGCACGCCGGTCATCCTGAAAACGAACGCTGTGACGAGCTGGCTCGCGCGGCGGCATCCAACCCGACCCATGAGGATGCAGGTTATCAACCTGAATCCTGATCACGGTTTTTTGTACTGCCGCGTGGCCCCCACGGTCTGGCGGATCCGCGTTTTTGATTTGCTTTGCTTCATCGGGTTGAGCGTAAGGGGGATCATCCTCTTACGCGCGACAATAAATTGCATGCAGCCCAGCGCGGGTAAATGGGTGCTTAATAAGACCCCGCCTTTACGCGTCCAGGGGATGACCTGAAAACCCCCGTAGCTTAGCACTTCGAAATTTAACAGTGAAAGCCAGTCCAGCTGGCGCATCATGGTAAACATCCTGCTGTTATAAGGCGGCGTGCGACGCAGAACGGGCGTCAGTTTACGTAGCCCCATCAGACTCAGCGGATTAAAACCGCTCAGGATCAGCCAGCCGTCATCAATCAAAACGCGGTCGGCTTCCCGCAGCAGACGATGGGGATCGCTGCACCAGGGCAGCGTGTGGGCGAGCAGACAGGCATCAATGGATTTTTCCGCAAACGGCAAATGCAGCGGATCCGCTTTCACCTGAACCGGGGAGCCATTAAGCGATACGCTGACCTGATGCGAGATAGCGCAGCTTTCGGTATTGATTTCTGCGCTCAGATTGCCAATCTTAAGCAGGTGAAAACCATACATTTTCGCGAGCCAGGGTTTAAGCTGAAGTTCTAAGGCCTCGCGATAATATTCACCCCAGGGCAACTCTGCCCAACGTTCCGGTGGTGCGACAGTCTGAGGTATCCTTGCCGGTTTCATCAAAACACCCGCCACGCTATAAGAGGTAATGCATGAATCTTATCAGTATTTCCGCCTTTCAGGACAATTACATCTGGGTTTTAGTCGACGACGATCGCAGATGCATCATTGTTGATCCAGGCGAATCCGCACCGATCCTGCACGCGATTAAAGAAAACGGCTGGCAGCCGGAGGCGATCCTCCTTACCCATCACCATCACGATCATGTCGGCGGTGTTCCCGATCTCCTTGCACGCTATCCCCATCTACCCGTCTACGGACCAGCAGAGACACAGGATAAGGGTACGACGCAAGTTGTTGAAGAAGGCGAAAGTATCCTCATCCTCGGGTGGGAGTTTTCCGTATTTGCTACGCCAGGTCACACTTCCGGTCATCTCTGTTTCTACAGCAAACCTTATCTGTTTTGTGGCGACACGCTGTTTTCTGGCGGCTGTGGAAGGCTGTTTGAAGGCACGCCAGAACAGATGTATCAATCTTTACAAAAAATTAATGCGCTGCCAGCCGACACCGTAATTTGTTGCGCACATGAGTATACATTAGGGAATATGAAGTTTGCTGCAAGCGTGCTGCCTGAGGATCGGGCGATTCAGGATTATTACCAGAAAGTGAAGGAGTTACGTGCAAAAAACCAAAAAACACTCCCCGTAATTCTGAAAAATGAGCGACAAATAAATTTATTTTTAAGAACTGATGATGTTGATTTAATTAATAAAATTAATCAAGAAACAAATTTGTTACAACCTGAAGCGCGATTTGCATGGTTAAGGTCAAAGAAAGATAACTTCAGATAATTGCGGGTTGCCTTTTCAAAATTTCGCCGTTATCATCGCTCGTCTTTTAAGCAACTATTGACACACACATGAAGGCAAAAGCGATATTACTCGCCTCTGTCCTGCTTGTAGGTTGCCAGTCACAAAACGGCAGCAACGTACAACAGCACGCACAGAGCCTTTCTGCGGCTGGTCAAGGGGAAGCAGGGAAGTTTACGAGTCAGGCGCGATGGTTGGACGATGGGACATCCTTCGCGCAGGAACAAGACTTGTGGGCCTCTATTGGCGACGAGCTAAAGATGGGAATTCCGGAAAACAGCCGGATTCGCGAACAGAAACAGAAGTATTTGAGAAATAAGAGCTATCTCCACGATGTAACATTACGGGCAGAGCCGTATATGTACTGGATAGCCGGGCAAGTTAAGAAACGTAACATGCCTATGGAACTGGTACTACTACCCATAGTGGAGAGCGCTTTTGACCCGCACGCGACGTCTGGCGCCAATGCAGCAGGCATCTGGCAGATCATTCCGAGCACAGGGCGAAATTATGGTTTAAAGCAGACCCGCAACTACGATGCGCGTCGTGATGTTGTCGCTTCAACGACAGCCGCTCTCGACATGATGCAACGTCTGAACAAGATGTTTGACGGCGACTGGTTATTGACCGTCGCGGCGTATAACAGTGGTGAAGGTCGTGTACTGAAGGCAATGAAAGCGAATAAAGCGCGTGGAAAATCCACAGACTTCTGGTCGCTCTCACTGCCACAGGAAACAAAGATTTACGTACCGAAAATGCTGGCACTGGGCGATATTCTCAAGAACAGCAAACGTTACGGTGTACAACTGCCAACACCAGACGAAAGTCGTGCACTGGCGCGTGTCCGCCTCAGCAGCCCGGTTGATATTCAACAGGTTGCAGATATGACGGGTATGTCGGTAAGTAAGCTTAAAACCTTTAATGCAGGTGTTAAAGGCTCCACGCTGGGCGCTAGTGGCCCTGGCTATGTGATGGTTCCGCAGAAACATGCGGAACAGTTACGAGAGTCTTTGGCTTCGGGTGAAATTGCAGCCGTTCAGTCCACGCTGATCGCTGATACGTCGCCTGTAAGCAGCCGCAGCTATAAGGTGCGTTCAGGTGATACGCTTTCAGGTATTGCATCACGTCTTGGCGTGAATGCGAAAGATCTCCAGCAGTGGAATAATCTGCGCGGATCTGGTCTGAAAGTGGGTCAAACGCTGACCGTAGGTGCAGGTAGCAGCGCACAGCGTCTCGCTAAAAACAGCGATAGCATTACCTATCGCGTACGTAAAGGCGACTCGCTGTCCAGTATTGCTAAGCGTCACGGCGTAAACATCAAAGATGTGATGCGCTGGAACAACGATACTGACAACCTGCAACCTGGCGACCAGCTGACGTTGTTTGTGAAAAACAGCGCTACGCCAGATTCCTGATAGTACGATCGCTTGTTAAAAAGGCACCGATTCCCCTCGGTGCCTTTTTTATTTATCCCGCTTTTTGCGCTTCAGCCATAATGGTGTCGCTGGTAAACGAACCATCGTCATGCAGTTCAAAGTACGCCTTCACGTCAGCAGAGGCGCTCTCCTGATACAATCGGATCGCCTGAGTCAATGCCTCGGGTGTGCGCATCCGTGCAATCCATGATGTGAACTCCAGCGGCAAACGGTCGGTTATCAATGAGCGTGAAATCAAGCCGGCTTCGGTGATAAACGTAAGCCACTCTCCACTGGAGTAGTTTTGCACGTGCGAGGTATCACGCAGCGCTTCAACCGTCTGGAGCCAGATATTTCGTACCGGATGTCCGGGAGACATCACGTCCATGATGATGAAGATTCCGCCCGGTATGAGCACGCGTTTCACTTCCCGTAATGCCTGCCCCACATCATGCCAGTGGTGTGCAGAGTAACGGCTAATCACAACCTCAAACGACGCATCCTCAAAGGGTAAAGATTCAGCGTAGCCCTGGCGCGTCGTGACGTTATTCAGCCCTTTCGCTTTCGCCGCTTCAGCAACCACATCCAGCATCTGGCTCGATAAGTCATATGCCGTCACCTGAGCAACCTGCTGTGCGGCGGTAAAACTGGCGTGCCCCGCCCCGCAGCCTAAGTCCAGCACGTGCGCGTCAGGAAACGCGGCGAGCCGTTCGCCGAGACGTACCAGATCGCGGCCAGAGGCGTGCACGGCGCTGCTCAGGTAGGCACTTGCCTGAGAACCAAACTGTTTTTCGACGTTGTCATGATGGGAGTGTGTTGTTGTCATGTTGCTGTCCTTTTATGGGTTAAAAAATAAAGGGCAGCACCCGCACAGGCCTGCCCCACGGCAGACCTGACGCACCATTATTTATCAGGTTTGCCGGGACTGAATTCAACTAGTAGAGGATTATGATCGGAGGCGCGCGTCACCAGAACGGAGGCGTCGTGCACGCTTAAACCCCGATAGAAGACAAAATCGAGAGGACGACCAAACGCTTTCTTGCGCTGGTCATCGTTAAAACGAACTTCACGCAGCGACATTTCACGCGCGAAGCGGTACAACGCGTTCATACGTGGACGGCTCCAGGCATTGAAGTCCCCGGCCATAATGATCGGCCCACTGTGATGAGCAATCTGATCGCCAATGGGTAGTAACTGCTTACTGTACACATCAACACCCAGGCTGAAGTTCACCGCATGAATGTTTACCACCATCAGCAGACGGGTGTCGGGCAACGGATAGACCGTGACCAGCGCCGATTTTGCCAGACGCAGGATTGGCTCACGTTCACGCAGCGGGCAGCAATAGACCGGATGTGCGGCTGAAAGGGTCATCACCCCAGAAGGATGCTGTGGCAGAACAAAGGCAGGCACCTGATCGGCTGCAAGATAGTTTGTCGTTGCAAACCTGACCAGCTCAGGCGTGGTTTGCGCCTCCTGTAACAGAACCAGATGCGCATCTTTACCAAAATTTTTAAGTACGGATAACCACTCCGCACGCTGTTGTTTAAAGATGTTCCACACCAGTACGCGAATTTTTTCGTCACTGCTTAATGGCGTGCCCGCTGGTAATGCCTGACCCAGGCTCGCAAACGACCCCGGAGGCAAGATCCTCTCCGCGGGCATTCCGGCAACATAACGCATGGCATAGGTATTTTTTCGCACTTTTGGAAACGACCTCTGTAACATGAACCAGCCCGGAAAACGGACTGGTTCTAATGTTATAGGGATTTTAGGTCACACTTTCAACGCAATTACTGAGAAACCGCTTTCCAGTTTTGTAAGCAAGCACTTACTGATACTTATCCAAGCGCGATACGAGCGGGTTTATCAAGCCGTCCACTCAGACCAATAAGCAGGAAAGCGACAAGCACAATTACCGCACCAATCCATGGCGTTTGGGTTAATCCAACGTGTTCAACCGTCTGCCCGCCGATAACCGATCCGAGTGCGATACCGATATTGAATGCGGCGATATTCAGGCCGGAGGCGACATCCACCGCATTGGGCGTATAGCGTTCGGCTTTCTGTACAACATAGACCTGCAATCCCGGTACGTTACCAAACGCGAATATTCCCATAACCAACACAGTTACCAGCGCAGCGTATTGTATCGACGCGGTGAACTGGAAAATCATCAGGAGGAAAACCAGCGCGGCGAAGATAAATTTTAGCGCCGGTACCGCACCATGCTTATCTGCAAGCTTGCCGCCCCAGATATTGCCGATTGCGACGGAGATACCGTAGCCCAGTAAAATCCAGCTCACTGCGCCCGGAGAAAAACCAGCCAGCTCCTGCATCATCGGTGCAAGGAAAGTGAACGCAGTGAACACACCTCCATAACCCAGAGCCGTAACGGCATAGATCAGCAGCAGGCGCGGGTGTGTCAGAACCTTAACCTGATCGCTCAGGCTGGCGCTCGCGCGCCCCGGAATACTGGAGGGCACCAGTAGCAGGCTGGCTACCAGAGCAATCACGCCCAACAGCGATACCGCGAGGAAGGTTTCTCGCCAGCCAAAATGTTGCCCAATAAACGTTCCTAACGGCACGCCGGTGACCAGCGCGACGGTTAAGCCGCCAAACATAATCGCAATGGCTGACGCCGCTTTCTCTTTTGGCACCAGGCTGGTTGCAATCGTGGAACCGATGGAGAAGAAGACACCGTGCGCGAGGCCAGTCAGCAAACGGGCAATGACCAGGGTAGTGTAGTCCGGAGCCTGCCACGCCAGAATATTGCCGGCGGTGAAGAGCACCATCAGGGCAACTAACAGTTGTTTACGTGGAAAGCGTCCAGTCAGTGCGGTCAGCACAGGCGCCCCAACAGCGACGCCTAACGCGTAAATAGATACCAGCAGCCCGGCAGAAGGCAGCGAAATGGCGAGTTGTTCAGCAATAGTGGGAACAAGTCCTACAATAACAAATTCGGTCGTGCCAATTGCGAAGGCACTGATCGTCAGGGCAAGAAGCGCAAGTGGCATAAATACTCCGTCTCTTCAGGATTAAGATGACAGGCAGTATGCGCCAGTGTTTAAATAACAAAAATGGTTAGAATCTCAATAGAATTTTGCGGATGATGCAATAATGAAAGCCACATCGGAAGAACTGACTATCTTTGTTGCCGTTGTTGAAAGCGGCAGCTTCAGCCGTGCGGCCGAACAGCTCGGGCAGGCGAACTCCGCCATCAGCCGCTCGGTGAAAAAGCTGGAGATGAAGCTCGGGGTAAGTCTGCTCAACAGAACAACGCGGCAGCTCAGCCTGACGGAAGAAGGTGAACGTTATTTTCGCCGCGTACAATCCGTTTTGCAGGAGATGGCGGCAGCTGAGACGGAAATAATGGAGTCGCGTAGCACTCCGCGTGGATTGCTACGCATTGATGCGGCGACGCCGGTCGTGCTTCATTTTCTGATGCCGTTAATCAAGCCATTCCGGGAACGTTATCCGGAGATGACTCTGTCCCTGGTCTCTTCAGAGACGTTTATTAACCTGATTGAGCGTAAAGTTGATGTGGCGATCCGCGCGGGAACCCTGACGGATTCAAGTTTACGCGCTCGCCCACTGTTCACCAGCTACCGCAAAATTATCGCGTCACCGCAATATATTGCAGAGCATGGCAAACCGGAGACCGTTGAGGAGCTGAAGCAGCACCTGTGCCTGGGCTTTACGGAACCTGTCTCGCTGAACACCTGGCCCGTGGCCTGTCATGACGGACAACTTCATGAGATCACTTGCGGACTTTCGTCTAATAGCGGAGAAACGCTGAAACAGCTTTGTCTTGAAGGAAATGGGATCGCCTGTTTATCAGACTATATGATTGATAATGAAATAGCTGCGGGTCAGCTTGTAGAACTGATGGCTGACAAACGCTTACCTGTAGAGATGCCTTTTAGCGCAGTGTATTACAGTGACAGAGCGGTAAGTACGCGCATACGCGCTTTTATCGACTTCCTTAGCGAACATATAAAAACAGCTCCCGGAGGAGCTGTGTGAGGGTTTAAGGGTACAGAGGGAGGGCGTTTATTAGTCCCAGTCTGGAGCTAACCCTTCCGGGCTGACCAGACGATCGTTGCATTCCAGTGCAGCGATCGCGTTGTTATCTTCATCATCAAGCTGGAGATCCAGCGCTAACAGGTTACTTGCCAGGTTTTCACGTTTGGTTGAAGACGGGATCACGGCATAGCCCTCACCCATCGCCCATGCCAGAATGACCTGCGCAGCAGTCGCGTTATGTTTCTCAGCGATACGCGTAATCACTTCATCTTTCAGTGCCTTACCATAGGCCAGCGTCATGTACGAGGTGATGTGAATACCATGCTGTTTCGCCCAGTCCACGACTTTGCGGTTTTGCAGGTAAGGAGAGAGTTCAATCTGGTTGGTGGCAATATTTTCTTTACCCACTGCGGCGATGGCCCTTTCCATCAACGGGATGGTGAAGTTAGAGATGCCAATTTCACGCGTTAAGCCCTGCTCTTTCGCTTCCAGCAGCGCCTGCATGAACTCCTCCACAGAGACGGCATCGTCAGGAGATGGCCAGTGGATCAGCGTCAGATCAACATAGTCAGTACGCAGCTTTTTCAGGCTTTCCTTCAGGCTTGGGATCAGCTTGTCTTTGCTGAGATTCTCAATCCAGATTTTAGTGGTGATGAAAAGTTCGTCGCGCGGTACGCCGCTCTCTTCGATGGCCTGGCCTACGGCAGCTTCGTTATCATAAATCTGCGCCGTATCAATAGCCCGATAGCCCAACTCAAGTGCGGTTTTAACAGATGCGATAACAACGTCGTCTTTCAGGCGGAAAGTGCCCAGACCCAGTGCAGGGATAGTCATATGATTCCTCAATCGTTATGTTCATAAACTGAGGAGAATTATCGCTGTAGTTGTTATGCCGAAAAAGATCGTGAACCGCAGAGGATTTTTGCTAATTTCGCAACAATCAAACGACAGATAAGAAAAAAGCCCTGAGCTAACGCTCAGGGCTTTTAATAAGTGGCGGAACGGACGGGACTCGAACCCGCGACCCCCTGCGTGACAGGCAGGTATTCTAACCGACTGAACTACCGCTCCACCGAATACTTCTGTAACCACCGGATTAATGCACCGGCTTACTACTTAA
>NZ_JADABR010000031.1:0-848 GCF_015672585.1 Enterobacter sp. Res13-Sevr-PEC09-46 | reverse complement strand
CATCAGCGTGCCTTCTCCCGAAGTTACGGCACCATTTTGCCTAGTTCCTTCACCCGAGTTCTCTCAAGCGCCTTGGTATTCTCTACCTGACCACCTGTGTCGGTTTGGGGTACGATTTCGTGTTACCTGATGCTTAGAGGCTTTTCCTGGAAGCAGGGCATTTATCACTTCAGCACCGTAGTGCCTCGTCATCACACCTCAGCGTTAATAAGGTACCGGATTTACCTGGAACCTCCGCCTACATGCTTAAACCGGGACAACCGTCGCCCGGCTGACATAGCCTTCTCCGTCCCCCCTTCGCAGTAACACCAAGTACAGGAATATTAACCTGTTTCCCATCGACTACGCCTTTCGGCCTCGCCTTAGGGGTCGACTCACCCTGCCCCGATTAACGTTGGACAGGAACCCTTGGTCTTCCGGCGAGCGGGCTTTTCACCCGCTTTATCGTTACTTATGTCAGCATTCGCACTTCTGATACCTCCAGCATGCCTCACAGCACACCTTCAACGGCTTACAGAACGCTCCCCTACCCAACAACACATAGTGTCGCTGCCGCAGCTTCGGTGCATGGTTTAGCCCCGTTACATCTTCCGCGCAGGCCGACTCGACCAGTGAGCTATTACGCTTTCTTTAAATGATGGCTGCTTCTAAGCCAACATCCTGGCTGTCTGTGCCTTCCCACATCGTTTCCCACTTAACCATGACTTTGGGACCTTAGCTGGCGGTCTGGGTTGTTTCCCTCTTCACGACGGACGTTAGCACCCGCCGTGTGTCTCCCGTGATAACATTCTTCGGTATTCGTAGTTTGCATCGGGTTGGTAAGCCGGGATGGCCCCCTAGCCGAAACA
>NZ_JADABR010000030.1:0-279034 GCF_015672585.1 Enterobacter sp. Res13-Sevr-PEC09-46 | reverse complement strand
CGCTGTAAAGAACGACACCGACTATATGGCTACCGGTTCGCAGGGGGCACCGGCAGACACATATCGGTTCTTCAGAACTGACCACACGATTAACAATACCCAGAACATCAACAACGTGAATGAGCCAGGCTTGTTCCCGCAGATGATTAACTTTTCTACTGCAACTAATGCGCCTGTAGCCGGTGGCTACGGTTACATAGCGAACCTGGGGCGCATAAACAAGGTGAACAGCGACTGGTCACTTTGCCAGATATCTTATCCTCACTCGATCGGTACCGATTCAGGCAGGATGTTTTATCGCGGCTGGAATACAAATACATGGGGAGCATGGAAGGAAGTAACGACATCCGCGGTTTCAGATGCAACTGCCAAGAACATCGGTGATGACCTGGACCCTGAAGAGGCGCTGCTGAATATCTGCCGGATGGAGTTCAAGCACTTCACATTTAAGAATGATGAAACACAGACCCAACGGCGCGGGGTGATATCACAGCAAATTGAAACGATCGATCCAGAATACGTCAAAGAAATTGGCGGCCTGCTGCACCTCGATCAGACGCCAATGTTGCTCGATGCGCTGGCTGCCATTAAAGCCCTGGCTATCCGCGTCAGCGCATTAGAGGAAGACGCTATACCTCCGGTTCCTGGCTCATTCGCTGGTTAAACAGAGAGTCTGACGGCATATCCAGGCGAACATCGATCCAGCTGTTCGCGGGGACATCCATCAGTTCTCCTTTCGTTTTGATGATCTCTCCGTCATCGCTCAGCATGTATTTGCGCTTAAACAGGCGGATTGTCAGCTCGCCATTGTCGGTTTGCTCTGCCTCAACTACACCCAGCCCTCCCATGCCGCCAGGGTCCATCGGCGGCAGTAACTGCCACCCCTCAGACGCCAGACCTGCCGAACCGGTGAGAACGTAAAAACCTACGTCGCGGCGGGAAAGGGTTATGCCCTCGGCCTCAGCGTTCGCTGTGCCGCATCCGCACCATACAAAACCATCCTCTGCTATATCGGCGCGCTGGCAGGCCTCCTTGCTCGCTACGATACGGGCAACTGGTGACGCTGCTTTTAAGGTGCCGTCACTAGCCTTAGTCGTATTTGCCGTACCGTAAATTGTATTAGTCTGAAATAGCTGATTCGCCATGTCGCTCTGAGTGGTAGTGACTGTAGACAGAGTTCCATTCCGATAATTGATACATAGCAACGCATATGTATCGCGGGTCTTGATAAATACTGCAGGAGAATAAGAAGGAATTACATAGAGAGGGGTATCTGTTCTCGCAAAAGAATTACCTCTGGCGGTGAGGGTCTGGAATGTTGCAAGGAGAGAGGTATCACTGACAGTCAGGGTATCTCCACCTAATCCAAACGCCCCCACCTGCATGACGTTTCCGGTCGTAGTTCCTACGTCCTTAGTGGCGCTACTTCCCAAACCGACGTTTTATAGATTGCTCTTGAGCGGCCTGGCCGATAACTTCACCTGATTTTTTTGCAGAAATAACTGGGTGGAAAATATGCAAATTGGCTATGTAAGGGTGTCAACAAATGACCAAAATACGGATCTTCAGCAGCAAGCACTCGAACGCGCAGGATGTGAACAGATTTTCGAAGAAAAAATGAGCGGTACTGTGGCAAACCGACCAGCGCTTAAAAAGCTTCTGAGAACGCTGAATGAGGGCGATACGCTTGTGGTCTGGAAGCTGGATCGTCTTGGTCGTAGCATGCGTAATTTGGTGCTGCTGGTGGATGAACTACGTCAGCGTGGCATCCACTTCAAGAGCCTCACGGACAGCATTGATACATCAAGCCCGATGGGCCGCTTCATCTTTCATATCATGTCAGCTCTGGCTGAAATGGAGAGGGAGTTGATAGTGGAGCGCAAACGGAGTGGATCGGAAGCAGGTGGCGATCATTTACGATGTGGCCGTTTGTACTCTATATAAAAAATTCCCAGTAAATAAAGACGTTACACGAACTTCAACACATTAAAATTCATCCGGGTTATTCGATGTGCTTATGCCAATTTTGATCAGGCTCAATACTATCAAGCCAAGAGCAACAACTACGGTACTTGCGATTATAAACGTTGCCATGTTGAACCTTTTTTATGAACTTTTCATTTAGACAATACGGAACTGCAAACGTTCAGAACAAAAAATTCTTAGTATGAGAGCAGGATGTTTGATGTTTCGGACAGCCATATGTAAAAATGAGCTACGGTTGCTGGGCACTGTTCGGTAATTCGAATATTGAATGTTACAACCATGAAGATTCTGTTTGTACATAAGCTTCATGTAACAAGAGGATCTACTGAAAGGAATGATGAGAGATGTGTGGGGGCTTACCGTAGTTGAATTTATTGCTATCAAGCGGAATCTTGAGAATATTTCTGATACATGGTCAGATCTCTGGGCAATGTTGTATCTGAGTCAGGCTAAGCCCGGACAGCTTCTTGGGGCAAAGTTTGATGATGTGAGCCATGATATTCTTGTTCTTTCAGCCACAAAAGGACTGAGGGAAAGATGCATTGCTCTTAAGCCAGGAGTTAAAAGAATTCTCCACTCCCGCAGGGAGAAGTATCCTGAAGATGTGTTTTTGTTTCAGAGCCATTCACATCGTACCAAGACAACTCCAAGCCCGGTAACGTTAGTTGCATTTAATGCGGCACTGAAAAGGGCATCTATTGGAGTGACCGCAAAAACAGTGAGTAGTAAAAGTGCTTATTATTTAACGCCACTAAGATGAAGTGCCGTTCAATATCGGAAAAGTACGATGGGTAGTGGTGCATGTCTGCGTAGTTGAAGGTATGCACGAAGCGAACACGGGCTTTGCTAATCATTCACCAGCCACATATTTGCGTCTTCAAACATTTCCTCCAGCATGCGGTTCAGCTTTTCCCGATCGCTTTTGCTGGCGTTGCTGTTTAAGGCGTTCGCCTGCATCGGCTTTACCTTCACTTCGGCATCAGGAAAAATCTGGTGCACCCGCTTCGTTAGTTCAGCCAGGATGATCTCTCTGGCCCCTTGGAGCCCATCAACATTACGTTTGTCATATACCAATTCAACGAACATAAATACACCCTTGATACTGTTTGTATATACAGTATTAAAAGCGCGGTAGGTTTGTCTGTCAAGATGCCAGATGCAAGTAGTCGTGTTTTGGGGCGTTCGTTGAAGTGAATTTTAAGCCAACTCGCCTAGAACGCTGATGGTGTCTGGTGTTGACATAATTCAGCCATGGGGCATGGATGGGGCAAAAGTGGTCTGTGAAGTTCGTTAAAGTTCGTTAATAATGCTTTGCCTCGATGTCGCTCATCCCTTGTTTAATGCGCTCCTGGACGATCTTTATCGATTTTAAAAATTATGAGTTCATATTATACAAATGTAGCTAAAAAGGGCGTTGTGCCTGAAAAGATGAACATTCTGCATAGCGCGTTTTACACAACAGGAATATATTGAATCGTTACTCGACAAACGATGCATAAGGTTTTCTATGACACAACAGCCACAAGCTAAATACCGCCACGACTATCGTGCGCCGGAATACCTGATAAGCGATATCGATCTGACTTTCGACCTGGATGCCACAAAAACCGTGGTGACGGCGGTAAGCCAGGTGACGCGCCAGAGCGCGACAGCCGTGCCGCTGCGTCTGGATGGTGAAGACCTGACGCTGGTTTCCCTGCATATTAACGATGAAGCCTGGTCAGACTATAAAGAAGAAGGCAACCAGCTGGTCATCGACAACCTGCCGGAACGCTTTACCCTGCGCATCGTGAATGAAATTAGCCCTGCCGCCAATACCGCGCTGGAAGGACTTTACCAGTCAGGCGTAGCCCTGTGTACCCAGTGTGAAGCCGAAGGTTTCCGCCACATTACCTGGTATCTGGATCGCCCGGACGTCCTGGCGCGCTTTACCACCAAAATTATTGCCGACAAAACGCTGTACCCGTACCTGCTTTCCAACGGCAACCGGATTGGTGAAGGGGAACTGGAGAATGGCCGTCACTGGGTACAGTGGCAGGATCCGTTCCCGAAACCCTGCTATCTGTTTGCGCTGGTGGCGGGAGATTTCGATGTCCTGCGCGACACCTTTAAAACGCGCTCTGGCCGTGAAGTCGCGCTGGAGCTGTTCGTGGACCGTGGCAACCTTGACCGCGCACCGTGGGCAATGACCTCCCTCATCAACTCCATGAAGTGGGATGAAACGCGCTTTGGCCTCGAATATGACCTCGACATCTATATGATCGTTGCGGTCGATTTCTTCAACATGGGCGCGATGGAGAATAAAGGTCTTAACATCTTTAACTCTAAATACGTGCTGGCGCGTACCGATACCGCCACGGATAAAGATTACCTCGATATCGAACGCGTTATCGGCCACGAATATTTCCATAACTGGACCGGGAACCGCGTCACCTGTCGCGACTGGTTCCAACTGAGCCTGAAAGAGGGATTAACCGTCTTCCGCGATCAGGAGTTCAGCTCCGATCTGGGATCGCGGGCGGTGAACCGCATCAACAACGTGCGCACCATGCGTGGTCTGCAATTTGCAGAAGATGCCAGCCCAATGGCCCATCCGATCCGCCCGGATAAAGTCATTGAGATGAATAACTTCTACACCCTGACGGTGTATGAAAAAGGCGCTGAAATTATCCGTATGATCCACACCCTGCTGGGCGAAGAGAATTTCCAGAAAGGGATGCAGCTCTACTTCGAACGCCACGACGGCAGTGCGGCCACCTGCGACGATTTCGTCCAGGCGATGGAGGACGCCTCTAACGTCGATCTGTCTCATTTCCGCCGCTGGTACAGCCAGGCCGGTACGCCGATTGTGACGGTCAAAGACGACTACAACCCGGAAACCGAGCAGTACACGCTGACCATCAGCCAGCGCACGCCGCCAACGGCCGAGCAGGAAGAGAAACATCCGCTGCACATTCCGTTCAGCGTTGAGCTATACGACAACGAAGGCAACGTGATCCCGTTACAGAAGGGCGGCCACCCGGTGCATAACGTGCTGAACGTGACCCAGGCAGAGCAGACCTTTATCTTCGATAACGTCTATTTCCAGCCCGTTCCTGCCCTGCTGTGCGAATTCTCCGCGCCGGTGAAACTCGAATATAAGTGGAGCGATCAGCAGCTGACGTTCCTGATGCGTCACGCGCGCAACGATTTCTCGCGCTGGGATGCGGCACAAAGCCTGCTAGCGACTTACATCAAGCTGAACGTCAACCGTTACCAGCAGGGCCAGCCGCTGACGCTGCCGGTTCATGTGGCAGACGCGTTCCGTGCCATCCTGCTGGATGAGAACATTGACCCGGCGCTGGCGGCTGAAATTTTAACGCTGCCTTCTGCGACTGAAATCGCCGAGCTGTTTGACATCATCGACCCGATTGCCATCGTCGCCGTGCGTGAAGCGCTGACCCGCACGCTGGCGACCGAACTGGCAGATGAGTTCCTCGCCATTTACAACGCCAACAAGCTGGACGCGTATCGGGTGGAACATGCGGGTATCGGTAAACGTTCCCTGCGCAATACCTGCCTGCGCTATCTGGCGTTTGGTGAGGCAGAGCTGGCGAACACGCTGGTCAGCAAGCAGTACCACGAAGCCGATAACATGACGGATGCCCTGGCCGCGCTGGCCGCAAGCGTTGCCGCCGAGCTGCCGTGCCGCGATGCGCTGATGCAGGAGTACGACGACAAGTGGTATCAGGATGGTCTGGTGATGGACAAGTGGTTCATCCTTCAGGCCACCAGCCCGGCAGCCGATGTACTCAGCAAAGTACGCAGCCTGCTGAAGCACCGTTCGTTCACCATGAGCAACCCGAACCGCGTCCGCTCTCTGATTGGTGCCTTCGCCAGCAGCAACCCGGCCGCGTTCCATGCCGAAGACGGCAGCGGTTATCAGTTCATGGTTGAAATGCTGACCGAGCTGAACAGCCGTAACCCGCAGGTGGCGTCTCGTCTGATTGAGCCGCTGATCCGCCTGAAACGTTACGATGCGCAGCGTCAGGCGAAAATGCGCGCCGCGCTTGAGCAGCTGAAAGGGCTGGAAAATCTGTCTGGCGATCTGTACGAGAAGATTGCTAAGGCGCTGGCCTGATGTAAAAAAGCCCGGTGGCGCTACGCTTACCGGGCCTACGTGGGGTCGCGGGGCATCGGTTTTCTCCCTCTCCCTGTGGGAGAGGGCCGGGGTGAGGGCATCAGGCATTAGCCTTTATCCGCTGAATCTCCGCTTCCCCACGTTTCATCACCCGATCCAGTACTTCGGCTTCCAGCTCCGCCAGTCTGGCCGATCCCACGCGGCGAGGACGTGGAATATCTACCGTCAGATCCAGACCAATTTTGCCCTCTTCTATTAACAGCACCCTGTCTGCCATTGCCACGGCTTCACTGACATCATGCGTCACCAGCAGTACCGTAAAGCCGTGCGTCTGCCAGAGGGTTTCAATCAGATCCTGCATCTCGATCCGCGTCAGGGCATCAAGCGCGCCGAGCGGTTCATCAAGCAGCAACAGGCCGGGACGGTGAATCAGCGCGCGAGCCAGCGCTACGCGCTGCTTTTGTCCACCCGACAGGGCCGCAGGCCACTCTCCCGCGCGATTCTCCAGCCCTACCGCAGCGAGTGCCTGCCGGGCGTCCTCCCGCCAGCTGCCCTTCAGGCCCAGCCCGACGTTATCCATCACCGTTTTCCACGGCAGCAGACGCGCGTCCTGAAACATCATGCGCGTATCATCCTGAATCGTGGCCAGCGGCGTAGTGCCTGCCAGAATGTCACCGCTGTTTGGCGCTTCCAGCCCGGCTAAAAGACGCAGCAGGGTACTCTTGCCGCCACCGCTGCGGCCGACAACGGCCACAAACTGTCCGGCAGGAATATGCAGATCCAGTGCATTCAGAATGGTGTTGTCGCCGTAGCGTTTGGTCACGCCGTTCAGCAGTAACGGTGTTCCCTGGTTCAGTCGTGCAGTATTCATGCTTTCGCCTCCTGAGCGGTGTAGGCCGGGTTCCAGCGCAGCCAGCTACGTTCCAGCCACTGGGCGCTGACGTCCGCAAGTTTGCCGAGCAGGGCATAAAGGATAATGGCAACCACCACCACGTCCGTTTGCAGGAACTCGCGGGCGTTCATCGCCAGATAACCAATGCCGGAGTTAGCCGAAATGGTTTCCGCCACGATCAGGGTTAGCCACATCAGGCCGAGCGCAAAACGCACCCCAACCATAATGGAGGGCAGGGCGCCCGGCAGGATCACATGGGTAAACAGGGCAAAACCTGACAGGCCATAGCTGCGGGCCATCTCCACCAGACCGCGATCGATATTACGGATCCCATGCCAGGTATTGATATAAATCGGGAATAACGTTCCCAGCGCCACGAGGAAAATTTTGGCGCTCTCATCAATGCCAAACCACAGGATAACCAGCGGAATAAGCGCCAGATGCGGCACGTTGCGCAGCATCTGAACGGAGGTATCCAGCAGCCGCTCACCCCAGCGTGACAGGCCGCTGATCAGCCCCAGCGTCAGGCCGATGCTTCCGCCAATCGAAAAGCCAATTACCGCGCGCCAGGAGCTGATGGCAAGATGTTGCCACAGCTCACCGCTGGCGCTTAGCGACCAGAACGCTTCCACAACGCCCTCCGGAGAGGGCAAAATGCGGCTCGACAGCCAGCCAGTTGAAGACGCCAGTTGCCAGACGAGGACAATGCCGACGGGCAGAAACCACGGCGCGGCGCGCAGCAGCCATTTTTGTGCGGTTGCAGACATGGTGGCTCCTTAGCTTTGCGCGACTTTTCTCGGGATAAACGCGTTCGCCACGGCTTCGCCCTGCAACTGAAGCTGACGTGGCTGCGGAATTTCCGGGATAGCGACATCCAGATGCGGGAACAGCAGTTCACCCACCTTGTACGCCTCCTCCAGATGTGGGTAGCCAGACAGGATAAAGCTGTCGATCCCCAGCGCCGCGTATTCATTAATGCGTGCCGCTACGGTTGGACCGTCGCCGACCAGTGCCGTGCCGGCACCGCCGCGCACCAGACCTACCCCGGCCCACAGGTTCGGGCTGATCTCAAGATTTTCACGCTTGCCGTTGTGCAGGGAAGCCATCCGATGCTGGCCCACGGAGTCGGTTTTGGCAAACGCCGCCTGTGCTTTAGCGATAGTGTCGTCGTCCAGATGAGCGATCAGACGGTCGGCGGCTTGCCAGGCCTCGTCGTTGGTTTCACGTACGATCACGTGCAGGCGAATACCAAAGCGTACCGTACGGCCATGTTCTGCGGCTTTAGCGCGTACCTGAGCAATTTTCTCTTTCACCAGCTCCGGTGGCTCGCCCCAGGTCAGATAGAGATCGACCTGCTCAGCCGCCAGCTCCTGCGCCACGTCCGACGATCCGCCGAAATAGAGGGGAGGGCGCGGCTGCTGTACCGGCGGGAAGTAGAGCTGTGCATCGCGAACGTGGATATGTTTCCCTTCGAAGGTGACGGTTTCCCCTTCCAGCAGACGTCGCCAGACGCGGGTGAACTCTGCGGAGGCTTCATAGCGCTCGGTATGATCGAGGAAGACGCCATCGCCCGCCAGCTCCTGCGGATCGCTGCCCGTCACCAGGTTGAACAGCGCACGGCCGTTGGAAAGCCTGTCCAGCGTTGCCGCCTGACGCGCCGCGACGGTTGGCGACACCACGCTCGGGCGCAAGGCTACCAGGAATTTCAGGCGCTGGGTGACGGGGATCATTGACGCGGCAACCAGCCACGCATCCTCACACGAGCGGCCCGTCGGGATCAGTACCCCGGTAAAACCGATGCGGTCTGCCGCCTGGGCGATCTGCTGTAGATAGCCGTGATCGACCGGGCGGGCGCCTTCTTCTGTGCCAAGATAGTGTCCATCACCGTGGGTGGGTAAAAACCAGAAAAGATTCAGACTCATGATTTTTTTCCTTCAATGCCAGCGGGTTGCCAGATGCGTTCGCGAATATTCACCTGCTTTGGAACCAGGCGGTTTTGATAAAAGAGGTCTGCCGTTTGCTGCTGGAGAGCGGCAACGTGGGCGTCAACCGGTGCTATGGTGGTGGGAGGACGGTGGTCAAGATAAGTGGCGATCACCGGTTCAGGCAGGCCCATGGTTTTTGCCAGCAGCGTGATGCTCTGCTGACGCTGGCTTTGGGTCAGCGCATCGGCCTGAGAGAAGGTATCCAGCACCTGCTGAATAAATGCGCCATTTTTCTCAGCGTAAGGACGTGCCGCCAGGTAGAACGAACCGGTCTGCTTCAGGGTGGTGCCGTCTTTCAGCACCCGCACACCGCCCTGCAACAGTGCGGCGGAGTAGTACGGATCCCAGATAGCCCAGGCATCAACATTTTTTTGCTGAAACGCCGCGCGCGCATCGGCAGGCGTCAGGTAAACGGGCTGGATATCGGTGAATTTTAGGCCGGCCTCCTGCAACGCGCGCAGCAGAAGGTTGTGCGAGCTTGAACCTTTCTGGAAAGCAACCTTATGGCCTTTGAGGTCGGCGACGCTTTTGATCTCGCTGTTTTCCGGCACCAAAATAACCTCTGCCTTCGGCTTGGCGGGCTCAACGCCAACGTAAACCAGATCCGCCCCGGCAGCCTGCGCAAAGATTGGCGGGATATCGCCGGTGCTGCCTAAATCAATACTCCCGACGTTCAGCGCCTCCAGCATCTGTGGTCCGGCAGGGAACTCGACCCATGAGAATTTGGTCTCCGGGAAACGCTTCTCAAGCAACGCATGGCTTTTCGCCAGCACCATGCTGACGCTGCCTTTCTGATAACCGATACGCAGGCTCTCCGGCGCTTTCTCCGCCGCCTGAGCCAGCGACGCCACTGCCAGCAGACCTGCCAGCCCGATACGGGTAACTGTTTTAAACATGCGCCACTCCTTGTGATTGATGAAATGCTGCCGCGTGGCGATCCCGACGGTTCAGGGCGTGCCAGAAGGTGTCGAGCGCACTGTCGAGGCGCGTTTGCAGATTCGGCGTGAAATGGGGTTTATGCTGGTAGTCGATTACCTGTGAGTCGTCAGCGAAGACGCCATGCAGGATCTCCTGCGCTTTCAGCGCGTTCAGAACCGGCTTGAGGGCATAACCCACCGCCAGTAAATGGGCTACCGTACCGCCTGTGGCCAGCGGCAGGACGACCTTACCGTCCAGCGCGCGTTCGGGCAGCAGATCGAGCAGCGTTTTCAGTGCGCCGGAAAAAGAGGCTTTATAAATCGGTGTCGCGACGACCAGCCCGTCAGCACTCTTAAGTTGTTCGATCAGGGTTTTCAGCGCCGGGCTGTCGAAACGGGCGTAGAGCAGATCTTCAGGCGCGAAATTGTGCAAATTCCAGTGACACACTTCGACATCCAGAGCATTAAGCTTTTCGCGAGCGTATTCCAGCAGTGCGCTGGAGCGAGAGGGGAAGCGGGGGCTTCCGGCCAGGGTAATGACGCGCATGGTTGCTCCTTATAACTAATTGTTTGCTTTTATCTAACATTCATAACAATTTTCAGGAGTGTGACATTGCGTGGTTATTCCACTAAATGATTTATCCTCAGGATGAATGCAGAAAAATGCATAAGAAGCGAACCGATAAGTAAACGATTGCGTTTTACGTGGCTTTTTTGCCACAGGTCAATTCCCTTTCCGGGCGGAATCGCACATAATCCCCTCCCGGTTTGCACACCGGGAATCCAGGAGAGTTCATGTACTACCCCTTCGTTCGTAAAGCCCTTTTCCAGCTCGATCCTGAGCGCGCTCATGAATTTACATTTCAGCAGTTACGCCGTATTACAGGAACGCCTCTGGCCGCGCTGGTGCGTCAAAACGTGCCGGAAAAACCAGTTCAGTGCATGGGCCTGACTTTCAAAAATCCACTGGGCCTGGCGGCCGGTCTGGACAAAAATGGCGAATGCATTGATGCACTCGGTGCGATGGGCTTTGGCTCGATCGAAATCGGGACGGTGACGCCGCGTCCGCAGCCGGGAAATGACAAGCCACGTCTGTTTCGCCTGGTTGAAGCCGAGGGGCTGATCAACCGCATGGGCTTTAATAACCTTGGCGTCGATCATCTGGTTGAGAACGTTAAGAAAGCCCATTTTGATGGCGTGCTGGGTATTAATATTGGCAAAAATAAAGACACGCCGGTCGAGCAGGGTAAAGATGACTATCTGATTTGTATGGAAAAAGTCTATGCCTATGCCGGTTATATTGCGGTGAATATATCTTCGCCTAACACCCCAGGGCTGCGTTCATTACAATATGGCGAAGCGCTCGACGATCTTCTTGGCGCCATTAAAAATAAACAAACGGCGCTACAGGCGATCCACCATAAATATGTTCCGGTCGCGGTTAAGATCGCCCCGGATCTTTCGGCAGAAGAATTGATCCAGGTTGCTGACAGTTTAGTTCGCCATAATATTGATGGTGTGATTGCAACCAATACAACACTCGATCGCTCTCTCGTTCAGGGAATGAAAAACTGTGACGAAGCGGGTGGATTAAGTGGCCGTCCGGTACAATTAAAAAGCACCGAAATTATTCGCGCACTCTCCGCAGAATTAAAAGGTCAGCTGCCGATTATTGGCGTGGGTGGCATTGACTCTGTCATCGCTGCACGTGAGAAGATGGCGGCAGGTGCATCGCTGGTGCAAATTTATTCCGGCTTTATTTTTAAAGGGCCGCCGCTGATTAAAGAAATCGTCACGCATATCTAATCTTTTCTCTTAATCAGACAACCAGGGCTTTATTTCCAGCCCTGGTTGTTTTATATTCCGTCATTGTTGCTTATTTAAACATTATAGTCTTTTATTACTAGTGTTATAAGCGAAGCGGCAAACAGGACATTTTTAGTACAGGACGTTTAGGGGACGGGAGAGAAACATGCGAATTAAACCTGACGATAACTGGCGCTGGTATTTTTGTGACGAGCATGACCGTATGATGCTCGACTTAGCCAATGGCATGTTGTTTCGCTCTCGTTTTGCGCGCCGAATGTTAACGCCAGACGCGTTTGCTCCCTCAGGCTTTTGCGTTGACGACGCTGCACTCTATTTCTCTTTTGAAGAAAAATGCCGTGAGTTCGATCTCTCCAAAGAACAGCGCGCTGAACTGGTACTAAATGCGCTGGTGGCGATCCGTTTCCTGAAACCGCAAATGCCGAAAAGCTGGCATTTTCTCGCCCACGGCATGTGCTGGACCCCGGCTATCGGCGATGCGGCGAGCGTCAATCTGAGCGATACCGAAGAAGAGGTGAATTTGCTGGTGGTTGAACCCGGTGAAAACGCTGCGCTCTGTTTGCTGGCCCAACCCGGCGTGACCATTGCCGGGCGAGTTATGCAGTTAGGTGATGCCATCAAAGTGATGAATGACAGGCTGAAGCCACAGCTGCGCGTTGATTCCTTCAGCCTTGAACAGGCAGTTTAAGCTTCCAGCTGTACGGATGTTTTCGGGACACAGCTACAGCACAGGATCGTGCCGTCACTGCCAATCGCAGATTTCTTCAGCGCACTTACTTCACCATCGACCAGTTTAATGCGACAGCATCCGCAAATCCCCGCGCGACAGGAATACGGTACGCGGATACCTGCCTGTTCCAGCTGTTCCAGTAGCACCTGCTGATTGTTACCACGGATAACCTTGCCTTCCCAGTGAATATCCACCGCGGAAGCGACGTTGGTGACAACGTCAACCATCTCTTCTTCCTGACCTGCGCCGTACACCCTGGCAGGCCCGCGGGTGAGGATTTCGACCTCGTCGCCCACGCGGATCACGCCGCTGGAGCGGGGGATCAGGTTCTGGCCGAAGTCGACATCGCCGTTATCCTGCGCGGTACGAAATGACTGCAAGGTTTTCAGCGGTTCGCCGGAAGGGTGTTTCTGACCTTTCTCCGGGCTGACGGTGGTAAAAATACAGCGGCTGCACGGCTTCACGACATCAAAAATAACGCTGCCGATGCGGATCACTTTCCAGGTATCTTCATCCCAGGCATCCGCTCCGGTCACCACCAGATTCGGGCGAAACTGCTCCATCCGCACGCTGGCTTTGCAACGGTTTTGTAAATCACGCAGCGAGGCCTCGCTGGTCAGCAGGAAGGGAAAACCATCGGCGAAGGAGAGAGGAACCGCATCGTGGCGCTTCACGCGACGGGTCAGCGCAGGCCCAACCCAGCGCAGCTGAACGTCACGGGAGAAAAAGCCGCTCAGCCACTGGTTAATGTTATCCGGCGCGATACGCGCGGTAAAATGATTGCCCCACACTTCCGTTGGCGCATCAAGCGGCGCAAAATCAGCAAAGCGGATCACGACGCTTGAACCGTCCGGCGCAGTCAAATGCAGCCCGTCATGAAGCGGGGAAGGGGTAAAGCGAACCATCTGCGGGAACTGACGTGCGGTGATAAACGTACCGTCAGGCTCGGTGACCATAAAAATACGATCGAAGGCGAATCCGCTCATATCGGCCAGCGCGTGAGAGACGCCGATGCCGCGCATGGATTTCACCGGATGAATAAAAAGCCTGGATAACGTCGCCACTGCACACTCCCGCTAAAGAAAATAAGCCTTCAACTTTATGACATACACGCCATATTAGCTATAATGCGCGACAATTTTCTATGAGTAAAAGTGACGATATGAATTCTCTGTTTGCCAGTACGGCCCGTGGGCTGGAAGAGCTGTTAAAAACTGAACTGGAAGCCCTGGGCGCGAAAGAGTGCCGGGTGGTTCAGGGTGGTGTCCATTTTGAGGGCGACACGCGGCTTATTTACCAGAGCCTGATGTGGAGCCGTCTGGCGTCGCGCATCATGCTGCCGATGAAAGAGTGCAAGGTCTACAGCGATCTTGATCTCTACACCGGCGTACAGATGATCGACTGGACAGAGATCTTCACCCCGGACGCTACCTTTGCGGTGCATTTCAACGGCGTCAACGATGAGATCCGCAACAGCCAGTATGGTGCCCTGCGCGTTAAGGATGCCATTGTGGACTGCTTCACGCGTCGCAATAAAGAACGTCCGAACGTTGACCGTGAAAACCCGGATCTGCGTATCAACGTCTGGCTGAACGGCGATACGGCCAGTATTTCCCTGGATCTGAGTGGAGCAGGCCTGCATCTGCGCGGCTATCGCGATCGCACCGGGATGGCTCCGATCAAAGAAACGCTGGCTGCCGCTATCGTGATGCGCTCCGGATGGCAGCCAGGTACGCCGCTGCTCGATCCGATGTGCGGTTCCGGTACGCTGCTGATTGAAGCCGCGATGCTGGCCACCGACCGTGCGCCAGGGCTGCACCGCGGCCACTGGGGCTTCAAAGGCTGGGCGCAGCACGATGAAGCCATCTGGAAAGAGGTCAAAGACGATGCGCAGACCCGCGCCCGTAAAGGGCTGGCGGAGTACACCTCTCACTTTTACGGTTCGGACAGCGATGCACGGGTGATTGAACGCGCGCGCAGCAACGCCCGTCGTGCCGGTATCGGCGAGCTGGTGACCTTCGAGGTGAAGGACGTGGCGAACCTGACCAATCCGCTGCCAAAAGGCCCGTACGGTACGGTGATCAGCAACCCGCCGTATGGTGAGCGTCTGGACAGCGAGCCGGCGCTGATTGCACTGCACAGCCTGCTCGGTCGCAACATGAAAGCGCATTTCGGCGGCTGGAACCTCTCCCTGTTTAGCGCCTCGCCGGAGCTGCTGAGCTGCCTGCAATTGCGTGCCGATCGCCAGTTCAAAGCGAAAAACGGCCCGCTGGACTGCGTGCAGAAAAACTACCATCTGGCAGAGATAGCGGCGGATAGCAAACCGTCAGGCGTGGCGGAAGATTACGCCAACCGCCTGCGCAAAAACCTGAAGAAATTTGAGAAGTGGGCGAAGCAAGAAGGCATCGAATGTTATCGCCTGTACGACGCTGACCTGCCCGAGTACAACGTGGCGGTTGACCGCTATGTGGACTGGGTGGTGGTTCAGGAATACGCCCCGCCGAAAACTATCGATGCGCAAAAAGCGCGTCAGCGTATGCTGGATGTGATTGCGGCCACCATCGCCGTACTCGGCATTTCGCCAAACAAGCTGGTGCTGAAAACACGTGAGCGTCAGAAAGGCAAAAACCAGTATCAGAAGATGGGCGAGAAGGGTGACTTCATCGAAGTGGGCGAATATAACGCGCGCCTGTGGGTTAACCTTACCGACTACCTTGATACCGGTCTGTTCCTCGATCACCGCATCGCCCGCCGCATGCTGGGCCAGATGAGCAAGGGGAAAGACTTCCTGAACCTGTTCTCCTATACCGGCAGCGCCAGCGTTCATGCGGGGCTTGGCGGCGCGCGTAGCACCACCACGGTAGATATGTCCCGGACTTATCTGGAGTGGGCAGAGCGCAACCTGCGTCTTAACGGCTTAACCGGCCGTCAGCATCGCCTGTTACAGGCCGACGTGCTGGGCTGGCTGCGCGATACCGACGAGCAGTTTGACCTGATCTTTATCGATCCGCCGACCTTCTCTAACTCCAAGCGTATGGAGGATAGCTTTGATGTTCAACGCGATCACCTGCGCCTGATGACCGACCTGAAGCGTCTGCTGCGTAAAGGCGGCACCATTATGTTCTCGAATAACAAGCGCGGATTCCGCATGGATCACGACGGCCTGGCCGAACTGGGACTGAAAGCACAAGAAATCAGCCAAAAAACGCTGTCTCAGGACTTTGCCCGTAACCGTCAAATCCACAACTGCTGGCTGATCTCCGCGGTCTGAAAGGAAAAATAAATGTCTTTAATTAGTATGCACGGCGCGTGGCTCTCTTTCAGCGACTCACCGCTTCTCGATAATGCAGAGCTGCATATCGAAGATAACGAGCGCGTCTGTCTGGTGGGCCGTAACGGCGCAGGTAAATCGACGCTGATGAAAATCCTCAACCGTGAGCAGGGGCTGGATGACGGCCGTATTGTTTACGAGCAGGATCTGATCGTCTCTCGTCTGCAACAGGATCCGCCGCGTAACGTCACCGGCAGCGTGTACGATTTTGTGGCCGAAGGGATTTCAGAGCAGGCGGAATACCTCAAGCGTTACCACGAGATTTCGCATCTGGTGATGACGGACCCGAGCGACAAGAATCTCAACGAGCTGGCAAAAGTGCAGGAGATGCTCGATCACCACGGCCTGTGGCAGCTGGAAAACCGCATTAACGAAGTGCTGGCCCAGCTTGGCCTGGAAGCGGATATGGAGCTGTCGGCGCTCTCCGGCGGCTGGCTGCGTAAAGCGGCGCTGGGCCGTGCCCTGGTGAGCGGGCCCAGGGTGCTGCTGCTGGACGAACCGACGAACCACCTGGATATCGAAGCGATTGACTGGCTGGAAGGGTTCCTGAAAACCTTTAACGGTACCATTATCTTCATCTCCCACGACCGTTCGTTCATCCGCAACATGGCCACGCGCATTGTCGATCTCGATCGCGGCAAGCTGGTGACCTATCCGGGCGATTACGATACCTATCTGCTGGAGAAAGAAGAAAACCTGCGCGTGGAAGAGCTGCAAAATGCCGAGTTCGACCGCAAGCTGGCCCAGGAAGAGGTATGGATCCGTCAGGGCATTAAAGCGCGTCGTACCCGTAACGAAGGCCGCGTTCGCGCCCTGAAGGCGATGCGCCGCGAACGTAGCGAACGCCGCGAAGTCATGGGTAGCGCCAAAATGCAGGTGGGAGAGGCGTCCCGCTCGGGCAAGATTGTCTTCGAAATGGAGAACGTGAATTATTCGGTTGACGGCAAAGTGCTGGTGAACGATTTCTCCGCTCAGGTTCAGCGCGGCGACAAAATTGCGCTGATCGGCCCGAACGGGTGCGGTAAAACCACACTGCTGAAACTGATGCTCGGTCAGCTCCAGGCCGACAGCGGTCGTATCCACTGCGGTACCAAACTGGAAGTGGCGTACTTCGACCAGCACCGCGCCGAGCTGGATCCAGACCGTACGGTGATGGATAACCTCGCCGAGGGTAAACAGGAGGTCATGGTTAATGGCAAGCCGCGTCACGTGCTGGGCTACCTTCAGGACTTCCTGTTCCACCCGAAACGCGCTATGACGCCGGTGCGCGCGCTGTCCGGGGGAGAACGTAACCGTCTTTTGCTGGCGCGTCTGTTCCTGAAACCCAGTAACTTATTGATTCTCGATGAACCGACTAACGATCTGGATGTCGAAACGCTGGAACTGCTGGAAGAGTTGATTGATGGTTATCAGGGAACCGTGATGCTGGTCAGCCACGATCGTCAGTTTGTCGATAACACCGTGACCGAGTGCTGGATCTTCGAAGGCAAAGGACGCATCGGGCAATATGTGGGCGGCTATCATGACGCGCGTGGACAGCAATCGCAGTCGCTGGCGCAAAAACAGGCGAAGACCAAAAATGTCGCTGAACCTGTTGTTGCAAAGGCAGAAACTGTCAAAAAGTCTCCTGCTAAAATGAGTTATAACTTGCAGCGCGAGCTGGAAGGGCTGCCGCAGCGTCTGGAAGAGCTGGAAGCTGCACTGGAAGCACTGCAAATCCAGGTCGCTGATGCGTCATTCTTTACGCAGCCTCACGACTATACTCAGAAAGTATTGGCTGAACTCTCCCAGGCTGAACAGGCGCTGGAAGAGGCATTTGAGCGCTGGGAGTACCTTGAGTCTCTGAAAAACGGCGCATAAACAGGGATAATCTATGTGTGACCAGCACCATGCCGATCGGCATATATTATGCTCGCAATGCGATATGCTCGTGGCGTTGCCAGAGCTTGGTCACGGACATAAGGCTGCCTGCCCGCGCTGCGGCGCTACGCTGACGACCGAGTGGGACGCGCCAAGGCAGCGTCCTACGGCTTATGCGCTGGCAGCCTTATTCATGTTACTGCTCTCCAATCTCTTCCCTTTCATCTATATGAAAGTGGGCGGGATGACCAGCCAGGTGGATTTACTGGAAATACCAGGCGTGATGTTCTCGGAAGATTACGCCAGCCTTGCCACCTTCTTTCTTCTTTTCGTGCAGATCGTCCCGGCTTTTTGCCTGGTCGTCATTCTGCTGCTGGTCAACCGCGTCAGGATGCCCACTGTCCTTAAAATCAAACTCGCGCGGATCCTGTTCCAGTTGAAAAGCTGGGGGATGGCGGAAATTTTTCTCGCGGGTATCCTGGTCAGCTTCGTGAAGCTGATGGCCTACGGCGATGTGGGGATTGGCAGCAGCTTTATTCCGTGGTGTCTGTACTGCGTGCTACAACTGCGCGCGTTCCAGTGCGTGGACCGACGCTGGGCCTGGGACGATATTGCCCCGGCGCCGACGCTTTCGCAGACGGTAAAGGTGGGCGTACCGGGTATCCGTCAGGGGCTTCGCTCCTGCTCGTGCTGCACCGCCGTGCTGCCCGCGGATGTCGAGGTGTGTCCGCGCTGTGAAACAAAAGGTCACGTCCGGCGTAAAAATAGCCTGCAATGGACCATGGCGCTGCTGGTGACCTCTGTCATGCTCTATCTGCCCGCCAATATCTTGCCGATCATGATCACCGATCTGCTCGGCGACAGAATGCCCTCGACCATACTGGCCGGGGTGATTTTGCTGTGGAGCGAGGGGTCTTACCCTGTAGCAGGCGTCATATTCCTCGCCAGTATTATGGTTCCGACCTTAAAGATGATTGCCATTGCCTGGCTTTGCTGGGATGCAAAAGGGCACGGTAAGCGAGACAGCGAGCGTATGCATCTGATTTATGAGGTCGTGGAATTTGTTGGCCGCTGGTCGATGATTGACGTGTTCGTGATTGCGGTTCTCTCAGCGCTGGTGCGTATGGGGGGGCTGATGAGTATTTATCCCGCTATGGGGGCGCTGATGTTTGCGTTGGTCGTCATTATGACCATGTTTGCGGCCATGACCTTCGACCCTCGTTTATCGTGGGATCGTGAGCCCGATTCAAGCCATGAGGAAGAGTAAGAGCATGGAAAATAAGAGTGGAGAGGCTAAAGTGCAGAAGGTCAGAAACTGGTCGCCGGTGTGGATTTTCCCCATCGTGACCGCGCTGATCGGTGCATGGATCCTGTTTTATCATTACAGCCATCAGGGACCGGAAGTCACGCTAATTACCACCAATGCAGAGGGGATTGAGGGCGGAAAAACCACCATCAAGAGCCGCAGCGTGGATGTGGGTGTCGTGGAAAGCGCGACCCTGACGGATGATTTAACCCATGTTGAAATCAAGGCCCGCCTGAATGCCGGCATGGAAAAACTGCTCCATGAAGATTCTGTTTTTTGGGTCGTGAAACCGCAGGTCGGAAGAGAAGGGATCAGCGGCTTAGGGACGCTATTGTCAGGGGCCTACATCGAACTCCAGCCCGGCAACAAAGGCGCCCAGCCAGCAAACTATCAGCTGCTGGATTCACCGCCGCTTGCGCCACCGGATGCAAAAGGGATCCGCGTTATTCTGGACAGCAAAAAAGCGGGCCAGCTCTCGCCGGGCGATCCGGTGCTGTTCCGTGGATATCGCGTCGGTTCGGTTGAAACAAGCACCTTCGATCCGCAAAAACGGACCATCAGCTATCAGCTTTTTATCAATGCGCCTAATGACCGCCTGGTGACCAGCAACGTTCGCTTCTGGAAAGACAGCGGGATCGCGGTAGATCTCACCTCTGCGGGGATGCGCGTTGAGATGGGTTCACTCACCACGCTGTTTGGTGGGGGCGTCAGTTTTGATGTGCCGGAAGGTATCGATCTGGGACAACCGGTGGCGGAGAAAACCGCCTTCAGGCTGTTTGACGATCAAAAAAGCATTCAGGATGCGCTCTATACCGATCACATCGACTACCTGATGTTCTTTAAGGACTCTGTACGCGGCTTGCAGCCTGGGGCGCCAGTTGAGTTCCGCGGTATCCGTCTGGGGACCGTGGGACAAGTGCCTTACTTTGTTCCGGGACTCAAGCAGATGCTTGATGATGATTATCGTATTCCGGTGCTGATCCGCATTGAGCCTGAGCGTTTGATTAACCAGATAGGCGAGGACCAGGATATTGGGGAGCATATCAGCGATCTGATGAATCGCGGTCTGCGTGGCTCGCTGAAAACTGGCAACCTGGTCACAGGGGCGTTATATGTCGATATGGACTTCTATCCAAAAGCGCCACCAATGACGGGGATCCGTGAATTTGGCGGCTACAAAATTATTCCTACGGTCAGCAGTGGCCTGGCGCAGATCCAACAGCGCCTGATGGAAACGCTGGATAAGATCAACAATCTGCCGCTGAATCCAATGCTTGAGGCCGCGACGGGATCACTGCATCAGAGCCAGGCGACGATGCAACGTCTGCAAACCACGCTGGATAATATCAACAAGATCACCGCCAACCAGTCCATGCAGCAGCTGCCGCAGGATATGCAGAAAACGTTGCGCGAACTGAATCGCAGTATGCAGGGCTTCCAGCCGGGCTCAGCGGCTTACAACAAGATGGTGGCGGATATGCAACGTCTTGATCAGGTTTTACGCGAGCTACAGCCCGTTCTGAAAACGCTCAATGAAAAGAGCAACGCGCTGGTGTTTGAAGCGAAAGACAAAAAGGATCCTGAGCCTAAGAGGGCGAAACAATGAAAAAATGGCTAATCATCGCAGGCGCACTGGTATTAACGGCCTGTAGCTCTGGAAGCGATAACAAAAGCTACTACCAGTTGCCGTTAAGCGCGCAATCCGGTGCGCAGAGTAGCACCTCGCAGGGCAGCCGTCTGCTGTGGGTTGAACAGGTTGCCGTGCCAGATTATCTGGCGGGCAACGGGGTGGTCTACCAGACCAGCGATGTGCAGTACGTTATCGCCAACAATAACCTGTGGGCCAGCCCGCTGGATCAGCAGCTACGCAATACGCTGGTGGCGAATCTGAGCAGCCAGCTCCCTGGTTGGGTAGTCGCCTCGCAGCCTCTGGGAAGCGATCAGGATACCCTGAATGTTAACGTGACGGGATTCCATGGCCGCTATGATGGTGCGGTTGTTATCAGCGGGGAGTGGCTCTTGAATCATCAGGGCCAGCTGATTAAGCGTCCTTTCCATCTGGAACTGAAGCAGCAGAAAGATGGCTATGACGAAATGGTGAAAGTGCTTGCGCAGGGGTGGGCACAGGAGTCGGCTGCTATCGCAAGAGAGATTTCCCGGCTGCCATAAGTAAAATTCATCGACGAAAGCCGCACTCAGCTTCTTGCTGATTGCGGCTTTTTTTTCGTTTTATGTTCAGTTTGTTACTTGTCCCGCGTCACATTTTTTGTACAAACGATCTTCCATGTAGCTCACAAATATGACACCCGTATGAATTTTGAACGTTGACGCTGACGCCGATTCGGGGTATTCGTTAACTGTGCTTGCACATATTGCAATCACTGTTTTCTTTCCACCAGACAAAAGAATGAGGGAAACGAGGCATGAAGAGACAGAAACGAGATCGCCTGGAAAGGGCTCATCAACGTGGTTATCAGGCTGGCATCGCCGGACGTTCAAAAGAAATGTGTCCCTATCAGGCCCTGAATCAAAGGTCCCAATGGCTAGGGGGCTGGCGAGAAGCCATCGGAGACAGGGCAGTACTTGCTTGATACCGTCTCTTTAAAAAGAAACCTCCGCAATGCGGAGGTTTCGCCTTTCTGGAAGGGGCTAAATGCCGTTATCAGAAAGCGGAGGTATCCTGGAACAGACCCACTTTCAGGTCGTTCGCAGTATAGATAAGACGACCATCTACCAGCACTTCACCGTCCGCCAGGCCCATAATCAGGCGGCGGTTAACGATGCGTTTGAAATGGATACGGTAGGTGACTTTCTTCGCGGTAGGCAGAACCTGACCGGTGAATTTCACTTCGCCTACGCCCAGCGCACGGCCTTTACCTTCACCGCCAAGCCAGCCCAGATAGAAGCCAACCAGCTGCCACATGGCATCGAGGCCCAGGCAGCCAGGCATTACCGGATCGCCAATAAAGTGGCAACCGAAGAACCACAGGTCCGGGTTGATATCGAGTTCTGCTTCTACGTAACCCTTATCAAAGTTGCCGCCGGTTTCGGTCATTTTCACGACACGGTCCATCATCAGCATATTTGGGGCCGGTAACTGCGGGCCTTTCGCACCAAACAGTTCACCGCGACCAGAGGCAAGAAGGTCTTCTTTAGTATAGGATTCGCGTTTATCTACCATGTTCTCAGTAAGCCTTATTTTAGTGAAGGACGCAGGATAGCTAACACGTGTACGCTGAACAAGTCCGATCAGTTAGCACTAAACCAACTTAACCAGCGTAACGGCCACGGATAACGATGACGAGCATCCTGCTGTGTCGCCTGAGCTATACGTTCCTGAATGGTCTGCATCAGGGTTGTCTGGCCTTCGCCGTCCCAGACCAGGTTTGTCAGTAAGGGTAGAGCATCCTCAACCCCTTCGATGGCCCAGACGGCGAATTGTTCCTGCTCTACCGCATCCAGAATCGCCTGGCTCAGGCTCAAATGGCGAGCGTTAGGTGCCGGAATAATCACGCCCTGTTTGCCGTTTAAACCGCGCTGCTGGCAGATAGCGAAGAAGCCTTCGATTTTCTCATTCAGTCCACCCACCGGTTGGGCACGACCAAACTGATCCACGGAACCGGTAATCGCAATATTCTGATTAATCGGTACGTCTGCAAGCGCGCTGATCACGGCGCACAGCTCCGCCATCGAGGCGCTATCGCCGTCGACTTCACTGTAGGACTGTTCAAAGGTCAACGAGGCAGAGAAGGGGATCTGCTGCTCCAGCTGAAGTTCAGACATCAGGAATGCCTGCATGATCATCATGCCTTTGGCATGAATGTTTCCACCCAGTTCGGCCTTGCGTTCGATATCGGTAAATTCGCCGTCGCCAATGTGCACGACACAGCTGATACGGGAAGGCTCGCCAAAGGCGCGTGGGTGTCCGGGGAACTCGATGACGGACAAGGCGTTGATTTGCCCGATACGTTCGCCTTCGGTCTCCACCAGAATCTGTTCCAGCAGAATTTCATCCTGCATACGGTCAGCAAGATAACCTTCACGCCATTCACGCTGGGCCAGCATCTGGCTAAGCTGCTCGCCGGTAAACGGACCGTTGCCGCTGATAACGCCCACTTCACGCAGCTGTTTACCGATCCAGAGCGGGCAGAGCGGCAGGGTTTCCTGATCGCCAGTGTAGCGTACGGCCTCGCGGATTAAGCCCGGCCACGCATCCTCGGCAGGCGAGGGCAGCGCGAAACGTTCCGCCACGGCCATAACCCACTGACACCACTGCGCCATGTCATCGGCATCGGCATCGGCGATCTGAATATTGTCTTCAAATTCGCTGTAAACCGCCTGCTCCGCGAGTTCTGGCTCCATTTCCTGGAAATCAGCCAGAGATTCACGGTCACCCGTCAGCACGACGGTCAGCGACAGCGGCATAGACGGAATGGAAACAGGCAGCGGACGTGAATCGTCGTAGCCTACCCAGTCAAAACGTTGCTGCGTCACCACCGTTTTCAGGCGCATCCACAGGAGAGGCTGTGCAAGCAGGGTGCGAAGGGAGATGAGCAACACGCCGCCGTTCGCGCGGTGTACCAGACCGGGTTGCAGTGACACATCGCCATTGAACTGACGAAGGCAGCCGAACAGCTGTTCTGCTTCCACCCAGTTGGCGGTGATCACTTCGCCTTTTGCAGCGAATTGTCCGTCTGCCTGCGTGGCAGGTTCGAAGGTCACGTCACGTCCGGCAATATGATACTGACCACCAAAAACGGCATTCGTTTTTGGATGCAACTGGCGCATGGCATCACCGAGAAGCGTCAGATACTCGGCTTCTTCCGGGGCTTTGAGCAGCATGAAAGGAGATGTAGCCCATGGGGATGACATCTGCTCCAGCGCGTAATGCAAACGCGGTTGTGTATCGCTAAGTATGAATTCGTGTTCTTTTGTGAGGTCTGGCTGTGCAAACAGCTCCTGATAGCTCTCGGTATCCGGAACCAGGTCACGCCATGCAAGTTTCGTAATGGTCAAAGTTGATGTTTTTTAGTCAGAAGTAAAACCGTGGAGTATACCGTAAGCGGCGCACTCTGCCCAATCAGGATTCGGGTTTTCGTCATGCGGATCGCCTGCGGCGTTTCACAGGATATGATTTCTTTTCAGCAGATTGCCAAAAAACTGATATTCTGAACAGAGTTACACGGTAACACTGAGATCGCAATGAAATATCAACAACTGGAAAACCTCGAAAGCGGCTGGAAATGGAAGTACCTGGTCAAAAAGCACCGTGAAGGGGAGCTGATCACCTGCTACATCGAAGCCAGCGCGGCACAAGAAGCTGTGGATATGTTGCTGACCCTCGAAAACGAACCGGTACAGGTCAACGGCTGGATTGAGAAACACATTAATCCGGCCTTGTTAAACCGGATGAAGCAAACTATCCGTGCTCGTCGTAAACGGCATTTCAATGCCGAGCATCAGCACACCCGTAAGAAATCCATCGACCTGGAGTTCATGGTCTGGCAGCGTCTGGCCGGGCTTGCGCAGCGGCGCGGGAAAACCCTGTCGGAAACGGTGGTGCAGCTGATTGAAGATGCCGAGCACAAAGAGAAGTATGCCAGCCAGATGTCGACGCTGAAGAACGATCTACAGGCACTGTTAGGTAAAAAATAAGCTTTTTACTTTTCTTCAGATAATAAAAAACCCCGCATCGCGGGGTTTTTTTATAATACGATAACTTATGCCGCAGGCTGAGTTACAACGTCTTTGATACCTTTAACTTCGATCTCTACGCGACGATCTGGTGCCAGGCAGTCGATCAGTGCAGCGCGTGGTTTCACGTTGTCACAGGTAGAACCGGTAACTGGGTTAGATTCGCCCATACCACGTGGGGAGATCTTGTTAGCTGGGATACCTTTAGATACCAGGTAATCAACTACAGACTGAGCACGTTTCTCAGACAGACCCTGGTTGTAAGCGTCAGAACCGATACGGTCGGTGAAGCCCAGAACCACTACAGAACCGTCTTTAGGATCCAGGTTGCTCAGCTGGGTGTACAGCTGATCCAGTGCCTGCTGACCTTCTGGTTTCAGGGTAGCTTTGTTGAAGTTGAACAGAACGTCAGACTTCAGAGTGAAGTGCTTGGTCTGTACTTCTGGAGCTGGAGCCGGAGCTGGAGCTACGACTGGCGCATCTTCCTGCTGACCGAAACGGTAAGAAACACCAACGCTCAGCATGCCGTTGTCTGGACGAACGCCAACGGTAGCACCGTCACCGATGTTGTTAACCCACTGGTATTCCAGACGGGTAGCGATGTCACGGGTCATTGCCCACTCAACGCCACCAGCGAATACTGGGGAAACACCAGTGTCGTGGTCGTCACCAGCACGGCTGTTGCTGGAGTCTGCACGCCATACCATGCCGCCCAGACGGGTGTACACGTCCAGGTCGTCAGTTACTGGGTAACCCAGTTTAGCGGTCAGCTGTACGCCTTGAGCTTTGAAAGCGCCATTTACGTTGTCGCCTTTGTAAGGCATACGACCTAACCAGTCGTAACCCATTTCAAAGCCAACATACGGGTTAACCTGATAGCCACCGAACGCACCTGCACCAAGCTGGCTCTCATGAGTTGGGCCATCATTGTTGTTTGCGCTGTCGTACCAACCGGTGTCATGGAACTGAGACCAACCCAGTTTACCACCTGCATACCAGGTATTATCTTTCGGAGCGGCCTGCGCTACGGTAGCGAAGCCAGCCAGTGCCACTGCAATCGCGATAGCTGTCTTTTTCATTTTTTGCGCCTCGTTATCATCCAAAATTTGCCATGAATATCTCCATCGGAGGAATCACGGTTAAATCCTTCACCGGGGGGCGTGGTCAAATATAAACCTACCGATATCTTCGGCTTAGGCCGAGCACCCCTGGCGATGTAAAGTCTACAACGTAGCTGAAAACTTACAAGTGTGAAGTCCGTCAGGCATATGAAAAAAAAAGTTCCGTATACCTAATATTTAACAATTTTTGAACGAATTTTGTGCAGTAAAATTAACGAGAACCGCGTCAGACAAGCCTTGCCGCAGTTTTGGCGCGTTGAACTTTTTTTGCATACTGCGGTCGAAAAAAATTCCAGGAAAACTCTTAAAATCACTCAATGGTACACATTTGAGTGAATTTTTAGCCCGGGATGTTGTCCTCTGCGATAGGAATCTCCACGAACCGGCCGCATGATGAAACCCATCGCGTTACCTTCTTCAGCCGCTTCAGTCAGACGCAAATGTTCCTCTTGCGACAGATCCTCAGGCAACCAACCAATCACGACGCTATAGTTCCCGGTACGTAATGCCCGGACCATCGACTCGACCGTATCGCAAGGGGAGAGTTGATTAATCTGCATCACCTTCGCTAACGGCAGGCCAGCCGACTGAACCCATTCACGACTTAATTTTTGCTGTGGCGTCAGCCAGAGCTGCCAGCGAGACTGTTGCCCGAGCTGCTGCAAAAGCGGCAGGAGTAAGAGTTGTGTTAACAGCGGCTGGTCTTCACGGTAAACCACTTCACTGATAAGCCCTGTCGATACACGCCCGATAGAATTCTGCGCAGCATTGCCTGCGGCAGAAGTGGAAGGTGTTAAGTGATTTGCATAGCCTGAAGTGTACATATTCATTCCAGCCCTGTAGTTACTGTATGGATATACAGTAACCCCTGTGTGCATAAAGATCAACCTCATTTTCGGAAAGCGACTCGCAAATTTCATCCATTCCTGGTGAACCTGAAAAAATCATCTTGCCCAACGGCAAGAAGTTGCCTATTTTCCTGCTAACGGATCCGTTAGTAAGAAATATCGTGTTTACTGTATGATTTTTAATGGAATTATCATGAAAAAGATATCTTATGATCGGATTTATCAATCTCAGGAATACCTCTCTCCGCTGGGCGAAATTCATCATCGCGCCCTGTTTGGCGGTTATACCCTGGCCGTGGATGAAGCGGTGTTCGCGATGGTGTCTGACGGCGAGCTGTACCTTCGCGCCTGTGAGCAAAGTGCAAAATACTGTGTAAAAAACGCCTCCTCTTTTCTGACCCTGATGAAACGAGGACGGCCAGTGCTGCTTAATTACTACCGTGTGGATGAAGGTCTGTGGCAAAACAGGGAAAAGCTGCTTCAGCTCTCCTCGTTTGCGCTCGATGCCGCCAGGAAAGAGCGCTACCAGCGCCATCAGCGTAACCGGCTTAAGGATCTGCCGAACCTGACCTTTCAGATTGAGGTCCTGCTTATGGAGGCGGGCATTACCAATGAAGAGACGCTACGACAGTTGGGGGCGAAGACGAGCTGGCTGAAAATGCGCTCTAAGAATAAAGCGCTGAGTATCCGGGTATTGTTCGCGCTTGAAGGCGCCATCGAAGGGTTACATGAAGCGGCACTCCCGGCGGATATTCGCCGGGAGCTTATGGAGTGGTTTAATGCGCTGCCTGAGTCGCAGGGCCATCATTCCGCCAGGTAGCGATCTTCTGTCGCAGCCGACAAATTTCCGGCAGCAAAGCGATAAGCAGGCCAATTTGCTGTAGGACCAGCGGAGCTTTGTTGTCGGTGCCAGGATCAAGGTGTGCGATACGTTGCACCAGTTCATCCAGTGCCTGGTGAACCCGTGGCTCATCCGCAGGTTGATGATGAAGCGCATCATCAACGTAGCAAACGGCGTCGTCCAGCAGCGCCAGGATGCCCGGATTTGTCAGTTTCTCACGGTGGGCGCCAAGGGTAGAGATATAGCTGGTGAACGTGTGGTTCAGACACAGCAGGCGGAAGGCTGTCTCCCGGATTTCTGCCGTGGCGCGCGGCTCAGTTGACATATTCGAGACAACGGAAGCCAGCTCTGCGTCCGTGTTATGCGCATCGCGACGGGCAATCCGATAGGCCAGACGGTTATCGCGACCCTGATGGTATTGCTCAAGAATAGCATCCAGATAGCGGCAGTTGGCGTTCATTGCTCTGTCGGACACGCGCGGTAAGTTACGAAAACGCCAGTCCGGCCAGATAAAGCTCACCGCCGCCCAGGCAATGGCGCAGCCGATTAGCGTGTCGATCACGCGGGGGAGGGCCACTTCAAAGCCTTCACCCAGCAGATTGAAGCAGAGCAGCACCAGCAGCGTGATGAACATCGTGGCGTGGGCGTACTGCACATTGCGGAAGGCGAAAAACAGTACACCGGTAATCACAATCAGGATCAGTTGCCCTTCTACGGATGGCACAAAGTAGAGCACCGGCAGCCCGATGGCGACCCCGACTAATGTCCCGACAATACGCAGCGCGAGCCGATGGCGGGTAGCGTTATAGTTCGGCTGGCAGACAAACAGGCTGGTCAGCAGGATCCAGTAACCGTGGTGCAATCCTGTTATCTGGATAAACGCGTAGCCGACGCACAGAACCAGCGACATCCTTACCGCATGGCGAAAGAGGGCGGATTCCGGCGTAAAGTGACGGCTCAGGCGCAGCCACATATCGCTGAAACCGTTGAGACTGTCGTCGGCAAGCTGGTTGTCGGCGTCATTGCCCGGCATTGCCATCGCCTGTTCAGACTCAATGGTGGCGAGCTGAGCATCGATGGCTCTCAGGTTGTTGAGCAAGAATCCCAGGGCTTTGAACTGTTCCGGCGATGTCCCACTGGCCTGAACGCGATCGAGGGCCGCATCCAGATGACTGAATGCGCGTTCAAAGCGAGGATCGTGCTGATAGGGCGTGCGCAGCAGTATTGAGCGCGCAAGTTGCTGGCAGGCCTGAGACTGCATTGACAGCAGGCGCTGGAAACGGAACATCACGTCGCTGTAGCGGAATTTCTCGCGCAGGTCAGCGTACTGCACATGCGAGGAGCTGGCGCGCTCGTGAATATCCTGGGCGACAAAGTAGTAGTGCAGTGTGCGCCGGGTACCGCGCTGACCGCGATCGCCGCGCAGACGGGTGAGCAGAGACGCTTTGGTCTGATTTAGCGTGGCGACCAGCTGGCCATTTGCCAGCGCCAGATCGTACAGGGGCGCCTGGCTGTCCTCTTCAATATCCGGATCAAACAGCCGGGATTTCAGCTCCAGATAGTGGGCCAGCTGTTCGTAACTGCGGGCAATGTTGTCCTGTAAGGCACGAACCGGAAAAATAAGATGTCCGGTTAAGGTCAGCAGGTTATACCAGATAGCGCCCAACAGCAGCAGGACCGGCTGCTGATACCACTGATCGTAAAGAGAGACGCCCAGCATGGTGTAAATGGCAATCAGCAGGGCGCCAAACGCGATAGTGGCGTAGCGTTGCCCGAGGCCGCCGAGCAAAATGAAGCCGCTGGTGGACACCGTCAGCCCTAAGGCAAACAGCCAGGGCCAGGGGAAAAGCAGCTCAACGGAGGCGGAAGCAATAAAGAAGCAGACCAGCGTGATGACCAGATTACGCAAACGACCGGCCAGGCGGTCGTCGAGATCCGCCAGCGCACCGGCCACCACCCCAAGCGTGAGGGGGATGGTGAGCTTCACGTCATTTAGCCACCACGGCAGAGCGACGGTGCCGCAGAGGGCGATAAAGATCCTGACGTTATACAGCCAGTTACTGTTCCACGTATAGCGACGAAGCAGGGGGCTTAGCATGAGTGCGGCCAGTCCTTATTACTGAAAACGGCGACGGGCGTTGGCTTCACGCGCGGCTTGCGCGACTTCGACCGGGACAACACGGCGTCCTACCGGCCACAGGGCGATGGTAGCAATTTTGAAATTAGCGATGCCAACCGGAATGCCTATAATCGTGATGCACTGGGCGATACCGGCGAAGATATGCATCAGACACAACCACCAGCCAAAGAAGATCAGCCATAAAATATTCAGCAGCGTGCCGCCGGTATTCATGAAGGCATTTTTTCTTTCCGGCTCCAGCTCATCCACGTGTACGGCTTCATTTCCATAAGGAACGAGGGACAGTTTGGTGATTTCCCAGCAGGAGCGCGTCAGCGGAAGGGTGAAGATGAGCACGATGCTCACCAGAGTGGCAAAAAGCCAGGAAAGGGTGGTGGCAAAACCGCCAAGGACAAAATTCAACACATTCAGAACGGTACGCATAAACCCTCATTTCCTTCGATATGATTAACGCCCGGTGATTGTAACGTTTTTTTGGGCTGGAGCACCTTAAAACTGGCAGTTAAACTGTCTGACAAATTATGACCTCGTGGATCCGGCAGGATATGGAACTGAAAGCAACTTCAATGGGCAAACGCCTGGCGCAGCACCCTTACGACAAGATTGTCCTGCTCAATGCAGGAGTGAAAGTCTCCGGTGAACGCCACGAATACCTTATTCCGTTTAATCAGCTACTGGCCATTCATTGTAAACGAGGGCTGGTATGGGGGGAGCTGGAGTTCGTCCTGCCGGCAGACAAAGTGGTGCGACTCCACGGGACCGAGTGGGCGGAAACCCAACGCTTCCACCATCATCTGAACACGCGCTGGCAGCAGTGGAGCCAGGAGATGAGCGTGATTGCCGCACAGGTTCTGCAACAGGTGCTGGACGATATCGCGCTAAGCAATACGCAGCAGAAGTGGCTGACGCGCCAGCAAACCGCCGGGCTTCAGCAAAAAATCGCCCAGGCGCTGACGGCATTGCCTTTACCGGTGGCGCGGCTTGAGGAATTTGAGAACTGCCGCGACGCGTGGCGGAAGTGCCAGGCCTGGCTGAGCGATATCGAGAAAAGCCGTCTGGCGCATAACCAGGCCTGGACTGAGGCGATGCTTACGCAATATGCCGACTTCTTCAGTACAGTGGAGTCATCGCCCCTCAATCCTGCCCAGACGCGCGCCGTGGTGAATGGCGAACAGTCTTTATTGGTGCTGGCAGGTGCCGGGAGCGGCAAAACGTCGGTGCTGGTGGCGCGCGCGGGTTGGCTTCTGACAACGGGCGAGGCGGTTGCAGACCAGATTTTGCTGCTGGCCTTTGGTCGCAAGGCTGCGCAGGAGATGGATGAGCGCATTCAGGCGCGTTTGCATACCCAGGATATCTCGGCGCGCACGTTCCACTCCCTCGCTTTACACATCATTCAACAGGGCAGCAAAAAAGTTCCTGTTGTCAGCAAGCTGGAGAACGACGCTCAGGCTCGCCAGGCGCTGTTTATCAAGGCATGGCGTCAGCAGTGCAGTGAAAAAAAGGCGCAGGCGAAAGGCTGGCGTCAGTGGCTTGAAGAGGAACTCAGCTGGGAGGTGCCGGAGGGCAGCTTCTGGCAGGATGAAAAGCTGGCGCGCCGGCTGGGCTCTCGTCTCGACCGGTGGGTAAGCCTGATGCGCATGCACGGCGGCTCTCAGGCGGAGATGATAGAAAGCGCACCGGAGTCGATCCGCGCTGTGTTTTCTAAACGGGTTAAGCTGATGGCGCCGATGCTGAAAGCGTGGAAAACCGCGCTGAAAGACGAAAACGCGGTCGATTTTTCGGGGCTGATCCATCAGGCCATCATCATTCTGGAGAAAGGGCGCTTCGTCAGCCCGTGGAAACACATTCTGGTGGATGAGTTTCAGGATATCTCGCCGCAGCGCGCTGCGCTGCTTTCGGCGCTGCGGGCGCAGAATAAACACACGTCGCTGTTTGCCGTGGGCGATGACTGGCAGGCTATCTACCGTTTCAGCGGGGCGCAACTATCCCTCACGACGGCCTTCCACCACTATTTTGGGGAAGGCGATCGCAGCGATCTGGACACCACCTACCGCTTCAACTCGCGGATTGGCGAAATAGCCAACCGTTTTATTCAGCAGAACCCGCACCAGCTGTCGAAACCGCTTAACAGCCTGACGTCGGGGGATAAAAAGGCCGTCACGCTGCTGGCGGACGATCAGCTGGAACCGCTGCTGGATAAACTGAGCGGCTATGCGAAACCGGATGAGCGCATTCTGGTGCTGGCGCGTTATCACCACCTCAAGCCGACGGCGCTGGAAAAAGCGGCGACGCGCTGGCCAAAACTTCAGCTCGATTTTATGACCATTCACGCCAGTAAAGGGCAGCAGGCCGACTACGTGATTGTGGTGGGGCTAAAAGAGGGGAGCGACGGTTTCCCTGCACCGGCGCGGGAATCCGTGATGGAAGAGGCGTTATTACCTGTTCCGGAAGATTTCCCGGATGCAGAGGAGCGGCGTTTACTGTACGTGGCGATAACCCGCGCGCGCCATCGCGTGTGGCTCTTGTTCAACAAAGAGGAGCCGTCGGTGTTTGTCGATATTTTGAAAAGTATTGACGTGCCGGTGGCGAGAAAGCCGTAACGCGCCGGGCAAATTCTATAGGCCCGGTAAGCGCAGCGCCACCGGGCAAAAAAACTACTTCAGTCTCTCCGCAAGATAACGCTGATAATCCGGGATCAAAATCTCCACCGGATCGTTAAACTGCGGCGATTCAATGATGAAATCTGCCGTTGAAAGATTGGTGGCTACCGGAATGTTCCACACCGTCGCCAGACGCAGCAGCGCTTTAACGTCCGGATCATGCGGAACCGCGTTCAGCGGATCCCAGAAGAAAATCAGAACGTCAATTTTACCTTCTGAAATCTGAGCACCTACCTGCTGGTCACCCCCCATCGGGCCGCTCAGCATGGCATTCACTTCCAGACCGGTTTCGCGGTGGATCAGGTTGCCGGTTGTTCCCGTGGCAGAAAGGGCATGATGCTGTAAAAGAGGCTGATGGCGACGAACCCAGTTAAGCAGCATTTGTTTACAGTGATCGTGCGCAACCAGAGCAATGTGCTTGCGCGCCGGAAGTGTGCGTGTTGTCAGTTCCATAATCTTATCCGTGAGGTTACCTCGTTACACGATGACGGGAACTGGCTGATGCTGCAAGAGAAAGGACGAAAAAATGTGGCTTACGACGAAGGTTGTTGCTTCGCCCATTGCAGAAAACGGGCGCGCGTGTCCGGATCGGCATTCTGGAACCAGAACTTGAGGCGTTGCTCAGTAAGGGTCTGCGACTGAGGGGGGAGTACATCCAGCTCCGATACGCCCGAAAGCAGGGTACTGTCATCCGCCATCATGGTGGCGAACTGGGGCAGCGAGGCGCGCCTGCTGGCCCTGTTGTAGGTCTCGGTGTCCGCTTCATAGTCTGTTCCCTTTGGCCTTTTTGTCGGCGCCAGAATATCCAGTTTTACCGGGATGGGCATGGAGTCCCCGTCCACCAGTTCAATGCGCGGCGAGGCATCAAATGCCAGTGACTCCTTTTCTGTCTCAAGGCGCGGGAGACGAAAATTGACCTGGCTGATACGCTGGGTATTAAAGCTGACCACCAGCGGAGGCGAAATGTACACCTGCTGTTCGTTGTCGGCGAGGCGAATGGTCTTTTCCACCCGAAAAACCACCTGGTGCGGGCCGTTATCCAGCTCGATACTGTCTGCACCCCGCAGCAGGGAGCTGGAGACTTTTTTCCCGTCCAGCACCAGCAGGTCAATGTCGGTTGAGAGTCTGAGGGTGGTTGCGAAAACACAAACCGGCATGATTAACGCAACCATAGCCCAGGCAATGCCGGTTTTCATAGCAGACTCCTGTAGACAAACTACCCGGTAAGAATGTATCAAAAGTTTTCGACAAACACGTTTACTAACATATAGACATATTCTGCCGTTTTGCCCTCATACTTCTGTATGGGATGCGTGGTTGAGATGTCCGCTTTGACGTACACTTTGAAAAAAGCCAGGAGGAAGAGCATGAAAGAGAACGACATTGTCGAGATTCTGACGTCCACGCGCACTATCGCGCTGGTCGGCGCGAGCGATAAACCGGATCGCCCAAGCTATCGGGTCATGAAATACCTTCTGGATCAGGGTTATCACGTGATCCCGGTCTCGCCGAAGGTGGCGGGGAAAACGCTGCTGGGCCAGCAGGGCTATGCGACGCTCGCGGACGTGCCGGAAAAGGTGGATATGGTGGACGTTTTTCGTAATTCAGAGGCGGCCTGGGGCGTGGCGCAGGAGGCGATTGCCATCGGCGCGAAAACGCTGTGGATGCAGCTGGGCGTGATTAATGAGCAGGCGGCCGTGCTGGCGCGCGATGCCGGGCTGAAGGTGGTGATGGATCGCTGTCCGGCAATCGATATTCCCCGTCTGGGGCTGGCAAAATAAAAAAAGCCCGTTTGACGGGCTTTTTTACACCTTCAGTTGCGCAGTCTTGGTGCCTGTAACTGTTTGCGGATGGTCTGAGCAAGCTCGTCCATAGTGGGTTGTTCCGGATGCTCATCCTGTAGTTCACCACTCAGCTGCGCTTCGGCAAGATAGGTATGGACAGGCTGACCATCGTCGCCCTCCATAACCACATGATACCAGGGCGCGGCGCGAAGCTCTGCGTCAACGGCCAGATCGTCTGCTGACGGTTCATCAAGGGAATACTCCGGGTCGATATCCACGACCACACCCAAATATCCAAGCAAGGTGTGGCGGACCTGCTGGCCGATACCGAATTTGCTGGCAATCATAGTCACCTCCCGGGAAATATTACATACACACTATGTGCGGGCAATATTTCTCTTTTCAAGTTACATGACGCGACAGGCAAACCCTTTCAGATACAGCCCTTCCGGGTAGGTAGCGATCACCGGGTGATCGGCGGCCTGACGGAACTGCTCTATAAATTGTACATCACGACCCGCATCTATTGCGGCATCGGCGATGATTTTTTGGAATAAATCTGTCGTCATCAGGCCAGAGCAGGAGAACGTCAGCAGCACGCCGCCCGGGTTCAGCAGCTGGATCGCCAGCATGTTGATGTCTTTATAGCCACGGCAGGCGCCCATCAGCTGGCTTTTGTTTTCAACAAACTTCGGCGGGTCCATCACGATTACGTCAAATTTCTCGCCCTGGTCGCGGTATTTACGCAGCAGTTTGAATACGTCGTCGCGCACAAACTCCGCTTTGCTCAGATCCAGCTTGTTCAGCTCAACGTTCTGCTTCGCCACGTCCAGCGCTTCCTGTGAGGTGTCGACGCTCACTACCTGAGCACAGCCGCCCATCAGGGCAGAGACCGCAAAGCCGCCGGTATAAGAGAAGCAGTTCAGCACGCGCTTATCGGCAACGTACTGGCGCGTTGCCAGACGGCTGTCACGCTGGTCGAGGTAATAACCGGTCTTATGGCCGCCCTGAATATCCACCAGCAGCTTCATGCCATGCTCTTCAATAGGCAGCAGGGCTGGCGGCAGTTCGCCGGTGACCGGGCCTTGCGTCAGCTCCATGCCCTCTTTTTTACGTACCGCCACGTCGCTGCGGTCGTAAATGGCACATTCCGGGAACAGGGTTTGCAGGGCGCTAATCAGCGCGGCACGCTGGTATTCCGCCCCGGCGCTCAGCAGCTGCAACACCAGGAAATTGCCGAAGCGGTCAATGGTCACGCCCGGCAGCCCGTCGGACTCTCCGGCAATCAGACGATAGCTGTCCAGCCCATCACGCTTTGCCAGCCACTCGCGCCACTGCTGCGCCTGTTGCAAACGACGGACAAAGAAGTCGATATCGATGGTTTCTTCTTTATCGAATGTCCAGACGCGCGCGCGGATCTGAGATGCTGGCGAGTATGCGCCGCGTGCTAACCATTTCCCCTGATGGTCAACAATATCGATGGTTTCACCGAGGCTGGCTTTACCTTCCATGCGGGCAACCGCGCCGGAAAAGACCCAGGGATGGCGGCGCAGTAATGACTTCTCGCGCCCTTTGGCTAACACTAAACGTACACTCATAATTTGCTATTCTGTCGATTCCAATGAAATGGCCGCCATTTTCCCGACTTCAGTGAGGAAATGCAACGCGCCAGTCGGATAAGGAGAAGGATGATGTCAAATGTTTGCACCATTGCCTGGGTTCATGGCCTTGTACAGGGCGTCGGATTCCGCTACAGCACCCAGCGCGAAGCCCTTCAGCTCGGGCTGACAGGGTATGCGCGTAACATGGATGATGGCAGCGTGGAGGTTGTGGCCTGCGGTGAGGCGGATCGGGTTGAGAAGCTGGTGGCGTGGCTGAAAGCGGGCGGACCGCGCAGCGCGCGGGTTGATAAGGTGCTAACGGAACCGCATCAACCCGACCGGGAATACGCTAACTTCAGTATTCGCTATTAAATGCATTTTACCGGCTTTGGCAGGCCGGCGATTTTTGTCGCCTGTTTAGCCGGGCCTTTCGGAAACAGGCGATACAGATAACGGCTGTTGCCTTTCTCTTCGCCAAATTTATTCGCCATGGCTTTGACCAGCATGCGGATAGCCGGCGAGGTGTTGAATTCAAGGTAAAATTCTCGCACGAAGCGCACCACTTCCCAGTGTTCCGGGGAGAGGGTAATTCCTTCGTTTTCCGCAATTTTCTCCGCCAGCGCTTCGCTCCACTGGCTGCTCTCTTTCAGATAACCGTCGTTATCGGTTTCGATATCTTTGCCTTCAAAACTCAACATATTCATTCACGCGTTAGTCAAAAACCGCCTAAGTCTACCAAAAAAACAAAGCCCCGCATAAGCGGGGCCCTGTTCACAGCACGGTGAGTTAATCGCGGCTGGCGAAGCCCAGGATGCTCAGCAGGCTGACAAAAATGTTGTACAGCGACACATACAGGCTCACGGTGGCGCGGATATAGTTCGTCTCACCGCCGTGAATGATGTTGCTGGTTTCATACAGGATTGCGCCGGATGAAATCAGGATAAACACCGCGCTGATTGCCAGATGCAGCGCAGGCAATTGCAGGAAGATGTTCGCCAGCATACCGACCAGCACAATCACGATACCTGCCATCAGCATACCGCCAAGGAAGGACATGTCCTTACGGGTGGTCAGCACGTAGGCCGAGCAGCAGAAGAACACCAGCGCGGTACCGCCCAGCGCCATACCAATTACGTCGCCCATTCCGGCAGACAGATAGGCATTCAGGATTGGCCCCAGAATGTAGCCCAGGAAGCCGGTAAAGGCGAACGCGGAGAGAATACCCACCGGTTTATCCGCGGTTTTGTAGGTCAGGAACATCAGACCGTACATACCTACCAGCGTGAGGATCAGGCCCGGAGAAGGCAGCATCAGTACGGTGCTGGCCGTCGCGGTAATCGCCGAAAACGCCAGCGTCAGGCTGAGCATGAAATAGGTATTGCGCAGCACCTTATGGGTGCTGAGTAGCGATGTGCGGTCGCGTGAAGAAGTAATTATACGATCCATGAGTCACTCTCTTATGACAGATGTAATTAGCGCAAAGAATAGGAAACGGCGCGGCAGACGCAAAGTGGTTTTACCCATCTTTACTCAGCCCCTTAGGGATTATACTGGTTTTTTATTCTGGCAAAGCCTTTGTACTCAGAATGAAGTGCGGTTTGTAGGGCGTATTCAGATCAACCTCTTATAGGTCACTGAAAAATATTGCGTTATTTCCCTTAGGCCGCTAAGAGTTATTTCCGGATCGTCATAAAAACAGACAATAAGGCGAAGGAAATGAAACCACAAACACGCACGCACTTTACACTCTCTTTGTTAACCGCAGGGATCCTGTGCGCCAGCACGGCAACCTGGGCGGCTAACGTGCCGGCAGGAACCCAGCTGGCAGATAAGCAGGAACTGGTCAGGAACAACGGCAGTGAACCCGCCTCGCTCGACCCGCATAAAGTCGAAAGCGATGTCGAATTCAATATTATCAGCGATTTATTCGACGGGCTGGTCAGCGTCTCTCCGGCAGGTGAAATCCAGCCGCGCCTGGCGGAGAAATGGGAAAATAAAGACAACACCGTCTGGACGTTCCATCTGCGTCCGGGCATTACCTGGAGCGATGGAACCCCCATCACCGCGGAAGATATTGTCTGGAGCTGGCAGCGGCTGGTCGACCCGAAAACCGCCTCTCCGTATGCCAGCTATCCCGGTAGTATGCGTATCGTCAACGGCACTGATATCGCAGAAGGCAAAAAAGCGCCCGAGTCGCTGGGGGTGAAAGCCATCAATGACACCACGCTGGAAGTTACGCTCACGCAACCTAACGCCGCTTTCCTGGCGATGCTGGCTCACCCGTCTCTGGTGCCAATTGATAAAGTCCTGGTAGGCCGTTTCGGTGATAAGTGGACCAAACCGGAGCACTTCGTCAGCAGCGGGGCCTATAAACTGTCACAGTGGGTGGTTAACGAACGCATTGTGGCGGTGCGTAACCCGAAATATTGGGATAACGAACATACCGTCATCAACAAGGTGACCTATCTGCCCATTTCCTCTGAAGCTGCTGACGTCAACCGCTACAAAGCGGGCGAAATCGACATTGTTTACACGGTGCCGATCAACCAGTTTGCTCAGCTGAAGAAAACGCTGGGGAGCGAGCTGGACGTTTCACCGCAGCTTGCCACCTATTATTATCAGTTCAACACCACCCGGCCGCCGTTCAACGACGCCCGCGTGCGCAAGGCGCTGAACCTGGCGCTGGATAAAGACATCATCGCCGGGAAAGTATTAGGGCAGGGCCAGCGCCCGGCATGGCTGATCAGCCAGCCGGATATTGGCGGCGTCAAGCTCCAGAACCCGGATTACGCCAGCTGGCCGATGGATAAACGCATTGCCGAGGCGAAAAAGCTGCTGGCCGAAGCCGGATTTAACGACAGCCATCCGCTCAGCTTTAATCTCCTCTATAACACCTCGGAATCGCACCAGCGTATTGCCATTGCCGCCAGCTCAATGTGGAAGAAGAACCTCGGCGTGGAGGCGAAGCTGCAAAATCAGGAGTGGAAAACCATGCTTGATACCATGCACACCCATAACTTTGACGCGGTACGCTACGCCTGGATTGCCGATTACGACGATGCGGCAACTTTCCTGAACAACTTCCGTACCGGGGATAGCCAAAACACCACTCAGTACAGCAATCCGGACTACGATCGGGCACTGGTGAACGCGGCGAAATCGAAAACGGCGGAGGAGCGCGGTAAATTCTACCAGCAGGCAGAAGATCTGCTGGGACGGGATGTACCGGCGATCCCGGTCTATCATTACGTGCGCACGCACCTGGTGAAACCGTGGGTAGGGGGCTTCACGCCAGACAAGCTCGGGTACTACTACACCAAAGATATGTACATCAAAAAGCACTAACGATCCGCAGTGGATATTATGCTGTCAAAACGGCCAATCTGTCGTCTATTCAACCGATTAAACGCATTTTGGCTATTTTTAAAGCGAACGAATGCGCGCACTCTTTACAGCGCGCGGTGAGGTGTTTATAGTTCGCCTCACTTAGGAAGCGTGGCCGAGCGGTTGAAGGCACCGGTCTTGAAAACCGGCGACCCGAAAGGGTTCTAGAGTTCGAATCTCTACGCTTCCGCCAAATTCGAAACCCCTGCGATAGCAATATCGCAGGGGTTTTTGCTTTTGCGCCAGGCTTCCGTCATGCCACCATGTTATAGCTTATCGTGATCCCGGCGTCGGCCTTGCAGACCTGAGCTTTTACGCACCAGGTGTCCTCGATGTTTGCCGGCGTCAGAACCGCTTCTGGCGCGCCCGTGGCGGCGATCTGCCCGGCCTTCAGGAGGATCAGACGCTGGCAATAATTGGCCGCAAGATTGAGATCGTGCAGTGCAACCACCACCGTAAGCGGCAGCTGTGAAACGAGCCGCATCAGCTCCAGCTGGTGCTGAATGTCCAGGTGGTTTGTCGGTTCATCGAGCAACAGCACCTGCGGCTGCTGGGCCAGCGCGCGGGCTATCTGGCTTCGCTGGCGCTCTCCGCCAGACAAAGAGTGCCATCGCCGCTGGCGTAAGCGGCATAACTGCATCAGGCCAATCGCCTGCTCAACCGCAGCCTCATCGTCGCGCGAGGTTCTCTGGAATGTTTTCCGGTAGGGCGTACGCCCCAGTCTGACAATGTCCTCAACGGTCAGTTCTCCGTCGACCTCAGCATGTTGCGGGACAAACGCCATGTGCTGCGCGCGTTTTTTCAGCGGCATCATGCCGAGCGTTGTGCCATTAAGCGCCACGCGTTCGCTGAGTCGTGGAAACAGCCCGGCGAGACAGCGCAGCAGCGTCGACTTGCCCGAGCCGTTTGGCCCTAACAGGCCGATAATCTGCCCGGATGGCAGGTCGAGATCGATATCCTTAAGCACCGTCTGCGCTTGTCGGGTTACGGTTAACCCGGCCACAGTAATATTCATGGATGCTCCTTTCGGTTTTGATAAAGCAACGCCACAAAGACGGGGGCGCCTACCAGCGCAGTCACCACCCCGATGGGCAGAACCTGGTGCACAATCAGCGTGCGTGAGACGATATCGGCGAGGATCATAAAGTGGGCGCCGATAAGAAACGTCAGCGGGATAGATAGACGATGGCCCGGCCCACATAGCATGCGCGTTACATGGGGAATGACCAGCCCGACAAACCCCACTGCGCCCGTGGCGCTCACCAGCGTTGCGGTAACAATGGCACAGGTCAGCAATAAGACAATACGCACGGCGGTAACCGGGATCCCCAGCGTGGTGGAGACCTCATCCCCGAAGGTGAAGGTGTCCAGCGCCCGTGAAAAGAGCAATACCACCAGTAAACCCGCAAGCGTAACGGCCAGCGCCAGCAGCGCGTCAGGCCAGCGCACGCCGCTCAGACTTCCCAGCAGCCAGAACATGACGCTACGGGACTGCTCGGCATTGGCGGACGTACTGACGACGTACGCGGTCATGGCGTTGAAGAGCTGGGTGCCCGCAATGCCAGCCAGCAAAATGCGCGACGGGCTTTCACTCATCCCGTTCGTAATCACCATGATGAGCGCAAAGGCGGCGCACGAGCCGACAAACGCACCGCTGCTTACGCCAATCACGCTCCCCCCGATGCCGAGAAGCATCACGCAGACGGCCCCCAGCGATGCGCCCGCGGAAATCCCCAGCAGATAAGGCTCAGCCAGAGGGTTACGCAGGATCGACTGTAACACCAGCCCGCACAACGCCAGGCCGCCGCCGTTGCACGCGGCCATTACTGCCCGGCTCATGCGATATTGCCAGACGATACCTTCCTCCGTTTGCGGCAACGCATAAGAGGTCAAACCCAGTCCGTTGAGGATCGCTTTCCCGGTACTGGCATACGACACCGGCATATCACCGATACTGGCGGCAAAGACCAGCATCAGCGGCAGCGCCATGGCACCTGCTGCCAGTAAACCCTGCTGGCGGCGGTCAAAAGCGAAATGACTCATTGTTCATCCTGGAAAGAAGCCAGCCGATCGCTGATAAGCTCAACCGCATCGACGTTACGCAATGAAGGGTTTAACGACATCGCTGGCACCACGATGATGTGGTTGTTCCTGACCGCAGGCATGTTCTTTGTCACCGGGTCACTGCGCAAGAACGCTTTTTTTACCTCAACGTCATCGGCAGGGTAGAGCCTGCGGGACATCCCGGCGATAACAATCACGTCCGGCTGCGATCGGGCTATATGTTCCCACGTTACAGCGGGCCATTCGTCGTGAGAGTCAATAATGTTCTTCAACCCCAGCGTGCGGCTGATCCAGCCAGGCGCGCCGTAATTCCCGGCCACCCAGGGATCGCCATTCAGACGGCTGCTGGAGAACCAGAATACAACGCTAAGCGGTTTCGCGGAGGCGCGCGCCTGGGCCTTTTTAATACGCTCCGCCAGCGCACGATTGAGCTGCTCACCTCGCGCGGAAACATCAAAAATCCTCGCCAGATCTGTCACTTCCCGTGTAATTTCCGCCAGTGAAAACGGCGCGCTACGTGCTCCGTCTGCGTTTGAGGTTTCCGTTACCGTTTTATCCGTGCAGTCGGCAGGGGAGATCCACGTCTTAATCCCCAGCGACGCAAACTGCTCACGGGTTCCCACTTCTCCCTGCGGACCAATGTGCCAGTGATACTGTGCGAGAACGAGTTCAGGTTTCTGCCCTGCCACGGCTTCAAAGGAGGGGGAATTATCTGCAAGCCGGGGGAGGTTTTTTCCGGCATCCTCCAGCGGGGCCGGGAGCTTGCCGAACCAGACTGACGTCGCGGCGATCGTTTTCTCCAGCCCCAGTGCGAGCAGTAATTCTGTTTCATGCTGACCCACGGTCACGACGCGCTGAGGAGCCTGCGTAAAGGTCTGCTTAACGCCGCAATTTTCAATCGTGAGGGGCCAGGTGGTAGCGGCGAAAGCGGCAGGCGCTATGGTGAGCAGTGAAGCCAGAAATAACCCTTTTTTGAGTAACATAAAACGCAATCCAAAATTGTTATGTTATAACATAATACATATATTGTGATTGAGAGCAACACGCTCACCGTCGCTTGTTGCAGAAACGAAAGGCTGGACTATTCTCAACATACCCACCTGGCATTCGCGGGTTGCCTGAAAAATAACAAGATTTCTGACCTGGGGTAGTAAGGATGAAAAAGATCCTGCTCGCGTTTGCGTTCTGTTTTGCCGCCCTGAGCGGCTTCTCATCGTATGCCGCAGAGCCCCGCCAGGCGCCTACGGAGCAGGAGCGCGCCCGAACGGTCTATATCTTTCATCAGCCCATCGTCATGCTACAGGCGAAATTTGGCCTGACCACGCCGGAAGAGCGCGTTTTACGCATCCGCAACACCCTGCGCAATTTTACCGAGGCGGATGTGCGTGAGCCGCTCAGCATCGTCCCCGTGACCCGCTATAACCAGCAGGGACGGCTGATAGTGATGAACGGTAAACCTGTGATGCTGCTGACCGAAGGGGATTTGGACGAAGGGGACGACCTTACCCTCGATCAGGCCGCACAGCGCGTGCTGGCGCGCATGGAAGCGCAGAGAATGGCGCTGCGCGATCAATACGATACCGGCTGGCTGGCGCTGTCTACGGTAAAAACTGCCGCTGGCCTGCTGGGGCTGTTGCTGCTCTGCTATGGCGCGTGGCGTTCCTGGCGCTGGTTCCGGCGCGTCTACCGTCGGCGTATTGTGGAGAATCGCAGCCGGGTGCCGCAAAGCTGGCGGCGATACATTGGCGCCATTGAGATTCGGCTTTACGCCTTGCTGATGTTCCTGCTGGGGCTGATCGGCTTTTACGTCTGGCTGAGCTGGGCGTTCAGTCTGTTTCCGTGGACGCGGGTGTGGGGCACGTCGCTGGGAGACTGGACGCTTCGCGTGGTGCAGCAAATCGCCCTGGCGATTGTCTCGGCCTTGCCGGGGCTGACGATTGTGCTGATCATTTTCCTCATTACCGCTTTTATTCTGAAGCTTCTTAAGATGGTGCTGAATCAGGTGGAGGCTGGTCGTCTGCAACTTCCCGGCGTACATCCGGAAACCGTAGGGGCGACCCGTAAGCTCATTTCCGTTGCCGTCTGGCTATTTGCTCTCTCCGCCGCCTGGCCGTTTCTTCCCGGTGCTAACTCGCTGGCGTTTAAAGGTATTAGCGTCTTCTTCGGCCTGATGTTAACGCTGGGCTCGGCAGGGGTGATGAACCATGCCATGAGCGGTCTGGTCCTGATTTACTCCCGCGCGCTGCGCAAAGGCGATGTCATTCGGGTAGCGGATAACGAAGGCAAGGTCAGTGAAATTGGCATGCTGGCGACCAAAATTATTACCCGGGAAAATTATGTCGTTACCGTATCCAACGCGGTGGTGGTGAGCGGTAAGATCACCAACCTGAGCGCGCTACAGCCCGATGGCAGCCTCAATCTGACGGTCAGCGTCACGATCGGTTATGACACCCCATGGCGTCAGGTGCATGCCATGCTGGAGCTGGCCGCGAAACGGGCAAAAGGGATTGACCTTTCCGAGCCGCCGCTGGTACGCCAGTTAGGGTTAATGGACTGGTATATCGCTTACGAATTGCAGGTCCGTCTGCTGCCCGAACAGTCCCTCGCGGTTGCCCGCAATGAACTGCATAGCCAGATACAGGATGTGTTTAACGAATTTAACGTGCAGATCATGTCCCCGAATTTTGTTATGCAGCCAGAGGGCAGCGTAATGGTTGCCAAAGAGAACTGGTATACCGCGCCAGCCAAACCCCCTCAGGGCGAAACGTGACGGCCCGGTTTTTCCGTGGCAAGGCAAAATGTTACAGCTTTTAATCGACGATCGCCGATTTTACACGGGTCATCGCCAGAATGTTTTTTGAGCGCATATTTAATTTCTCGAGGATCCTCACGCGGTAGGTGCTGGTCGTTTTTTGTGACAATTGCAGCTTTTTCGCGATCTCATGGTTTTCCAAATGAAACAGCTTCAGCACGTCATATTCGCGTCGCGTAAAGGAGTGTGTTCTGAGCGCCCGGTAAAAGCGCATCAGCTGCTGAAAAGGGTGAGCAGTAAAATGCATCGACGAATAGATAATATTATCGATTCTCACTGCGCGGTTGGCTTCTATCTCATGCATCAGGACAATGTAATCACGCTTAACTTTTTTGACCTGCCGAATGGTTTTATTGCGTAACTTATCCTGTTCAATCGCAATGATAAAATCCATCGCCTGATCGACCCCATCAAGATCGTGAATATCCGCGTCATCGCGAATCAAATGGGTTGATGTCAGGGAGCTTGATACACCCTGGCAAAGGTAGTAGTTATCACTGATAAATAAAAAATTCATAATCGTCGTTAAATAAAGTCATGGCTAATCTCTTATCGCAGTGATCCACGGTTAATGGGTGTTGTACGAAAAAGAGTCTAAATGACCACCTGCGAATCTAATAAACGTTATGAATGTAAAAATAAATGTTTACATTTTAGCCAGCCGATGACGAAGAAATCAGCGGGGCGGAAGGGGAGGACGGAAGACGTGTAATGTTATGCAATTTCGTGCTTTACATCATGCTCAGAGATGTTTATAGTGCGCCTCACTTTGGAAGCGTGGCCGAGCGGTTGAAGGCACCGGTCTTGAAAACCGGCGACCCGAAAGGGTTCTAGAGTTCGAATCTCTACGCTTCCGCCAAATTCGAAAACCCTGCGATAGCAATATCGCAGGGTTTTTTCGTTATTCCAGCCCCAGCGTATACTGCGCGATTTTGAAGTAGATAATCAGCCCGGTCCCGTCGATTAGCGTGGCGATAAACGGTGCGGAGACCACCGCCGGATCGATTTTGCAGCGTTTCAGTACCATCGGGATCACCGACGAGACGATGGCGCTCCACAGCGTAATGCAGACCAGCGTCAGGCTGACGATGAGCGTGATTTCCATCCCAATACCCATCATCCAGGCGCGAACGCAGCCCGCCAGACCCAGCGTGGCGGCAATCATTAACGAGGTGCTGATCTCTTTGCGCAGCACGCGACCCACATCGCGAAGGTGGACTTCACCCAGCGCCATGGCGCGCACCAGCGTCGAGGTGATCTGCGTCCCGCTGTTTCCGCCGGTGCCAATCAGCAGCGGAATAAAGAACGCCAGCGCGATGGCAGATTCCAGCGCCTCTTCAAAATGCTGGATCACCGAACTGGTATACGCTTCCGCAACAAACAGCAGCAGCAGCCAGACGGAGCGTTTCTTCCACAGGCTGAAGGCGCTGGTTTCCAGATAGGGCTTCTCCAGCGGCAGCGTCGCCCCCTGAAGCTGGGCATCTTCAGTAACGTCATCTTCCAGCAGATGGGCGATTTCACGCTCGGTAAGGCAGCCCACCAGCTTGCCGTGGGTCACCACCGGCACTACATCCGCACCCGCGTGCGCCAGCAGCCCGGCGACATCCGCCCGCTCATCTTCCGGTTTGAGCTGAATAAAATCCGATATCATCAACCCCTTAACAGGCTGCACGGTGTCCGTGGCCTGCAATAATTTGCGTACGGCGATTAAACCCGCGAGGCGACCGTTATCTTCGATAAAAATATGCGACGGAATATCATCATCTTTTAATTTTTCAAAGAACTGCTCGCGTGCCAGAGCTACGCATAATGAAATATCGATAACGATAAAATCGGTATTCATATATTGCGCGATGGCGCTGTCATTAAAAGCCAGGTTTTGGTTGTGAATAGCGTAAGACATAGTAAATTCCCTTTGAATAATAAAATCTCTCAGGGGCGAGCAAGACAGGGCATGTCGGAAAGGAGATCCCCACGTCCTGGGTTCAGCACTGTACACCGTATCCCACAAGGGAAGTTATACTGACAAAGCCTTGATTCGACAGTGCCTGTTTTACCCTGTGCCGGTTCTCTCGAACCCACCAGAGCGATAACGTGTATTTGTACAGGAGCCTCGCCATAACGAGATCGTTGTAAAACGAGAGGGATAATACGCCTGTTTAAATTTAGTGCTCAGAAAATTAAATAATGTTTAAGAACGGTTTAGGTAAATCTTATTAATAAAATGTTGAGGGTTTATTTAAGGTTATTCATTTTAAATGGACAATTAAATTATTAGCGGGGGAGGGGAAAATGGCATGGGTTGATAACCTGCTGAATCATTTTGCGCTGTATCCGGCACATCTGTTTGTGCTGTTATTCGTGATGGCGCTGAGCAAATCGACGGTGCTGATCTCCTCCGTGCTGCCGCCTGCGTCGGTGATGCTGCTGGCGGGTATTACCGTCAGCCAGGGGAGCATGCATCCTGCGCTGACGTGGCTCGCCGTAGTGATGGGGGCAACGGCAGGTTCGATGCTGAATTACCATATCGGCCAACTGATGGGGCATACCCGGATGGTCACGCGCTTCACCTCAAAGCATGCCAATAAGTTCCTGCGGGTCCAGCATCAGCTGCAAAAGAACGGGGTCATCGTGCTTTTTACGTCGCGCTTCCTGGCGGTGTTGCGTTACATCGTTCCGCTGGCGGCCGGGATGCTCAGGCTGAACGCCGTCAAGGTCTACGCCGTCAGCCTGCTTTCCGCCTGTGCGTGGGCGGCGCTGTATGTCGGCGCGGTCACCGGCATCAGCGCCTTTTGAATTACAGGCTCCCCATTCCGCCGTCCACCAGCAGTTCCGTTCCCACCGTGTAGCTCGACTCGTCGGAGGCCAGATAGAGTGCGGCTTTTGCCAGCTCGGTCGTCGAGCCCATTCTGCCCAGCGGCACCAGCTTAATGACCTCTGCCATCATCGCGTTAAGCGCCTCGTCGCTTAAGCCCGTTTTCGTAAACGCCGGGGTTTCCACCGGACCGGGACTCAGACCGTTGACGCGGATCCCGCGCGGCAGCAGCTCCGCCGACAGTGTACGCGCCAGCGACAGCAGGGCGGCCTTGCTCGCGGCATACGCGCTGCTGGTGGGCAGGCCGATGCGCGCGCTCACGGAGCCGCAGAGGATCACCGAGGATGGGTTATTCAGCAGCGGCAGCAGCGCCTGAATTAAAAAGAACGGTCCCTTCAGGTTGATGTTCATCAGACGGTCCCAGGCCTCTTCCTGCCAGACTTCCAGCGGCGCGTGCGTTACGTCACCGGCGTTGAGAAAGACCGCATCCAGGCGTGGCCAGCGGGCGGTGAGGGACTCCGCCAGCGCTTTTTGCGACGAAATATCGCCTGCGTCGGTTGGGATCACCCAGGCCTTATCGCCCAGAATGCGCTCTGCTTCGGCGAGGGTATCCGGGTTGCGTCCGGTCACGGCGACGCGCGCCCCTTCGGCGATAAACGCCTGCGCGGTGGCGAGACCGATACCGCTGGTGCCGCCGGTAATCAACGTATACTTATCGGTTAAACGACCCATGTTCTTCTCCTGAAATGTCTCTGGAGAAAGCACTATAGAAACGTTAGTATCGAAAGGAAACCAGGTACCAACTGGATACTAACGAGGCAAGAGGTGTGAAATGGCAGAGCTGCTGGAAGCGTGCTGCGAAAAAAAATCTGAGGCGTATACCTGCCCGATGACGCAGTTTGTGAATCTGATTTCCGGTAAGTGGGCGATCCCCATTCTCTATCGCCTGATTGTGTTCAATACGCCCGTTCGCTTTGGCGATCTGCTGCGTGCCGCTGCCCCCATCACCCAGAAAGAGCTGACGAAGCAGCTGCGCCTGTTTGAGCAGCGCGGTCTGGTGACGCGAACGGTCTACCCGGAGATCCCGCCGCGCGTGGAGTATCAGATCACCGAGCTGGGGCTAACCCTTCAGGACGCACTCTCGCCGCTGGCCGCCTGGATGAGCGAATACGGTGACCAGCTTCAGCGTTAGGCTACTGTTTTACGTAGCGCGGATCCCCGCTTCATCGGTGAGATAGGCCACCAGAATATCGACTGCGACCCCGTAGCGCGCGTCGCGAACAATCAGCAGCGACCACCAGTCGCCGATAATATCCAGCGAACGGGCGACGGGGCAGGTGCTCTCTTCAAGGCGGGTACGTTTCACAGCGAATTCTCCGGTGGGGTATGGTTTTTTTATAAAACTCATCGGCACACGCCGTAAGCACGTTAATCATCAGTTTGAGAAATGCTTCCCGAAAAACCTGTCACGGATCTGTCACACTCAGGGCGACATTAAAAACGTGTGAGGAATTAGGGATGAGAAAAGCACTACTCGCAGTTGCCGTGGCATGTACCCTTTCCGTGACCTTTGGCGCACAGGCGCAGGACACGCCGGACGGCTATCAGCTGGAACAGGTGCTCATCATGAGCCGCCACAACCTGCGCGCGCCGCTTGCCAATAACGGCAGCGTGCTGGAGCAGTCCACGCCGAAGCAGTGGCCGGAGTGGGACGTCCCGGGTGGACAGCTCACCACCAAAGGTGGCGTACTGGAAGTGTATATGGGTCACTATATGCGCGAGTGGCTGGCAGAGCAGGGGATGGTGAAGACGGGTGAATGCCCGCCAGCGGATACCGTCTATGCCTACGCCAACAGCCTCCAGCGCACCGTGGCGACCGCACAGTTCTTTATCACCGGCGCGTTCCCCGGGTGCGATGTTCCTGTGCATCACCAGGAAAAAATGGGCACCATGGACCCCACCTTCAATCCGGTCATTACCGATAACTCCCCTGAGTTTCGCGAGAAAGCGCTGAAAGCGATGGAGACGGAACGGCAGAAAATGCAGCTGGATGAAAGCTACAAACTGCTGGAACAGCTGACAAACTACAGCGACTCGCCGTCCTGCAAGGAGAAAAAAGTCTGCTCCCTGACGGAGGCGAAAGATACGTTCAGCGCCGATTATGAAAAAGAACCGGGCGTCTCCGGGCCGCTGAAGGTGGGTAACTCGCTGGTGGATGCGTTCACGCTACAGTATTACGAAGGCTTCCCGACAGACCAGGTGGCCTGGGGGGAAATCAAAACCGATCAGCAGTGGCGCGTGCTGTCGAAGCTGAAAAACGGCTATCAGGACTCGCTGTTTACGTCGACGGAGGTGGCGCAGAACGTGGCTAAACCGCTGGTGAAGTACATTGATAAAGCGCTGGTGACCGACCAGGCAAAAGCGCCAAAAATCACCCTGCTGGTGGGGCACGACTCTAACATCGCCTCGCTGCTGACCGCGCTGGACTTCAGGCCTTATCAGCTGCACGACCAGCAGGAAAGAACCCCGATTGGCGGTAAAATTGTCTTCCAGCGCTGGCATGACAAAAACACTAATCAGGAGCTGATGAAAATTGAGTATGTCTACCAGAGTTCAGAGCAACTGCGTAACGCCAGCGTACTGTCGCTGCAATCCCCTGCGCAGCGCGTGACGCTGGAGCTGAAGGGCTGTCCGGTGGATGGCAACGGCTTCTGTCCTGTCGATAAATTCAATGCGGTGATGAACAACGCGGCGAAATAGAAGATAACCCCCCGCGTGGGCGGGGGGAACGTTCAGACGTTTTTACGTTCGATGGTTTGCTCGCCCCAGAACAGCGAGTCTTTGTCGGTTTTTTCGAAGGCGCGAACCAGCACTTCATCGTTGCCTTCTTCCCAAATCTGCTCAGCCAGCTTTTCGTCATAATTGGCGACTTCAAAGATGGCTTCGGCAATCTCCGGAGAGGTATTGCGTAAACTTGCCCATTCGCCCACGTGGTGAGCTTTGGATTCTTGAGTTGGCATACTTGTCCTCCTGTTGGGTTAGCCGTTCAGTTTTTTTGCAAGACCCGCGACGTATTCACCCTGATAGCGGGCGATTGAAAGTTCTTCATTGCTTGGCTGACGTGACCCATCCCCACCGGCAATGGTTGTCGCGCCATACGGTGTCCCGCCACGAACCTGGGAAACATCGAACAGTTCCTGCGCGCCGTAGCCAATCGGCACAATCACCATCCCATGATGGGCAAGGGTAGTCCAGGTGGAGGTGATCGTCTGCTCCTGGCCGCCGCCCGTGCCGGTAGAGCTGAACACGCTGGCCAGCTTGCCGTATAACGCGCCGGAGGCCCAGAGCCCGCCCGTCTGGTCGAGGAAGGTGCGCATCTGGCCGGACATATTGCCGAAGCGGGTCGGGGTGCCGAAGATAATGGCATCATAGTCCGCGAGCTCCTGCGGGGTGGCGACCGGGGCGTTTTGTGTTTTCCCCCCGGCTTTGGCGAAGGCTTCCGCCTGCATGGTTTCCGGTACGCGTTTAACCACGACCTCAACGCCGTCTACTCTGTTTGCGCCTTCTGCTACTGCGTGAGCCATGGTTTCAATGTGTCCATACATGGAATAATAGAGCACCAGAACTTTTGCCATTTTGCATCACTCCTCGTTGGTTTTTCTTACAGCGGATCGCTGCGTTCCTTTAAAGATATGACATCACAGCCAGACTGCAAAAATGAACGGCATTTCTTTGATATATAACAATATCTTTTGGTTATGCGCCTTGTAGCAAAATGAAACAACTTTCGCGGCGCGGATTTTTCAAAATATAAGAACGGCTTATGAATGACTTCCCCGACATTTCATACGAAAGGCTGAGATCATGTTGCAGAATATTACCTCTCGCTTGCCGGATAGCCGCATTACACTAAGCTTAGTTTCACGCGGCACAGATAAAGGCACTGTCCTTGAGCCGCGAGGTGAAAGAATCCTCTTTTACTGAATGCAATATGATGTCTAATGTTTCACACTCTGGAGGTTAGAGATGGCAAACCATCGTGGTGGTTCAGGTAATTTCGCTGAAGACCGTGAAAGAGCATCAGAAGCAGGTCGTAAAGGTGGCCAGTCTAGCGGGGGCAACTTTAAAAACGACCCTCAGCGCGCATCAGAGGCTGGTAAAAAAGGGGGTAAAAATAGCCACGGCAGCAACAAGTAGTACGCCGGGTTAACTCCCTGCCGCCGGGTTTCCCGGCGGTTTTTTTATGTCTGCTACATTGAACTGTCATCAAAGGCATCGCACACTACAGGATTGATTCTTCGTGCTGGTGTCCCATGTCCGTTTCCCGTTTTACCTTCTCCATTAAGCCTCAGGAAGCCATCCTGATTTTGATCACCATGTTCTGGGGCGGAACCTTTCTTGCCGTTCAGTACGCGGTCACGATGAGCGATCCGTTTTTCTTCGTGGGGCTGCGCTTTGCAACCGCGGCGATTGCCGTGGCGCTTATTTCGCTGAAAACCCTGCGCGGGTTGACCCTGAGAGAGCTTAAAGCGGGTGTCGCCATTGGCGTGGCGATTGCCATGGGCTACAGCCTGCAAACGTGGGGGCTCCAGTCTATCTCCAGCAGTAAATCCGCCTTCATCACCGCCATGTACGTACCGCTGGTGCCGCTGTTGCAGTGGTTGTGCCTCGGCAGAATGCCGGGCTTGATGTCGTGCATTGGCATCGTGCTGGCGTTCATCGGCCTTATTTTATTAGCCGGGCCGGAAAATAATCTGCTGGCGCTGGGGCCGGGGGAGATCATCACTCTGGTGGGGGCCGTCGCCATTGCGGCAGAAATTATCCTGATTAGCGCCTGGGCAGGAAAAGTGGACGTCAAGCGGGTGACGGTGGTGCAGCTTACCACCGCGTCGCTGGTGGCGTTCGCGACGATGGTGCCGGCAGGGGAGTCCGTCCCGCCGATGTCTACCGGGCTTATCGTCGTGGCGCTGGGGCTGGGCATTTTCAGCGCCATTATCCAGGTCACCATGAACTGGGCGCAGCGCAGCGTATCCCCAACTCGGGCGACGGTCATTTATACCGGTGAACCGGTATGGGCGGGTATTTTCGGGCGACTCGCCGGGGAGCGTCTGCCCCTGCTGGCGCTGGTGGGCGCGGCGTTTATTATCGCCGGGGTGCTGGTGAGCGAGTTGAAGTTAAAAAAACGACGTAAGGCGACTGCCGGATTGAGCGCTGAACAAGGGGCAGATAGCTAATAACGCGCAGCCTGCCCGTTTAGCCCGGCGGCGCTTCGCTTGCGCGGGCCTACTTGCCAATTGTAGGCCGGGTAAGCGTAGCGTCACCCGGCAAGAAAGCGGCACGTATTTCAGGTGGAGGGGGTGATGGCTTTTCCTTGCGGTACATCCCTTTTCCGGCGGCTCAGCAGGGCGTTGAGCAGGATCGCGCCGAAGGTCGCCGTGCCAATCCCGCCCACCGTAAACCCGCCCAGCGTCAGGGCGAAATCACCCGCCCCCAGCACCAGCGTCACCGCCACCATGATCAGATTACCGTTCTGGCTCAGATCAACATGATTCTGCACCCAGATGCGTGCCCCCGCCACGGCAATCAGACCAAATACCACAATCGAGGCGCCGCCAATCACGGGGGCCGGGATGGTGTGGATCAATGCGCCGAATTTCGGGGAAAAGCCGAGCAGCATCGCCATCACCGCCGCCGCCACGAAGACCAGCGTCGAGTAGACTTTGGTCACAGCCATCACGCCGATGTTTTCCGCGTAGGTCGTCACGCCGCTGCCGCCGACCGAGCCGGAGAGCATGGTCGCCAGACCGTCTCCCACAAACGCCCGCCCCATATACGGATCCATATTGCGCCCGGTCATTCCCGCTACGGCTTTCAGGTGGCCCAGGTTTTCAGCCACCAGAATCACCGCGACAGGCGCGATGAGCATCATCGCCTGAGCGTTAAAGGTGGGGGAGGTCATCTGCGGCAGGCCGAACCAGGCGGCCTGGTGAATCAGTGTGAAATCAACCGGTTTGCCGAGACCGAACACGTTCGCCAGCAGCGCGTAGACCAGACAGGCCGCAATCAGCCCGACCAGGATCAGCAGCCGTTGGATCATGCCGCGCGTAAAGACCGCCACCACGCCGATGCACAGCACCGTTATCACCGCCATCCAGCTTTCAAACGGCGAGCCGGATACGCTCTTCACCGCAATCGGCGCGAGGTTCAGGCCTATCGCCATCACCACCGCCCCGGTGACGACGGGGGGCATCATTCGCTCGATCCAGCGCGTGCCGACTTTCATCACCACCAGACCGGTCAGGGTGTAGACCAGCCCACAGGCGATAATGCCGCCGAGGGCCACGCTCAGGTTGGGGTTAATACCCTGACCGTTAAACCCGGTCGCTGCAATGACCACCCCAACGAAGGCGGCGCTGGAGCCCAGATAGCTGGGCACACGCCCGCCGGTGACAAAAAAGAACAGCAGGGTACCCATACCCGACATCAAAATGGCGAGGTTAGGATCCAGCCCCATCAGCATGGGCATCAGCACCGTCGCACCAAACATCGCGACCGCATGCTGCACGCCCATCACCATGGTCTGCCCGAGCGGGAGCCTTTCATCCGGCGCGACCACGCCTTCTTCTGTGGAGGTCGATTTCAACTGCCAGTGGGGAAGTCCGAACATGATCTGTCTCCTGAATGCGGATTAACAGGCGGGTCGCATAAGCGCGTGATAGTCGCGGTCGAACCACACCAGCCCTTGCGGCGCCGGGTGGCGTACGATGGATACAATGTCGCAAAACAGAATGTCGTGAGTGCCAACGCTCACCACCTGGCTGATACGGCAGTCGAACGAGGCCAGCGCATTTTCCAGACGCGGGCAGCCCGTGTCGCCTGTCTGCCAGCGGGCAGCGGCAAAGCGGTCCGCCATCGGCGTTTTCCCGCCAAACAGGTTGGATAAAGGCTCCTGTCCGGCACTCAGCGTGTTAACGCACAGGGTGCGGTTCTCGCTGAAAATCGGCCAGACCGACGCGCCGCGGTTCAGGCACACCAGCAGGGTAGGCGGGGAATCCGTGACGCTGCATACCGCGCTGGCGGTGAAGCCCGCCATTCCCGCGGGGCCGTCGGTGGTGATGATATTGACCGCTGCGCCGACGCAGGCCATGGCGTCGCGAAAGGTTTGTTTATCCGGTGTCATCACGTTCGCTCCTTACGCCAGCCCGCAGGCATCGTCAAAGGCCAGACGCGGCAGGCGTCCGTACAGTTTGGTCGTATCGCCATAGCCGATGTTAATCAGCAGATTGCTTTTGAGTAGCGTGCCCGTGAAAAAGGCCGCGTCCACTTTTTCCCGGTCAAAACCCGACATCGGCCCGGTGTCCAGCCCGAGCGCGCGGCAGGCGAAAATCAGGTACGCGGCCTGCATTGAGCTGTTGCGAAAGGCGGTCTCTTCCGCCAGCGCGGGGCTGGAGGTAAACCAGCTTCTGGCATCGCCGTGTGGGAACAGTTCAGGCAGGCGCTCATAAAACTCGCTGTCCCAGGCGACAATCGCCGTGACCGGGGCAGTGAGCGTTTTCTCAAGGTTGCCGCTGGAGAGCGCCGGGCGCAGCTTCTCTTTTCCTTCCGGGCTTCGCACAAACACAATGCGCGCCGGGGAGCAGTTGGCGGACGTCGGCCCCCATTTCATCAGGTCATAAATCTCGCGCAGCGTCTCGTCACTGACCGGTATATCCAGCCAGCCGTTATGGGTACGTGCGCCGGTAAACAGCGTTTCCAGCGCGGCGGGCGTGATGGCTTCGCTCATTCAAGCTCCTTACAAAGCGGGTTCTGGGCTGTGCAGCAGGCTGGCAAGCCCGTTCAGCAGCAGAGTGTTAAAGATGTCCGGCACGGTCACATTGCAGGCATGCCCGCCCTGGCGCATGACCGTTTTGCGGGCGTGCGGGAGAGCGGCGTGCAGTTCAGCGGAGCAGACGGACGGCACCAGCAGATCGTCGGTGGAACAGATAATCTGCACGGGGCAGCGAACGCGTGCAGCGTGGCGGCTGAAATCGGCCTGTTTCAGGGCATCCAGCCTGCGCAGCAGATTGGCTTTGCCCTGAAAATGGGCCAGCGCCAGCGCGTCCTCGGCCTCCAGCCGCGGGGCGCGGGCGGCCATCCAGTCTGCCGGGTAGAGGAACAACGGCTGTGCCTCTACCCACGCCTGCGCCCCGCCCGCATGCAGCAGACGTTCGCGAACGTCAAAACAGCGGCGGGTATGGGCATTGAGGGTCAGCCAGCCGTTGACGCAGACCAGCGCGGTGAGGGCGTCGGGCTTATCGATAGCCAGCCGCAGACCGACCAGCGCCCCCAGCGCGTGGCCGACCACGCAGTAACGGGCGATCCCGGCCCCGGCTAACGCCAGCGCAAGCTCGTCGGCCATGTGTGCGAGGGTGTAGTCTTCCGGCAGGGTATCCGGGTTGTTCCCCGTGCCCCGCTGGTCGTAGCACACCACCTGATACTCCTGCCCCAGCACGGCGAGCTGGGGCAGCCAGTAGCTGCCGCTGCCGCCGAGCCCGGCAATCAGTACCACCACGGGCGCGCCCGCAAAGGGGGGCGGTGAAATGGACAGTATCATGGCCGCCTCACTTCGCGATGTGCGCAACGGTGGCAATTTCAACCAGCGCTTCGGGCTTTACCAGCCCGCACTGGATGCAAAACCGCGCCGGTTTATCGCCGGGGAAAAACTCCGCGTAAATCTCGTTAATCGCGGCGTAGTTTTTCCAGTCGGTGATAAAGATGCTGTTGAAGGTCACGTCCTCCATCGTCCCACCCGCCGTTTCGATCACGGTTTTGATTGTCTCCAGCACGTGGCGGGTTTGCGCCTTTGGGTCATCGATAAACACCACGTTGTTGTCTTTATCAAACGGCAGCGTGCCCGAGACATACACCACGCCGTCGGCGAGAGTGCCGGGGGCAAACGGGGCAATCGGGGTGCTGGTGCCCGGCGGAATAATCACGGATTTCGGCATAGCGGTTCTCCTCAGGCGATGCGGGCGAGCGGCGGCGTCAGCGCGTCGCAGAAATCATTGACGTTACTGACCCAGCCAAAAAAGGTTTCGATATTGAACAGGGCGGCTTTCTGGGCAAAATCCGGCCCGGCCTGATGGGTGGCATCCTCCAGCACCACCCCAAAATACTCGAGGAAAAAGCCGTCGCGCAGGGTCGACTCCACGCACACGTTGGTGGCTATGCCCGTAAAGACCAGATGGCGAATGCCCCGGCTGCGCAGCATGCTGTCGAGCGGGGTATTGAAAAAGCCGCTGTAGCGCGGTTTCGGCAGCACGATATCGCCGGGTTCCGGTACCAGCTCATCCACCAGCTGATAATCCCAGCCGCCTTTCGCCAGCAGCGAGCCCTGGAGTTCGGGCCGTTGGCGCATGGTTTTCAGGGCGTTGGATTTGTGAAAGTTGGGGGAACCGGGACCGCCAGCCTCGACGTACTGCTCGTCCCAGCCGTTCTGGAACCAGACGATCAGCATGCCCGCAGCACGCGCGGCGCTCACGGCGGTTTTGATGTTCTCAATCACCGGCTGCGTGGTGGAGACGTCAAACCCGGCCAGATCCAGATACCCGCCTTTACTGGCATAGGCGTTTTGCATATCCACCACGATCAGCGCGCTGCGCTGCGCGTCAAAGGTAATGGCTTCCGGGCGAGCGTTGAGGGTCGTCATTACGCCACCTCCTTCGTCACGCCAGGGATGTGGGCGCGGCACTGCATCAGCGGCTGAATGCGCTCGCCGAAAGTTTCCACGCCGGTGAGAAAATCATCGAAGGTCAGCAGCACGCCTTCGGCGCCGGGCACGGCAGCCACTTCGTCGAGCATTCTGGCGACGCTGGCATACGAGCCAACCAGGGTGCCCATGTTGATATTGACGGCAGACGTCGGGTCGGCCATCTGGCGAACGTTGGTGTCCGCGCCGGAGCGGGTATCCTTCTGGCTCTGCTCGGTAAGCCAGCTCAGCGCTTCGTCATCCGCGCCGTCCTTGTATCGTTCCCATTTGGCGCGCGCGGCGTCGTCGGTTTCGTCGGCAATCACCATAAACAGCACGTAGGAACCCACGTCGCGCCCGGTTTTGTCGGCGGCCGCTTTCATGCGTGCCGCGGTGGGCGCGAAGGCGGCCGGGGTGTTAACGCCTTTGCCGAAGCAGAAGTTGAAGTCGGCGTATTTCGCCGAGAATTCCATTCCCGCATCGCTCTGTCCGGCGCATATCACCTTCATCGGCACTGACGGCTGCGGGCTGACGCGGCAGTCGTTCATGGTAAAGAAGTCGCCTTTGAAATCGCTTTTGCCGGTGCCCCATAGATCGCGCAGCACCTGCACATATTCAGTCAGGTAGTCGTAGCGACGGGAGAAGTAATCGTCCCCCGGCCAGATCCCCATCTGCTCGTACTCCGGCTTTTGCCAGCCGGTGACCAGGTTAACGCCAAAGCGCCCGCCGGAGATGGAGTCGATGGTGGAGGCCATCCGCGCCACGATTGCCGGGGGAAGGGTAAGGGTGGCGGCGGTGGCGTAAATCTGGATGCGCGAGGTTACCGCCGCCAGGCCCGCCATCAGGGTGAAAGACTCCAGGTTGTGGTCCCAGAATTCGGTCTTACCGCCGAAACCGCGCAGCTTGATCATCGAGAGCGCAAAGTCGAAGTGGTAGTGCTCCGCTTTCTGCACGATGGCTTTATTCAGCTCAAAGGTCGGCATGTATTGCGGGGCAGTGGTCGAGATAAGCCAGCCGTTGTTGCCGATCGGTACAAATACGCCAATTTTCATCACGAACCTCTCTTCATTACGTCGCAGGTGTCACGATGTTTTTGCAAAGGCAGTGCCAGTTTTGAAAATCGCTTTGTTATTAATGTGTTAAATGATGGTTGTTAAAATTAACAGCGAAAATGTGGACTGGATGGTCAAAATCATTGCACAGAAAACAGGCACTCATGCGCGCTGAGGGTGCAGAAGGTCGTGGCGAGACGGGGGTTTTGCTATGCTGAGCGCAGGACAGAAAATGGAGAGCGAAAATGACACAAGGCGCAGTGAAAACACCCGGTAAACGTTCGCAGGCGGTGAGCGCCAAGAAACAGGCGATCCTCAGCGCCGCGCTGGAGACATTTTCGCAGTTTGGTATTCACGGTACGCGCCTTGAGCAGGTGGCGGAGCAGGCCGGGGTGTCCAAGACCAATCTGCTCTACTACTACCCGTCGAAAGAGGCGCTGTATGTGGCGGTGATGCAGCAGATCCTGGATATCTGGCTCGCACCACTTAAAGCATTTCGCGAAAAGCTGGCCCCGCTGGTGGCGATAGAGGAGTACATACGCCTGAAGCTGGAGGTATCGCGTGATTACCCGCAGGCATCAAGGCTGTTCTGCCTGGAGATGTTGCAGGGCGCGCCGCTGTTGCAGGCGGAGCTGACCGGCGATTTAAAGCAGCTGGTGGACGATAAATCGGCCATTATTGCCGGATGGGTCGCCAGCGGAAAACTGGCGCCCGTCGATCCGCATCATCTGATCTTCATGATTTGGGCCTCAACCCAGCACTACGCTGACTTCGCGGCCCAGGTCGAGGCGGTGACCGGTAAAACGCTCCAGGACGAGGCGTTTTTCCAGAGCACCCTGGAAAACGTACAGCGGATGATTATCGAAGGGATCCGCGTGCGCTAGTTTCCCGGCGGAAGAGGACAGCTTAAGTCGCCCTCTTCACACTGCATCAGCGTGGCCAGAAACGCTTCGCGCTCCGCGGTTTTCTCCGCCAGACACTGGTTAACAATCATTGGCTGAACGCTCCCGCCTTCCGTACCCGAACCGATAAACGCACAGTCCGCGTCGCGCAGGCTAATCCACGCCTGCTGCGCCTTTTTCAGTAGATCGCGCTGAGGCGCTGCCGCACGTTTGATGGCGGCCTGATACGTCTCGTTGAGCTTTTTATCGGCGGCCTGGTACTGCTGCGCGCTACAGGTGTTCAGTTCAAGCTGGGTGGTCGCGTTATCGCACTCGTCGGCCAGCGTGCTGGCGCTCATGAGCAGGGCTGCACCTGCGAGAAATACTCTTTTCATCATCCCCTCCATGTAAAAAAGCCGGATACGCTGTGCTTATCCGGCCTGGGCTATTTTGTAGCCCCGGTAAGCGTAGCGTCACCGGGGAGAGTTTACACGATTAACCGATTGTCATCAGGCTGGCGTTACCGCCCGCCGCCGCGGTGTTAACGCTGAGCGAGCGCTCAACGTACAGACGCTCCAGCAGCAGGTTGGTTTCCCCGCGCGCAAAGCCCTGCACGGAAACGATGGCACCGCTGCGGGCCGCAACCTGCTCGCACAGTTCGCGCAGCTGGTCGGAATCACCGTGGTAGATCACCGCGTCAAACGGCTGGGTCAGCAGGGCATCGGCCTTCGCAAAGCGAATGCGGGCCGAGACCGCTTTTGGCAACTGTTTGGCGAGGTCTCGATGCAGGGCATCTTCCGGCCACAGCACCTCACAGCCCGTTGCCGTTGCGGCTGCCAGCTGCACCAGCGCATCCTCCTCGTTGTCCGCCACGCACAGCACACGCTCGCGCGGCATCAGCGTCCAGGTGTTGCGCTCACCGGTAGGACCCGGCAGCAGACGCTGTGTTCCCGCCTGCGCCAGCTCGCCGTACTGCTGTGCAATCGCATGCAGCTCGGGACGATTTTCAGCCCACTTAATCAGCGCGTCCAGCGGCTGGGTCAGCACGGCTTTCACCTGCGCATCCACCGGATATTCCGCGTCCTGACGCGCCAGCGTCACGCCCAGCGCATTTTCCGGACGGTTTGCCAGCAGGCGGTACAGATAGAGCGGACCGCCCGCTTTCGGGCCGGTGCCGGAGAGACCTTCACCGCCGAACGGCTGCACGCCCACGACCGCGCCAACCATGTTGCGGTTGACGTACAGGTTGCCGACTTTAGCATTGCCGGTCACCTGGGCAATGGTTTCGTCGATACGGGTATGCACGCCAAGCGTCAGGCCGTAACCCGAAGCGTTGATCTGATCGATCAGCTCGTTGAGGTTGTTACGGTTGTAGCGCACCACGTGCAGTACCGGACCGAAGACCTCTTTTTTCAGCTCGTCGAAGCTTGCCAGCTCAATCAGCGTTGGCGGCACGAAGGTGCCGGTCTGCCACTCGCGGGCATCTTCGCTGTTCTCGCGCACCGCCTGGAACACCGGACGGCCTTTGGCACGCATGGTCTGAATGTGATTTTCAATGTTGGCTTTGGCTTCCGCGTCGATCACCGGCCCGATGTCGGTGGTGAGACGGCCCGGGTTGCCCATGCGGCATTCCGCCATCGCACCGCGCAGCATCTTCAGCGTGTGGTCAGCCACGTCATCCTGTAAGCACAGTACGCGCAGGGCGGAACAGCGTTGGCCCGCGCTGTCGAAAGCAGAGGCCAGCACGTCAACGACGACCTGCTCGGTGAGCGCGGAGGAGTCCACGATCATGGCGTTCATGCCGCCGGTTTCAGCGATCAGCGGGGTAGGACGGCCCTGCGCATCCAGACGGGTGGCGATGTTGCGTTGTAGCAGGGAGGCCACTTCGGTAGAACCGGTAAACATCACGCCGCGCACGCGGTTATCGGAGGTCAGTTTGGCCCCGACCGTTTCACCGCGCCCTGGCAGCAGCTGCACCACGCCCGCCGGTACGCCCGCTTCCAGCAGAATGCTAATGCCCTGGGCGGCAATCAGCGGGGTCTGCTCTGCCGGTTTCGCCAGCACGCTGTTGCCTGCGGCCAGCGCCGCGGCAATCTGGCCGGTGAAGATCGCCAGCGGGAAGTTCCACGGGCTGATACACACCACCGGGCCGAGCGGACGGTGGGTTTCGTTGTCGAAATCATCGCGCACCTGACCGGCGTAGTAGTGCAGGAAGTCGACCGCCTCGCGCACTTCGGCGATGGCGTTGCTGAAGGTTTTACCCGCTTCACGCACCAGAATGCCGATAAGCTGCTGCATCTGATCTTCCATCAGCACCGCCGCGCGTTCCAGAATGGCGGCACGCTCCTGCGGCGGGGTGGCAAACCAGATTGGCGCGTTGTTCACCGCGCTCTCCAGGGCCTGCTCCACTTCCGCTTCCGTGGCTTCACGCACGTAGCCGACGATATCCTTCGGCTCTGCCGGGTTGATCACCGGCTGCATTTCACCGTCCTCAACGGACTGCTCAAGGATCGGCCTGGCCTGCCACTTCTGCAATGCGCTGTTAAGCAGGGCGGAAGAGAGCGACGCCAGACGGTGTTCGTTGGCGAGATCCAGACCCGCCGAGTTGACGCGGCCTGCACCATACAGCTCGCGCGGCAGGGCAATCTTCGGATGCGGCAGACCAATCTGGCCCTCCTGCGCCGCCATCTTCTCAACGGCCTGTACCGGATCGGCCACCAGTTCGTCCAGCGGCAGGGTGGTATCGGCGATGCGGTTAACGAAGGAGGTGTTCGCCCCGTTCTCCAGCAGACGACGCACCAGGTAGGCCAGCAGAGTTTCGTGGGTACCTACCGGGGCATAGATTCGGCACGGACGGTTTAGCTTGCCGTCGGCCACTTTACCGGTCACTTGCTCGTACAGCGGTTCACCCATGCCGTGCAGGCACTGGAACTCGTACTGGCCCGGATAGTAGTTCTGACCCGCGAGGCTGTAGATCGCCGCCAGGGTGTGGGCGTTGTGGGTGGCGAACTGAGGATAAATCAGGTTCGGCACGCCGAGCAGTTTTTTCGCGCAGGCGAGGTAAGAGACGTCGGTATAGACCTTGCGGGTATAGACCGGATAACCTTCCAGACCTTCCATCTGGGCGCGTTTGATTTCGCTGTCCCAGTAGGCGCCCTTCACCAGACGGATCATCAGGCGGCGACGGCTGCGGCTGGCCAGGTCAATCAGGTAGTCAATGACGAACGGACAGCGTTTCTGGTAAGCCTGGATAACGAAACCAATCCCGTTCCAGCCCGCCAGCTCCGGCTCGAAGCACAGTTTTTCCAGCAGGTCGAGGGAGATCTCCAGACGGTCCGCCTCTTCGGCGTCGATGTTGATGCCGATGTCATACTGGCGCGCCAGCAGGGTCAGGGACTTCAGGCGCGGGTAGAGTTCTTCCATCACCCGGTCGTACTGCGCACGGCTGTAGCGCGGGTGCAGGGCGGAAAGCTTGATAGAGATGCCCGGACCTTCATAAATACCGCGACCGTTGGACGCTTTACCGATGGCGTGGATCGCCTGCTGGTAAGAGACCATGTAGGCCTGCGCGTCGGCGGCGGTCAGCGCCGCTTCACCCAGCATGTCGTAGGAGTAGCGGAAGCCTTTGTCTTCCAGCTTGCGGGCGTTCGCCAGCGCTTCGGCAATGGTTTCCCCGGTGACGAACTGCTCGCCCATCAGGCGCATCGCCATGTCCACGCCCTTGCGGATCAGCGGCTCGCCGCTCTTGCCGATGATGCGGTTCAGAGAGCGCGACAGGTTGGCTTCGTTATGGGTGGAGACCAGCTTGCCGGTAAACAGCAGGCCCCAGGTGGCGGCGTTAACGAACAGGGACGGACTGCGGCCAATGTGGGAGTGCCAGTTGCCGTTACTGATTTTGTCGCGGATCAGGGCATCGCGGGTGGCTTTATCCGGAATACGCAGCAGCGCTTCCGCCAGACACATCAGCGCCACGCCTTCCTGCGAGGAGAGGGAGAACTCCTGCAACAGACCCTGCACCATACCGGCGCGTCCGCTGGCGGTTTTCTGGTTACGCAGCTTGTCGGTGAGCTGATACGCGAGGCTGTGCGCCTGAGCGGCAACGGCTTCCGGCAGGCGCGCCTGCTCCAGCAGCATCGGCACGGCGTCGGTTTCGGCACGGCGGTAGGCGCCGGTAATGGCGGCGCGGCTGACGGACTGCGGCAGGATCTGCTCGGCAAATTCCAGGAACGGCTGGTGGTTCTCTTCAACAGCCGTCGCGGCCTCTTCGCTTTCGTTCGCTGCACCCGCCAGCAGGGCAGGCAGCTCCGGCAGACCTTCTTCACTCTCCAGTCTTTCCAGATAGTTAAAAATCGCCTGCTTGATTAACCAGTGCGGTGTGCGGTCGATGCGGGTCGCAGCGGTTTTAATCCGTTCGCGGGTAGCGTCATCCAGCTTAACCCCCATGGTGGTCATCCCCATGCCAAAACTCCTGTTGTTCTGTAATAGCGTTCTGTTGATAGCGTGAAATATCCACCATGTTGCAACTTTGTGCAACCGTGTTAAATGTGACCTGGTCTGCAAGCTGGAAAATGAATGGATTGTTAACGATTAGTTAGCTGTGAAAAAGAACGTGCGGCGGTTTCTGAGCCCATTTTTTATGCGGTGCTTAACACTTTTTAAAGGTGCAACCCGTAAAAGCGTGAGCGAGTGCAACCTATAGGAAAGACGTATAAAACCAGGGATGAAATTCATGTAAATGCAGTGTTAAATCGTTTGTCAGTGGGATGCGTATACGGCAGGATAGCGCGCCCAACGGAAACACATACACACATCACTACGTTCCGGTGATGACATAACAAGGCAACCCGGACGGTTGTCGCTCGACATTTTGGAGAATTTGAATGGCTATTAGCACACCGATGCTGGTGACATTTCTCGTTTATATTTTTGGCATGATCCTGATAGGGTTTTTGGCATGGCGTTCCACTAAAAACTTTGACGACTACATCCTCGGCGGGCGCAGCTTAGGCCCGATGGTCACCGCACTCTCTGCGGGCGCTTCCGACATGAGCGGCTGGCTGCTGATGGGGCTGCCGGGCGCGATTTTCATCTCCGGTATCTCCGAAAGCTGGATCGCCATCGGCCTGACCGTCGGCGCGTGGATCAACTGGAAGCTGGTGGCAGGCCGTCTGCGCGTGCACACCGAAGCCAACAACAACGCCCTGACGCTGCCGGACTACTTCACCGGACGCTTTGAAGATAACAGCCGTATCCTGCGCATTATCTCCGCGGTGGTGATCCTGCTGTTCTTCACCATCTACTGTGCCTCCGGCATCGTGGCGGGCGCGCGCCTGTTCGAAAGCACCTTCGGCATGAGCTATGAAACCGCCCTGTGGGCCGGCGCCGCAGCAACCATCCTCTATACCTTCGTGGGCGGATTCCTGGCGGTAAGCTGGACCGATACCGTGCAGGCGAGCCTGATGATCTTCGCCCTGATCCTGACTCCGGTGATTGTCATTTTCACCGTCGGCGGCTTTGGCGAATCGCTGGAAGTGATCAAGCAGAAGAGCATCGAAAACGTCGATATGCTGAAAGGGCTGAACTTCGTCGCCATTGTCTCTCTGATGGGCTGGGGCCTGGGCTACTTCGGCCAGCCGCACATTCTGGCGCGCTTCATGGCGGCGGATTCTCACCATACCATCGTTCATGCGCGTCGTATCAGCATGACGTGGATGATCCTGTGTCTGGCGGGGGCGTGTGCGGTTGGCTTCTTCGGTATCGCGTACTTCAATAACAACCCGGCGCAGGCGGGCGCGGTGAACCAGAACGCCGAGCGCGTGTTCATCGAGCTGGCGCAGATCCTGTTCAACCCGTGGATTGCCGGTATTCTGCTCTCCGCGATCCTCGCGGCGGTGATGTCCACCCTGAGCTGCCAGTTGCTGGTGTGTTCCAGTGCCATCACCGAAGACCTCTACAAAGCGTTTCTGCGTAAGGGCGCGAGCCAGAAAGAGCTGGTGTGGGTAGGGCGCTTTATGGTGCTGCTGGTGGCGCTAATTGCAATTGCGCTGGCGGCAAACCCGGAAAACCGCGTGCTGGGGCTGGTGAGCTACGCCTGGGCGGGCTTTGGCGCCGCATTTGGTCCGGTGGTGCTGTTCTCTGTACTGTGGTCACGCATGACCCGCAACGGCGCGCTGGCGGGGATGATTATCGGTGCGGTAACCGTTATCGTCTGGAAACAGTTCGCGTGGCTGGGCCTGTACGAAATCATTCCGGGCTTCATCTTCGGCAGCCTCGGTATCGTGGTGTTTAGCCTGCTGGGTAAAGCGCCGTCTGCGTCTATGCAGAAACGCTTTGCGGAGGCGGACGCGCACTATCACTCAGCGCCGCCGTCTAAGCTCCAGGCTGAGTAATTTTCCCCTCACCCTAACCCTCTCCCCGGTGGGGAGAGGGGATAGTCCTTTCATCTATGTGAGTCTTCATCAATGAGAATTAAAACAGGGTTAATGGTGGCAGCATTCGTGATGCTGGCGGGCTGTAGCGCACCCGCACAGCACGCGGCGGTGGAAACCTGCAAAGCAGAAAATCAGATGCAGCAGACCACGCTTTATTTCGGCTTAAACCGTCCTGCCGGGGCGCAAATCACAGGCAACGAATGGCAGCAGTTTGTCGACCAGGACGTGACGCCACGCTTTCGCGATGGTTTAACGGTATTTGATGCGCGCGGTCAGTGGCTGGGGAATGATGGAAAAGTGGCGCGCGAGCCGAGCAAGGCATTGATGCTGATCCACGCTAAAGACGCGCAGAGTGAGAAGAATATCGAAGCGTTGCGCGGGATCTATAAGTCACGCTTCGCGCAGGAGTCGGTGATGCGGGTCGACCAGCCGGTGTGCGTGCAGTTTTAATGAAAACGGCGGGATAACCCGCCGTTGTTGTATCGTAGGCCCGTGCAAGCGAAGCGCCGCCGGGCACAAAACTTACAGCACCAACCCCGCAAAGCTCGCCGACAGCAGGCTTACCAGCGTTGCCCCGTATACAAGGCGTAAACCAAACCGCGACACCACGTTACCCTGTTGCTCATTCAGACCTTTTATTGCCCCCGCCACAATGCCAATGGAAGCGAAGTTAGCGAACGATACCAGGAACACGGACAAAATCCCCAGCCCGCGCGGTGACATTTGATGGGCTATTTTTTGCAGCTCGATCATCGCCACAAATTCATTCGCCACCAGTTTAGTTGCCATAATGCTCCCCGCGCTTAAGGCATCGCTCAGCGGAATACCAATAAGCCACGCCAGCGGATAAAACACATAACCCAGAATCTGCTGGAAGCTCATGCCAAATATGCCGGAGAAGAGGGCGTTAATGGCGCTAATAAGGGCGATAAAGCCAATCAGCATCGCCAGAATAATCATCGCCACCTTAAAACCGGCCAGAATATACTCGCCCAGCATTTCAAAGAAGCTCTGGGATTCGTGCAGTTTTTCCAGCCTGATATCCGGCTCCGCTTCCGGGCGGGCCGGGTTAATGACCGAAAGAATAATAAAGGTGCTGAACATGTTCAGGATCAGCGCCGCGACGACAAACCTGGCGTCGAGCATAGTCATATAGGCCCCGACAATCGACAGCGAAACCGTCGACATGGCCGTGGCAGCCATCGTAAACAGACGACGCGAGGAGAGATCGCCCAGCACGCCTTTGTAGGCAATGAAGTTTTCAGACTGACCGAGGATCAGCGAACTCACCGCGTTAAAGGATTCCAGCTTGCCCATGCCGTTCAGTTTTGACAGCAGCGTCCCGATCACCCGAATAAAGATCGGCAGAATACGCCAGTGCTGAAGAATACCAATCAGCGCCGAGATAAAAATAATGGGGCAGAGCACGCCAAGGAAAATGAACGCCAGCCCTTTTTCACCCATCCCGCCAAAGACAAAATTCGTCCCTTCGGCAGCGAATTTAAGCAGCGACTCAAAGAAACCGGAAACGTATTTAATAATAAACAGGCCGCTTTCTGCGTGGAGGAAAAAGAACGCCAGCGCGATTTCGATCACGATCAGCTGTAAAACGAAACGAATACGAATTTTTCGGCGGTCGAAACTCACCAGCCAGGCGAGCGCAAGAATAATCACCAGCGCCAGCAGGAAATGGACAATTTTAAACATGGCTTATTTTCAGTTGGTTTTCGAGGCGGACATTTAGCCACAGCCCCGGTTAACCGTAAATGGGCATTTTCGTTATACCTTATAAACGTAACGGTTACTCAGGCAATTATTACTCCGCAATGCGTTTACATCTGGTCATCAAAACTCAACACATTTCGCTTGTTTTTCTTGTTGCCGTAATGATAATCACTATCACAAGAATTTACTTTTCTTTGCATCAGTTGACCGCGATAAACATTTAAGGTGTCGGCATGTTTGTTCCTTTTCTCATTATGTTACGTGAAGGCCTTGAAGCGGCCCTGATTGTTAGCCTTATCGCCAGTTATCTGAAGCGTACCCAGCGCGGACGCTGGATTGGCGTCATGTGGGTTGGGGTTTTCCTTGCTGCGGCGCTCTGCCTGGGCCTCGGTATCCTCATCAACGAAACCACCGGGGAGTTCCCGCAGAAAGAGCAGGAGCTGTTTGAAGGGATCGTCGCCGTGATTGCGGTGGTGATCCTCACCTGGATGGTGTTCTGGATGCGCAAGGTCTCCCGTAACGTGAAGGTACAGCTTGAGCAGGCGGTGGATAACGCCCTGCAAAAAGGCAACCACCACGGCTGGGCGCTGATCATGATGGTCTTTTTCGCCGTGGCGCGTGAAGGCCTGGAGTCTGTGTTCTTCCTGCTCGCGGCTTTTCAGCAGGACGTGGGCATCTGGCCGCCGCTGGGCGCGGTGCTCGGGCTGGCCACGGCGGTTGTGCTTGGCTTCCTGCTCTACTGGGGCGGCATTCGTCTTAACCTGGGCGCGTTCTTCAAGTGGACCAGCCTGTTTATTCTGCTGGTGGCCGCAGGGCTGGCGGCAGGGGCGATCCGCGCCTTCCACGAAGCGGGTCTGTGGAACCACTTCCAGGACGTGGCGTTCGATCTCAGCAACGTCCTGTCGACCCATTCACTGACCGGTACCCTGCTCGAAGGGATCTTCGGCTACCAGGAAACGCCGAGCGTCAGCGAAGTGGCGATGTACTTTATCTATCTGGTTCCGGCGCTGATCCTGTTCGCTATGCCGCCGCGTACCGGCTCGCAGGCGTCGCGCGTAGCGCCGTAAGTGCTGTTTTAGTTACAACATACTTTTAAAGGGAAGAGTCATGGCCATTCAGTTCCGTCGTAGTGCGTTATGCGCAGGCATTGCCGCGCTGTTCGTGTCTGCCTTCACCGCTCAGGCGGCAGATATTCCGCAGGTAAAAGTCACCGTCAACGATAAACAGTGCGAGCCGATGACCATCACGGTTAACAGCGGTAAAACGCAGTTTATTATTCAGAACCACAGCCAGAAGGCGCTGGAGTGGGAAATCCTGAAAGGCGTGATGGTGGTGGAAGAGCGCGAGAATATCGCGCCGGGCTTCAGCCAGAAGATGACCGCAAATCTTCAGCCCGGGGAATATGACATGACCTGCGGCCTGCTGACTAACCCGAAAGGTAAGCTGATCGTCAAAGGCGCAGCGACGGCGGACGCGGCCAAAGGCACGGCGCTGCTGAGCCTCGGCGACGCCATTACCGCCTATAAAGCCTATGTCACCAAAGAGACAGCGGACCTGGTGGCAGGCACCAAAGCCTTTACCGACGCGGTGAAAGCGGGCGACATCGAAAAAGCGAAATCCCTGTATGCGCCTACCCGTCAGCACTACGAGCGCATTGAGCCGATTGCCGAACTATTCTCTGACCTTGATGGCAGCATTGACGCCCGTGAAGACGACTACGAGCAGAAGGCCGCCGATCCGAAATTCACCGGCTTCCACCGTCTGGAAAAAGCCCTGTTTGGCGATAACTCCACCAGTGGGATGGAGAAATACGCCGAGCAGCTCAACAGCGACGTGCTGGAGCTGCAAAAACGCATCAGCGAGCTGGCATTCCCACCGTCGAAAGTGGTGGGTGGCGCAGCGGGCCTGATTGAAGAAGTGGCCGCCAGCAAAATCAGCGGTGAAGAAGATCGTTACAGCCACACCGACCTGTGGGACTTCCAGGCGAACGTCGACGGCGCACAGAAAATTGTCGAGCTGCTGCGGCCTCAGCTGCAAAAAGAGAACGGCGAGCTGCTGGCGAAAGTGGATGCCAACTTTAAGAAAGTTGACGCTATCCTGGCGAAATACCGCACCAAAGACGGGTTCGAAACCTACGACAAGCTGACCGATGCTGACCGTAACGCGCTGAAAGGCCCGATAACCACCCTGGCGGAAGATCTCTCCCTGCTGCGTGGCGTACTGGGTCTGGATTAAGCGATGAACAAGCATGACGAGTACGACGTGGCGGAACCTTCCCGACGTCGGTTGTTAAAAGGGGTAGGGGCGCTGGGCGGCGCGTTTGCCCTGGCGGGCGGCTGTCCGGTGGCGCATGCGGCAAAACCGCAAAGCGCCCCCGGCACGCTCTCCCCGGATGCGCGTATGGAAACGCAGCCGTTTTATGGTGAGCACCAGGCGGGGATCCTGACGCCGCAGCAGGCCTCGATGATGCTGGTGGCTTTCGATTCGCTGGCGAGTGATAAAGCCGACCTTGAGCGTCTGTTCAGGCTGTTGACCACGCGTATTGCCTTCCTCACCGCCGGCGGTCCCGCACCGGAAACACCGAATCCGCGCCTGCCGCCGATGGATTCCGGCATCCTCGGCGCGTTTATCGCTCCCGATAATCTGACCATCACCGTGTCGGTGGGGGAATCGCTGTTTGATGATCGCTACGGACTGGCGAAGCAGAAGCCGAAAGCGCTGCAAAAAATGACGCGATTCCCGAATGATTCTCTTGACGCGGCGCTGTGCCACGGCGATCTGCTGTTGCAGATCTGCGCTAATACCCAGGATACGGTGATCCATGCCCTGCGCGATATTATCAAGCACACCCCGGATCTGCTGAGCGTGCGCTGGAAGCGGGAAGGTTTTATCTCTGACCACGCCGCGCGCAGTAAAGGGAAAGAGACGCCGGTCAACCTGCTGGGCTTCAAAGACGGCACCGCCAACCCGGACAGCAGCAATACCGCGTTGATGAAGAACGTGGTATGGGTGACGGCGGATCAGGGCGAACCGGCCTGGGCGGTCGGAGGCACCTATCAGGCGGTGCGTATCATTCGGTTCCACGTGGAGTTCTGGGATCGCACGCCGCTGAAAGAGCAGCAAACTATCTTCGGTCGCGATAAGCAAACCGGCGCACCGCTCGGCATGAAGCACGAGCACGATGAACCCAACTACGCCCGCGATCCGAACGGGGACGTCATCGCGCTGGACAGCCATATTCGCCTCGCCAATCCTCGCACCAAAGAGACGCAATCCAGCCTGATGATGCGCAGGGGCTACAGCTACTCGCTGGGGGTGACCAACTCCGGTCAGCTTGATACGGGACTGCTGTTTGTCTGCTATCAGCACGATCTGGAGAAGGGATTCCTCACCGTGCAGAAGCGGCTCAACGGCGAAGCGCTGGAGGAATATATTAAGCCCATCGGCGGCGGCTATTTCTTTGCCCTGCCCGGCGCGCGTGACGCGAACGCCTGGCTCGCTCAGGGTCTGATAGAAGCCTGATAATCGTCCCTGCGACAGTTCGCGGGGACATTATTTTTTCGAAGGACTATCTTATTGTTATATTTCTGTAATATTTCTATATAAGACTGATTTTCCATGTAGGGACAGTCCTAAAGTTGCATTCAGGTAAAATAAATGTTGCATTTATGATAATTCCTGATGTACTTAAGAGAAGACAGCGGTAGTTCCCGGCAGTGATGCTAACTCACTATGGAGATCGCGAATGGTTGCGTCCTGTACTGGACAAGGTAAACACATCAACCGCAGTACCCGGCGCGGAGGCTCAGACTCCGGCAGCGATTTCTTCACCACCAAATTCTCTCCTTCACCTCAAGAACCTTTTTCTACCGACGTGCATAACGGTGCGCGTAGCCGTTGTATATCGTCATCCGGTAATGCAAGCAATGGCTTACAAGGAAGCCAACCCTCTGATGTTCGTGCGCATAATCGTGCCGATGCTGGCGCGTGTGATGAATACCAACAACTCAAGGTGCTATCCATGGGAAGACAGAAAGCAGTGATCAAAGCTCGTCGTGAAGCAAAACGTGTGCTGAGACGGGATTCACGTAGCCATAAGCAGCGTGAAGAAGAATCGGTCACCTCGCTTGTGCAGATGAGCGGCGTAGAATCCATTGGCATGGCGCGGGACAGCCGCGATGCATCGCCAATTGTGGCGCGGAATGAAGCTCAGGCGCACTACCTGAATGCTATCGAGAGTAAACAGCTCATCTTTGCAACCGGGGAAGCCGGATGCGGGAAAACCTGGATCAGCGCCGCCAAAGCGGCGGAGGCGCTGATTCATAAGGACGTGGAAAGGATCATCGTTACCCGTCCGGTACTGCAAGCGGATGAAGATCTGGGCTTCCTGCCCGGCGATATTTCCGAGAAGTTTGCCCCGTACTTCAGGCCCGTCTATGACGTGCTGGTGAAGCGGTTGGGCGCTTCCTTTATGCAGTACTGCCTGCGACCAGAGATTGGCAAGGTGGAAATCGCGCCGTTCGCCTATATGCGCGGACGTACATTTGAAAATGCGGTCGTCATTCTTGACGAGGCTCAGAACGTGACCGCTGCGCAAATGAAGATGTTTTTAACGCGCCTCGGGGAGAACGTGACGGTTATCGTCAACGGCGATATTACCCAGTGTGACCTGCCGTCGGGCGTGAAGTCCGGCCTGAGCGATGCCATGTCACGTTTTGATGAAGATGAGATGATAGGGGTGGTCCGCTTCACAAAAGAGGACTGCGTCCGCTCAGCGCTGTGCCAACGAACGCTGGAAGTGTACTCCGACTAAGATCATTTCACATTTTAAGTCATTTCTTCCCGGCGTTATGCCGGGAAGCTTCCTTTATTCCCTCTGCACGTTTAAATCATATTTATTTCCTATAGCATTCAACGGGATTTACGCCCCGTTTTGCGGTAATAATAATATTACTGTTAATTTGCTGCGAACGCTTTTTATACAGGTCACGGAAGTGTGATATGTATTTATAATACCCACAAAATATCTATGAATATAATGATCATGCTAATTATTGGTTTAAAATTAAACGTGAATGTTGTCACAGAACATGACTAAGCAGTAAAAATTAAGTTGGTGTCTTTTGGGTAATTATCTATGTTTCGTACTTGTTCAGACAAAATTCTAAAAAGAAACTCGCCAGGGGATCGTTTCCTCTGGAACATCACGCTAAGGGTCATACATGAACGAACTGGTTAGTGCAATTAATGGTGTTATCTGGAGCCCGGCGTTAATATTTTTATGTCTGGGTGTCGGCCTCTATTTCTCGCTGCGTAGTCGCTTTCTGCAATTACGGCATATAAAACTTATGATTACCCTGATGTTTCAGGGGCGTCCTACCGAGGCAGGCGTGTCGTCGTTTCAGGCGCTGACGATGACCCTGGCGGGCCGCGTGGGGACAGGGAATATTGCCGGTGTAGCGACCGCCATTACCTTTGGTGGACCCGGTGCGCTTTTCTGGATGTGGATCGTGGCATTTTTGGGGGCAAGCTCTGCTTTTGTCGAATCCACGTTAGGTCAGGTTTATAAAGAGAAAATTAACGGCGAATATCGTGGTGGTCCTGCCTTTTATATTGAGAAAGGGTTAGGCGTGAAGTGGTACGCATGGTTATTTGCCATCGTAACGATTTTCTCCTGCGGATTATTACTGCCAGGTGTGCAGGCAAACTCTATTGGTGCGAGCCTGGATATTGCCTTTGGTCTGAGCCCAAATGTCACGGCGGCGTTACTTGCTGTGCTGTTGAGTTTTATTATTTTTGGTGGCGTAAAAAGGATTGCCAGCTTTAGCAGCATGGTGGTTCCGTTTATGGCGCTCGGCTATATTATTGTGGCGTGCGTGATTATCGCTATCAATATTGATCAGCTTCCTTCAGTTATATTGCTGATCTGGAAAAGTGCTTTTGGCCTTGAAGCTGGGTTTGGCGCTATTCTGGGCCAGGCCATCATGTGGGGCGTGAAGCGTGGCGTCTATTCCAACGAGGCGGCGCAGGGTACCGGGCCACATGCCTCCTCGGCGGCGGCCGTAAGCCATCCGGTGAAACAGGGGCTGGTTCAGGCGTTCTCCGTGTACATCGACACGCTGTTTGTCTGCTCCGCGACCGGGTTTATGCTGTTGATCACCGGGCTGTATAACGTGCAGGGCGTCGACGGCGCAGCGCTCTATACCGGAATAGCGGGCGTGGCCGCAGGACCGGGATATGTCCAGACGGCAATGGAAAGTATGATGCCGGGCTTCGGTAATTACTTTGTTGCCATCGCGCTGTTCTTCTTTGCCTTCACCACGATCATTGCTTACTACTACATCGCTGAAACGAATATCGCCTACATCAACCGTAAGATTCATCGCCCGTGGCTGACGTTCCTGCTCAAGCTGTGTCTGATGGCTTCGACGGTATATGGCACGGTACGCACCGCGGATCTGGCCTGGGGATTAGGGGATATTGGCGTAGGGCTGATGGCATGGCTCAACATTATTGCCATCGTTCTGTTGCATAAAAAAGCGTTTGCCAGCCTGAAGGATTATGAAATCCAGAATGCACAGGGGTTGGATCCACACTTTGACCCGGTTCGGCTGGGGATTAAAAATGCGGATTACTGGCTGGAGGAGCGTAAGGATGAAGCGGGTGCTCAGCCTGAGCAGGTTTCATCTCCTGAAGGAAAGGAGTCGGTAGGGAAGTTGAATAGCTGAGGAATGGTTGAGACAGGCCCGTGCTTTTGTACGGGCTTTCTTTTTTTGTAGGTGAGGCAGCTCCTGTCGCACCGGGGGGATTGACTCGCTTCGCTCTCAGTCTGTCCAACTGGCTGCGCCAGTTGTCGAACCCCGGTCGGGGGTTCTCATCCCCCCCAAAGGCGTGCGACATGCGAAAAAAAAGCCCGCATTTTCATGCGAGCTCTTCTTCAAATATGGCGGTGAGGGGGGGATTCGAACCCCCGATACGTTGCCGTATACACACTTTCCAGGCGTGCTCCTTCAGCCACTCGGACACCTCACCATATTGTTTTGCTGCCTGACCGCTTGGGGGGCAACGGGGCGCTACTATAGGGAGTTGCGCTAAAACGGTCAAGCAGATTTTCAGCATTCGTGCTTGTTCGGTTAAGCCTTAATCAGCTTATGTCGCAGCGCGCAGGATTAACGCTGCGAATCGAGCACTTCGCTATTTTTCACCACGTCCTGCGCTTTGCTGTAGCTTTCGATCAGCAGCTGGTAGGCCGGGAAGATGTGTGTGTACACCTCAGCCCATTCACCCGCATCTTCACGGTTCCACGTGCGCTGAATTTCGGAAGCAACAGCAGCCGTGTCCATCGGCACCACGCCTGCCTGCACTACGCGCGCCAGGGTGATCTCCTGCGCCATTTTGCTGTAGGTGCCGGAGGCATCAATCACCGCAAACACTTTATATCCGTCCGCCACCGCGCTGATGGACGGGAAGGCCATGCAGACGCTGGTGATCGTCCCCGCGATAATCAGCGTTTTGCGCCCGGTGGCTTTCACCGCCGCCACGAACTCCGGGTTATCCCAGGCGTTGATCTCACCCTTGCGTGCCACATACTGTGCGTGCGGCGCGTTGGCGTGGATCTCCGGGATAAGCGGGCCGTTCGGTCCCTGTGGAACCGACGCCGTGGTGATCACCGGGATCTTCGCCAGCGAGGCGATTTTTGCCAGCGCTGCTGCACGGGCGCGCAGCTCAGGCATTGGCATGTCTCCAACGGTCTGGAACAGCCCGCTCTGGTGATCGATAAGCAGCATAACGGCATCGTTTACGTCAATAACGGGACGTGCGCCGTTGAAGTTTGCAGGGGTAGACATAATGCGCTCCTTATTACGTTTAGATTTGGCCAAAGCGGCCGGAGTTGAAATCGCGAATAGCCTCGGCAATTTCGGTTTTACTGTTCATCACAAACGGGCCATAGCCCACGATGGGTTCATTCAGCGGCTCCCCGGCCATCAGCAGCACTTTGGCATCGCTGCTGGCTTCGAGATGCAGTTTGTCACCGCTCTGACTCAGCACGACCAGTTGCGCCTCACCGGCAGGCGTGGTGCCGTTCACCGTCACGCTGCCTTCAACGACAACCAGCGCCGTGCTCCAGCCGTCGGGCTGATTGAGCGTCAGGTGGCTACCCTGGCGGAGCGCGAGATCCCACACGTTCAGCGGTGAGAAGGTATGCGCCGGGCCGGTTACCTCTCCAAAACGGCCAGCAATCACGCGCAATGTTCCGCTGTTATCCGGCAGGGTGACCACCGGGATATCCGACTGAGTGATGCTCTGGTAGCCAGGCGTCGCCATTTTGTCTTTGGCGGGCAGGTTGACCCACAGCTGCATCATTTTCAGTTCACCGCCTTTCTGCGAAAACGCGCTGGAGTGGAACTCCTCGTGCAAAATGCCTGCGCCTGCCGTCATCCACTGCACGTCGCCTGGGCCAATAACGCCGCCTCTGCCGGTGGAATCACGGTGCTCCACTTCGCCTGAGTAGACGATGGTCACCGTTTCAAAACCGCGATGAGGGTGCTCGCCCACGCCGCGTTTCGCGCCGTCCGCCGGGAAGGTATGCGGTCCGGCGTAGTCCAGCAGCAGGAACGGGCTCAGGGGCTCGCCGTGCGTCTGGTAAGAAAACATCGAACGAACCGGAAAACCGTCACCGACCCAGTGCGGCCGAGGTGCGGTATACACGCCTGTTACGTTTTTCATGATTAACTCCTGATGTCCTGTTGATGGAATTAGCTTATATTCAGGGTTAATATCCCGGTAGATAGCAAAAATGACATTCACTGTTCCTTAAATGGAACAATGGAGGCGTATGCAGGATCTCAATGATTTCGTATGGTTTGTGAAGGTGGTGGAGCATGGTGGCTTTGCGGCGGCGGGTCGGGCGCTCGATCAGCCTAAGTCGAAACTGAGCCGTCGGATTGCGCAGCTGGAAGAACGCCTGGGCGTTCGGTTGATCCAACGTACCACGCGGCAGTTTGCGGTGACGGAGGTGGGGCAGACGTTCTATCAGCACTGTAAAGCCATGCTGGTGGAAGCTGAAGCTGCGGAGGAGGCGGTGGCTGCTTTACAGGCTGAGCCGCGCGGTATGGTCCGGATCACCTGTCCTGTCACCTTGCTGCACGTTCACGTGGGGCCCATGCTGGCGCGGTTTATGGCGCGCTATCCAGGGATCAACCTCCAGCTCGAAGCCACCAATCGCCGGGTCGATCTGGTGGCGGAGGGGGTGGATGTGGCGATCCGCGTTCGTCCGCGCCCGTTTGATGACAGCGATCTGGTATTAAGGGTGCTGGCGGACAGGGGGCACTGTCTGGTTGCCGGGCCGGCACTGATTGAACGGATGGGCAACCCGGCGATGCCCTCTGAACTCAGCGAGTGGCCGGGGTTAAGTATGGGGGCGGGCAAGCACCTGCATAAGTGGGAATTGAGCGGGCCGGAGGGCGCAAAGGCAGAAATTCACTTCACGCCGCGCCTGGTGACTACCGACATGCTGGCGCTGCGGGAGGCGGCGATGGCGGGCGTGGGCGTGGTACAGCTGCCCATTTTGATGGTGAAGGATCAGCTGGCTTCAGGTGAACTTGTTCGGGTGCTGAATGCCTGGGAACCCAGACGGGAAGTGATCCACGCGGTGTATCCATCCCGGCGCGGCCTGCTGCCATCGGTCAGGACGCTGGTGGATTTTCTCACCGAAGAGTATGCAAAGATGGTTGAAGACTAGCTTTTTGTAGGTCGGGTAAGCGTAGCGCCACCCGACATAAAGAACGCAGGGAGCGAATCTCCTTACGGAGAATATAAAAGAAAAAAGCCCGTACTTTCGTACGAGCTCTTGTCTTGAATATGGCGGTGAGGGGGGGATTCGAACCCCCGATACGTTGCCGTATACACACTTTCCAGGCGTGCTCCTTCAGCCACTCGGACACCTCACCATATTGTCATCCCGTTGTTGTCGGGACGGGCGCTAATGTAAGGAAAAGCCGTACTGCCGTCAACCCACTTTTTCAGTAATTTAGCGTGTTTAGACAAACTTCAGGCAACCTGATTCCGAAATGTGCGAAATGCGCCTCTTTTATCAGCAACGCGGTTTAGCGATAAATTTGTTATGCTGGCAAGCCAGTTGAAAATGAAAATAAAACAGCGCAATAAAAGGCAATGACTATGGATATTATCTTCTATCACCCCACTTTTGATACGGCTTACTGGATTAACGCGCTTACGGCGGCACTGCCTGGCGCACGCGTTCGCGAATGGAAACAGGGCGATAAGGAACATGCTGACTACGCGCTGGTCTGGCATCCCCCGGTCGAAATGCTTCAGGGACGACGTTTGAAGGCGGTGTTTGCTCTTGGTGCGGGTGTGGATTCCATTCTCAGTAAGCTGAAGGCACACCCTGAAATGCTGCCGGAGGATATTCCCCTGTTTCGTCTGGAAGATACCGGTATGGGGCAGCAGATGCAGGAATATGCCGTGAGCCAGGTGCTGCACTGGTTCCGACGTTTCGACGATTATCAGGCGTTTAAACAGCAATCCCACTGGGAACCGCTTCCTGATTATCAGCATGAAGATTTCACCATCGGCATCCTCGGCGCGGGTGTACTGGGTTCGAAAGTCGCCGAAGCGCTCGCGCCGTGGGGCTTCCCACTGCGCTGCTGGAGCCGGAGCCGTAAGGATTATCCAGGCGTCGAGAGCTTTGCCGGAACGGACGAACTCCCGGCGTTCCTGAAAGGGACTCGCGTCCTCATTAACCTGCTGCCGAATACGGCGGAAACGGTCGGCATTATCAATGGCACGCTCCTCAACCAGTTGGCAGAAGACAGCTACTTAATGAACCTGGCGCGCGGGGTACACGTTGTGGAAGACGATCTGCTGAAAGCGCTGGATAGCGGTAAACTGAAAGGCGCAATGCTGGATGTCTATAGCCGCGAACCGCTGCCGACAGACAGCCCGCTCTGGGCACATCCGCGCGTGGCGATGACGCCTCATATTGCGGCCGTGACGCGACCGGCGGAGGCCGTGGCGTACATCTCGCATACCATCAGCGAAATAGAGAAGGGCAACGCGGTGACCGGACAGGTCGACAGACAGCGAGGCTACTGAGAGAAACCCGGCGTTCGCCGGGTTTTTGCTAATATTCGCCGCTGATAACTGCTATCCTTTGGAAAAACCGCAGAGGAGAGAAAGATGTATCCCGTTGACCTGCATATGCACACCGTCGCCAGTACCCACGCTTACAGTAACCTCCATGATTATATCGCTCAGGCGAAGCTGAAAGGCATTAAACTGTTTGCGATAACCGATCACGGTCCGGATATGGCGGATGCGCCGCACTACTGGCATTTTGTGAATATGCGTATCTGGCCACGCCTGGTGGACGGTATCGGGATACTGCGCGGCATCGAAGCGAACATCAAAAATACCGACGGTGAAATTGACTGCACCGGCCCGATGCTGACCTCGTTAGATCTGATCCTCGCCGGCTTCCACGAGCCGGTCTTTGCGCCCCAGGATAAAGAGACCAACACCGCAGCGATGATTGCCACTATTGCCAGCGGCAACGTGCACATTATTAGCCACCCGGGAAATCCGAAATACCCGATTGATATTCAGGCCGTGGCGCAGGCGGCAGCGAAGCACCGCGTGGCGCTGGAGATTAACAACTCCTCCTTTGTTCACTCGCGTAAGGGCAGTGAAGCCAACTGCCGCGAAGTGGCGGCGGCCGTGCGTGACGCGGGCGGCATGGTGGCGCTGGGCTCTGATTCACACACGGCCTTCACGCTGGGTGATTTCAGCGAGTGCCTGAAAATATTGCGGGACGTGAATTTCCCGGAAGAACAGATCCTGAACGTCACGCCGCGTCGTATGCTCGACTTCCTTGAGTCGCGCGGCATGGCGCCGATTGATGAATTTGCCGATCTTTAATTAATAACGGAATAAAAACATGAATGAGTTTTCCATCCTTTGCCGCGTGCTGGGCACCTTATATTACCGCCAGCCACAGGATCCGCTGCTGGTTCCGCTGTTTACCCTGATTCGTGAAGGTAAACTGGCGCAGAGCTGGCCGCTGGAACAGGATGAATTGCTGGAACGTTTGCAAAAAAGCTGCGATATGCAGCAGATTTCAACGGATTACAACGCGCTGTTTGTGGGGGAAGAGTGTCGCGTGTCGCCGTATCGTTCTGCCTGGCAGGAAGGTGCGACCGAAGCGGAAGTTCGGGCGTTTCTTTCAGAACGCGGCATGCCGCTGACGGATATGCCTGCCGATCATATCGGTACCCTGCTGCTGGCGGCCTCATGGATTGAAGATAATGCAGGTGATGATGAGAACGAGGCGATTGAAACCCTGTTCGAAACGTATTTGCTTCCGTGGGTTGGCACCTTCCTGGGTAAAGTTGAAGCCCACGCCACCTCGCCGTTCTGGAGAACGCTGGCTCCGCTGACGCGTGACGCCATCGCTGCCATGTGGGACGAGCTGGAAGAAGAGAACGAAGAGTGATTTGAATCACAAAAATCCTGCAACGATACATTTCAACTTGCACGTAATGTGCTTCTGATCTCATTTCTAAGGTGCGCATCTGCTAAGATGCGCACCATGAACATATTACTTTGTATTGCAATCACGACTGGCATTCTCTCCGGCCTCTGGGGTTGGGTGGCGGTATCTCTCGGCTTGTTGAGCTGGGCTGGTTTTCTTGGCTGCACGGCCTATTTCGCCTGCCCGCAGGGTGGTCTCAAAGGGCTCTTTATTTCAGGCTGCACGTTACTGAGTGGCGTGGTCTGGGCGCTGGTCATTATGAAAGGCAGCGCGCTGGCGCCGCATGTGGAAATCCTGGGGTACGCCATGACCGGCATTGTGGCCTTCCTGATGTGCGTTCAGGCAAAACATCTGCTGTTGTCCTTTGTGCCCGGCACGTTCATGGGGGCCTGCGCGACCTTTGCGGGGCAGGGGGACTGGAAGCTGGTGGTCCCTTCGCTCATGCTGGGATTACTGTTTGGCTACGCCATGAAGAACAGCGGCCTCTGGCTTGCGGCCCGACGCGAGAAGAGCCAGAGCGTTCCTGCGGTAAGTAAATAAAAAAAGGCGAGACGGAAATCTCGCCTTTTTTATGCGCCGCCGATTATGACTCCGGCGGCACCGACATCTCACGGTATTTCACCAGCACCGCATTACTCACGTCACTTTTATTCTGAAGATCCCACAAGCCGCGATCGATACCGTCATTAATCAGGAAAATCACGCCGGTTTCGATGGCTGACATCAGACACAACATGACCGGCTCGTTAGAGGTATAGCCAATTTCACCCTCCAGCAGACGCTGGTAATCGATAAAGCGGAATACCCCGGCCTGCACTTCATAAGAGAGAATCGTTTTGCTGGTGGTCACGGAGGATAATATCTCACCCGTGCTCACGTTAACCACGCGCAGGTTGACGGCAATCTGATCCAGCTGATACTGCGTGTCGGCCCCGATGCCAAAGTAACGCGCACCCGCACCGCCCGATTTCACGTTACTTTCGTAGCCGATAATCGAGCCTTCCACCATGATATTGGCTGCGGTGAGAGACTGTAGCGGCATGCGGTTATTGACGCCAACGGTACCATTCTCCTGCGCGGCACGAATGATTTTTCGTTCGTTAAGCAGGTTTTGCAGCCCCTGACGTTCCAGCGGGATAAACCAGCGAGAATCTTTCAGGGCGGTGACCAGCATCGCGGTGGCGCTCTGCGGTACGGCCGTCGAGAAGTTACTGGCCGGATACGGTTTGAACTGGCCCGTCTCATCCTGAATGTTATAGACCGAGACGAATATCTTCCCGGTAGGGACCGGCAGATGCGTCAGATCCCGGTAGCTCTGGGCACGAGGCATTAGGGTGGGTTTAGCGGCTTCTTTTGGCGGGGCAGTTAAACAACCGCTTAATAAGCACACTGCAACTAAAATAAAAAAGCGCTGCATAATAATTGTCCTTATTTTGGGGTTGTTTAGAAATCAGTTGAACTGGTCTGCAAACCGGAAACCTGGATTGTCGACGTTTTACCGGTTTTTCGGTCTGTCACATTTAACTGAAGCTGTCCGTCTTTATTGGCAATATCGACGATAAAGTCGTTAGTGACCATCCGGCCGGGTTTTCCGGTATTAATGTTGGTTAATAAGCCACCTAATATTTGCGACTGGATGGCCTGAGTGAAATTATCCAGGGCCGACGGGGTCTCGATACCGAAATCATCGTCATAGCTGGGGTCTTTATAGGAGTTTTGAGCCTGAGCCTGGTTAAGCATAAAGGCTCCGTTATTCGGGTTGCCGCCAAAATTAGGGTTGCGGAACTGGAATGTCATATTTCCGGCCCAGCTCAACGGCGCAATGAGCATTAACGAAATCACTGTGTGTGCGAGACGCATTACTGCCTCCGAAATAGGTGTCGTTGCTAGAACTCATCTTTTGCTAAATCGCCTGTGCTCAAAAGGGCTTTGTCTAACTGTAGGCGGTTAATAGCGTCTTCTGTTTGTGCCAGCGCGAAAGCGACGTTCTGATCGAAGTCTCTTTTCGTTGGGAATAGAAAAGTCTGGTAAATAACGTCCTGATTAGCGGTTATTGTGATCCAGCTTCCCCACCGCGCACTGGGCCGTTCATTGATGGTTAAGTTACCCGGATAATCGCTTTCCCACTTATCGCTGAAGGCACGATAAAAATCGTGTCCGACAGAGGTGACGGTGTGGTCGGTCAACAGTCCGGGAACTTCCACCTCAACAGCCTGAAGGTTTCCGGCAGCAAGCATAATGCCTGCGGCGGCAATCCAACTTAGGGTGCGTTTCATGCTATTAACGCCTGAGGTTATCGTTTGCCCACGACACCGCCTGCGTGCGATTTTTAACAGCTATCTTTTTGAAAAGATTATAAAGATGCGTCTTAACCGTATTTTCGCTGATAAATAACGAACGGGCGATTTCAATATTTGAAGCACCAATACGCAGTTTGTTCAGGATCTCTTTCTCACGGTGCGTCAGAAGTGCAGATTCTGAACTGTTATAGCGATAATTTCCGGAGTGGGTAATGAGGTAGCTGGCCAGTTTTTGCGAGAAATAACACTCCCCCCGCAATATGCCCTGCAAACCCTCCACGACACGGTTTTCTTCTTCAGTGACGTAAAACACGCCGTTAATATGCGGCCAGCTCTCAATATCGCGGAAAGGATACTCATCAGGCGTATTTAATAACAATACGCGGATATTATTGTTTTTCCTGCTTAAATTATCCTGCCAGTAATGGACCAGTTTTTTATCCGCTTCCATCATATCGAGAAGAATGATGCTGCCAGGAGCGATATCATCAAAAGAACGTTGAATATTATGCAGTTTCCCGTTAAGCGAGAGGCATTGTTTTAAATGCTGCAATAATGCTGTCGCTTGTAAGGAAGGTTTTGTGATCAACAATAATGTATGACCGGGTAAGCTATGGACTTCATTAAACATGATGAAACCCCACGTTATTTATGACACCCGGCAGCTGCCCTCGTATTATTGAAAAGGGCACCAGAAGTACTGACAGGTGTGGCACTGCTGTGTGTAGTTAAAAAACCTTCCTCCAAAGGAGGCGGTAAAATTAAAAACAAATAACGTACTGCTGTTTTCAATCTAGCTATTGCAAACTTTAAAGCAAGTGTTAATCATGTAACAGAATGTAAAATTCGATATTAAGTTGTGTATTTTGCAGGGCGAATAGATTTTAAGATAAGGGGAAAGTTGTACAGGTGTATAAACGTGCACAGATTTTGAAAGTCATACAATATATTATAACGGATTGAATTATTTGGCTTTTAATTATTATAAGCCAGCCGGTAAAAAGTATGAACTCAGCTAAAAAGTTAAGACTTCTCTAAGCCGGAGAATTTTCTTAAGAAAACTTGCTTCGTGTCACGCACCTGGCAAAAGACATTGCCGTGTTTGTCTGTAGAAGCCGGTACAGGATGGACAGCCTGTCTCGCTGTTGTCCAGGTGCACAGACAAGAATTTATTTCTGCATTAGTGGTGTGTCGCGTAGTTTCAGGCGAGATTTACGACTTTGAGGTGAATGAGCATATAAAAATAAGGCACACGGGTGAGATATTAAATATGTTTCGGCAGACATACTCTTTTCCGTAACGCGGCGTTAACAAAACGAATCGCGTTAACGGGTTAAGAAATACCTATTTTATAGCCAGGTCCAGGGTGACAGCATGAAAAACAAAACGTTGTTTATGATGTTTACATTACTGGGTGCGCCTGGGTTTGTAATCGCAGGTGATTCAGATTTAGCCAGTTCTGAATATAATTTTGCGATAAATGAATTAAGTAAAGCTTCATACAATCAGGCAGCCATTATTGGTCAACAGGGTTCAGGTAATAATGCTGATGTACGCCAGGGCGGTTCTAAATTGCTGTCCATTATTTCCCAGGAGGGCGGGAATAACCACGCGCATGTTGAACAGTCAGGGACGTATAACCTTGCTTATATCGATCAGACCGGCAACGGCAACGATGCGAGTATTAAGCAGGGCGCTTTTGGCAACACCGCCATGATTATCCAGAAAGGCTCGGGTAACAGGGCGAATATAACGCAGTATGGTACGCAGAAAACAGCAGTTGTAGTGCAGAGACAGTCGCAAATGGCTATTCGCGTTATTCAACGCTAGCGATGTGTGACGCCTTAATCAATCCGATGGGGGTTTACCATGAAACTTTTCAAAGTGGCAGTTATTGCAGCAATCGTAGTTTCTGGCAGTGCTTTCGCAGGTGCGGTACCACAATTTGGCGGCGGCCACGGTGGTGGTTGGGGTGGCGGCAATAACGGCCCTGACTCAACCCTGAGCATTTACCAGTACGGCGGCGGTAACTCCGCACTTGCTTTGCAGACGGACGCCCGAGATTCTGAATTAACCATTACCCAGCACGGTGGCGGTAACGGTGCAGATGTTGGCCAGGGCTCTGATGACAGTTCTATCGATCTGCTGCAAAAAGGCTTTGGTAACAGCGCCACCATCGACCAGTGGAATAGCAAAGACTCTGTTATCAACGTGAAACAGTTCGGCGGCGGCAACGGCGCGGCGGTAGACCAGACAGCGTCCGGCTCAACGGTGACTGTGCACCAGGTTGGCTTTGGCAACAACGCGACCGCACATCAGTACTGATTCATTTCTGTACCAAAAAACAGGGCATGCGCCCTGTTTTTTTTCGGGAGGATCTCATGAGCACCTTCATTCTTCTTGCCGCGCTTGCCAGCCAGATAACGTTCAGCACCTCACAGCAGGCAAATATGACAACCATTATTCCTCAGGTCACGCTGGCAGACGCCTGCGAATGTCAGGTTGAGATGTTATCTGTCCGACAGGGGCAAGCGGGACAAAGTACATCGCGGCAGAAAAATACTCTTTTTATACCCGCTAATCAGCCGATTGATTTAACGCGAATCAGTTTAAATATTCGTTCAGGGGAAGCGGTAAAAATAATCGTCACCGTTTCCGATGGAAAATCGCTTCATTTATCACAGCAGTGGAACGCACCGGTAAGTACGCTTTAATAATTCATGAAATCAATGATTTAATAAAGTGGCGGCGCTGCACAGGTAAGCTATGCTGATATCAAGAACCCAGTCATCGGGTTGCTTAAATTGATACGTCATAACGGAGCGTTTTTACCCCTCAAGGACGAATTTCATTGAGGAGTACAAATAATGTTCAAATCCGCAGCGTGTATTATTTCTGGTCTGGGACTGATCCTGTCCTCTTTTTTATCTCCGGCTTATTCAGCAACTATAGAAAATGGTGGGGTGATTCATTTTCGTGGCGCGGTGGTCGCTGACCCGTGCGAAGTCACGCCCCGGCATCAGCAGTTCGCAATCTCCTGCCCGGAAAATAACCGTATGAAAACGCATACCATCAGTTATGACGAGGCGCTCCGGGGCCATCATCCTCATTCAGCTCTGGCCGCTGTCAGCATGAAATACCTGAATGAACAGAAAACGCTTGCGGTCGTTCAGGTAGATTACCGTTAACCGCCGTTTTTTTTGCGGCAGTTTTTCTCCTTCTCCCTCTGCGATACACTGAATAAAAAGGCGGGTTGCAGAGGGTGTTTATGAGACCGCAAATCGACGTTATTCATGGCGATATCACGACGGTACACGTTGACGTGATCGTCAACGCAGCCAATTCCTCCCTGATGGGTGGGGGCGGGGTGGACGGTGCCATTCACCGGGCCGCAGGCCCTCAACTCCTTGAAGCATGCAAAACCGTGCGTCAGCAGCAGGGAGAGTGCCCGCCGGGGCATGCTGTTATTACGCTTGCGGGCGATCTCCCGGCCAAAGCGGTGATCCATACCGTTGGACCCGTCTGGCACGGTGGCGACCGCCATGAGGCTGAGATTCTGGAGCAGGCGTATCGTAACTGCCTGCGGCTTGCGGCGGATAACGGGTATAAGACCATGGCGTTCCCCGCCATTAGCACCGGGGTATACGGTTATCCAAAGGAAGCGGCAGCTACAATCGCCGTGAATACCGTTTATCACTACCTTTCCCTCAAACCCATGCCGGAAAAAGTCATTTTTGTCTGTTTCGATGAGCACACCGCCGACCTGTATCAGCGGATTTTGACCGCGCGCAGCCAGGCATTTTGATGTCTGAAGTGCAAAAACGGCGCCCTGGAGGCGCCGTTTTGTTATCCCGCTTTAACCTGAGGTTTGCCTGAGAACAGGAAACGCAAAAGCGGGATCCGCAGATGGATTTCATACAACACGATGGCAATGCCAACCACAAAGACCAGGCCGGTGAAGAAGCCCAGCGCATTCGAGGCAATATGCGGCGTAATGTACGCCCCGAAAAACAGCGTCAGCGGATGGTGAACCAGGTAGATAAACAGCGAAGCATTAACGAAATAGGTAACGCGGCTGGATTTAAAATTCAGCAGACGATGGCCAAGGGCGAACACCACGTTAACCATCCACAGGCCCATCAGCATCGTTATCACGCTCTCTGTCTCATACATCCACGCGTCCCCGCTGCCATAGCGCTGATTGAGAAGATAGGCGGCAAAGGCCAGCGCAGCACCCACCGCACACCAGGGGGAGGGGGTGGTAAACAGCGCTTTAAGCCGGGGATGAATAAATGCCAGCGCCCCGATCAGGAAGAAGGGAATGTAGAACAGGGTCTGCATCACCACGAAATTAAACAGCCCATCGCTCAGAATGGGAGGGTAGACAATGAGCAGGGTGCGCCTGACGGCGGCATACGCGACCCCCAGCGCAAGAAACAGCAGCGACAGCTTGCCCAGGGTGATGTTGGCGAAGAAGGTCGAGGATGCGCTACTCGCGCGCTGGCGCAGCCGGCTGAAGATCAGCAAACTCACCGTGGTTAGCACCACCAGTACCAGCAGGAACCAGAGGTGGGAAATCAGCTCCCAGACCAGGGTGTTGTATTTCTCATAGAAGGAGAGATTCGGCCAGTTTTCCGCCTTGCCTTTAACATGCTGCAACATGATGAACTGCGGCAGCGTCAGCAGCGGAATGGCCGTCAACATTGGTATGCCCACGCGCTCCACGCGCACTTTCCACCACCGCTTGAGGGGATAGCGCAAGAAGAGCATGTAAGAGAAATAACCGGAAATGACAAAAAACACCTGCATGCGGAAGGCATGGATAAAATCATTAAACAGCGTCAGCCACCAGGAGGGCATCTGGCTGTTCACGTGCCAGGTGTGGCTGGAATAGATCAGTGAAATATGAAAAGGGATCCCCAATAGCATGAGCCATGCGCGGATCGAGTCGAGGAAATATTCACGTTGTACAGGGGTTGTGCTCATATAACTTTGCGCATTCTCAGACTTTTCGCCTTATCCCTAAGGCTCATAATGGTTACATTCGGAGCCAACCCTACACCAAGACCGACACCCTGTCTCCAGGATAAGCACGCAAAGTGAAAAGCGGGTTCTTTCATTTGCTTAATCCATGAGCCAGCGAGCTGAACAAAGCAGTGATAATGTTGTCGGATTGCCTGAGTTTCCATTAAAATGGATCGGATCGATATAAGCACACAAAGGGGGAAGTGCTTACTTATTATGAAACATAAACCACAAATGATGAAAATGCGTTGGTTGGGTGTAGCAGTGCTGTTGTCACTGTATACCTCATCTGCACTGGCCTTTAACATCGATGATGTCGCAAAACAGGCTAAATCGATGGCGGGCAAGAGCTACGAAGCGCCAAAAAGTAACCTGCCCTCCGTTTTCCGCGACATGAAATACGCGGACTATCAGCAGATCCAGTTCAATCACGATAAAGCGTACTGGAACAATATTAAAACCCCGTTCAAGCTTGAATTTTACCACCAGGGTATGTACTTCGACACGCCGGTTGCCATCAACGAAGTGACGGCGACCGCGGTACGCAAAATCAAGTACAGCCCGGATTATTTCAATTTTGGCGATGTGCAACACGATAAAGACACGGTGAAAGACCTCGGCTTCGCAGGCTTCAAGGTGCTTTATCCGATTAACAGCAAAGATAAAAACGACGAAATCGTCAGCATGCTTGGCGCCAGCTACTTCCGCGTGATTGGCGCGGGGCAGGTGTACGGGCTTTCTGCGCGCGGTCTGGCAATTGATACCGCGCTGCCATCAGGTGAAGAATTTCCACGTTTTCGCGAGTTCTGGATCGAACGTCCAAAACCAACTGACAAACGTCTGACAATTTATGCGCTGCTGGACTCCCCTCGTGCGACAGGCGCTTATCGCTTCGTGATCATGCCAGGGCGTGACACGGTAGTTGACGTACAGTCTAAAGTTTACCTGCGCGATAAAGTGGGCAAACTGGGCGTCGCGCCGCTGACCAGCATGTTCCTATTCGGGCCGAACCAGCCGTCTCCGGCGACCAACTTCCGTCCTGAACTGCATGATTCCAATGGCCTTTCCATTCATGCGGGTAACGGCGAGTGGATCTGGCGTCCGCTGAACAACCCGAAACACCTCGCCGTCAGTAGCTTTGCGATGGAAAACCCACAGGGCTTTGGTCTGCTGCAACGTGGCCGTCAGTTCTCCCGCTTTGAAGATCTGGATGACCGCTACGATCTGCGTCCAAGCGCCTGGGTGACGCCGAAAGGCGACTGGGGTAAAGGCAAGGTTGAGCTGGTTGAAATTCCAACCAACGATGAAACCAACGATAACATCGTGGCGTACTGGACACCGGATCAGCTGCCGGAAGCCGGTAAAGAGATGAACTTCAAGTATGCGATCACTTTCAGCCGTGACGAAGACAAGCTGCACGCGCCGGATAACGCGTACGTGATGCAGACGCGTCGTTCGACGGGTGACGTGAAGCAGTCCAACCTGATTCGTCAGCCGGATGGCACGCTGGCATTTATCGTGGACTTCACCGGGCAGGATATGAAAAAACTGGCGCCGGATACTGCCGTGACGGCACAGGCCAGCATTGGCGATAACGGTGAAATCGTTGAGAACGCCGTGCGCTACAATCCGGTCACCAAAGGGTGGCGTTTGACCCTGCGCGTGAAGGTGAAAGATCCGAAACAGACCACTGAAATGCGCGCCGCGCTGGTCAGTAACGATAAGCCGCTGAGTGAAACCTGGAGCTATCAGCTACCTGCCAATGAATAATACATCTGAATATATTGATGCCATGCCGCTGACGGACATTGAAAAAGCGGCACTCCCTGCGAGCGACATCCGCGCGGTTCACACCGCGCTGGATGGTGAACATCGTCACTTTTCCCGTGATGATGATACGCCGCTGGGGTCAGTGAAGGCACGTCTGGAGCAGGCATGGCCAGACTCGCTGGCAGAAGGGCAGTTAATCAAGGATGACGAAGGGCGTGACCAGCTACAGGCGATGCCGAAGGCCACGCGTTCCTCCATGTTCCCCGATCCGTGGCGCACCAACCCGGTGGGCCGCTTCTGGGATCGCCTGCGTGGGCGTGACGTGACGCCGCGCTATCTGTCACGTCTGACCAAAGAACAGCAGGCATCCGAGCAGAAATGGCGTACCGTGGGAACGATTCGTCGTTACATTCTGCTGCTGCTGACGCTGGCGCAGACGGTTGTCGCCACCTGGTACATGAAAACCATTCTGCCGTACCAGGGCTGGGCGTTGATTAACCCTGCTGACATGATTGGCCAGGATATCTGGGTCTCCTTCATGCAGCTGCTGCCGTATATTTTACAGAGCGGCATTCTTCTGCTGTTCGCGGTGCTGTTCTGTTGGGTCTCCGCCGGGTTCTGGACGGCGCTGATGGGCTTCCTGCAACTGCTGATGGGGCGTGACAAATACAGCATTTCCGCGTCGACGGTCGGGGATGAGCCCCTCAATCCTGAGCATCGTACCGCGCTGATCATGCCTATCTGTAACGAAGACGTTGACCGCGTATTCGCCGGGCTGCGTGCTACCTGGGAGTCCGTGAAGGCGACCGGTAACGCGGCGCATTTCGACGTCTATATCCTGAGCGACAGCTACAATCCGGATATCTGCGTGGCGGAGCAAAAAGCCTGGATGGAACTGATTGCCGAGGTGCAGGGCGAAGGGCAGATCTTCTACCGTCGTCGTCGTCGTCGTGTTAAGCGTAAGAGCGGAAACATTGATGACTTCTGTCGTCGCTGGGGTAACCAGTACAGCTACATGGTGGTACTGGATGCAGACTCCGTGATGAGCGGCGACTGCCTGAGCGGGCTGGTCCGTCTGATGGAAGCCAACCCGAACGCGGGAATTATTCAGTCCTCGCCAAAAGCGTCCGGTATGGACACGCTGTATGCGCGCTGCCAGCAGTTTGCGACCCGCGTCTACGGGCCGCTGTTTACTGCCGGTCTGCACTTCTGGCAGTTGGGTGAATCCCACTACTGGGGCCACAACGCCATTATCCGCGTGAAGCCATTCATCGAGCACTGCGCCCTGGCGCCGCTGCCGGGTGAAGGGTCGTTTGCCGGGTCCATTCTGTCGCATGACTTTGTGGAAGCTGCGCTGATGCGTCGCGCAGGGTGGGGCGTCTGGATTGCCTACGATCTGCCTGGCTCGTATGAAGAGCTGCCGCCGAACCTGCTGGATGAGCTCAAACGCGACCGCCGCTGGTGTCACGGTAACCTGATGAACTTCCGCCTGTTCCTGGTGAAAGGGATGCACCCTGTTCACCGTGCGGTGTTCCTGACGGGCGTTATGTCCTATCTGTCTGCGCCGCTGTGGTTTATGTTCCTGGCGCTCTCAACCGCGTTGCAGGTTGTGCATGCCCTGACGGAGCCGCAGTATTTCCTGCAACCGCGCCAGCTGTTCCCGGTGTGGCCGCAGTGGCGTCCGGAGCTTGCGATCGCGCTGTTCGCGTCGACCATGGTGCTGCTGTTCCTGCCTAAGCTGCTCAGTATCATTCTGATCTGGTGCAAAGGTTCGAAGGAGTACGGTGGTTTCTGCCGCGTGACCCTTTCACTGCTGCTGGAAGTGCTGTTCTCGGTCCTGCTGGCGCCGGTGCGTATGCTGTTCCATACGGTGTTTGTGGTGAGCGCGTTCCTGGGATGGGAAGTGGTGTGGAATTCACCGCAGCGTGACGATGACTCTACGCCGTGGAGTGAAGCCTTTATGCGCCACGGCTCTCAGCTGCTGCTGGGCCTGGTGTGGGCCGTTGGTATGGCCTGGCTGGATCTGCGTTTCCTGTTCTGGCTTGCGCCAATCGTCTTCTCGCTGATCCTGTCGCCGTTTGTATCGGTGATCTCCAGCCGTTCCACGGTGGGCCTGCGTACCAAACGCTGGAAGCTGTTCCTGATCCCGGAAGAGTATTCTCCGCCGCAGGTGCTGGTGGATACCGATACCTATCTGGAGCAGAACCGCAAACGCACGCTGGATGATGGCTTTATGCATGCCGTGTTTAACCCGTCATTCAACGCGCTGGCAACCGCGATGGCGACGGCGCGTCACCGCGCCAGCCAGGTGCTGGAGATCGCCCGCGATCGCCACGTTGAGCAGGCGCTGAACGAGACGCCAGAAAAGCTTAACCGCGACCGTCGTCTGGTGTTGTTGAGCGATCCGGTGACGATGGCACGGCTTCACTACCGCGTGTGGTCCGCGCCGGAGAGATACTCTTCGTGGGTGAACTACTACAAGGACGTGAAGCTCAATCCGCTGGCCCTGAAGGCGAAGTAAGTTGTTAAGTAGGGCGGGTAAGCGAAGCGCCACCCGCCAAATAAAATACCGGCTTAATCGCCGGTATTTTTTTAGAGGTCAGAAATGAAAGTAATCATTGTCGTCATGATGGCATGCCTGCTCAGCGGTTGCGGCAGCATCATCAGCCGCACCATCCCCGGGCAGGGCCACGGGAATCAGTACTACCCCGGCGTACAGTGGGATGTCCGTGATTCCGCATGGCGCTATCTCACCGTGCTCGATCTGCCGTTTTCGCTGATTTTCGACACGCTACTGCTGCCCATCGATGCCAGCCACGGCCCCTACGAGTAGCGGTGACTTATCGCTCGTCCCATTCGTCCGCTGCGGCCTGACCCTCTTCGGTATCCAGCGGCGGTTCGAGCTGAAACTCACCTTCGTCCCATTCGTGCAGCGTATTTTCTTCCAGCCACTCCTGACGTAACTCAATTTCGTCATAGTCGCCGTCGAATACCGCCTGTGCACCTTCACCACTGAGTATCGGCAGACATTCACCGTCTTCACCTTCATCAGCAAAGAATTCGGCCTGCCACATAATATCGCCGTCCTGTAGGACGTATTTTTGGATATTGAGTTGTTGCACGTCAGCATCTTCTTCCTCAATGCCGGGATTATCGGCGAGGAACTCTTCGCGAGCGGCATCAATTGCTTCTTCCAGCGTGGCGTACATGGTCATTGGTGTCTCCCTGTTTTTCGTGAAGGTATTCAGGGAAAGAATAGCTGATTATGTGATTTTGCAAGTATGAATGCGAAAATTAGCCGTCACGATGTTGTCTTATTCGCGCCGGGCGTAGCGCCCGGGATAAGCTGAGCCACGAATAAACGGCGTTGAACAGCACGACGCCTGCCGTCACGATAAAGACCGCCCGGAAACCGAAGCTGGCCGAAATCCCCGCGCCGACCAGCGGTCCGGTGACGTTACCCAGATCGCGAAACGACTGGTTATAGCTGAAAATACGACCGGCTATCTGGTTGGTGGAGTTATAGACCAGCAGCGTCTGTACAGCCGGGAGTAGCGCACCATCCGCAGCCCCCAGCAGGAAGCGCAGGACGCCGAGTTGCCAGGGAGACTGCACCATCGCCATGGGGATCAGCAGCAGGACGGAGACGATCAGGGCGCAGATCAGGATTTTCTCCGGGCCTATCCGGTCTCCCAGCTTGCCGAGCCGCGGCGCGCTCAGTAGCGCGGCCACGCCGGGAACAGAGGCGATCAGGCCGCTGATAAAAGCAATGTTGCTGACGTTTCCCGCCAGATCGCGGACATAGAGCGTCAGTATAGGCGCGATTGAACCGGTGGCCACCTGGATAATCATGGTGGTTACAAACAGGCTCAGCACCAGCTTTGGGTTTTTCAGCGAGGCCAGCACATCCCGGGCGTGCAGCATCTCTTTTTTGGCCACGGGTGTGAAATTCTCGCGGATACAGATAAGCGTCACCAGGAAGCAGAGGAACAGCACGCTGGCGGTAATGAAGAATACCGGCCGCAGTCCGTAGTGGTCGGCCAGCAGCCCGCCCGCCAGTGGGCCCAGCAGTGCGCCGCTTACTCCGCCAGTGGATAGCGTGCCCAACGCCCAGCCGCTTTTCTGGCGCGGGATTTGGGTGGCGATCAGGGCGTTGGCGTTAGGGATAAATCCCCCGAGCAGGCCCAGAAGCGCGCGTAGTATCAGGAACTGCCAGACATTCTGCGCCACCCCCATCAGCAGCATAATGATCGCCATGCCGAGCGCGGAGCGCAGCAGCATAATTTTGCGGCCTTTGCGATCCGCCAGCCCACCCCAGAAAGGCGACGCAATGGCGGAGAACAGGAACGTAATGCTGAACACCAGGCCGGACCACATATTCAGGGCGCTATGTCCGGTGACGCCGAGCTGTTCAACGTAGAGGGGCAGGAAGGGCATCACCAGGCTAAAGGCGGCGCCAGTAAGAAAACAACCCAGCCACGCAACCGTCAGGTTACGTTTCCAGTTTATGGGAGCATCTGTGGGGGACATAACTATCCGCATAATGAGGTGCAGGGCACCGTGAACAGTGAGGTAATAAGCCTGCTAATTATGCGCCCGGGGTATGATTGCCGCAATGACGGGGAGCTTTTAAAGCTAAAACAACATGCGGCCCGGAAGGCCGCACGCAGGTTAATACCGGGAAGGGACGCCCTGAGGCCGGGTTTTAAAGCGGCGATGCAGCCACATGTACTGCTCCGGCGCGAGCATAATGCATTTCTCGACAACGCCGTTCATCCAGCGGGCGGTGGTTTCTGCATCAATCAGCGGTGGCGCGAGTTCCGGCTCCAGCATGATGAGCTGATAGCCTGAACCGTCTGGTTTACGGCGCGGCACAAACGGCACGATAGCCGCTTTGGACATCCGCGCCAGCATCCAGGTCCCGGTGGTCGTCGCTGCATCTTCCACCGCAAAGAACGGGACAAACACGCTGGATTGCGGGCCATAGTCATGATCCGGGGCATACCAGACCACTTCACCTGATTTCAGGGCGCGGATCATCCCTTTCAGGTCTTTGCGATCGATCATGCTTTTATTGGAGCGCATGCGTCCGTTGGTCTGGATCAAATCGATCACCGGATTATCGTTAGGACGATAAACGCCTATACCCGGCGCCTGCATGCCGAACATCCGCGCGCCAATTTCGAGCGTCAGGAAATGAACGCCAATCAGCAGGACGCCAGTCTGGTTGGCCTGAAGAGTATGCACCGGCTCCATGCCGGTCCCGGCCACTTCCGTCCAGCGCGCCATGCGCTTATCCGACCAGAACCAGGCCATACCGGTCTCCATCAGCCCCATGCCGACAGATTCGAAGTTTTTAACCACCATGTCGTGGCGCTCAGATTCACTCATCTGAGGAAAGCAAAGCTCAAGGTTACGATACGCGATCCTGGCGCGACGCTTCATAAACTGCTGAGCAATGCGGCCCAGTCCTTTACCCATGCGGAAAATGACGGGATAAGGCAGCTGTACAATTAGCCACAACAAGCCAATGCCTGACCATGTTAACCAATAGCGGGGATGCAAAAGCGCGGCAGTAAATTTCGGTAACTGGGTCATGTCTGTCCTGTGTTCTAACGTCCTGAAAGGCTATTGTCTCATTTTTTAAGGCATAGCCAAAATGTCTGTCATCGAAACATGAAAGAATATGCAAATGTTAAGTCTGATTAATCAGGTTGACTGAAATGTAGCGTAAATTGTGTGGATGTAAATTGTCTTTGTTTGCTATATCATGCCGACCGATTTTTATTTCTCAACGATTGCAGGACTTGTACACCATGCCAGTGTTACACAACCGCGTTTCGAATGAGATGTTGAAAGCGCGTATGTTGGCCGAAACCGAACCGCGCACAACGATCTCTTTCTATAAGTATTTCACCATCGATGATCCCCAGGCGACCCGCGATGCGCTTTACCAGGCTTTTACCGCCCTGAACGTGTTTGGTCGCGTCTATCTGGCGCGTGAGGGGATTAACGCGCAGATCAGCGTGCCGGAAAGCAAGGTCAGCGCCTTCCGCGACCTCCTTTACGGGTTTGATCCGGCGCTTAACGGCTTACGCCTGAACATTGCGCTGGATGATGACGGTAAATCATTCTGGGTGCTGCGCATGAAGGTGCGCGAGCGTATTGTGGCGGATGGCATTGACGATCCGAGCTTCAATGCCGCTAATGTGGGGGAGTACCTGAAGGCCGCTGAAGTGAACGCGATGCTCGACGATCCGGATGCGGTGTTCATTGATATGCGTAACCACTACGAATATGAAGTGGGTCACTTCGAGAATGCGATGGAAATTCCTGCCGACACCTTCCGCGAGCAACTGCCAAAAGCCGTTGAGATGATGCAGGAGCATAAAGACAAAAAGATCGTTATGTACTGCACCGGGGGGATCCGCTGTGAAAAAGCCAGCGCCTGGATGAAGCACAACGGGTTTAATAAAGTCTGGCACATTGAGGGTGGGATCATTGAGTATGCCCGTCGCGCCCGTGAGCAGGGTTTACCGGTGCGTTTTATCGGTAAGAACTTTGTGTTTGACGAGCGTATGGGCGAGCGAATTTCAGAGGACGTGATCGCGCACTGCCACCAGTGCGGTACGCCGTGCGATACGCATACCAACTGCAAAAACGACGGATGTCATCTGCTGTTTATTCAGTGCCCTGCATGTGCCGAGAAGTTTAATGGCTGCTGTAGCGAGCTGTGCAGTGAAGAGAGTATCTTGCCTGAAGAAGAGCAACGTCGTCGCCGTGCCGGACGCGAGAACGGGAATAAGATCTTTAATAAATCCCGGGGCCGACTGAATACCAAACTGGGTATTCCGGACCCGGAGTAAAACACTGCCCGGCGGCGCGAAAGCCTGCCGGGCCTGTTTTATGACTTCTGCTGAACGCCTTCCACCGAAATAATCAACTCAACATCCTGCGATGCCGGGCCTAAATCCGTGGTGATATTAAAATCTTTCAGATGAATTTTGCCTGCGGCTTCAAAGCCAGCACGTTTGCCACCCCACGGATCGTCGCCCTGTCCAATTAATTTGGCATCCAGTGTGACCGGTTTTGTTACGCCGTTCAGCGTCAGATTACCGGTAATAGCGAGCTTATCACCGTCTTTCTTCACCTCTGTCGACGCGAAAGTAGCTTGCGGGAATTTGCCCACGTTCAGAAATTCAGCGCTGCGCAGATGTTTATCACGCTCGGCGTGATTAGTGTCGACGCTGTTGGTATTAATGGTGACGTTCACTTTATCGGCAGCAGGGTTTTTCTCGTCGAAAGTAAATGTGCCATCGAAATCATTGAATGTGCCATATAACCAGCTGTAACCCAGATGCTGAATACGGAAATTGACAAAGGCATGCTGGCCCTCCTTATCAATTTTATAGTCAGCGGCAATGGCCGAACCGGTGGTAAATAGCAGCGAACCTAATGCGATACCCAACAGGCGTTTTTTCATTTTATGCTCCAGAGTCAACTGACGAACGGCCAAGCATGCGCTTCAGCGTATCGTCTTTATCAATAAAGTGATGTTTCAGGGCCGCAAGGCCATGCAGGACAGACAGGATCACCACGCTCCATGCCAGCCACAGATGAACCACACCTGCGGTGTCAGCCTGTGAACCGGCGTCAGCCAGCGTGGCTGGGACGTCAAAAAGCCCAAACACGCTGATCGGTTTACCGTCTGCGGTCGAAATGAGATAGCCGCTGATCAGAATGGCGAACAGCAGGGCATAGAGTGCGATATGTGCGCCAACAGCGCTTATGCGGGTAAGTCGGCCATGGCTTTTGGGCGCTGGAGGGGGCGGAGAGATATGTCGCCAGATCACGCGAAAAACCAGACCCATCATCAGCAGAACCCCAATGCTTTTGTGCAATTCGGGGGCCTGATGATACCAACCGTCATAATAGCTTAATGTCACCATCCAGAGGCCGAGACCAAACATGGCATAAACGGCAAGTGCAAATAGCCAGTGTAAACACATGGATATAATTCCGTAGCGACGGGAGGAGTTACGCCATTGCATATGAATTTCCGTTCTCAAATGACTGAGCAATAAAAATGGACGGGTTAAATAAATAATGCAACTGAAAAAAATGAATAATGTTTTTTATTTAATTTATTTCAGCGAATTTGAATGTGTTTCCGCAATGTATTTCAATCGCTTCGTTCAATAAATTTGAGGTGACGTTTTTTAAAAAATATAAGTTAAATAAATTTAAAGGAGTGTCAATAAACGTCAGCGAGAATTTTCAGAAGAATACAATATAGATAACGTCAATGATCGCCAGCAGCGACCAAAGAACAATGTAGAGCATGAAATGCTCGCGGATGTTATTGATAAGGTAATTCACCAGTCTGCGCATCATGCCCCTCTCGCTAAACAGGCCCCGGTTATTCGGAGCCTGTAGAGGTATTATCGGTTAAAGCGCGAGAGCGCGAAGGGCTTGAGATCAAACGAAGGCGCGATCCCCTGCGCAAACTGGGCGGCGATTTCACCTAACACAGAGGCAAATTTAAACCCGTGACCGCTGAGCCCGGTTACGAGCAGGGTGTTATCGTGTCCCGGAAGGGTGTCGATGATAAAATCTTCATCCGGGGTGTTGTCGTAGGTGCACGCTGCGCCGTAAAGCAACCCGCCTACGCCCGGCAGGATATTACGCAGGAACGTGAAGGCTTCGGAACCATCCTGCGGATAAGCACCGTACGGCTTGCGTTCTTCCGCAGAGGAAATTACCTGTCCGCCGTTATGTTTGCCAATCTTGAGCGCGTCTTTTTCCGAGGGGAAACCGTAGAACTGGTCGCCATTGGGTAACTCGCCTGTAAACGCCGGGAATTTGTTCTGGCTGCTGTAACGCCCGTCAGACTGGAACCAGGAGAAGACTTTTCGCACCGGCTGGATGGGTAGGTCCGGCAGCAGTTTCGTCACCCACGTTCCCGCACTCACCAGCAGACGCGTGGCGGTATATTCACCTTCAGAGGTGGTGACGGTTGAACCCTCTGCATGGTGGGTGATGCCCGTGACCGGACAGTTGAACAACTGTGCGCAGCCCGCTTTGGCGGCGAGATCAATCCAGGTCTTAATGGCCGTTTCGCTGTGCAGCACGCCAGAGTTGGCTTCAAACAACCCAATGTAGTCGTCAGGGACAGAAATTTCCGGCCAGCGCGCCATGATGCCGTTTGCATCCAGACGCTCGACGTCCAGGCGGTAGGCTTTCGCGCTCTCCTCGACGGTCGCCAGAAACGTGGAGCTGGCTGGCCCCAGGTTAACGACCCCGGTGCGCTCAAAAATGCGATCTTCGGTGAGTGTGGCCAGCTCATCCCACAGCGTCTGAGCCCGAAGCACCAGCGGTACATAACGTTCACCTTCGCCGTAAGCGTGACGGATCAGACGGGTATCGCCGTGATGGCTTCCTTCAGCGTGGGGAGGAAGATGGGCGTCAATCATCAGCACATTCAGACCCGCCTGCGTGGCGTAATACCCGGCGGCAGATCCTACGGAGCCGCTTCCGATAATGATTAAATCGTATTTCATAGGCTTCTCTTTACTAACGCTTTGTTAGCAGAGTAATTAACTATGTGGGCTTATACAAGAACGAAATAAATAAGGCACCGCGAGGGTGCCTGTTGAGTGAAAAGGGGCATAAGGTCAATGCCGTTTATACTCATTTTCCTGATAGTCGCCAGATTCTATTTTTGCGATGCCTGCTTCTAAAATAGAGATAAACTGACGGGCGACGTCTGTTGTAAGCCACAGCGTCTGTCCAACTTCCGCTTCGTCACGGTTTTGCTGATTTGGGGTCTGGTAGTGCAAACGCAGCATCAGCGCATCGTAGCTGTCTACGGTGCTGATATCCCAGCCAACAAGCGGATGGGTCTGGATGACTTCACTATTCTTTTCCATTATAACCCCCTTAATGCGTGTTAGAAGACAACGACTTTGAGGTTCAATGCATGTTTTTCTGAAAGCAATTTCAGTATATCAATTAATAAGGGTTCAGAAGGAAAAAATAAACGGGTAGCAACACATTTTTATGCTTTTTAGGATTGTTCGAACAATAAAACGCCATCTTGTTCACGATTTTCTAAGAAGATGCTGAAATATTTTGAACTTTCAGGAGACGAAACGAAAAAAAGCCGGGGCGACCCGGCAAAAAAACACAATGAGGGAGCAAATTTTAAGCAGTGATGAACCAGTCGTCGGCGCTTTCCCATGTTTCCTGCAAAATTTCGCTGATGCGTTCTTTGTCTTCTTTCGCGCCGCCGATGACGGAAAGATGGTTTGCTGTTGCATAACGTACCGTTACGGCACCATCGTTTTCAGGAAAAGTGCTGTTAATACGTCGGGATAGTTCACCCGCCAGAGCGTCGAGTGCGCCAGCAGGCAGGACGGTGGATTTGGCAATGGTGACTTCGATACGCATAAATGCCCCCTGTGTAATATACTGTTTATTTATACAGTTATATTGTCGGTTTGACAACAGGGGGCGCGATTTTTTTAGCGTTTTACCGTCCAGTTTACGGTTTCACCGGCCAGGAAGGGGATCAGCGTATCGTCGGTGAGCGCAATCGACGCCTCAACCTGGCTTTCTTTGCGCTCAAGCTCAATGAACGTGTCATTAACCGGCAGACCGTAGAAACGCGGACCGTTAAGGGAGCAGAAGGCTTCGAAATGGTCTAACGCATTCATCTCTTCAAACACGGTTGCGTAACTTGCCAGGGCGGTCGGGGCGTTAAAGCAGCCTGCACAGCCGCAGCTCGCCTCTTTACGGTGACGGGCATGCGGGGCGGAATCCGTGCCGAGGAACGCGCGCGGAAAGCCGCTGGCGACCAGCTCACGTAGCGCCTGCTGGTGGATGTTGCGCTTGAGGATCGGCAGACAATACAGATGTGGACGAACGCCGCCCACCAGCATGTGGTTACGGTTAAACATCAGGTGCTGCGGGGTGATGGTGGCGGCAATCAGCTCGTTTCCATCCCGGACATACTCTGCGGCATCTTTAGTCGTAATGTGTTCAAACACCACTTTCAGCCCCGGAAGACGCTGGCGCAGCGGCTCCATGACCGTTTCGATAAAACGTGCTTCGCGATCGAAAATATCAATGTCAGCGTGGGTCACTTCCCCGTGCACCAGCAGCGGCATGCCCAGTTTTTGCATACGCTCCAGAACGGGCATGATGGCGTCAATGCTGGTCACCCCATGGCTGGAGTTGGTGGTGGCATTCGCCGGGTAGAGCTTCGCGGCGGTGAATACACCTTCGTTAAACCCGCGCTCAACTTCATTCGGATCCAGCGAGTCCGTCAGGTAGCAGGTCATCAATGGGGTAAAATCGTGTCCGGCCGGAACGGCGTCAAGGATACGCTGGCGATAGGCAATCGCGGCCTCGACGGTAGTGACTGGCGGAACCAGGTTAGGCATAACAATCGCACGGCCATAAATTTCGCTGGTATACGGCACGACGGTTTTCAGCATGTCGCCATCACGAAGATGGATATGCCAGTCGTCTGGGCGGCGGATTTTGAGAACCTGGGATTGTACAGTCATGGAAGCTCCGGCTTGAAAGAGATCAGTCATAAGAGGGCTGTTTTTGCCGGACACAAATCATAAGCGGAAACGTTTTCGTTTGCACACTATTCCGTTAAAAAAAACGGGCGCCTGAGCGCCCGGAGTGTTTAGTCGGTGAAAGGGATGATGATTTCACCCGGTTTCACCTCTATCCCTTTGGCATATTTTTTCGCCAGAGATTCGCCTTTGCTCTTGTCTTCGCTCAGAACATAGGCAGGCTGTTGGTTAAAGTAGTTCTGCAACGACTGGTTGAGATACGGCATCAGCGTTTGCAGCACCGGTTTCATTTTTTCCGGCGTCACAACTGCATCGACGATTTCCATCTCTTGCAGGAAAATGGCCCCTTTCTCTTTATTAAAGACCGGCAGCGCCTTGAGCTTCAGCTTGATATCCGCTTTCTGATTGCCGAAGAGCGAGGTCATATCGAGGCTGGCATCGCCGGAAAGGGTGACTTTGTTAGGCTCCTCGCGCCCAATCTGGCTGGCGAGATTCGTCAGGACGATATGCGCATCCGCAAGGCCGGGCACGCCGATATCTTTTGAAAAGTTATTATGTTTTTCCAGCGCCTGATTAATTTCCTGCTCACTGACGGTGTACTGCGTAAGCTGGTTACATCCCACCAGCAGACCACTGACAATTAACGCAGCGGCAATAACGATCTTTTTCATGGCGTTCCTCAACATAAAATCGGCGCATCTGTCCTGATACGCCAGTATGTCAGGGTGATCCAACAGAAACCAGCAGAAAAAACTGATAATGAAAGCGGTCAGGCGCCAGGCTCCAGCATCCCGCGGGTGCTGCGTTTATCACTGAACTGCCACCAGAGGGCAATCAGCGTCATAAAGCCGACCATGCCGAGCATGACCCACGGCAGCTCCGGCTGATGGAGCGCTTTTCCGGCATCAAACAGCCAGCCGCCACCGGTGTAACCCAGTGCGCCGCCAAGCGCCAGCCCGAGACGGCTGAAGCCCATGTAGCTGCCTCGGGCCCGGGCGTCGGCAAGTGACGCGCTCAGCGTTTCACGGGCTGGCTCGGCAATGATTGAGCCAATATAGAAGGTGCAGATGAGCATAAACAGTTGCTGAAGCGAACTCACCAGGCCGATGGGCATCATGCTCAGCGTCATCAGCAACAGCCCGGCCATCAGACGGTGCTCAAGTCGGAAACGGCGCTCGCTCCAGCGGGCAATCGGATAGAGCAGCGTCAGAGAGAGGCAGGCCTCAATGGCATACATCCATTTCACCGCTGCCGGCGTGCCGGCAATATCGTTAACCATAATGGGCAGCATCAGCATGACCTGCACGGCGAGCATGTAGTAGCCAGTCAGGGTTAACACATAGGTGACGAAGCGTTTATCGCTTAGCACACGGTCGAGCCCTTCCCGCACAGGTGCTTTCACCGTTGACAGCTTCCACGCGGGCAGAAACAGACCGTTAAACAGCGCGCAGAGAATAAACAACACCGCGCCGGTGGCGCAGACCAGGCGGAAATCGTATTGCAGCAGCCAGCTTCCCAGCAGGGCGCCCACCACCGCGCCAGCGCTGTCCTGCATCATCAAAATCGAGAAGAAGCGCCCCCGGTGTTGCGGACGGATAAGCTTCACCACCAGCGCGGTACGCGGTGGGTCGAAAAGGGTACCGCCAATCCCGGAAAGGAAACAGGAGAACCACAGCAGCCAGGGTTCATGAGCGATTGCCATGGTGGCGAATCCCGCCGCACGTAACAGCATGCCGGTAACGATCATCGGTTTCGCGCCGAAGCGGTCGGCTATTGCGCCGCCAAACACGCCCAGACCCTGTTGTACAAACTGGCGTAGACCCAGCGCGATCCCGACCATCAATGCCGCCCAGCCCATTTGATCGACAAAACGAATCGATATAAGCGGAAAAACGACAAAAAAGCCGAGCACGACCAGCATGTTATCGACGAGCAGGAAATATTTACCCAGGCTCCTGGCCTGTGATACGCGGGACATTTTCCCTCCAGGGAAAATAAAAGGTGAGCACGCTAACATTCTGCGGTGTCGCCGGGCTTTTTCCCATACCCGCTGGCGACAATATTTTTTTATCAAAAAGGTGCTTTGATAGAGAGTTCTCATCGAAAAATGTGAAAAGCGATCAAAATGGTATGTCACTGTTTTCACAGAAGGCACAGGCGCAGGTATAGTAAAGCTAACAGGCAGAGCAGAAGCGACGGGAAGGAGTGGTAACGATGTTTGGCTATCGCAGTAATGTGCCAAAGGTGCGTCTGACGACGGACAGGCTGGTCGTTCGTCTGGTGCATGAGCGTGATGCCTGGCGTCTGGCGGATTATTACGCCGAGAATCGCCAGTTTTTAAAACCCTGGGAACCCGTTCGGGACGAGAGCCACTGCTACCCCTCTGGCTGGCAGGCGCGCCTCAGTATGATTGCGGAATTTCATAAACAGGGAAGTGCGTTTTATTTCGCGCTTCTCGATCCGGAAGAGAAAGAGATCGTTGGCATTGCCAATTTTTCAAACGTGGTACGCGGGTCGTTTCACGCCTGTTACCTCGGGTATTCCATCGGTCAGAAATGGCAGGGGCAGGGGCTCATGTTTGAGGCGCTGACGGCGGCGATTCGCTACATGCAGCGCACGCAACATATCCATCGCATTATGGCCAACTACATGCCGCACAATAAGCGCAGCGGCGATCTGCTGGCCCGCCTGGGGTTTGAGAAAGAGGGCTATGCCAAAGATTATCTGCTGATTGACGGCGAGTGGCGGGACCATGTGCTCACCGCGCTCACCACGCAGGAGTGGACCGCGGGTCGTTAAGGAGAAAAAATGAAATATCAGTTAAATGGCGCCGAAGCGCGCGTGGTCGGCTGCCTTCTGGAAAAGCAGGTCACCACGCCGGAACAGTATCCTCTGTCCGTGAATGCCGTCACGATGGCCTGCAACCAGAAGACGAACCGTGAGCCGGTGATGAACCTTGGCGAGCACGAGGTGCAGGATACCCTTGACGAGCTGGTGAAGCGCCACTACCTGCGCACCGTCAGCGGCTTCGGTAATCGCGTCACTAAATATGAACAGCGCTTTTGTAATTCCGAATTTGGCGATTTAAAACTCAGCGCCGCAGAAGTGGCAGTGATCACCACGCTGCTGCTGCGCGGGGCGCAGACGCCGGGTGAACTGCGCACACGCGCCTCCCGCATGCATGAGTTTCAGGATATGCAGGACGTTGAACAGACGCTGGAGCGATTAGCCTCACGCGAGGACGGTCCTTACGTGGTGCGTCTGCCACGCGAGCCGGGCAAGCGTGAAAGCCGCTACATGCACCTTTTTAGCGGCGACGTTGAGCCCTCTGCGCTGGCCGTAGAATCCGACACGCCAGCATCAAACGACAGCCTGAACGCGCGCGTGGCGGCCCTGGAAGACGAGGTTGCCGGGCTGAAGCAGCGTCTGGATGCGTTACTCGCACATCTGGGAGATTAATCGTGACAACATTACGCATTGGTGTTGTGGGGCTGGGAGGGATCGCGCAAAACGCCTGGCTGCCCGTTTTAGGCGCCGCGTCCGACTGGACGCTGCAAGGGGCGTGGTCGCCCACCCGCGAGAAAGCAGAGCGCATCTGCAAAACCTGGCGCATCCCTTATGCCGGTTCGCTACAGGATTTAGCCCGTGAATGTGATGCGGTATTTGTGCATACCTCAACCGCGACGCACTACCAGGTGGTGAGCGAGTTGCTGAACGCAGGCGTTCACGTCTGCGTGGATAAACCCCTGGCGGAAAATGTACAGGATGCTGAACGACTGATTGAGCTGGCCGCGCGTAAAAAGCTGACGCTGATGGTCGGCTTCAACCGCCGTTTTGCGCCGCTCTATCAGCAGCTTAAAGCGCAGTCCGGCTCGTTCGCCTCTCTGCGTATGGATAAGCACCGTACCGACAGCGTGGGGCCTAACGACCTGCGCTTCACGCTGCTGGATGATTATCTCCACGTCGTGGATACGGCCCTGTGGCTGAGTAACGGAAAAGCCCAGCTGCAAAGCGGCACGCTGCTGACCAACGAGCAGGGTGAGATGGTTTACGCCGAACATCATTTTGCCGTTGAGCATTTGCAGGTGACGACCAGCATGCATCGTCGGGCGGGCAGCCAGCGCGAGTCCGTGCAGGCCGTTACGGATGGCGCGCTGTATGACGTCACCGATATGCGAGAGTGGCGGGAAGAGAAGGGCAATGGCGTGGTCGCGTTACCGGTTCCCGGCTGGCAAAGCACCCTGGAGCAGCGTGGCTTTGTGGGCTGCGCGCGTCACTTCATCACCTGCGTGCAGAATCAGACGGTTCCTGAAACGTCCGGGGAGCAGGCTATTCTGGCGCAGCGCATTGTGGAACGACTCTGGCGCGAAGCCATGTCGGAATAACGCGTTGTAACATCTGCCGATAGTAATTCGTTGAAATCCGGTTAGACTAAGCGCCGCTTGTTGGCTTTGCCGGGTGGCGCTAACGCTTGCCCGTCCTGGAAATCCGTAGGGTTGTGGAACTTCACGTTAATGAACTTATTAAAATCGCTGGCGGCCGTCAGCTCGATGACCATGTTTTCCCGCGTGCTTGGCTTTGCGCGCGATGCCATTGTGGCTAGGGTTTTTGGCGCCGGGATGGCGACTGACGCCTTTTTCGTCGCCTTTAAGCTGCCAAACCTGCTGCGCCGTATTTTTGCCGAAGGGGCCTTTTCACAGGCATTTGTTCCGATCCTCGCAGAATATAAAAGCAAACAGGGCGAAGATGCCACCCGCGTCTTTGTGGCCTACGTTTCCGGATTACTGACGCTGGCGCTGGCGATCGTGACCGTCCTGGGGATGCTGGCAGCGCCCTGGGTGATCATGGTGACGGCGCCGGGTTTTGCTGACACAGCGGATAAATTTACCCTGACCACCCAACTGCTGCGTATAACCTTCCCCTATATTCTGCTGATTTCGCTGGCGTCGCTGGTGGGTGCCATCCTGAATACCTGGAACCGCTTCTCCGTTCCGGCCTTTGCCCCCACGTTCCTCAACGTCAGCATGATTGGCTTTGCGCTGTTCGCCGCGCCGCATTTTAACCCACCGGTGCTGGCGCTGGCCTGGGCCGTGACCGTCGGCGGCGTGTTACAGCTTGCTTACCAGCTTCCGCACCTGAAAAAAATCGGCATGCTGGTTCTGCCGCGCATTAATTTCAAAGATGCGGGCGCAATGCGCGTTATCAAACAGATGGGACCGGCGATACTCGGCGTGTCCGTTAGCCAGATCTCGCTGATCATCAATACCATCTTCGCCTCTTTCCTGGTGTCGGGCTCGGTGTCCTGGATGTACTACGCCGATCGTCTGATGGAGTTTCCATCCGGGGTGCTGGGCGTGGCGCTGGGGACTATTCTGCTGCCGTCGCTGTCGAAAAGTTTCGCCAGCGGCAACCACGATGAATACTGCCGCCTGATGGACTGGGGCCTGCGTCTCTGTTTTCTGCTGGCGCTGCCAAGCGCGGTGGCGCTGGGGATCCTGGCGAAACCGCTGACGGTGTCGTTGTTCCAGTATGGAAAGTTCACCGCCTTTGATGCCGCTATGACCCAGCGTGCGCTCGTAGCCTACTCGGTGGGGCTGATGGGGCTGATTGTCGTGAAGGTGCTTGCGCCCGGTTTCTATTCACGTCAGGACATCAAAACGCCGGTTAAGATTGCCATTGTGACGCTGATCATGACGCAGCTGATGAACCTGGCGTTTATTGGACCGCTGAAACACGCGGGGCTGTCATTGTCGATTGGTCTGGCGGCCTGTCTGAACGCCGGGCTGCTGTACTGGCAGCTGCGCAAGCAGGATATCTTCACACCGCAGACGGGCTGGGCAAGCTTCCTGCTGCGTCTGGCGATTGCGGTAGTGGTGATGGCGGCCGCGCTGGTTGGCATGTTGTATGTCATGCCTGAGTGGGCGCAGGGCACCATGCCTTACCGCCTGATGCGTCTGATGGCCGTGGTGGTGGTCGGTGTGGTGGCGTACTTTGCCACGCTGGCGGTGCTTGGCTTCAAAGTGAAAGAGTTCACCCGCCGCACGGTATAAACGCCAAAAGGGGAGTTCACCAGAAGGTGCTCCCCGCTTCATGACGTGCCGCTACTGCGTCAAATCGAAATCTTTTTCCCACCCGTGATACGTGCCGTGGCCGTCTGACCATCCGCACCGTACAGCCCCGGCTCTTTATAGGGCTTTAACACTTCAAGCGCCTGCTGATTACGGATAATCTGTCCTTCCAGCAGCCAGCCGTTATGCTGGTTAAGATCGCGAAGATGCTGGGTTTTTTCTGTAATGGTCTGCCAGCGTTCGTTGATCTCATCATTGGCGCTGCGTTTCGCGTCTTGCTCAGCGCGTCGCTGTTTTTCCAGATAATCCAGGGTCGCCAGCAGCGAGCTTTTATCTTCAGTTATGCGTTGCAACGCGCTGCCGTTGATTTGACCAGAAGAGAGGTGGTGCTGTTCTGCATCCATCACCGCTTTCAGGTCGTTCAGGACCACCGTCATCTGATCCAGTATTTCTGACAGTCGACTCATACGGTTAGTTACTCTGGAGGAAACTCTGTGCGTCCTGAATCAGCGCATCAGCGATTTTGCTGGTATCCATTTTCAGTTCGCCGTTACGGATAGCCGTTTTCAGCGCTTCAACACGTTCCATATTGATATCGCTGCTGCCTGGCTGCATCAGCTTCGACTGCGCATCGCTCAGCGTGACGCTGGTGCTGTTAGCCGTCGACGTTTTTTCCAGACGCGTTTTTTGCGGGGCAGCCTCATTCGTTTCGCGAGGTTGTACAGTGCTAACCGGCTTCAGGGCTGATGTACGATCAATGCTCATAGTGTTGTCCTCATCGAGGGTTCGCGGCGTTTGCGCCTGACATCATCATTTGTTGAATATTTATCGGCAGTCGCCGCGAAATCTTTAAAAAGATTACAGGTTAATCAGAATATTCCCATCAGGACCGACCGTGCCGCTGACCACCTGGCCTGAGGACATTCTGACCCGGGCATTTTGCGCCACTGCGGCATTATTCAGCGCTTTTCCTTCACTGTTGATACTAAAGCCTTCGCCATTGGCGACCACCATCACCTGTTGTCCCGCTTTCACCCGCCACGCCTGGCGCAGCATGGATAGCTGTATCGCCTGTCCAGGAGCGACATCGCGCAGGCTGACCGCCTCCTGAGCCTGGTTGATATCCAGCATCGTCCGCGGTGGAAGCTGATCCAGACGGCCTCGCTTCAGCGTTACGCTGTCAGGTTGCAGCAGGCTGCCCCGGGGAATGGGAACGGCGGCGACAACATAATTGCCCGTCGCCTGAACCGCAACCTGTAAGTAGCGTTTTTCATTGGCGCAACGCGCCAGCACGTTCACGTTGCCCCATAAGCGGGTGCTGCCGGTCACGCTAAATGACGGGGCTTCGCAGGAAGGGTAAAGGTTAGGCGGGGAGCGCACGGTCACGCGTACGTCATCGCTGAAACCGGCCAGTTTCTGCGCAAAGAATGCATTGAGCTGGTCCTCTAACCCCTCAGCCTGCACCAGAGGGCTTAAAAGCAGTAGGGTCGCCGCCAGGCCACGTTTAAAAGTCCGCATCGCATGTTCCACCATGTCCAGAATTTAGCAAATTCTACCCGCGGTGGTTTTCCATCAACGCAACAAATAGCGACGCATTTTGCGCTTATTCCGTCGATAGGGGAGACGGGGTGAGATTTAAGCTGTGAACTGAAATTTTCTCATCAGCGGAGGAGACATGCTCGATAAACTCGACGCCGCGTTACGTTTTCAGCAGGAAGCGCTCAATTTACGCGCCCAGCGGCAGGAGATTTTAGCCGCCAATATCGCCAACGCGGATACCCCCGGGTATCAGGCGCGCGATATTGATTTTTCCAGTGAACTCAAAAAAGTGATGGAGCGTGGACGTGCCGAAGGAACGGGTGTCTCACTGGCCCTGACATCCTCACGTCATATTCCCGCTCAGGCGATGACCGCGCCAACGACCGACCTGCTTTACCGTATTCCCGATCAGCCCTCACTTGATGGCAATACCGTCGACATGGACCGGGAGCGCACACAGTTTGCCGATAACAGCCTGCAATACCAGACAGGTCTGACGCTACTCGGCGGGCAAATTAAAGGCATGATGACCGTCCTACAGGGGGGCAATTAGTAAATGGCCTTGCTGAATATTTTTGATATCGCCGGTTCGGCATTAACGGCGCAGTCCAAACGACTGAACGTGGCCGCCAGTAACCTCGCCAACGCCGACAGCGTGACCGGCCCTGACGGGCAACCGTATCGCGCTAAACAGGTTGTCTTCCAGGTTGATGCTGCACCGGGTGCGGCAACGGGCGGCGTAAAAGTGGCGGACGTGGTTGAGAGCCAGGCACCCGACAAGCTGGTTTACGAGCCTGGCAACCCGCTCGCGGATGCCAGCGGCTACGTGAAAATGCCGAACGTGGATGTGGTCGGGGAGATGGTGAACTCCATGTCCGCGTCGCGCAGCTACCAGGCAAACGTCGAAGTGCTTAATACCGTGAAGAGCATGATGCTCAAAACACTCACTCTCGGCCAGTAAAGGAGACACGCATGTCCATCGCCGTAAACGTGAATGACCCGACAAATACCGGCGTCAACAGCACCAGCAGTGCGACCGGTTCCAGCTCTCTCACCGGGAGCAATGCCTCCGATTTACAGAGTAGCTTTCTGACCCTGCTGGTGGCGCAGCTGAAAAATCAGGATCCGACCAATCCGATGCAGAACAACGAACTGACCACGCAGCTTGCGCAGATCAGTACCGTCAGCGGCATTGAGAAACTGAACACCACGCTCGGCTCGGTCTCCGGTCAAATCGATAACAGCCAGTCCTTGCAGGCCGCCAACCTGATCGGTCACGGGGTGATGATCCCGGGGACCACGATTCTGGCGGGCACCAGCACTACCGATGGCACGTCCACCACCACCACGACGCCGTTTGGCGTTGAGTTGCAGCAGCCGGCCGACAAAGTCACCGCCACAATCAAAGACGCCAGCGGCAATGTGGTGCGCACGATTGAGATTGGCGAGCTTAAAGCGGGCGTTCATACCTTTACCTGGGATGGCAGCCTGACCGACGGCACTAAAGCGCCTAACGGCTCGTATCAGGTTGCGATTAGCGCCAGCAACGGCACCACTCAGCTGGTGGCTCAGCCGCTACAGTTTGCCCTGGTTCAGGGCGTCATCAAAGGTAGCGATGGCAACAAACTGGATTTGGGTACCTCCGGTACCACCACACTCGACGAAGTTCGGCAGATTATCTAAGCCTTCATACTTATCAGGAGTAAGTCATGGCCTTTTCTCAAGCGGTCAGCGGCCTGAATGCTGCGGCCACCAACCTGGACGTCATTGGCAACAACATCGCCAACTCCGCGACCTATGGTTTTAAATCCGGTTCTGCGTCTTTTGCAGATATGTTTGCAGGCTCTAAAGTGGGCCTGGGCGTGAAGGTTGCGGGTATCACCCAGGACTTCACCGACGGGACGACCACCAACACCGGTCGCGGTCTGGACGTCGCCATCAGCCAGAACGGTTTCTTCCGTATGGTGGATGCCAACGGTTCCGTGTTCTACAGCCGCAACGGCCAGTTCAAGCTGGATGAAAACCGTAACCTGGTGAACATGCAGGGGCTTCAGTTAACCGGTTATCCGGTTGCCGGCACGCCGCCTACGGTGCAAACCGGTGCGAATCCGCAGGCGATCTCCATCCCAACGACGCTGATGGCGGCGAAGTCCACCACCACGGCCTCTCAGCAGATCAACCTGAACTCCACCGATACCGCGCCAACCGTCGCCTTCGATCCGTCCAACCCTGACTCTTACAACAAGAAAGGCACCGTGACGGTGTTTGACAGTCAGGGTAATGCGCACAACATGAACCTGTTTTATGTCAAAAACGAGACGCCAGCTAACTCCTGGAAAGTGTATTCGCAGGACGGCAGCGTAGCGGGAGATGCAGCGAAACTGGCAACCACGCTGACCTTTAACGAGAGTGGTGTGCTGACGGGTGGCGATGATATCAAGATCACAACGGGCACCGTTCCGGGCGCGACGCCAGCCACGTTTGACATGAGTTTCGCCAACTCCATGCAGCAAAACACCGGTGCGAACAACATCGTGGCGACGAGCCAGAACGGCTATAAGCCGGGCGATCTGGTGAGCTACCAGATCAACGATGACGGTACCGTTGTCGGTAACTATTCGAACGAACAGACCCAGGTGCTGGGCCAGATCGTACTGGCAAACTTCGCCAACAACGAAGGCCTGAAATCCGAAGGGGATAACGTCTGGTCTGCCACGCAGTCTTCCGGGGTTGCCCTGCTGGGAACCGCGGGTTCCGGTAACTTCGGCACGCTGACTAACGGCGCGCTGGAAGCCTCCAACGTCGATCTGAGTAAAGAGCTGGTGAACATGATCGTCGCGCAACGTAACTACCAGTCCAACGCGCAGACCATCAAAACCCAGGATCAGATCCTCAACACGCTGGTTAACCTGCGTTAAGCAGCTGACGGGAAAGCGCAATGGATCACGCAATATATACAGCGATGGGCGCAGCAAGCCAGACGCTCAATCAGCAGGCTGTTACCGCCAGCAACCTTGCGAACGCTTCCACGCCAGGTTTTCGTGCGCAGCTCAACGCGCTGCGTGCTGTGCCGGTAGAAGGGCTGTCATTGCCCACGCGTACGCTGGTCACCGCCTCCACGCCGGGCGCCGACATGACGCCAGGCCAGATGGATTACACCGCGCGTCCGCTGGACGTTGCCCTTCAGCAGGACGGCTGGCTGGCGGTGCAAACGGCTAACGGCGGGGAAGGGTATACCCGCAACGGTAATATCCAGGTGAGCGCCACCGGGCAGCTGACGATTCAGGGGCATCCGGTTATGGGCGAAGCCGGTCCGTTGACGGTGCCGGAAGGGTCAGAGCTGACCATTGCGGCAGACGGGACGATCTCGGCGTTAAACCCGGGCGACCCGGCGAACACCGTTGCGCCTGTCGGTCGTCTGAAGCTGGTGAAAGCGGAAGGCAACGAAGTACAGCGTGGCGATGACGGGATGTTCCGTCTGACCCAGGCGGCGCAGGCCACGCGTGGCGCCACGTTACAGGCCGACCCGACCATCCGCGTGATGTCCGGCGTGCTGGAAGGCAGTAACGTCAAACCGGTGGAAGCCATGACCGACATGATCGCCAGCGCCCGCCGCTTCGAAATGCAGATGAAAATCATCAGCAGCGTCGATGAAAACGCAGGCAAGGCTAACCAACTTCTGGCTATGAGTTAACAGGACTCCCTATGATCAGTTCTTTATGGATCGCGAAAACCGGTCTGGACGCACAGCAAACCAATATGGATGTGATTGCCAACAACCTGGCAAACGTCAGCACCAATGGTTTCAAGCGCCAGCGTGCGGTTTTCGAAGATTTGCTTTATCAAACGATTCGTCAGCCAGGGGCGCAGTCTTCTGAGCAAACCACGCTGCCGTCCGGTCTGCAAATTGGTACCGGCGTGCGCCCGGTCGCCACCGAGCGTCTGCACAGCCAGGGCAACCTGTCCCAGACCAACAACAGTAAAGACGTTGCCATTAAAGGTCAGGGTTTCTTCCAGGTGCAGCTGCCTGACGGGACCTCCGCCTATACCCGCGATGGTTCGTTCCAGGTGGATCAGAATGGTCAGCTGGTGACGGCGGGCGGTTTCCAGGTTCAGCCTGCGATCACCATCCCGGCGAACGCGCTGAGTATCACCATTGGTCGTGACGGCATCGTCAGCGTCACTCAGCAAGGTCAGGCCGCGCCGGTCCAGGTTGGACAGCTCAACCTGACCACCTTCATGAACGATACCGGACTGGAAAGCATCGGCGAGAACCTCTACACCGAAACGCAGTCTTCCGGCACGCCAAATGAAAGTACCCCGGGCCTGAACGGGGCGGGGCTGCTGTATCAGGGGTATGTGGAAACCTCGAACGTTAACGTGGCGGAAGAGCTGGTGAATATGATCCAGGTCCAGCGCGCCTATGAAATTAACAGTAAAGCAGTGTCGACGACCGACCAGATGCTGCAAAAACTGACGCAACTCTAAGGTGTAGCCCGGTGCGGTAAACGTCGCACCGGCTCCCTGTTTTCGAAGATGAAGGCAATGCAAAAAAACGCGGCGTTTCGTTATCCGATCCTGACTGTTCTGGCCGTCACCCTCAGCGGGTGTGCCTGGATCCCGTCTAAACCATTGGTACAGGGTGCGACTACCGCCCAACCCGTTCCCGGCCCCGCGCCGGTGGTGAACGGCTCTATTTTCCAGACCGCGCAGCCGATTAACTACGGTTATCAGCCGCTGTTTGAAGACCGTCGTCCGCGTAACGTTGGCGATACGCTGACCATTGTGTTGCAGGAAAACGTCAGTGCGAGTAAGAGCTCGTCGGCGAACGCCAGCCGCGACGGCAAAACCAATTTTGGCTTCGACACCGTGCCGCGCTATCTGCAAGGGCTGTTCGGCAACGCCCGTGCGGATGTGGAAGCCTCCGGCGGCAACACCTTTAACGGTAAAGGTGGTGCGAACGCCAGCAATACCTTCAGCGGAACGCTGACGGTTACGGTTGACCAGGTTCTGGTGAACGGCAACCTGCACGTGGTGGGCGAAAAACAGATCGCCATTAACCAGGGTACGGAATTCATTCGCTTCTCCGGTGTGGTTAACCCTCGCACCATCAGCGGCACCAATACCGTACCGTCCACCCAGGTGGCGGATGCGCGCATTGAGTACGTCGGCAACGGCTACATCAACGAAGCGCAAAATATGGGCTGGCTGCAACGCTTCTTCCTTAACTTATCGCCGATGTAAGCGAGGTGACCTATGTATAAATTTCTCTTCGCCGTGGCGCTGTCGCTGGTCGCTACCGTTGCGCAGGCCGATCGCATACGCGATCTCACCAGCGTGCAGGGCGTGCGCGAAAACTCGCTGATTGGCTACGGCCTGGTGGTGGGGCTGGATGGGACGGGTGACCAGACGACCCAGACGCCGTTCACCACCCAGAGCCTGAACAATATGCTCTCGCAGCTCGGTATTACCGTACCGGCCGGGACCAACATGCAGCTGAAAAACGTGGCGGCCGTGATGGTGACCGCGTCTTATCCGGCCTTTGCGCGTCAGGGGCAGACCATCGACGTGGTTGTCTCGTCGATGGGTAACGCCAAAAGCCTGCGCGGCGGTACGTTGCTGATGACGCCGCTGAAAGGCGTCGACAGCCAGGTGTATGCTCTGGCGCAGGGCAACATTCTGGTTGGCGGAGCAGGCGCGTCGGCGGGCGGCAGCAGCGTGCAGGTGAACCAGCTGAACGGGGGACGTATTACCAACGGCGCGATCATCGAACGTGAGCTGCCGACCCAGTTCGGCACCGGCAACACCATTAACCTGCAACTGAATAACGAAGACTTTACGATGGCGCAGCAGATCGCTGACACCATCAACCGCAGCCGGGGCTACGGCAGCGCCACCGCGCTGGATGCCCGTACCGTGCAGATCCGCACGTCAACCGGCAGCAGCAACCAGGTGCGGTTGCTGGCCGATATCCAGAATATGGAAGTGAACGTGCCGGTGCAGGATGCGAAAGTCATTATCAACTCCCGTACCGGCTCGGTGGTGATGAACCGCGAAGTGACGCTGGACAGCTGCGCCGTGGCGCAGGGCAATCTCTCCGTCACGGTTAACCGCTCGGCCAACGTCAGCCAGCCGGATACCCCGTTTGGTGGCGGTCAGACGGTAGTGACCCCGCAAACGCAGATTGATTTACGACAGAGCGGCGGTTCGTTGCAGAGCGTGCGCTCCAGCGCCAACCTGAACAGCGTGGTGCGTGCTCTGAATGCGCTGGGTGCAACGCCAATGGATCTGATGTCCATTCTGCAATCCATGCAAAGTGCAGGCTGCCTGCGCGCCAGACTGGAAATCATCTAAATGCTGACCGATAGCAAACTGTTGACCAGTGCCGCCTGGGATGCCCAGTCGCTCAACGAGCTGAAAACCAAAGCGGGCAAGGATCCGGCGGCGAATATCCGCCCGGTGGCCCGTCAGGTGGAAGGCATGTTCGTACAAATGATGTTGAAAAGCATGCGTGAAACCCTGCCGAAAGATGGCATGTTCAGCAGCGATTCCACGCGGCTTTACACCAGCATGTACGATCAGCAGATTGCCCAGCAAATGACCGCCGGAAAGGGGCTCGGCCTGGCGGACATGATTGTGAAGCAGACCGCAGCCGCTCAGGGGCTCCCGCCTGAAGAGGCCCCGCCGCAGGTGCCGCTGAAGTTTGATCTGGAAAAGGTGACCAGTTATCAAAATCAGGCGCTGACGCAGATGGTGCGTAAGGCGATGCCGAAGCCGGCAGAAACGCGTGACGAGCCGCTCTCCGGCGACAGCAAAGACTTCCTGGCGCAGCTCTCCCTGCCGGCGCGTCTTGCCAGTGAAGAGAGCGGCGTGCCGCACCATCTGATTCTGGCGCAGGCGGCGCTGGAGTCGGGCTGGGGGCAACGTCAGATCCGCAGGGAGAACGGTGAGCCGAGCTTCAACATCTTTGGCGTGAAGGCCACCTCCAGCTGGAAAGGGCCGACCACCGAGATCACCACCACCGAATATGAGAACGGTGCGGCAGTGAAGGTGAAAGCCAAATTCCGCGTCTACAGCTCGTATCTGGAAGCGTTGTCGGATTATGTCGGGCTGCTGAGCCGGAATCCGCGCTACACCGCCGTGACCCAGGCCGCCACGCCAGAGCAGGGCGCTCAGGCATTGCAGAATGCTGGCTACGCGACCGATCCAAACTATGCGCGCAAGCTGACCAGCATGATCCAGCAGCTGAAATCCATGTCTGAGAAGGTCAGCAAAGCGTATAACACAGATCTCGAAAATCTGTTCTGAAAGTTCTCAAGTCCCGGTGGAGGTTGCCGATAACCTTCATCAGGACTCGTGTCTGAACGTATAAAAGGAACCCCCATGTCCAGTTTGATTAACAGCGCCATGAGTGGCCTCAGTGCTGCGCAGTCGGCACTCAATACCGTCAGTAATAATATTTCAAGCTACAACGTGGCAGGTTATACCCGTCAGACCACCATTCTGGGGGCATCAAACAGCACCCTGACCGGCGGTGGCTGGGTGGGTAACGGGGTCTATGTCTCCGGTGTTCAGCGTGAATATGATGCGTTTATCACCAACCAGCTGCGCGCGGCGCAGAACCAGAGCAGTGGGCTGACCACGCGCTACCAGCAGATGTCAAAAATTGACGATGTGCTTTCTGATACCACGAACTCGCTTTCTGCCAACCTCCAGGATTTCTTTAAAAGCCTGCAAACGCTGGTGAGTAACGCAGAAGATCCGGCTGCTCGCCAGACGGTACTCGGGAAGGCGGATGGTCTGGTAAACCAGTTTAAAACCAACGATCAATATCTCCGCGATCAGGATGCGCAGGTCAATACGGCGATTTCTACCAGCGTCGATCAGATCAATAACTACGCGAAACAGATTGCCAATCTTAACGATCAGATCTCCCGACTGACTGGCGTCGGTGCGGGCGCATCTCCGAACGAACTGCTCGATCAGCGCGATCAGCTGGTGAGTGAACTGAACAAGATTGTCGGTGTGGACGTCACCGTACAGGACAGCGGCACCTACAACATCTCTATCGCCAACGGTTACACCCTGGTACAGGGCAGCAACGCCAGCCAGCTGGCGGCGGTGAAATCCAGTGCGGACCCAGCGCGTACAACAATTGCGTATGTGGATGCCGCAGCGGGCAACGTGGAGATCTCAGAAAAACAGATCACCACGGGGTCGCTTGGCGGGCTGTTAACGTTCCGTTCTCAGGATCTGGATCAGGCGCGAAACACACTTAACCAGATGGCGCTGGCGTTTGCGGATGCCATGAATACCCAGCACCAGGCTGGCTTTGATGCCAACGGGGATGCAGGCGGCAAGCTGTTTGATTTTGGCTCGCCGGCAGTGCTGAGTAACGGTAAAAACACCGGAAGCGCGTCCGTTACGGCCACGATGACGGACAGTACAAAGGTCCAGGCGACAAACTATAAAGTTGAGTACAACGGTACTGACTGGACAATCACGCGTCTGTCGGACAATACCAGCTTCACGGCCAAGCCTGACGGCAGCGGTAATCTGTCGTTTGATGGTCTCAACGTTAAGATTAGCGGCTCAGCCGATAATAAAGACAGTTTCATCGTCAAACCGGTGAATGACGTCATTGTGAATATGGACGTAGCGATCAGCGACGAATCCAAACTGGCGATGGCCTCCGCGAAAGGAAGCGGTGAAAGCGACAATACCAATGGCCAGAAGCTGCTGGATTTACAGAGCGCCAAATTGGTGGGAGGGAACAAAACCTTTAACGATGCTTATGCCGCGCTGGTCAGTACGGTGGGCAGCACCACGGCGTCGCTGAAAACCAGCAGCGAAACCAAAGTTAACGTGGTGACGCAGCTGACCAAACAACAGCAGTCAATCTCCGGGGTTAACCTGGATGAAGAGTATGGCAACCTGCAACGCTATCAGCAGTACTATTTGGCGAATGCGCAGGTGCTGCAAACGGCGAGCACGCTGTTTGATGCATTGATCAATATCCGCTAAGGCTGAGGCATAAAAAATGCGTATTAGTACTCAAATGATGTATGAGCAAAGCATGCGCGGCGTGACGAACTCCCAAAGTCTCTGGCTCAGCTACGGCGAGCAGATGTCTACGGGGAAGCGTATCAACCGTCCGTCTGACGATCCGATTGCCGCCTCGCAGGCCGTTGTGCTCTCTCAGGCTCAAACGCAAAACAGCCAGTATGCGCTGGCACGCTCCTTCGCTACGACGAAAGTCTCGCTGGAAGAGAACGTGTTATCGCAAGTGACAACCGCCATCCAGGCTGCTCAGGAAAAGATTGTCAATGCGGGCAACGGTACGTTAAGTGACGATGACCGCGCTTCGCTGGCCACGAACCTGCAAGGTATTCGCGATCAGCTCATGAACCTGGCTAACAGCACGGACGGTAACGGTCGCTATATTTTTTCCGGTTACAAGACCGAAGCGGCGGCTTTCGACCAGGCGACGGGTGATTATAAGGGCGGCGGAACGCCAATCAGCCAGCAGGTTGACTCCGCGCGCACGATGCAAATTAGCCATACGGGCACTGAAGTTTTCGATAGCTTCACCAGCAATGCCAAGCCAGAGCCAGATGGTAGTGCGCCGGAAACGAATTTGTTCAAGATCCTCGACTCCGCAATTGAAGCGTTGAATACGCCGATTGGGGAGGACGAAACGAAAGCCGAGGCGTTTACGGCGGCTATTGATAAAGCCAACCGTGGCCTGAGCAACTCCCTCAACAACGTGCTGACCGTGCGCGCCGACCTCGGCATCAAGCTGGATGAGCTGGGCAAGCTGGACGCTCTGGGTGAAGACCGCGCGCTGGGTCAGACGCAGCAGATGAGTAACCTGGTTGACGTGGACTGGAACTCGGTGATTTCGTCCTACACCATGCAGCAGGCGGCGTTGCAGGCCTCGTATAAAGCCTTTAGCGATATGCAGGGTATGTCTTTGTTCCAGATGAACAAATAAGACTCTGACCTGTTTGACATGTCTTGAAACTGGGCATGTTTTGACTGCCCAACCCGTCCGGGTTGGGCATTTTTTTTACACACGTTCTGCCTGTGCGGACAGCACCCGGGCGCTTTCAATCACTCTGATAGCCAGCGCAATGGCACCACACAGGGTTGCCAGAGCCACCACGCCAGACCAGCCTGCCAGCGTATAGATATTGCTGCCTAATGCCGAGCCCAGCGCCATTCCGATGAAAATGACGGTAAACAGCAGGGCGTTCAGGCGTCCGCGGGCCTGCGGCTCAAGGCTGTAGACCAGGTTCTGGTGGGCCACGAGGCTGGACTGCAAGCCGAGATCGAAACCGACCGCGGAGAGGGCAATCAGGATCAACTGACCGTGTACACCCAGTGCCGGCATCATGAACATCAGGGCAAACGAGAGGGTCACCAGCGCGGCACCCAGCTGGGTCACTTTACCGGCGCCCAGCTTATCTGCCAGACCCCCTGCCAGCGGTGCAGCCAGCGCACCAGCGGCTCCGGCAATACCAAATCCACCCGCTACGGCGCTGCCAAGGTGATACCGTTCCAGCAGCATGACCGCCAGCGTTGACCAGAATGCGCTAAAGGCAATCGACAGAAAACCCTGAGCCAGCGCCGCGCGACGCAGTGCCGGGTAACGACGCCACAGGTGCTCCATGGAACGCATCAGCGCGGGATAGCTCAGCGTGGAGTGAATAGCAAAACGTGGGAGTACGGCCCACATCACCACGCCGACAAAGGCAATGCTTGCAGCAGCCAGCTGATACATCACCCGCCAGCCAAAGGCTTCACCGACCACGCCGCTGACGGTTCTGGAGAGCAAAATCCCCAGCAGCAGGCCGGTCATCACCGTGCCGACCGTTTTTCCCTGTTTACCTTCCGGCGCGAGGATCGCTGCGGCCGGGACAATATCCTGCGCCATGGTGGCGGCCATGCCAATCAGCAGGCTGGTGAGCAGCAGGGAGTGCAGTTGTCCGGTCAGGCTACAACCCAGCAGGAACAGCGCCAGGGCCGCACTTTTTATCAGGATCAGCGTTCTGCGGTCATGACGATCGCCGAGCGGGAGCAGAAACAGGATGCCCAGGGCATAACCCGCCTGGGTGAGCGTCGGGACCATGCCCATGCCTTCGATGCTCAGATGCAGGTCTGAGCCCATCAGCGGCAGCAGAGGCTGGGCATAATAGATGGATGCCACGCTAAAGCCCGCACCGAGCGCCAGCATTAAGATTACCCAGCGGCTTACGGCCCGGGTGGTGGTTGTGTTCATAAGATGTTCCTCATTCGTCGTGTGCGGCTATTTTTTATCAGTACGCCTTGCGACGGTAGCGGGCGCGGTGGTAAAACGCTTATACGTGTGGCGTATGGGTAAAAATGGTATGAAAAGGTCTGAGCGTATAGATCGGGTAGAACTGATGCGAACGTTTGTTCGCATTGTGGAGGCGGGGTCTCTTTCTGCGGCGGCACGTCAGCTGGCAACAACCCAGGCCACGGTGAGCCGACGGTTGCAGTCGCTTGAGACCATGCTGGGAGTACGCCTGATGCTGCGCACAACCCATACGACCCGGCTGACCGATGACGGCGAACGCTGCTATCAGCATGCCCGACGGGTGATTGACAGCTGGCTGGCGCTGGAAGACGAGGTAGGGCAGACGGAAGATGAACCGGTTGGGGTGCTGAGGGTGCGCGCCCCGCACGCGTTTGGCCAGGATCAGCTTCTGAAACCGTTAACCGAATTTTTGCAGCGCTATCCCCAGCTTTCTGTAGAGTGGATGCTCAACGATCGCTCGGTTGATTTCCTCGGCGACAACCTTGACTGTGCTATTCGGGTGGGTGTGGAAGTCGATCCGGCAACCGTGTCCGTGCTGCTGGCTGAAGTGCCGCGCTCGGTGGTGGCTTCACCGGAATTACTGGCCCGTTATCCCGCGGTTAAAACGCCGGAAGATTTGCAGCAGCTTCCCTGGATTGCCATCAGCTCTTTTTATCAACGCCATGTGGAGCTTTTCCACGATGCATCATCTGCCCCGGCGCGGGTTACCATTACGCCACGCCTGAGTACCGACAGCCTGTATGTGGCGCGCAATACGGCACTCACCGGGCTGGGCGTGGCGGTGGTATCCAGCTGGACAGTACAGGATGATATTCAGGAAGGAAGACTGGTGCATCTACTGCCAGAGTGGCAGCCGGCAGCGTTACCGGTACATCTGGTTTACCCCTGGTCTCGTTATTATCCGGCGCGCTTGCGGCGTTTTCTGGAGCTGATGCGGCAGATAATGCCGGAGGTCACCGGAATGAGAAAGCCCCTGCAACAGCCATAAAAAAGCCGACCCGAAGGTCGGCTTTCAGTCTTAGCGTGCGTTATTCAACAGGCTGAGGACGAGTAGCTGGCGCAGTAGCCATGTGCGTTGCACTGTGACCACCGGCAGCACCTTTGCCTTCGAAGTTGAATGCCGGACGAACCCAGTCGCTATGGCGTGGCGCTTCAGGTACATACTCAGGTGCCGGGGCGCGAGTCATCGGCGCGGTAGCAACGTGAGCAGGCGCTGGAGCGGCAACGACCTCAACCGGCTCGGATTTCACTTCAGCCTCTTTGACCTCTTCGACAACAGGCTCAACCTGAATCTCGACGTCCTGAACAACCTCTTCCGTCACCGTTTCGACGGTAACGTCTGCGGGTTCTTCTGCTGCGGAGACCGGCTCAGCTTCCTCCGCGACTTCTTCAGCCACCACGGTATCTTCTTCGGCAATGATCTGCGGAGCGGCATCAACCGGCGCAGCAATGACTTCAGGATGGGTCGTTTCCACTTCCACAGCCTGCGGTGCCACCGTGTCAACAACTTGCGGTTCAACCACGGTTGCCGCTTCAGTCACGACGTCTTCCACCGCTGCTACCGGTGCAATCACCTCTTCGGTCACAGCCTGTTCTTCAACAGCCTGCTCCGGGCGAGCAACCGGATAACGGATCCAGACTTTACCGGATGCCATCTCAGGTGACGCGCACGCCACGGTCAGCGGCATTGGCGACTGAGTCGGGTAACGCTCGTCACGGTAGCGACGACGACGCTGGCCACTCACGCGCAGGTGACGCGGAGAACGACGGGAGCGACGCGGCATACCTGCGTTGTCACGGTTTTCGCTGCTTTCGTCCTGCTCAACCTGATTTTCCACTACGGCTGGCAGGTCAACTTTTGCAACCTGGGTACCCGTTGTGCTTTCTGCTGCTTCAACCGCGATAACGTCGTTTTCTTCCGTCTGAACAGCACCCACACGTACTTTCTGGGTCAGCTGACGCTGCTTACGACGCGGCATAACCTGAGTACGCTCTTCCTGCTCCGTGTCCTGCTGTTCAACAGGCGCTTCGCGGTTCAGGTTTTTGACTTCCTGCTGGGCCTGGCGTTTCTCGTCGTTACGACGACGGTTACGCTCGCGGCGAGGTTGCTGCTCGTCACGCTGTTTGCTCTTCTCGGACTCATCGCCCGCCTGCTGGCGAATCTCACGATCTTCAACGTTCTGCTGTTGCTTCTCGCGACGGTTGCGACGGTTGTCCTCGCGTTGTTCACGACCTTCGTTGTTCTCGGAGCGATTATCACGGCGCTCGTTACGATCGCTACGGTCGTTGCGGTCATTACGATCGCGACGATTGTTCTGACGCTTACGACGGTCCTGCTGACGCTCTGGTTTCGCTTCTTTTGGCGCTTCTTTCGGCTGCTCAGGCTGAACTTCTTCGCCAGCAAACATTTTTTTCAACGCGCCGAAGATGCGGCTCAGGAGACCCGGCTGCTCAGGCTGCGCTTTTGGCGCGGCAGGGGCCGCCTTTTGCACGGCAGGTTTTGCCGCTGGTTTTTCCAGCGTCGCTTCCGGCGGGGCTTCCGGCATGATGAAGGTTGCTAATGCAGGCTGCTCAGGCAGTTTACGCTCGGCAGGCTCTTCATCCGATGGCAGCGCCATTTCTTCTTCATGCAGCTTCGGCAGCAGGTAGCTGAGGGTGCTTGTCTCTTCGCCTTTACGCACGCGCAGCACGTGATAGTGCGGGGTTTGCATCTCGTCGTTTGGCACGATGATGCAGCGAACACCGCCCTGACGCGCTTCGATTGCGCTTACCGCTGCACGTTTTTCGTTCAGCAGGTAGGAGGCAATCGGCACCGGAACGATGGCATGAACCTCTTTGGTGTTCTCTTTCAGCGCTTCTTCTTCAATCAGACGCAGAATAGAGAGGGAGAGCGATTCATTGTCACGCACGGTACCCGTACCGGAACAGCGCGGGCAGACGTGATGGCTGGACTCGCCGAGTGACGGGCTCAGACGCTGACGGGACATTTCCAGCAGGCCGAAGCGCGAGATATGGCTAATCTGGATACGTGCGCGATCCTGGCGCACCGCTTCACGCAGACGGTTTTCAACCGCACGCTGGTGGCGAACCGGGGTCATGTCGATGAAGTCGATAACAATCAGACCACCCAGGTCGCGCAGGCGGAGCTGGCGGGCGATTTCATCAGCGGCTTCAAGGTTGGTGTTGAAGGCGGTCTCTTCGATGTCGCCGCCACGGGTTGCACGCGCGGAGTTGATGTCGATAGCGGTCAGCGCTTCGGTGGTATCAATTACGATAGAACCGCCGGACGGCAGACGCACTTCACGCTGGAAGGCAGACTCGATCTGGGATTCAATCTGATAGTGGCTGAACAGCGGGATTTCACCGGTGTACAGTTTAATTTTGCTGGTGAAATCCGGGCGACCCAGCGCGGCGATGTGCTGGCGAGCCAGCTCAAGCACTTTCGGGTTATCAATCAGAATTTCACCGATGTCCTGACGTAGATAATCACGGAAGGCACGCACAATAACGTTGCTTTCCTGGTGGATCAGGAACGGAGCAGGACGGCTCTCAGCCGCTTTCTTGATGGCTTCCCAGTGCTTCAGACGGAAGCTCAGGTCCCACTGCAACGCTTCGGCAGATTTGCCGACGCCTGCGGTGCGCACGATAAGGCCCATGCCGTCTGGCAGCTCGAGACTTGCCAGCGCTTCTTTCAGCTCGGTACGGTCATCGCCTTCGATACGGCGAGAGATGCCACCCGCACGCGGGTTGTTTGGCATCAATACCAGATAGCTTCCTGCCAGGCTGATAAAGGTGGTCAGTGCGGCACCTTTGTTGCCACGCTCTTCTTTATCGATCTGGACGATAACTTCCTGACCTTCACGCAGAACATCTTTAATGTTCGGACGGCCATGGGAGTTGTAGTTTGCAGGAAAATATTCGCGGGCGATTTCTTTGAGAGGAAGGAAACCGTGACGCTCAGCACCGTAATCGACAAATGCAGCTTCAAGGCTTGGTTCAATGCGGGTGATTTTGCCTTTGTAAATGTTCGCTTTTTTCTGTTCGTGTCCAGGACTTTCGATATCCAGATCGTACAGGCGCTGCCCATCCACAAGGGCGACACGCAACTCTTCTTGCTGAGTTGCGTTGATTAACATTCTTTTCATCGTAACTTACTCGTTATTCTTACATTGACGACAAAGCTGCGGGCAAGGTGACGCTTTCCGGGGTATGAACCGATGGCCTCGTGTCTATTCACGTCGCCAACCTCACGGTTGTCGCTCGCTTAAGAGGCGCAGAGTGTCGGTTGCCTGGGTTTCATACGGAAACACAGCGCAATTATCAGGGGAATTGCCTGGGAAAACTCTCCAGAGAACAATCCTTATACCGGGAAGTACTGCAACCCGCAGCCCGCTAACTGCCTGAAAGATCAATACGTCTTACGCCATTGCTGCGTGGATGATCGGTCAGACAAAATTGGTCATTCCGTCGACATCCTTACAAAACCCGGATTTAACGCGGAAAACGGATTCATTATTCCACTGCTCGCCGGGTTATAGCAAGATGACTTTTACCAATTATCACCCGGTTACTCACAGTTTCTTCACTTCAAAGGGGTGATTGGTTTAATAACCACCAAATCGATTGCGCGAAAGGGGAGTGGTCCGGATAAAAGTAAATATAAGCATAGAAAAATGAGTGGCGCTAATGTCTGACGCTATTTAGAATCGCCAACCATGAAAACAGAGACTCCAGCCGTAAAAATGGTTGCCATCGCCGACGACGAGGCGGGGCAACGTATCGATAATTTTTTGCGCACCCAGTTGAAGGGCGTGCCAAAAAGTATGATTTATCGCATCTTGCGTAAGGGCGAGGTGCGGGTGAACAAAAAACGCGTGAAGCCAGAGTATAAGCTCGAGGCGGGCGATGAAGTCCGGATTCCACCGGTACGTGTTGCAGAGCGTGAAGAAGAGGTCGTTTCTCCGAAGCTGCAAAAAGTCGCGGCCCTGAGCGACGTTATCCTTTATGAGGACGACCACATTCTGGTGCTGAATAAACCGTCCGGAACGGCGGTACACGGGGGGAGTGGTCTGAGCTTCGGCGTGATTGAAGGGTTACGCGCGCTGCGCCCGGAAGCGCGTTTCCTCGAACTGGTTCACCGTCTTGACCGCGATACCTCTGGCGTGCTGCTGGTGGCGAAAAAACGTTCTGCGCTGCGTTCTTTGCATGAACAGCTGCGCGAAAAAGGGATGCAGAAAGATTACCTGGCGCTGGTGCGCGGCCAGTGGCAGTCCCACGTGAAAGTGGTGCAGGCGCCGCTGCTGAAAAATATTCTGCAAAGCGGCGAGCGCATTGTTCGTGTTAATCAGGAAGGGAAACCGTCTGAGACGCGCTTTAAAGTTGAAGAGCGCTACGAATTCGCCACGCTGGTGCGCTGTAGTCCGGTGACGGGGCGTACCCACCAGATTCGCGTCCATACCCAGTTTGCGGGCCATCCGATTGCGTTTGATGACCGCTATGGCGATCGCGAATTTGATAAGCAGCTGGCGGGAACAGGGCTGTCGCGTCTGTTCCTGCACGCGGCAGCGCTGAAATTTACCCATCCTAATACCGGCGAAGTTATCCGTATTGAAGCGCCGCTGGATGAGCAGCTCAAACGCTGTCTGAAAGTTCTGCGCGGCTGATTTTGTGCCGGGTGGCGCTGCGCTTACCCGGCCTACATGTTTTTCTCCCTCTCCCTGTGGGCATCAGGCCGCAACGGTCACATCGTCAGCGGATTACACTCTTCTCGCCTTAACATCTGGCACAGCGCAATCAGCGGCAACCCCACCAGCGTGTTGGGATCGCGGCCATCGAGCTTGTCGAACAACGCAATCCCTAGTCCTTCACTTTTAAAGCTCCCTGCACAGTTTAGCGGACGTTCCCGACGCACATAATCCATAATCTCCTGCTCGCTAAGATGACGGAAGTGCACATCAAACGGCTCGCACTCGGTTTGCAGATGACCGGAAGCCGAATTATAAAGCGCCAGGCCGGTATAAAAGGTCACGATACCGCCTCGCGCACGCAACAGCTGCTGGCAGGCCTTTTCTTCCGTATGCGGTTTGCCGGTGATTTCGCCGTCCAGCACACAAACCTGATCGGAGCCTATAATCAGATGTGCGGGGTAACGTACGGCCAGCGACTGTGCTTTCTCTTTCGCGAGACGGGTCACCAGATGACGCGGTGACTCGCCCGGCTGTGGCGTTTCATCCACCTCCGGCGCAGCGCATTCAAACGGGATCCCGAGCCTTTCCAGCAGCATTCGGCGATAAGGTGAAGTGGAAGCAAGGACGAGATTTGGCATATTTTTATCACCAGATATAGCGTATCGATGCCAGCCATTTTAAACTACAGGCCGCAATGTGTGCGAATAATTGGCAAAAGGCAGCTCTGGTTGCCTTTTTCTTTGACTCTATGACGTTACAAAGTTAATATGCGCGCCCTATGCAAAAGGTAAAATTACCCCTGACTCTTGATCCGGTTCGTACGGCTCAAAAACGCCTCGATTACGAAGGAATCTATTCTTCCGATCAGGCTGAGCGTATTGCCGAATCTGTAGTCAGTGTGGACAGTGATGTAGAATGCTCCATGTCGTTCGCTATCGACAACCAGCGTCTCGCCGTGTTAACCGGTGATGCAAAGGTGACGGTAACGCTCGAATGTCAGCGTTGCGGGAAACCGTTTGTACAGCATGTTCACACAACGTATTGTTTTAGTCCGGTTCGTTCTGACGAACAGGCTGAAGCACTCCCGGAAGCGTATGAGCCGATTGAGGTTAACGAATTCGGTGAAATCGATCTTCTGGCGCTGGTTGAAGATGAAGTCATCCTCTCCCTGCCAGTCGTTCCGGTGCATGATTCTGAACACTGTGAAGTGTCCGAGGCGGACATGGTCTTTGGGGAACTGCCTGATGAAGCGCAAAAACCAAACCCATTTGCCGTATTAGCCAGCTTAAAGCGTAAGTAATTGAGGAGTAAGGTCCATGGCCGTACAACAGAATAAACCAACCCGTTCCAAACGTGGCATGCGTCGTTCCCATGACGCGCTGACCGCAGTTACCAGCCTGTCTGTAGACAAGACTTCTGGTGAGAAACACCTGCGTCACCACATCACCGCTGACGGTTTCTACCGCGGCCGCAAGGTTATCACTAAGTAATCACGCGTCAGCGTGATTAGGCTTAGTGAGGAACTTCCCCGTGCAAACGGGGAGTTTACCGAACCAGGCTGCGACGATACCTTGACACGTCTAACCCTGGCGTTAGATGTCATGGGGGGAGATTTTGGCCCTACCGTGACAGTGCCTGCAGCATTGCAGGCACTGAATTCTAATTCGCAACTCACACTTCTTTTAGTCGGTAATCCCGACACAATCACGCCATTACTTGCAAAAGCTGACTTTGAACAACGTTCGCGTCTGCAGATTATTCCTGCGCAGTCAGTTATTGCCAGTGATGCCCGGCCATCGCAGGCTATTCGTAATAGCCGCGGCAGCTCTATGCGAATGGCGCTGGAGCTGGTGAAAGAAGGGCGAGCGCAGGCTTGCGTCAGCGCGGGAAATACTGGCGCGCTGATGGGGCTGTCGAAATTATTGCTCAAGCCGATTGAGGGCATTGAGCGTCCGGCGCTGGTGACGGTATTACCGCATCAGCAGAAGGGCAAAACGGTGGTGCTGGATCTGGGCGCTAACGTGGATTGTGATAGTACAATGCTGGCTCAGTTTGCCGTTATGGGGTCGGTGCTGGCTGAAGACGTGGTCGGGATTAACAATCCCCGCGTTGCTTTACTGAATATTGGTGAAGAAGAGACTAAAGGCCTGGACAGTATCCGCGACGCTGCGGAAATACTCAAACAGGTCCCCTCCATCAACTATATTGGTTATCTCGAAGCCAATGAGTTGCTGACGGGCAAAACGGATGTATTAGTGTGTGATGGCTTCACCGGAAACGTGACGTTGAAGACCATGGAAGGGGTCGTACGAATGTTCCTTTCTCTGCTGAAATCGCAGGGAGAAGGTAAAAAAAGGTCCTGGTGGCTGATTTTATTAAAGCGTTGGTTACAAAAAAGCCTGACGCGGCGATTCAGTCACCTCAACCCCGACCAGTATAATGGCGCCTGTCTGTTAGGATTGCGCGGCATCGTGATTAAGAGTCATGGCGCCGCCAATCAGCGAGCATTTACCGTCGCGATTGAACAGGCAGTGCAGGCGGTGCAGCGACAAGTCCCTCAGAGGATTGCCGCTCGCCTGGGATCTGTATTAGCTAAAAGTGACTGAGCGTACATGTATACGAAGATTTTAGGTACCGGCAGCTACCTGCCAAAACAAGTGCGTACCAACGCCGATCTTGAAAAAATGGTAGATACGTCTGACGAGTGGATTGTCACGCGCACAGGTATCCGTGAACGTCGTATCGCCGCGCCAGACGAAACTGTGTCCACCATGGGCTACGAAGCCGCTCAGCAAGCGCTTGAGATGGCTGGCATTGATAAAGAACAGATCGGGCTTATTGTGGTGGCGACAACCTCTGCCACGCATGCCTTCCCAAGCGCAGCGTGCCAGGTGCAGAACATGCTCGGCATCAAAGGCTGCCCGGCATTTGATGTTGCAGCAGCGTGCGCGGGTTTCACCTATGCGCTGAGCATCGCCGATCAGTATGTAAAATCGGGCGCCGTAAAATATGCGCTGGTGATCGGCGCTGATGTGCTGGCGCGTACCTGCGATCCAACCGATCGCGGCACGATCATTATTTTTGGCGATGGCGCGGGCGCGGTGCTGCTGGGGCAGTCCGAAGAGCCGGGCATCATCTCCACGCACCTGCATGCCGATGGCCGCTACGGCGAGCTGTTAACGCTGCCTAACGCCGATCGCGTTAATCCTGATAACTCCATTTACCTCACCATGGCAGGTAATGAAGTATTCAAGGTGGCGGTGACTGAGCTTGCGCATATTGTCGATGAGACGCTGGAAGCCAATAACCTTGAACGCACCGCACTCGACTGGCTGGTGCCGCATCAGGCGAACCTGCGTATCATCAGCGCGACGGCGAAGAAGCTGGGCATGTCTATGGATAACGTTGTGGTGACGCTTGATCGCCACGGCAACACCTCTGCGGCATCGGTACCGTGCGCATTTGACGAAGCGGTACGCGATGGACGAATTAAACGGGGCCAACTGGTCTTGCTTGAAGCCTTTGGTGGCGGGTTCACCTGGGGTTCCGCGCTGGTTCGTTTCTAGGATAAGGATTAAAAAATGACGCAATTTGCTTTTGTGTTCCCGGGACAGGGCTCGCAAACTGTTGGGATGTTGTCTGAAATGGCAGCAAACTATCCGGTTATTGAAGAGACTTTCCGTGAAGCCTCTGACGCGCTGGGTTATGATCTGTGGGCGCTGACCCAACAGGGCCCCGCTGAAGAGCTGAACAAAACCTGGCAGACTCAACCGGCACTGCTGGCAGCCTCCGTCGCATTGTGGCGCGTATGGCAGCAGCAGGGCGGCAAAGCGCCGACGCTGATGGCGGGTCATAGCCTGGGTGAATACTCTGCGCTGGTCTGCGCAGGGGTGATTGCCTTCGCTGACGCGGTACGCCTGGTTGAATTGCGTGGTAAATTCATGCAGGAAGCGGTGCCAGAGGGCACGGGCGGCATGTCTGCCATCATCGGTCTGGATGATGCTTCTATCGCTAAAGCCTGTGAAGAATCTGCTGAAGGTCAGGTCGTTTCTCCGGTAAACTTTAACTCGCCAGGCCAGGTGGTAATCGCGGGTCATAAAGAAGCGGTTGAGCGTGCAGGTGCTGCCTGTAAAGCTGCGGGCGCAAAACGTGCACTGCCCCTGCCGGTGAGCGTACCGTCTCACTGCGCGCTGATGAAGCCCGCTGCCGATAAGCTGGCGGTTGAGCTGGAAAAAATGACCTTTAACGCACCGACGATTTCCGTTGTGAATAACGTCGATGTGCAGTGCGAAACCGCGCCGGAGGCTATCCGTAACGCGCTGGTTCGCCAGCTCTACAGCCCGGTTCAGTGGACTAAAACCGTTGAATTTATGGCGTCTCAGGGCGTTGAACATCTGTATGAAGTTGGTCCAGGTAAGGTACTTACCGGTCTGACAAAACGTATTGTAGATACCCTGACTGCCTCGGCGATTAACGAGCCGGAAGCCATGAAAGCGGCACTCTCGCAATAAAAGAGGAATACCATGAGTTTTGAAGGAAAAATTGCCCTGGTGACCGGCGCAAGCCGCGGTATTGGGCGCGCTATTGCTGAAACACTGGTTGCGCGCGGCGCGACGGTGATCGGGACTGCGACCAGTGAGAATGGCGCACAGGCCATCAGCGACTATCTGGGTGCGAACGGTAAAGGTCTGGTACTGAATGTGACTGAACCAGCATCTATCGAATCTGTTCTGGAAAATATTCGCGCAGAGTTTGGCGAAGTGGATATTCTGGTCAATAATGCCGGGATCACTCGCGACAACCTGCTGATGCGAATGAAAGACGACGAGTGGAACGATATTATCGAAACCAACCTGTCATCTGTATTCCGTCTGTCAAAAGCGGTAATGCGCGCTATGATGAAAAAGCGTCATGGTCGTATTATCACTGTAGGTTCTGTGGTTGGTACCATGGGAAATGCTGGTCAGGCTAACTACGCTGCGGCGAAAGCAGGTCTGATCGGTTTCAGTAAGTCGCTGGCGCGTGAAGTCGCGTCCCGCGGAATTACTGTAAACGTTGTTGCTCCGGGCTTTATTGAAACGGACATGACGCGTGCGCTGACTGATGAGCAGCGTGCGGGTACGCTGGCGGCAGTTCCGGCGGGTCGTCTTGGCGACCCTAAAGAAATCGCCAGCGCGGTTGCATTTTTAGCCTCTGACGAAGCGGGTTACATCACTGGTGAAACCCTCCACGTCAACGGCGGGATGTACATGGTTTAATCACGATCGAAAATATTTGCGTTATTTGGGCAAATGGCCTCAAAATAACGTAAAATCGTGGTAAGACCTGCCGGGATTTAGTTGCAAATTTTTCAACATTTTATACACTACGAAAACCATCGCGAAAGCGAGTTTTGATAGGAAATTTAAGAGTATGAGCACTATCGAAGAACGCGTTAAGAAAATTATCGGCGAACAGCTGGGCGTTAAGCAGGAAGAAGTTGTGAACTCCGCTTCCTTTGTTGAAGACCTGGGCGCAGATTCTCTTGACACCGTTGAGCTGGTAATGGCTCTGGAAGAAGAGTTTGATACTGAGATTCCGGACGAAGAAGCTGAGAAAATCACCACCGTTCAGGCTGCCATTGATTACATCAACGGTCACCAGGCGTAAGTGAACATCTCCAGGCGGTCATTCGACCGCCTGAGTTTTATCTTTTGTTGTCCCACGAATCTCTTTTTTTATCCCTCCCTGGAGGACAAGCGTGTCTAAGCGTCGTGTAGTTGTGACCGGACTTGGCATGTTGTCTCCTGTCGGCAATACCGTAGAGTCCACCTGGAAAGCTCTCCTTGCCGGTCAGAGCGGCATCAGCCTAATCGACCATTTCGATACTAGCGCCTATGCAACGAAATTTGCTGGCTTAGTAAAGGATTTTAACTGTGAAGAGATCATCTCGCGCAAAGAACAGCGCAAGATGGATGCCTTCATTCAATATGGAATTGTCGCTGGCGTTCAGGCCATGCAGGATTCTGGCCTTGAGATTACGGAAGAGAACGCGACCCGTATCGGCGCCGCTATCGGCTCCGGGATTGGCGGTCTTGGTCTGATTGAAGAAAACCATACATCTCTGATGAATGGCGGCCCGCGTAAAATCAGCCCGTTCTTCGTTCCGTCTACGATTGTCAACATGGTGGCAGGTCACCTGACCATTATGTTCGGCCTGCGTGGCCCAAGCATCTCAATCGCGACAGCCTGTACGTCTGGCGTGCATAACATCGGCCAGGCCGCGCGCATCATTGCGTACGGCGATGCAGATGCTATGGTTGCGGGCGGCGCTGAAAAAGCCAGTACCCCACTGGGCGTCGGTGGCTTCGGTGCAGCGCGTGCGCTCTCTACCCGAAACGATAATCCTCAGGCGGCGAGCCGTCCGTGGGATAAAGACCGTGACGGCTTCGTGCTGGGTGACGGTGCAGGCATGATCGTACTGGAAGAGTACGAACACGCGAAAAAACGTGGCGCGAAAATTTATGCTGAAGTTGTTGGCTTTGGCATGAGCAGCGATGCTTATCACATGACGTCTCCTCCAGAGAACGGCGCAGGCGCTGCGCTGGCGATGGAAAACGCCATTCGCGATGCGGGCATTACGCCGGCACAGATTGGCTACGTTAACGCGCACGGGACGTCTACCCCTGCGGGCGATAAAGCAGAAGCGCAGGCTGTTAAGTCTATCTTCGGCGAATCTGCCAGCCGTGTGCTGGTGAGCTCCACGAAATCCATGACCGGTCACCTGCTGGGTGCTGCGGGGGCAGTAGAGTCAATCTACTCAATTCTCGCGCTGCGCGATCAGGCTGTACCGCCAACCATCAACCTGGATAATCCGGATGAAGGTTGCGATCTGGACTTCGTTCCTCACGAAGCGCGCCAGGTTAGCGGTATGGAGTATACCCTGTGTAACTCCTTCGGCTTCGGTGGGACTAACGGTTCTCTGATCTTCAAAAAGGTCTGAGTCTGGTTAGCCGCTGACGATAAAAAAAGGTCCGCTTGTCGGGCCTTTTTTATTAGGTGAAATCCCCTTGTCCGGCTGCCCACATCCTGCCAGACTGAGCCTCCACGCATAAGGAGCCACCATGTTTTTAATTAATGGCCTTGAGCAAGAAACGCTGCCGGCAAGCGACAGGGCGACCCAGTTTGGCGATGGCTGTTTCACGACTGCGCGTATTCTCGACGGTGGCGTGTGTCTGCTCGGGGCCCATATCCTTCGTTTACAAAAAGCCTGCGAAGCACTACTGATCCCTTTCTCGCAGTGGGACATTCTTGAAAGTGAAATGCGTCGGCTGGCGTCAGATAAAGCAAGCGGCGTCCTGAAAGTCATTATTAGCCGCGGGAGCGGTGGCCGGGGCTATAGCGGTTCTGCCTGTCTGCATCCTACGCGGGTCCTTTCCGTTTCAGATTATCCTTCCCATTATGCGCACTGGCGTGAAGAGGGCGTAGCCCTGGCGTTAAGTCCGGTACGTCTGGGGCGAAACCCGATGCTCGCTGGCATAAAACATCTCAACCGCCTTGAACAGGTGCTTATTCGTACTCATCTTGAGCAGACGGAGGCCGGGGAGGCGCTGGTTCTTGACAGCGAAGGGTACATTACGGAATGCTGTGCGGCTAATTTACTCTGGCGGAAGGGCAGTGACGTGTTCACGCCTTCGCTGGAGCAGGCCGGCGTCAACGGCATTATGCGGCAGTTTTGTCTGCACCAGCTGGCACGCGCAGGCTTTCGCGTTGTCGAAGTCAACGCTAAGGAAGAGGCGCTGCTGTCTGCCGATGAAGTCGTAATCTGCAATGCGCTGATGCCCGTTGTCCCCGTTCGCGCTTATGGCCGCAAATGCTGGTCATCCCGCGAGCTGTTCCAGTTTCTGGCCCCGTTATGTGAGCAAACCAGGTAGTCATGAAGAAAATGTTACGCTTTGTCCTCCTTCTTATCGTTGCGTTCGGTATCGCTGGCGGAGCGGGAGTGTGGAAAGTCCGTCAGCTGGCGGAGAGTCAGATTCTGATAAAAGATGAGACGATTTTTACCCTGAAAGCGGGGACCGGGCGGCAGGCGCTTGGTCAGCAGCTGTATGACGACAAAATTATCAATCGCCCACGCGTATTCCAGTGGCTGCTGCGTATTGAACCGGACCTGTCCCATTTCAAGGCCGGCACCTATCGCTTTACCCCTGGCATGACCGTGCGCGAGATGCTGCAACTGCTGGAGAGTGGTAAAGAAGCCCAGTTCCCGCTGCGTTTTGTGGAAGGTATGCGTCTGAGCGATTACCTCAGGCAGCTGCGGGACGCGCCATACATTAAGCATACGCTGAAAGATGACCGCTACCAGACCGTGGCAGACGCCTTAAAATTCGAACATCCCGAGTGGGTGGAAGGCTGGTTCTGGCCCGATACGTGGATGTATACGGCAGGCACGACGGATGTGGCCATTCTGAAGCGCGCGCACAACAAAATGGTCGCGGCGGTAGACGCTGCCTGGAAAGGGCGAGCAGAGGGCCTGCCTTATAAAGATCAAAACCAGTTCATGACGATGGCCTCGATCATCGAGAAAGAGACGGCCGTTGCTGCCGAACGTGACCAGGTTGCCTCGGTGTTTATTAACCGTCTGCGCATCGGCATGCGTTTGCAAACCGATCCTACCGTCATCTACGGCATGGGCGAAAACTACAACGGCAGGATTTCCAGAAAAGATCTGGAGACGCCAACGGCGTATAATACCTACGTGATTAGCGGCCTGCCGCCTGGACCGATCGCGACGCCGAGTGAAGCATCGTTGAAGGCCGCCGCGCACCCGGCCAAAACGCCGTATCTCTATTTTGTGGCTGACGGAAAAGGGGGGCATACGTTTAATACCAACCTGGCCAGCCACAATCGCTCCGTTCAGGACTATCTGAAGGCACTTAAGGAAAAAAATGCGCAGTAAATACATTGTCATTGAGGGACTCGAAGGGGCGGGCAAAACAACTGCCCGTAACGTGGTGGTGGATACGCTTACGTCGCTTGGCGTTGCCGACATGGTCTTTACCCGCGAGCCGGGCGGTACGCAGCTGGCGGAAAAACTGCGCAGCCTGGTTCTGGATATCAAATCCGTTGGCGATGAAGTTATTACCGACAAAGCGGAAGTGCTGATGTTCTATGCGGCGCGCGTTCAGCTGGTGGAGACGGTGATCAAACCCGCTCTGGCAGAAGGGAAATGGGTGATCGGCGATCGCCACGATCTCTCAACCCAGGCGTATCAGGGCGGTGGCCGGGGTATCGACCAGACCATGCTGGCTACGCTTCGCGACGCGGTTCTGGGCGATTTCCGTCCTGACCTGACGCTGTATCTGGACGTAACTCCTGAGGTGGGCCTGAAGCGCGCCCGTGCCCGCGGCGAACTGGACCGCATTGAGCAGGAGTCTTTTGATTTCTTTAACCGCACCCGTGCGCGTTATCTGGAACTGGCCGGGCAGGACAAGACCATTCGTACCATCGATGCGACGCAATCCCTTGAAGACGTTACGCGTGATATTCAGCAGACCGTTACGCAGTGGCTACAGGAGCAGCAGGCATGAAATGGTATCCATGGTTGCGCCCACACTTTGAACAGCTGATCGGCAGCTATCAGGTTGGTCGGGGGCATCATGCGTTACTGATCCAGGCGCTGCCGGGAATGGGTGATGATGCGTTGATTTACGCCATCACCCGCTTTCTGATGTGCCAACAGCCGGAAGGACATAAAAGCTGCGGTAAATGCCGGGGTTGCCAGCTTATGCAGGCGGGCACGCATCCTGACTATTACACCCTCGAACCCGAGAAGGGCAAAAATACGCTCGGTATCGACGCGGTGCGTGAGGTCAGTGAGAAACTGTACGAATATGCGCGTCTGGGGGGGGCGAAAGTGGTGTGGCTGAAAGACGCCGCGCTACTCACGGAAGCCGCAGCCAACGCCCTGTTAAAAACCCTGGAAGAGCCGCCAGAGAATACCTGGTTTTTCCTCTCCTGCCGCGAGCCGGAACGCTTGCTGGCGACGCTGCGCAGTCGCTGCCTTCTTCACCACCTCGCTGTCCCTCAGGAATCCTGGGCGCTCGCCTGGCTTGAGCGAGAAGTGACGGTGTCACAAGATGCGGCGCACTCGGCGTTGCGCCTGTGCAGCGGTGCGCCTGCGGCTGCGCTGGCCTTATTGCAGCCGGAAGTGTGGTCCCAGCGTGAAACGCTATGTCGTGCGGTTGAATCAGCCCTCGACAGCCATGACTGGCTGAGCGTGCTGCCAGCGCTGAACAGCGATCAGGCACCGGAACGGCTGCACTGGCTGGCCGCACTGCTGCTGGATGCGCTCAAAATCCAGCAGGGGGCGACGCTTCTGACTAACCCTGACGTGTGGGCGCTGGTCACCACGCTGGCGAATCGCCTGTCAGGGCAGTCGCTGCACGCTATCCTTCATGATATCTGCCAGAGTCGTGAACAACTTTTGACGGTAACCGGTCTCAATCGCGAGCTTTTACTGACCGACCAGTTACTGCGTATCGAACACTACCTGCAACCGGGCGTCATACCGCCGGTTTCCCACCTCTGAGAGAGACGTTATGTTTTTAGTCGACTCACACTGCCATCTTGATGGCCTGGATTATCAGTCCCTGCATAAAAATGTGGACGACGTGCTGGCGAAAGCCGCCGCCCGCAATGTGAAATTTTGCCTGGCCGTGGCGACCACGTTGCCGGGTTACCGCTCCATGCGTGAACTGGTAGGCGAGCGCGATAATGTCGTCTTCTCCTGCGGCGTGCATCCGCTGAATCAGGATGAAGCGTACAATATTGAGGATTTACGCCGTCTTGCCGCAGAAGAGGGCGTAGTGGCGATGGGCGAGACCGGCCTGGACTATTTCTACACCCCGGAAACGAAACCTCGCCAGCAGGAATCCTTCCGCAACCACATCCGTATTGGCCGTGAACTGAATAAGCCTGTTATCGTTCATACCCGCGATGCGCGCGCCGACACGCTGGCGATCCTGCGGGAAGAAAAGGTGACGGATTGCGGTGGCGTACTACACTGTTTCACTGAAGACAGAGAAACGGCGGGTAAGCTGCTTGATTTAGGCTTTTATATCTCGTTCTCGGGGATTGTAACGTTCCGGAATGCTGAGCAACTGCGTGATGCGGCGCGATATGTTCCGCTGGATCGTATTCTGGTGGAAACCGATTCCCCGTACCTGGCACCGGTGCCTCATCGCGGCAAAGAAAATCAGCCAGCGATGACCCGGGATGTCGCTGAGTATATGGCCGTTCTGAAAGGTGTCAGTATTGAAGAGCTGGCTCGCGTGACAACGGAAAACTTCGCCAGTCTGTTCCATATCGACCCCGCCCGCCTGCAATCTGTCTGATACGCCTGTTATTTTTAGGCTCGTAATTAATAAGTAAAACGAGTAAAGTTCACCGCCTCATTTGGGGCGGTGATGGCGTTTTTAGACACATCCAGACATGCTTTATGTAAATATCTGCAAGTTTTTTGGCCGTCTTGAACTGAAACGTGATAGCCGTCAAACAAACTCAGAGGGAATTATTTTACTCTGTGTAATAAATAAAGGGCGCTTAGATGTCCTGTCCACGGCGCGGTACTCCCCCCGGGCCAATGCGTGAAAACGTAAAAAAAGCACAAATACTCAGGAGCACTCTCAATTATGTTTAAGAATGCATTTGCTAACCTGCAAAAGGTCGGTAAATCGCTGATGCTGCCAGTATCCGTACTGCCTATCGCAGGTATCCTGCTGGGTGTCGGTTCTGCAAACTTCAGCTGGCTGCCAGCCGTAGTTTCCCACGTGATGGCCGAAGCAGGCGGTTCTGTTTTTGCTAACATGCCGCTGATCTTCGCTATCGGTGTTGCTCTGGGCTTCACCAATAACGACGGTGTATCCGCGCTGGCGTCCGTTGTTGCTTACGGCATCATGGTGAAAACCATGGCTGTGGTTGCGCCGCTGGTACTGCATTTACCTGCTGAAGAGATTGCCGCTAAGCATCTGGCGGACACCGGTGTTCTCGGTGGTATCATCTCCGGTGCGATTGCAGCGTATATGTTTAACCGCTTCTATCGCATCAAGCTGCCTGAGTATCTGGGCTTCTTCGCGGGTAAACGTTTTGTGCCGATCATTTCTGGTCTGGCCGCGATTTTCACCGGTGTGGTTCTGTCTTTCATCTGGCCACCAATCGGTACGGCAATTCAGACCTTCTCTCAGTGGGCGGCTTACCAGAACCCGGTTGTGGCGTTCGGTATCTACGGCTTCATTGAGCGCTGCCTGGTACCATTTGGTCTGCACCACATCTGGAACGTTCCATTCCAGATGCAGATTGGTGAATACACCAACGCAGCAGGCCAGGTGTTCCACGGCGACATCCCACGCTACATGGCGGGTGACCCAACGGCAGGTAAACTGTCTGGTGGCTTCCTGTTCAAAATGTACGGTCTGCCGGCCGCCGCAATTGCGATCTGGCACTCTGCTAAACCAGAGAACCGTGCAAAAGTGGGCGGTATCATGATCTCCGCAGCGCTGACCTCGTTCCTGACCGGTATCACCGAGCCGATCGAGTTCTCCTTCATGTTCGTTGCGCCGATCCTGTACATCATCCACGCGGTACTGGCAGGTCTGGCATTCCCAATCTGTATCCTGCTGGGTATGCGTGACGGTACGTCCTTCTCTCACGGTCTGATCGACTTCATCGTTCTGTCCGGTAACAGCAGCAAGCTGTGGCTGTTCCCAATTGTGGGTGCGGGCTACGCAGTGGTGTACTACACCGTCTTCCGTGTGCTGATCAAAGCACTGGACCTGAAAACGCCGGGTCGTGAAGATGCAACGGAAGACAGCAAAGCCGGTGCGACCAGCGAAATGGCGCCTGCTCTGGTAGCTGCCTTCGGTGGTAAAGAGAACATCACTAACCTGGACGCGTGTATCACTCGTCTGCGTGTGAGCGTTGCTGACGTTGCGAAAGTAGACCAGCCGGGTCTGAAAAAGCTGGGCGCAGCGGGCGTCGTTGTTGCAGGTTCTGGTGTTCAGGCAATCTTCGGTACGAAATCCGATAACCTGAAAACCGAAATGGATGAGTACATCCGCAACAACTAAGCTGTGACCTGGGGAGACTAAGGCAGCCGAATGGCTGCCTTTTTTATTACTGCGGTTTGTGGTGCCGGGTGGTGGCGGCGTCTTACCCGGCCTACGTGATGGGTAGGCCCGGTAAGCGCAGCGCCACCGGGCTTCTGTCATTCAGAAATCGTAGCTCGCGCTCACCGAGACGTTCAGCGGCGCGCCATAAACCGCATACGATCCGACGTAATCGTAATACTCTTTGTCGAACAGGTTGTTGACGTTAGCCTGCACCGCAAAATCTTTGGTGACCTGATAACGGCTGAACAGGTTCACCAGCCCATAGCTGCCTTGCTCCGCGCGGGAACGTCCTGCCGGGCCGCCTTCCACGTCCGTCCACACTTTGTTCTGCCAGTTTACGCCACCGCCCACGGTCAGTTCCGGCAGCATTGGCAACTGATAGCGGGTGAAGAGCTTCATGGTTGTGCGCGGCTGATCGGAGCTGACGGCGTTGCCATTCTTATCTTCTGCGATGTAACGCGTCGCGCCGAAGGTCAGCTGCCAGTTATCGGTCAGGGCACCGTTGAGCTCGAACTCGACCCCTTTGCTGACCACCCCGTCCAGCGATTCATAGATCGACTCACCGCTCGGCATGTAGGTATAGGTGTTGCTGGCGACGTTATCCTGCTCAATGCGGAAAATCGCCAGCGAGGTGGTGAGGCGGGTATTAAACCAGTCCGCCTTCACCCCGGCTTCGTAGCTTTTACCCGTGGTAGGGTCAAGATAACGTCCGCTGGCATCGCGCTTATCCTGCGGCTGGAAGATAGAGGTATAGCTGACGTAGGTCGACCAGTCCTCATTGATGTCATACACCAGGCCGGCGTACGGCGTGACATCATCTTTGGTGCTTTCCAGACGGGTATTCGGCGATCCTGCCGGGTTATAACGAATGTTATATTGGGTGTAGCGCGCGCCCAGGATCAGGTGCAGCGGATCGGCCAGCGAGAAACGAGCCGACGAATAGGCTGAAGACTGGCGAATATCATCCTTGCTGTAGAGTTTCCACGGCGTCCACTGGGGATCGGCGATGTTCCCGTTCCAGTTCTTAAAGTTGCCGACATCAACCATGCCGTATACCGCATCCGGCATGGAGTTGTCGTAATGGTTACGCTGACGGCTGAAGCTGCCGCCGAACATCATTTCGTGCTGACGGCCAAAGAGATCGAAGCCGCCGCGCAGGAAGGCGTCAACCGCATCCTGTTTACGTTCCCCACGGTTCCAGCCGCCGTAACCTACCAGGCCCGCACCGGTCTCTTTATCCGGATAGCCGGACATATACATCAGTTTGGAGTCGAAGTTGGTTTCAGCGTGCATACCGTTGATGTGCGCTTCCCAGCCATTATCGAAACGCTGAGTCAGGTTAGCGAAGATGCGGGTGCTGTCTTTATCTGAATAAGCCCAGTCAGGTGCGACGGTCTGGCTACGATTGTAGTGGGTCTTACTTCCGTCGCTGTACCAGGTCGGCAGCCCGCCCCAGGTCGGGTCGGCGGTATGGCTTTCCTGATACTCATACCCTACCGAGAGGGTGGTGCTGTCGGTGACATCCGCGTCCATCACACCGTAGAGGAATTTCTTCCGGTAGTGGTAGTTATCCACGAAGCTGTCGTTGTCCTGATAACCCGTAATCAGACGGCCCCGTACCTTACCTGACTCTACCAGCGGCGCCTGGAGATCCAGCACGTAGCGCTGCTTGTCCCAGCTGCCGTAGCTGGCGGAGACGTTACCTTTAAATTCCGGGCTGTCCGCGTGCTTACGCACCATATTAACGTACGCCGCCGGGTTGCCGGTGCCGGACATCAGGCCGGTGGCGCCGCGAACCACTTCGATGCGGTCATAAATCGCGGTATCCGCGGCGGTATCACCAAAGTTCCACACTTCACTGATGGAGGTTGGCAGGTCGTCATAGGCGTAGTTGCTGACGAAAAAGCCGCGTGAGTAAAACACGGTACGGTCGCTGTCCTGCACCTGGGCCGTAATGCCCGTGGTATTCGTCAGCACCTGTCCGATGGATTGCAGATTCTGGTCAGCCATACGTTGCTGGCTGATAACGCTGACGGACTGTGGGATGTCGCGGGGAACCAGCAACAGTTTGGTGCCGGTGGTGGTAGTTTTTACGCTGTAATCCTGATCCTGGCTGGCAGAAAGATCCTGTGTGTTGTCAAAACCCCCGTCTACGACGACGGTATCTTCGGTGGTTGAAGCAGCGAAAGCGGCGGTTGGCGTCAATGCCATAGCAATGCAGGCGGCCAGCAACGAAGGTGTTGCGGCAGGCTGATGTTGCCCATCCCTGGTGTGATTAATGAAAGACATCATCAAACCCTTAGTGAATGGTGAAGGTAATTCGCGACAGTCCCGCTAGCACGGGCTGACGTCGTTTTCTATGTTAAAAATGCGCATGAAAATGCAAATGCGAAATATACGCATTGTGATTAACGCTGTAAACAGATGTTTCGGGATGAACTGAAATAAGGTTTCAGAAAAGAAATGTCCTAAAGCGATGCCTCTTCAGCCAGATGGCGGACAATCAGGAAAGAAATCACGGGAGAAGGTTGAAAGGACAGGAGAAACTCGCTCATACTCTTGTCTTGTGTCACGCAGTAAATCAGACAATGTGTGTTAACAACGGACGCACGACGCCAGATTAAACTTAAAAGGAAAAGGTCATGGCTGAAGAAACGATTTTCAGTAAAATTATCCGCCGCGAAATTCCGTCGGATATTGTCTATCAGGATGAACTGGTCACGGCTTTCCGCGACATTTCTCCCCAGGCGCCGACGCACATCCTTATTATTCCCAATATTCTGATCCCGACCGTTAATGACGTTAAAACCGAGCATGAAGTGGCGCTGGGCCGTATGCTTACGGTAGCCGCGAAAATCGCAGAGCAGGAAGGGATTGCTGAGGACGGATACCGTCTGATCATGAACTGTAATCGCCATGGCGGCCAGGAAGTCTATCATATTCATATGCATCTGCTGGGTGGACGTCCACTGGGACCGATGCTGGCACATAAAGGTCTTTAATATGTTAACTGGGCGTATTGCAGCGCTGATCGTGACGCTGGTAATGGTTGGGTGCAGCGCGCGTCCCGCCATCCCGGTCAGTGAAGAACAGACGCTGGTGATGGAGTCCTCAGTGCTTGCTGCGGGCATCACGGCGGAGAAACCTTCGCTGACCATAAGCGAAATCCAGTCTTCAGCCTCCTCTACGCTCTATAACGAAAGGCAAGAGCCAGTGACGGTGCATTATCGCTTCTACTGGTATGACGTGAGAGGTCTTGAGATGCACCCGCTTGAGGCGCCGCGCAGCGTGACTATCCCGGCAAGATCGTCAGTCACGCTCTACGGCAGCGCCAGCTATCTGGGTGCACATAAGGTGAGACTTTATCTTTATTTGTAAGGAGTGAACCTTGATTAAAACAATGAGCCGTTATGCGCTCCTGAGTGCTTTTGCACTCTTTCTGGCGGGTTGTGTGACGCGAACGGAAGAACCAGCACCGGTAGATCAGGCGAAGCCGGGAACGGAACAGCCAACAACGCCAGCGCAGCCTGTTCCAACCGTGCCGTCTGTACCGACCATTCCGGCGCAGCCTGGCCCGATCGAACATCCGGACGACACCGCACAGCCTGCGCCGCGAGTACGCCACTATGACTGGAACGGCGCAATGCAGCCGATGGTGGGCAAAATGTTGCAGGCACAGGGCGTTACGCCCGGTAGCGTGCTGCTGGTGGACAGCGTGAACAACCGTACAAACGGTTCCCTGAATGCGGGAGAAGCGACGGAAACCCTGCGCAACGCGCTGGCAAACAACGGTAAATTTACGCTGGTCTCAGCTCAGCAGCTCGCGGTCGCCAAGCAGCAGCTTGGTCTGTCGCCTCAGGACAGCCTGGGTTCGCGCAGTAAAGCGATTGGTATTGCCCGCAACGTTGGCGCGCAGTATGTCCTTTATTCTAACGCGACAGGCAACGTGAACACGCCGTCGTTGCAGATGCAGTTAATGCTGGTTCAGACCGGCGAAATTATCTGGTCAGGTAAAGGTGCCGTTACGCAACAATAAGCGCACGCGTCATGACGTCCTGACGCGTTATTTCCCTCAGTACCGTGTTATCGCGCCGCAAGCCCCCGCCGGGCTTGGCGGCGCGAGTTGCATTATTGAGCGTGGCGACCATCGGCTGGTTTTACGTCAGCATCACGATGCCGCCGCGCCTGCCTCCCATTTTCGTCGCCAGTTCCGCGCCCTGAAGCGCCTGCCCGCCGACCTTGCGCCACAACCTCATCTCTTTATCAGAGACTGGATGGCGGTGGCGTTTATTGCGGGTGAGATCAAAAGCGAGCTTCCCGATACGCCTGCGCTTGCAGCCATGCTGTATCATCTGCATCGCCAGCCGCGTCTGGGCTGGCGGGTAACGTTACTTCCTTTGCTGGATCACTACTGGCAGCAGGCTGCGCCTGGACGACGCACGCCCTACTGGCTGGCGCAGCTTAAGCGGCTACGCAGAGCGGGAGAGCCGCAGGCGTTACGTCTGGCGCCGCTGCATATGGATGTCCACGCGGGTAATATCGTTCATACCACGGCAGGCGAGAAACTTATCGACTGGGAATATGCCGGAGACGGTGACGTGGCGCTCGAACTCGCTGCGGTCTGGATGCCTGATGAGGCGTCGCGCGAGCAGCTGATAACCGCCTATGCCCGAAACGCCAACATCAATGCGCTCACCCTTGCGCGGCAGGTCGCGCGCTGGCGTCCGTGGGTGTTGATGCTGATGGCGGGATGGTTTGAAATGCGCCTTCAGCAGACAGATGACAAACAATTTATTGCGCTGGCAAATGATGCCTGGCGTCAGTTACAAACGAAAGGATAAGAGAGGTAGGTGTGGGTCCAGTAATGTTGGATGTCGAAGGGTTTGAGCTGGATGCGGAAGAGCGCGAAATTCTGGCGCATCCGCTGGTAGGGGGGCTGATTCTTTTCACCCGCAATTATCATGATCCGGAGCAGTTGCGTGAGCTGGTTCGCCAGATCCGTGCGGCGTCGCGCAATCACCTGGTGGTGGCCGTAGACCAGGAAGGTGGGCGTGTGCAGCGTTTCCGCGAAGGGTTTACCCGTTTACCCGCCGCGCAATCTTTTGCTGCGCTGCTGGGGATCGAAGAGGGCGGTCAACTGGCGCAGGACGCCGGCTGGCTGATGGCCAGCGAGATGATCGCCATGGATATCGACATCAGCTTCGCCCCGGTGCTGGACGTAGGACACATTAGCGCGGCAATTGGTGAGCGTTCGTATCATGACGATCCGCGTATTGCGCTGGCAATGGCGACGCGCTTTATTGACGGTATGCATGCTGCGGGCATGAAAACCACCGGCAAACATTTCCCGGGCCACGGGGCGGTGACGGCGGATTCCCATAAAGAAACCCCGCGCGATCCGCGCCCGGAAGCAGACATTCGCGCTAAAGACATGTCGGTTTTCCGCTCGCTGATCGCTGATAACAAGCTGGATGCCATCATGCCTGCGCACGTCATCTACAGTGAGGTCGATCCGCGTCCGGCCAGCGGCTCTCCGCACTGGCTGAAAACCGTACTGCGTCAGGAATTAGGCTTCAATGGCGTAATTTTCTCTGACGATTTATCCATGGAGGGGGCGGCAATTATGGGTAGCTATGCCGAACGTGGGCAGGCTTCGCTGGATGCGGGTTGCGATATGATCCTCGTCTGCAATAATCGTAAAGGGGCGGTGAGCGTGCTGGATAACCTGTCGCCGATCAATGCTGAACGTGTTACACAATTGTATCATAAAGGTTCATTTAGTCGTCAGGAGCTGATGGACTCGGCGCGCTGGAAAACGGTAAACGCCCGGCTTGAAGCCCTGAACGAGCGCTGGCAGGCACATAAAGCAGCCCTTTAATTCATCCCGGAAGGCGTAGCGTGGTGAGACGATGATCATTTATTTACACGGTTTTGACTCAAACAGTCCTGGTAATCATGAGAAAGTGCTGCAATTGCAGTTTATCGATCCGGATGTCCGGCTGATCAGTTACAGCACACGTCATCCGAAGCATGACATGCAGCATCTGCTTAAAGAAGTGGATAAAATGTTGCAGCTCAATATCGACGATCGCCCGCTGATCTGCGGCGTGGGGTTAGGAGGATACTGGGCAGAGCGCATCGGTTTTTTGTGCGATATCCGTCAGGTCATTTTTAATCCCAACCTCTTTCCGAACGAAAACATGGAAGGCAAAATCGATCGCCCGGAGGAGTACGCCGACATCGCAACTAAATGCGTGAGCAATTTCCGTGAAAAGAACCGCGATCGGTGTCTGGTGATCCTTTCCCGCAACGATGAAGCGCTGAACAGCTCCCGCGCCGCCGAGCTTCTGCACCATTACTACGAAATTGTCTGGGACGAAGAGCAGACCCACAAGTTCAAAAACATTTCCCCGCACTTGCAGCGTATTAAAGCCTTTAAAACGCTGGGCTGATCTCCCTGAACCTGATAAAGGCCCGGTACGTGAAAGCGTACCGGGCCTCTTTTTTGTCAGAGTTGTCTACTTTTAAACCATCAAAACTTGATACATATCAATTTTGGTATGACCAATGCGCCTGACGTGCTATTCTCAATGAATCTGAATGGTTTCAGCGCAGTAACCTGTTGTTAATTAAGGGTTATTTATATAACTTTTAATTAACAATTGGTTAATAATTTGAGGGGGTCACGTTGACTACGCCATTGAAAAAGATAGTGATTGTCGGCGGTGGTGCTGGCGGACTGGAGCTCGCGACACAGCTGGGTAAGAAGCTGGGTCGCGGTAAGAAAGCCAAAATCACGCTGGTGGATCGTAACCACAGTCATCTGTGGAAGCCGTTACTGCACGAAGTGGCGACCGGGTCGCTGGATGAGGGCGTGGATGCGCTGAGCTATCTGGCGCATGCGCGTAACCACCACTTCCAGTTCCAGCTGGGTTCGGTGGTGGATATCAATCGTGAAAACAAAACCATCACGCTGGCTGAGCTGCGTGATGATAAAGGCGAGTTGCTGGTTCCTGAGCGCAAGCTGGCCTATGACACGCTGGTGATGGCCCTGGGCAGTACCTCCAATGATTTCAACACCCCAGGCGTAAAAGAGCACTGCATCTTCCTGGATAACCCGCATCAGGCGCGTCGTTTCCATCAGGAGATGCTTAACCTGTTCCTGAAGTACACCAATAACATGGGTGCTAACGGCAAGGTCAACATTGCTATCGTGGGCGGCGGCGCAACGGGCGTTGAATTATCGGCGGAGTTGCACAATGCGGTCAAACAGCTGCACAGCTACGGCTACAAAGGGCTGACTAACGAAGCGCTGAATGTGACGCTGGTGGAAGCAGGTGAACGTATTCTGCCTGCGCTGCCGCCGCGTATTTCCGGCGCGGCGCACAACGAGCTGACCAAACTGGGCGTGCGCGTGCTGACCCAGACCATGGTGACCAGCGCGGATGAGGGCGGCCTGCATACCAAAGACGGCGAATATATCCAGGCCGACCTGATGGTTTGGGCTGCGGGGATCAAAGCGCCTGATTTCATGAAAGATATCGGTGGGCTGGAGACGAACCGCATTAACCAGCTGGTGACAGAGCCGACGCTGCAAACCACGCGCGATCCGGACATCTTCGCCATTGGCGACTGTGCCTCCTGCGCACGTCCGGAAGGCGGATTTGTACCGCCTCGCGCCCAGGCCGCGCACCAGATGGCAAGCCTCGTGCTGCATAACATCCTGGCGCAGATGAAAGGCAAACCGATGAAAGCCTATGTCTACAAAGACCACGGCTCTCTGGTGTCGCTCTCAAACTTCTCCACCGTGGGCAGCCTGATGGGTAACCTGATGCGCGGCTCCATGATGGTGGAAGGGCGCATCGCCCGCTTCGTGTACATTTCTCTGTACCGTATGCACCAGATTGCGCTGCACGGCTACTTCAAAACCGGCCTGATGATGCTGGTTGGCCGCATCAACCGCGTGATCCGTCCACGCCTGAAGCTGCACTAATTTCTCTCTCCCTCCGGGCCCTCCGGAGGGAATTCTTAGCACATCATGCTGTGCATTTCCCTCCTGACGCTTAAGAGTTCTCTTAAACCCACGTTGTCCCGGTCAACAGCCCTGATTTTGATCCTTTATCTTATTGGCGAAGCGTTTATTGCGCTGCAAAATTGCTACCAATTGCAACAAAGGAGGAAGTCCCGTGAATAAATCAATGTTGGCGGGTATAGGGATTGGCGTCGCAGCTGCGTTAGGTGTGGCTGCCGTTGCCAGTCTGAACGTACTTGATCGTGGCCCGCAGTATGCGCAGGTGGTTTCCGCTACACCGATCAAAGAGACGGTCAAGACGCCTCGTCAGGAGTGCCGTAATGTTTCTGTCACCCACCGTCGTCCGGTTCAGGATGAAAACCGTATCGCTGGCTCCGTGCTGGGCGCGGTTGCTGGTGGGGTGATTGGTCATCAGTTTGGTGGCGGCCGTGGTAAGGATGTCGCGACGGTGGTTGGTGCGCTGGGTGGCGGTTATGCCGGTAACCAGGTACAGGGCGCGATGCAGGAAAATGATACCTACACCACAACGCAGCAGCGCTGTAAAACCGTGTATGACAAGTCTGAAAAAATGTTGGGCTACGACGTAACCTACAAAATTGGCGATCAGCAGGGCAAAATCCGCATGGATAAAGATCCTGGCACGCAGATCCCTCTCGACAGCAACGGTCAGCTGATACTGAATAACAAAGTGTAAAAAAGATGTTCTCTGAACTTAGCTCCTCATGCGCTCAGGCTGAGGAGCTTTTTTTTTGCGTCAGAGTTTAAGAAGTTCAGGCCACAGGCGCAGCGTTGTTTGCGTAATCCCCTGCAATTTTTCCAGCGTCGCGCCTTCACGGGCGCTGATGGACATCCCCTGTAAAATACAGCTCAGATACTGGGAAAGCTCCTGCGGACGGCAATGCGCCGGTATTTCGCCGCGCTGCTGACGCTGAGCCAGAAACGTGCTGAGCGTCTCCTCCTGCATCGCATGTCGCGATTTGACCGTGTTGGCAATCTCTTTAGACGATGCCGCGAGGGTCGCGGAGGTGTTGATCATAAAACAGCCCGCAGGCGTGTCCTTGCTGGTATAGCAGGTCGCGATTGCCGTGAAATAATCCTGCAATGCCTGCTCAACCGTTTTTTCTTCGCAGAACAGCTGGGCTTCATGTTTTGCCGCGAAGCGCGCGATGTATCTGTCCAGAACGGCCCGGAATAAGCCTTCTTTGTTGGTGAACTCTGCGTACAGGGTAGGGGCTTTCGCGCCCGTTGCTTCCACGAGATCGGAAAGCGACGTGGCTTCATACCCATGCTGCCAGAAGAGCGTCATGGCCTTATCGAGCGCCGCATCCCTGTCGAACACTTTTGGTCGGCCACGGCTTTTCTTCGCGCAACGCGTGACATCGGTTGTCATGTGCCGTTGGTCCTCTGTTGTTTTGTTGAATAGTCATTATAAAAATAAACGTCTGCAACGACCAGCGGTGATTTCTGAAAAATAATTTAATTTTATCTTTATGAAATATAAGGCAAATGAAATTAATTTAACGACCATTATAAAAATGGGTTGACGTGTGACCTGGATCACATCTATCATTTACCTATCGATCGTTAACTAAATAACTAACGACCACTACATCATCTGCCTAAAGGTATAAAATCATGAAAAACGTTAAAACCCTCATCGCTGCCGCCGTTCTGAGTTCACTCTCTTTCGCAAGCTTCGCTGCTGTTGAAGTGCAATCCACGCCAGCAGACCAGCAGAAAGTCGGTACCATCTCTGCCACTGCCGGGACTAATCTGGGCTCTCTGGAAGATCAGCTGGCACAAAAAGCTGACGAAATGGGTGCGAAATCATTCCGCATCACCTCTGTGACCGGTCCTAACACCCTGCACGGTACCGCTGTTATCTACAAATAAGCGTAACGCAACCCTCCGTTATGCCACTGCAATAAAAAACGCCCTGCTGATGCAGGGCGTTTGTCGTTATTACTGCTTTACATTGATTGCTGAGCAACCTCATGATGCCGCGTGACATCGGTTGGCATCCCCGAGCGCGCTTCAATCGCCCGCTCCATCACCGCGCCATCGGTATTGGCATTCGTTTTAAAGCTCACCATCGAGGCATTCAGATTAATCGGCAGCGTCTGCGGATCGTCATTGATGTTTTTCGATAGCGGCTGGTGGATCTCAACCAGACGGACGCCACCCGGCTCTTCAGACACTTTAATCGGCGTATTAATGATATTCACTTTCGTGCCAGGGGCGATCACGCGGTAGAGCGTTTTGATATCGTCATCGCGCAGGCGAATGCAGCCGGAGCTGACGCGCATCCCGATCCCGAAATCCGCATTCGTTCCGTGCAGAAGATAAACCCCACCGTATGCCGCCAGGCGAATCGCATGGTGCCCCATCGGATTATCCGGGCCAGCAGGCACCACGGCAGGCAGGTCGATACCTTGAGCTTTATAACGGGCGCGAATGTTTGCCGTCGGGGTCCAGGTTGGATTAGCGCGCTTATCAGAGACGGTGGTGACCATGGTAGGCGTGAGCGTATCGCCCCCCAACTGACCAATACCGATAGGGTAGACGGTCACTTCGTTCTTGCCCGGCGGGTAGTAATACAGACGCAGCTCGGCGAGGTTAATCACAATGCCCTGACGCGGCGCGTCCGGCAGGATGGTTTGCAGCGGAATCGTCAGTACGCTGCCTGCCCGGGGCACGTATGGATCTACGCCCGGGTTGGCCTGCAACAGCGCCAGGAACCCGACGTTATATTTTTTGGCAATCGCTTCCAGCGAACCGCCATCGTTTTCAACCACGTGAAAGCGGTTTTCACCTACGACATTGCTGCCGGCAGGCGGAAGAGGCCAGGTATTGGCGCGAGCAGGGAGCGCGACGGCAACCGTCGCGGCCAGCGCAAACAGAGTTAACCAGCGGGTAAAACGCGAAGAAATCATCATTATCATAATCCATACAAATGATAAGGTTATTGTTTTATAAGGCGTTAATGATAATTATGGCGAATGTATAGTCGGGAAGTTCGGGCGAAGTGCAAAGAGTTTGTAAATTGTCCCCCCGCCAGCCGGGCGCTGGCGGGGGATACCGTTATGCGATGGCGTTCTCTTCCAGCTGACGCATAAAGTTACGCACCCAGTCCATGCGGGTTTTACGTTCCGTCAGATCCTGAGTAAATTTCAGACGCGTCGGGCCATCAAGACGGAAATGCTGCGGCTGTTTTTGCAGGAGGCCAATCAGCCACATCGGATCGACGTGGTTCTTCTCGGCAAACTCAATGACGCCGCCTTTCTCATTGCCTTCAAGCTTGCGAATGCCCAGCTTCTGCGCCTGCTGACGCAGGCGGGCAATATCCAGCAGGTTGCGCGCCGCATCGGGCAATATCCCAAAACGGTCAATCAGTTCGACTTTGATCTCTTCCAGCTCTCCTTCGCTTTTCGCGCTGGCAATGCGTTTGTAGAACGACAGACGGGTATTCACGTCAGGAATAAAATCATCCGGCAGCAGAGAAGGCATGCGCAGTTCCACTTCGGTCTGCTGGCTGGTGAGATCTTCCAGAGACGGTTCACGTCCGGCTTTAAGCGCGTCGACGGCATTTTCCAGCAGCTCCATATACAGCGAGAAACCGATGGTTTCCATGGAGCCGCTCTGGTCTTCACCCAGCAGCTCACCGGCGCCGCGGATCTCCAGGTCGTGGGTCGCCAGCGCAAAGCCAGCGCCCAGATCTTCCAGCGAGGCGATAGCTTCCAGACGCTTTTGCGCGTCGGTGGTCATCGCCTTCGGATGCGGCGTCAGCAGCCAGGCGTAGGCCTGATGGTGCGAGCGCCCGACGCGCCCGCGCAGCTGGTGCAGCTGGGCCAGGCCGAAGTGATCCGCACGTTCGATAATGATGGTGTTCGCCGTTGGAATGTCGATCCCGGTCTCAATGATGGTGGTACACACCAGCACGTTGAAACGCTGGTGGTGGAAATCGTTCATCACCCGCTCCAGCTCGCGCTCGCGCATCTGGCCGTGACCAATGGCGATGCGCGCTTCCGGTACCAGCTCTGCCAGCCTGTCGGCGGCTTTCTGAATATTTTCGACGTCGTTATAAAGGTAATACACCTGGCCGCCGCGCAGCACTTCGCGCAGGATCGCCTCGCGCACCACCAGATTGTCGTACTCGCGAACAAAGGTTTTCACCGCCAGACGGCGCGCCGGTGGGGTGGCGATTATCGACAGATCGCGCATGCCGCTCATCGCCATGTTCAGGGTGCGCGGGATCGGCGTTGCGGTCAGGGTCAGAATGTCGACGTCGGCGCGCATCGCTTTGATGCGCTCTTTATGGCGCACCCCGAAGCGGTGCTCTTCATCCACGATCAGCAGCCCCAGATCTTTCCAATTCACGTCGCTTTGCAGCAGCTTGTGAGTGCCGATCAGAATATCAATTTTGCCTTCGCTTGCCTGTTCCAGGATTTGCGTCTGCTCTTTGGCGCTGCGAAAACGCGACAGCATCTCAATGCGCACCGGCCAGTTGGCGAAGCGGTCGCGGAAGTTGTCGAAGTGCTGCTGGGCGAGGAGGGTAGTCGGCACCAGCACCGCCACCTGCTTGTTGTTTTCCACCGCCAAAAAGGCGGCACGCATCGCCACTTCGGTTTTGCCGAAGCCCACGTCACCGCAGACCAAGCGGTCCATGGCCAGCGGCTGGCACATGTCGCTCAGCACGGCGTTAATGGCCTGGGCCTGATCCGGCGTAGTTTCAAACGGGAAGCTGTCGCAGAATAGCTGATACTGCTCTTTATCATGCTTAAACGCATAGCCCTCTTTGGCCGCACGCTGGGCGTAAATATCCAGCAGCTCGGCGGCCACGTCGCGTACTTTTTCCGCTGCCTTCTGGCGCGCGCGCGCCCAGGCATCGCCGCCCAGCTTATGCAGCGGCGCGTTGTCTTCCGCGCCCCCGGCGTAGCGACTGATCAGGTGCAGGGACGACACCGGCACGTACAGTTTGGCGTCGTTGGCGTAGGTCAGCATCAGGTATTCACCTTTGATGCCGCCTGCTTCGAGGGTGGTCATCCCCTGATAGCGACCCACCCCGTGTTCAAGGTGAACGATCGGCTGACCGGGGTGCAGTTCGGCCAGGTTACGGATCAGGGTGTCTGGGTTGATGGTGCGACGGCTGTCCTGACGACGGCGCGCGACGCGCTCGCCCAGCAGGTCGCTTTCACAAATCAACGCCAGGTTATTGAGCGTATCAATGAATCCGTGCTCGGCGGCGCCGATCATCAGGTAACGGCCATTTCCGGTCGCTTCGCTCAGGCGAAGAATGCGCTTCGGCGCAACTTTGATCCGTCCCAGCAGTTCGCCCAGCGCTTCACGGCGACCCTCACTTTCAACGGAGAAGACCACCGGCCCGGTGAAGGACTCAAGAAACTTGCGCAGATTATCAAGGGGGGATTTCTGCTGCGCCTGGACGGCCAGATCAGGCAGCGTCCGGAACGCGAGATTGGTGTTCGCCGCCTTCTCGGCAAGCGCGTCGGTTTTGAGCTGCATGCGCGGCCAGCGTTTCAGCTCGGCGTTGAGCTCGTCGGTACGTAGCCACAGCATTTCCGGCGGCAGCAGCGGACGCATCGGGTCAACGCCCCGGTTTTCAAAGCGGGCGCGCGTTTCGCTTTCAAAGCGGCTGGCACTGGCGTCGATATCCCCGGTGTTAACAATCAGCGTATTCGCCGGGAAGTAGCTGAACAGCGCCGGCAGCGGTTCGTTAAAGAACAGGGGCTGCCAGTACTCGATCCCGGCCGGAAGGGTGCCCTTGCTGACTTGCTGGTAGATATGTTCGGCATCGCGCTTCACGTCGAACCTGTCGCGCCACTGGCTGCGGAACAGCTCGATGGCGGTTTTATCCGTCGGGAACTCATGGGCGGGCAGTAGGTTAATGGAGTCCACTTCCTCCAGCGTGCGCTGGGTGTCAGCGTCGAACACGCGCAGGCTGTCGATCTCATCATCAAAGAAATCCAGACGATATGGCCGATCGCTGCCCATCGGATAGAGATCCAGCAGCGCACCGCGCGTCGCATATTCGCCGTGCTCCATCACCTGGTCGACATGTCGATAGCCGGCTCCGTCCAGCTGCACGCGCAGGGCATCGCGCGACAGGCGTTGGCCTTTTTTCATCACCAGCGCATGGCCGTGCAAATAGCTGTGCGGACAGACGCGCTGCATCAGGGTATTCACCGGCACAATCAGCACGCCGCGCTGCATGGTGGGAAGCTGATACAGCGTCGACAGGCGCGAGGAGATGATCTCCTGGTGCGGAGAAAAACTGTCGTAGGGAAGCGTTTCCCAGTCGGCCAGGCTGAATACCAGACTGTCGGTGAACTGACGAATTTCGTCGTGCAGGCGCAGGGCGTTTTGCATGTCCGGGGCAACCAGCACCACCGGCCCAGGATGCCGCTCAGCAATTTCCGCCACCAGGGTGGCGCAGGCCGCGCCCGTGAGTTCGCCCAGCTGGCGCTGGTCGCCCGCTTTGACAGGCAAGGAGTAACGATAGTGTTCAGGCATGGCTATGTCAGAGTCTCTTGGGGATATACCAACAGTATTGGGGCATATCACTGATACGCAATGTCTTTATTATCCTCGATCGTTTTACATAAGCAAATCGTAACCGCACAAGAGGGAAAGTGCCCCCGGATGGGTAGAGGGTTCCTCAGTAATTTGAAAGCAGAAGCAATAACGTTGTCTTCAGACTAACTGAGGGCTTTCAGCGATGCCCTGGTCCGGCTGTAAATCGCTGAGGCGTTTCCTGAAGGCCGGGGCGAGGCGCAGGGATGCGCCGAGAGGGCGTGGCCTGCATGGATGCAGGCTCATGCCCGACCCGATAGCCGGAAGGAATAAGCCGAGGGTATCGCGAAGCGACGATTTACCGCCGGGAGCCCGGGTTGCCAGGGTGGTGGCGACTGAGCCACCCTGGCACGTTCACCGCTCGTGCGGTTATAGAATAGCAAGGAACATAAGGTGAACGGAACGAGCACCACAGCTGTATGTTCACCCTCACCCCAGCCCTCTCCCATAGGGAGAGGGAGCCGTCTGTGCAGGCCTTATTTTGTAGCCCGTATGGGACAGGGTTAGTTAGCGGGTCGTGGGCACGGGCGAAAGCCGCGCGGGAGGGGAGAAGAAAAGATCGCCAAAGAGGGCGGTCGAGAGCTTACGTGCCCCCAGCCCAACCAGCGTGCAGACGAGCAGGCTGATAAATGGATAAACCAGAATCAGCGTTAACTCCGCCCAGATCGGCCAGTACGCCGCATTCATTTCGCGGATCAGGAGCAGGCTAAATGCCTCGATTAAAATGCGGTGGGTGGTATATATCGCGATGGTGTTTGAACCGATGACGTTCAGCAGATTATTGGGATGAACGGCATAACGCTGCTCGAAGCTGTAAAAGAGCTTCATGATAACCACGATTGACAGCAGAGAGAGCGGCAGAGGGACGTTAGCGAACCACAGCACCACAGACACCGCACCAGAGGCGATGAGGATCAGCCAGCTGCGGCGCAAATTCATCCCTTTCATCCACGCCATCAACTGCGCGCCGTACCATGCGCCGAGGCTGTAGTAGACCATGTTGCGCACCACGCTGTTCATTCCCCACCACGGTAACGGCAGGAAGTTGATGGCGATGCTTGCCAGCGCCAGAAGCCCCAGCATCGGCAGTTTCCAGCGGCTCAGCAGCTTACAGAGCGTAAAGTAGACCACTAAGGCGTACAAATACCATAGGCTGGTGCTGGCCGTGAGCATTCCCCGTACAAACCCTGAAACGGAATCGGCGTAGGCCGCATTGGATGCTGTCGCCAGCTCTCGCTCGGGGGCGAGCCAGGCATTCAGATGAGTCAGCGCCTGCCATTGCAGGACGCCCCACAGGGCCAAAACCCAGACAATGCTCCAGATCCGCTTGTCGAGACTGGTGCGCCAGTTCACCTCGTCAATATATCGACGGATCAAATAGCCGGAGATAAAGAAAAACACCGGCATACGGAACGGGGCAAGGTAAAGATTAAAGTAGACCCAGCATTTGGCGAGCAGGCCCGATAACGGATGCTGTAGCCCGTCCAGGTGAGGATAAAAGGTGATCACCGAGTGGTAAATCACCACCAGGCAGATGCACAGACCTTTTATCTGGTTAATCCATAATGCTTTTTGTTTCATTGTGCGTGACGACCTTGTTGCCATAAACGAAAGGACGATTGTTGTAAAATGAAACCCTGATGTAACGGGTAACAGTCTGTATCAGGACGATTTTCGGAAAAGGTGGAGGCTGTCTGGCGGAAGTTCAGTCAGTAGCATGATGATTTATCTGAATTTTTCGGAAAAATGATTACCGAATCTTACGGTTTCAGTCATTTACGCTTAGCGGATTCGCTTATATACTCGTGGGTCTGCTATCAGCAAACAGACGGATTTCATGTATCAACCTGTCGCACTTTTTATAGGCTTACGTTACATGCGTGGGCGCGCCGCGGACCGCTTCGGTCGCTTTGTCTCCTGGCTTTCGACTATTGGCATTACGCTTGGCGTGATGGCACTGGTGACGGTGCTTTCCGTCATGAACGGCTTCGAGCGCGAGCTGCAAAACAATATCCTGGGGCTGATGCCGCAGGCCGTTCTCTCTTCCACTCAGGGTTCCGTTAATCCGCAACAGCTGCCGGAAAGCGCGGTGAAGTTACAGGGTGTCACGCGCGTTGCGCCGCTCACGACGGGCGATGTGGTGCTGCAAAGCGCCCGTAGCGTGGCGGTCGGGGTGATGCTGGGTATCGATCCGGCGCAAAAAGATCCGCTGACGCCGTTCCTGGTCAATGTGAAACAAAACGACCTGGAAGCGGGTAAATACAACGTCATCCTCGGCGAGCAGCTTGCCGGGCAGCTCGGGGTCAACCGTGGCGATCAGCTGCGTGTGATGGTGCCGTCAGCCAGTCAGTTTACGCCGATGGGGCGTCTGCCAAGCCAGCGCCTGTTCAACGTGATTGGCACGTTTGCGGCGAACAGCGAAGTTGATGGTTACCAGATGCTGGTTAACATTCAGGACGCCTCGCGTCTGATGCGCTACCCGGCGGGAAATATCACCGGCTGGCGTCTGTGGCTTGATGCGCCACTGAAGGTGGATACCCTTAGCCAGCAGACGCTACCGGAAGGAACGAAATGGCAGGACTGGCGCGACCGGAAGGGCGAACTGTTCCAGGCCGTGCGCATGGAGAAAAACATGATGGGGCTGCTGCTGAGCCTGATCGTGGCCGTTGCCGCGTTTAATATCATCACCTCGCTCGGGCTGATGGTGATGGAGAAGCAAGGCGAAGTCGCCATTCTGCAAACCCAGGGGCTGACTCCGCGCCAGATCATGGCAGTATTTATGGTCCAGGGCGCCAGCGCCGGCATCATCGGCGCGCTGCTCGGCGCGGCGCTGGGGGCGCTGCTCGCCAGCCAGCTCAACAATCTCATGCCGATTATCGGCGCGCTGCTTGATGGCGCGGCGCTGCCGGTGGCAATCGAGCCGCTCCAGGTGGTCGGTATTGCGCTGGCCGCGATGGCCATTGCGCTGCTTTCTACGCTTTATCCTTCCTGGCGGGCTGCCGCCACTCAACCCGCTGAGGCTTTACGTTATGAATAAGATCCTGTTGCAGTGCGACAACCTGTCCAAACGCTATCAGGAAGGCACTGTGCAGACCGACGTGTTGCACAATGTGAGTTTTAGCGTGGGCGAAGGCGAGATGATGGCGATTGTCGGTAGCTCTGGCTCCGGTAAAAGTACGTTGCTGCACCTGCTTGGCGGGCTGGACACGCCAACCGAAGGCGATGTGATCTTCTCCGGGCAGCCGCTGAGTAAAATGTCGTCTACGGCGAAAGCCGAGCTGCGTAACCGCGAGCTGGGCTTTATCTATCAGTTCCACCATCTGCTGCCGGACTTTACGGCGCTGGAAAACGTCGCAATGCCGCTGCTGATTGGTAAAAAGAAACCCGCGGAAATTAATGCCCGCGCCAGCGACATGCTAAAAGCGGTAGGGCTGGGTCATCGCGGGAATCACCGTCCGTCTGAGCTTTCCGGCGGTGAGCGTCAGCGTGTGGCCATCGCCCGTGCGCTGGTCAACAACCCGCGCCTGGTGCTGGCGGATGAACCGACAGGTAACCTCGATGCGCGTAACGCAGACAGCATTTTCCAGCTTCTCGGCGAACTGAACGCCGCGCAGGGAACCGCGTTTCTGGTGGTCACCCACGATTTACAACTGGCTAAGCGGATGGGGCGTCAGCTGGAAATGCGCGACGGTCGTCTGAATGCTGAACTGACGCTGATGGGAGCGGAGTAATGGCTTCACCGTTATCGTTACTCATCGGGTTACGCTTTAGCCGCGGTCGTCGCCGGAGCGGGATGGTATCCCTTATCTCCGTGATCTCCACCATCGGTATCGCCCTGGGCGTGGCGGTGTTGATCGTGGGCTTAAGCGCCATGAACGGCTTTGAGCGTGAACTGAATAACCGCATTCTGGCCGTTGTCCCCCACGGTGAAATCGAGCCGGTTAACCAGCCGTGGTCCAACTGGCGTGATGCCCTTAACAAAGTGGAAAAGGTGCCCGGCATTGCGGCGGCTGCACCTTACATCAACTTTACCGGGCTGGTAGAGAGCGGGGTAAACCTGCGCGCCATTCAGGTGAAAGGGGTAAATCCTCGTCAGGAAGAGCGTCTGAGCGCGCTGCCGCGCTATGTGCAAAATGGCGCATGGGCAAACTTTAAGGCTGGCGAGCAGCAGATCATCATGGGCAAAGGCGTTGCCGATGCGCTGAAGGTGAAGCAGGGCGACTGGGTCTCGATCATGATCCCGAACGCCAGCGCTGATCACAAATTGCAGCAGCCTAAGCGCGTACGTCTGCACGTCACCGGTATTTTGCAGCTGAGCGGCCAGCTCGACCACAGCTTCGCGATGGTGCCGCTGGAAGATGCGCGCCAGTATCTGGATATGAGCGACAGCGTGACGGGCATTGCCATTAAGGTTAACGACGTCTTCAACGCCAATAAACTGGTGCGTGACGCTGGCAGCGTGACCAATAACTATGTCTACATCAAAAGCTGGATCGGCACTTACGGGTATATGTACCGTGATATCCAGATGATCCGCGCGATTATGTATCTGGCGATGGTGCTGGTGATCGGGGTGGCGTGTTTTAATATCGTCTCGACGCTGGTCATGGCCGTTAAGGATAAGAGCGGCGACATCGCCGTGCTGCGTACCTTAGGGGCGAAAGACGGTCTTATTCGCGCCATCTTCGTCTGGTACGGTTTGCTGGCGGGGCTGTTTGGCAGCCTCTGCGGCGTGGCGATCGGCGTGGTGGTTTCCCTTCAGCTGACGCCGATTATCAACGGGATTGAAGCGCTTATTGGCCATCAGTTCCTGTCAGGCGATATCTATTTTATTGACTTCCTGCCGTCTGAACTGCACTGGCTGGACGTTATTTATGTGCTGGTTACAGCACTTTTACTGAGTCTGCTGGCAAGCTGGTATCCGGCGCGTCGCGCAAGCCGAATTGATCCGGCGAGGGTATTAAGTGGCCAGTAATTTCGTCATGGTTTAGCGGGCTTTTGGCCGCTGAATCAAACAGAGGAATGCATCATGTATTACGGATTTGATATTGGCGGCACCAAGATTGCGCTCGGCGTGTTCGATAAAGACCTTAAGCTACAATGGGAAACCCGCGTACCCACGCCGCGCGAAAGCTACGATGAATTTTTAACCGCCATTGCCGCGCTGGTGGCGCAAGCGGATGAACGCTTTGGCGTCAAAGGCAGCGTCGGCATTGGTATTCCGGGTATGCCCGAAACCGACGATGGCACGCTGTATGCCGCCAACGTTCCTGCTGCCAGCGGCAAACCGCTGCGTGCCGATCTTTCTGCTCTCCTTGAGCGCGACGTGCGCTTAGACAACGATGCCAACTGTTTTGCTCTCTCAGAGGCCTGGGACGACGAGTTTCGTCGCTATCCGCTGGTTATGGGGCTGATCCTCGGAACCGGCGTGGGGGGCGGGATAGTCATTAACGGTAAGCCCATTACCGGGCGCAGCTACATTACCGGCGAATTTGGTCATATCCGTCTGCCGGTGGATGCGTTGGATGTTGTCGGACGTGATTTCCCGTTGATCCGCTGCGGTTGTGGTCAGCACGGCTGTATTGAGAGTTACCTTTCAGGCCGTGGGTTTGCATGGCTTTATGAACACTTCTATCATCAGAAACATGACGCCCCCCAAATCATTACCCTGTGGGAACAAGGGGATGCGCAGGCGCGAGAGCACGTTGAACGCTATCTCGACCTGCTGGCCGTGTGCCTGGGGAATATCCTGACCATCGTCGATCCGGATCTGCTGGTGATCGGGGGAGGGCTGTCAAATTTCACTGCGATTACGGAACAGTTGTCCGGGCGTCTGCCCCGACATTTATTGCCGGTCGCCCGCGTGCCGCGCATTGAGCGTGCGCGACACGGGGACGCAGGAGGCATGCGCGGAGCCGCATTCCTTCATCTCACCGATTAGTTTACGAGGTTATTATGCTGTCGCGTCGCCAGGGTCGACTCAGCCGTTTTCGCAAAAATAAACGCCGCTTACGTGAACGCCTGCGTCAGCGGATCTTTTTCAGAGACAGGATGATGCCAGAAGCGATGGATAAACCCAGAGTGGTGGTGTTGACCGGGGCGGGGATCTCCGCCGAATCCGGTATTCAGACCTTCCGCGCGGCGGACGGACTGTGGGAAGAACACCGAGTTGAAGATGTGGCGACGCCGGAAGGTTTCGCCCGCGACCCGGCGCTGGTACAGGCGTTCTACAACGCCCGCCGTCGCCAGCTTCAGCAGCCGGAGATTGCGCCGAATGCGGCGCACCTGGCGCTGGCAAAGCTGGAGGAAGCGCTGGGGGATCGTTTTCTGCTGGTCACGCAGAACATCGACAATCTTCACGAAAGGGCCGGAAACCACAACATCATTCACATGCACGGCGAACTGCTCAAGGTGCGGTGCGCATGGAGTGGTCAGGTGCTGGACTGGAAAGAGGACGTGCTGGACGAAGACCGCTGCCACTGCTGTCAGTTCCCTTCGCGTCTGCGTCCGCATGTGGTCTGGTTTGGCGAAATGCCGCTGGGAATGGATGAGATCTACAGCGCCCTGGCTATGGCGGACGTCTTTATCGCCATTGGTACCTCAGGACATGTCTATCCGGCGGCAGGATTTGTTCACGAAGCGCGACTGCAAGGTGCCCATACGGTGGAGCTTAATCTGGAGCCAAGCCAGGTTGGGAGCGAGTTTGAAGAGAAACATTACGGTCTGGCGAGCGAGGTGGTGCCAGCCTTTGTGGATAAACTCCTGAAGGGGCTGTAAGAGTAACGGGCGACATTGCGTCGCCCGTTATGCATTAACGGCCTGCTTTTAGCTTCTGATAATACTCTTCATACAGGCGGCTCGCGTCACCGACGTCGTTCTGCCATTCCCCTTTGCTGATGGTTTCAGCGTCCGGATAAAGCGATTTATCATTTGCCACTTCAGGGCTGAGCAGCTTCCGCGCGGCCAGGTTTGGCGTCGGGTAGCCGATGGTTTCCGCCACCTCTTTTGCCACATCCGGGCGCAGCAGGAAATTGATCAGCTTCAGGGCGCCCTCGACGTTTTTCGCATTCGCCGGGATCGCGAGGCTGTCCATCCAGAAGATGCCGCCCTCCTTCGGCCAGACCACCTCCAGCGGCGTCCCGGCCTGACGCGCCACAAACGCAGAGCCGTTCCAGACCATACCCAGATTCACTTCACCTTCCATATACGGGTTAGCCGGGTTATCCGAGTTGAACGCCGCCACGTTTGGCATCAGCTTTTTCAGTTCGTTATACGCCGCTTCGATCTCTTTCGGATCGGTGGTGTTACCGGAATAGCCGAGTTTACGCAGCGCAACCTGGAACACTTCGCGCGCATCGTCGGTTAACAGCAGGCTGCTTTTGTATTCCGGCTTCCACAGGTCAGCCCAGGATGAAACCGTTTTTGGAGCAATGGCATCGCTGTTGACGCCAATTGCCGTCGCGCCCCAGATGTACGGAATGGAGTAGTCGTTGTTCGGGTCGAACGGCTTGTTTAGCATCTCAGGATCGAGGTTTGAAAAATTGGTTAGCTTCGTTTTGTCGATCTTCTGGATCATGCCTTCTTTGCGCATCTTGTCGACGAAATAGGTCGACGGCACCACCAGGTCATACGCGCCATCTTTATAGGTTTTGAGCTTGGCGTACATGGTTTCATTCGACTCGTAGGTCGAATAGATCACCTTGATGCCCGTCTCTTTGGTGAACTGCTCCAGCAGGCCCGGCGGCACATACTCGGTCCAGTTGTAGAAATAGAGCGTTTTGCTGTCATCAGCATGCGCGGCGCCCATTCCGAGCACCAGTGCCGCAGCGGCAAGCATTTTTTTCATTTCTGTGTCCCCTGAGATTTTGTTTTATCACGAGCAATAACCTGGCTGGCAATTACCAGAACCAGCGATAACACCAACAGAATAGTCGCCAGCGCGTTCACTTCGGGTGAAACACCGACTTTAACCATTGAGTAGATCTTCAACGGCAGAATTTCATAGCTCGGCCCGGTGACGAAGGAGGACACGACCACGTCGTCCATCGACAGGGTAAAACTGAGCAGCCATCCTGCTGCCACGGCGGGCATCGCCAGCGGCAGAATGATTTTGCGCAGAATGGTCATCTCGCTCGCACCCAGATCTTTCGCCGCTTCCAGCATGCGTACGTCGAACCCTTTCAGACGCGCGTAGACGGTTACCACCACAAACGGCAGACAGAAGGTGATATGCGAGAACAGCAGCGACCAGAAACCGAGCTGGACGCCCAGCAGCATAAACAGCACCAGCAGTGAAATGGCCATCACGATATCCGGGGACATCATCACCACAAACAGCATGCCACTGACGAACGGCTTACCGCGAAAACGGTAGCGGTACAGCGCCACGGCGGTCAGTGAGCCAATCAGCGTCGCGAAGGTGGCAGAAAATACCGCCATCGTCAGCGAGTGCTGAGCGGCCTGTAGCAGGCTGTCATTGTTCATCAGCAGGCCATACCATTTGGTGGTAAACCCTTGCCAGTTGATCCCGAAGCGTGAGCTGTTAAAAGAGTTCACGATCAAAATGATTATCGGAATATAGAGATACGCATAAATGGCGGTCATAAAACCGCCGCGAAGCAGTCGACCAATCATTCCAGCTCCACCTTCTTATTCAGCAGGCGTGATGCACGCCAGTAAACCAGCAGCATCAGCCCCATCACCACCGTCAGCGTTATGCTGGTGGCCGAGCCGAACGGCCAGTCGCGGATATTCAGGAACTGGCTCTTAATCACGTTACCGATCAGCAGGTTTTTCGCCCCGCCCATCAGGTCCGATACGTAGAACAGGCCCATCGCAGGCAGCATGACCAGCAGACAGCCGGCGATAATACCCGGCATGGTCAGCGGAATAATGATGCGGACAAAGGTTTGTAACTTACTGGCGCCCAGGTCTTTCGCCGCTTCCAGCAGCGGTTTATCGAGCTTTTCAATGCTGGAGTAGAGCGGCATCACCATAAACGGCAGCAGGATATAGACCAGGCCGACAATTACCGCGCCCGGGGTGAACATGATGCGGATCGGCGTCTCGATCACCCCCAGCCACAGCAGGAACTCGTTCAGATAACCTTTGGTGCTGAGAAAGATTTTCAGCCCGTAGATGCGGATTAACGAGTTGGTCCAGAACGGCACAATCAGTAAAAACAGCAGCAGCGGCCGCACTTTTTGCGGCAGGCGGGCCAGGAACCAGGCGAATGGATACCCCAGCACCAGACAGGCGAGGGTGGCAATCAGCGCCATATTGAGCGAGTGCAGCAGCACGTCAAAATAGAGCGGATCGAGCAGGCGCGCGTAGTTGTCCAGCGTAAAGACCATCGTCACGAAGTTCGCGTCGTCGCGGGTCAGGAAGCTGGTCACAATGATCATCAGGTTGGGAAGAAAGACAAACAACACAAGCCAACCGACGATCGTGGCAATCACCACATTCTGGAACTTACTTGTGTTCTTCATCAGCCAGTACAACCTCCCAGCTTTCTACCCAGTTGATGACCATTTTCTGATCCAGCGAATGGTCGAAGTCCGGATCGTCCTCGTTAAAGAACTCGCTGACCATCACCATTTTGCCGTTTTCCAGTTCCACAACGGATTCGAGGGTCATCCCTTTGTAGTTGCGTTCGCGAACGTAACCGATCAGACCTTCGACGTCAGCCGTGTCGTGGATCTCATCAACGCGGAGATCTTCCGGGCGCAGCAGGACGTTGAGCTTTTGCCCCTTCTCGACGGCAAAGTTGACGGTAATATTGCATTCGCGGCCTTCCACGTTCGCGCGAACGCGCTGCTCGTCCAGACGCTCGATCACCGTGGCGTTAAAGATATTGATTTCGCCAATAAAGCTGGCGACGAACAGGTTTTTCGGCTCTTCGTAAATTTCACGCGGGGTGCCATCCTGCTCAATCTTGCCGTCGCGCATCACCACGATACGGTCTGACATGGTCAGGGCTTCTTCCTGATCGTGCGTGACAAACACGAACGTGATGCCGAGCTTACGCTGAAGCGCTTTCAGCTCGTTCTGCATCTGCTTGCGCAGCTTGTAGTCCAGCGCGGAGAGGGATTCATCCAGCAGGAGCAGGCGAGGTTTGTTGACCACGGCGCGGGCAATGGCCACACGCTGCTGCTGACCACCGGAAAGTTGATGCGGCTTGCGCTGGGCGAACGCCTCCAGCTGTACCATGCGCAGGGCTTCGGTAACCCGAGGTGGGATCTCGCTGGCCGGTGTTTTTTGCATCCGCAGGCCAAACGCCACGTTCTCAAACACGGTCATGTGCGGGAACAGGGCATAGCTCTGAAAGACGGTATTGACGTGGCGATCTTCGGCTGGAACCTGGGTTATGTCCTGGTTCTCAAGATGGATATGGCCGTTATCGACGCTTTCCAGCCCGGCGATAAGGCGCAGGACGGTGGTTTTGCCGCAGCCGGAGGGGCCGAGCAGCGTGAGAAACTCACCGTCATTGATGGTCAGATTAAGGTCGGAAATGACATCTTTGCCATCGAAACTTTTACGAATTCGTTCCAGTTGCACCAGCGGTGAAAGGGAACGGGGTTGTGTATTCAATTTTCGCGCTGTCCCATATAGACGCCTCAGGCAGCAGACTGAAGCGGGGTTTGTGTGTAACCACCTTGGTGACTCGTAATGAGGGCGGACATTCTACGGCAAACCCATTGAATCGCCAATCCTTCTCACTTATTCATAAGCTACATTTATTAACGCACAACGATATAAACGTAAAAAGTTCTCGTTTGCGGGATAAAAGTGACCTGACGCAATATTTGCGTTTTGCTGCTTAATGATAATGTTGTCACAAAAAGTGAGGGTGACTGCATGGATAAACTACTTGAGCGTTTCTTACATTACGTTTCGCTGGATACCCAATCTAAGCCGGGGGTCCGACAGGTGCCAAGCACCGAAGGCCAGTGGAAGCTGCTAAATCTGCTGAAAGAGCAGCTGGAGGCCATGGGGCTGGTTGATGTCACGCTCAGCGAAAAAGGGACCGTGATGGGAACGCTGCCGGCGAATATTGACGGCGATATCCCGGCAATTGGCTTTATTTCTCATGTCGATACCTCACCTGATTTTAGCGGTAAACACGTAAACCCGCAGATTGTTGAAAACTATCGCGGCGGTGATATTGCGCTGGGCATTGGCGACGAAGTGCTGTCGCCGGTGATGTTCCCGGTACTGCATCAGCTGCTGGGGCAGACGTTAATCACCACTGACGGCAAAACCTTGCTGGGGGCCGATGACAAAGCGGGCATCGCCGAGATCATGACGGCGCTGGCGGTGCTGAAGGGCAAAAATATCCCACATGGCGATATCCGCGTGGCCTTCACGCCGGATGAAGAGGTTGGAAAAGGCGCAAAACACTTTGACGTTGAGGCGTTTAACGCGCAGTGGGCCTACACCGTCGACGGTGGCGGCGTGGGTGAACTGGAGTATGAAAACTTTAACGCGGCATCGGTAACGATCAAAATCGTCGGGAATAACGTGCACCCGGGGTCTGCGAAAGGGGTGATGGTGAATGCGCTGTCGCTGGCTGCGCGTATTCATGCGGAAGTGCCCGCCGAAGAGAGCCCGGAGATGACGGAAGGGTATGAGGGTTTTTATCATCTGACCAGCATCAAGGGGACCGTGGACAGCGCGCAGATGCACTATATTGTCCGCGATTTCGACCGCAAAGCCTTTGAAGCACGCAAACGTAAGATGATGGAGATCGCGAAAAAGGTCGGCAAGGGGCTACATCCGGATTGCTATATTGAACTCATCATCGAAGACAGCTATTACAATATGCGCGATAAGGTGATGGAGCATCCGCATATTCTTGATATCGCCCAGCAGGCGATGCGCGATTGTGACATCGAGCCGGTGATGAAACCGATCCGTGGCGGTACCGATGGTTCACAGCTGTCGTTTATGGGCCTGCCGTGCCCGAACCTGTTTACCGGTGGATATAACTACCACGGCAAGCATGAATTCGTGACGCTGGAAGGGATGGAGAAAGCGGTGCAGGTGATCGTGCGGATAGCGGAGTTAACTGCGAAGCGGTAATGTTTTATGCCGGGTGGCGGCTACGCCTTACCCGGCCTACATTTCGATCGTAGGCCCGGTAAGCGCAGCGCCACCGGGCAATGGGCAAGGAGTGCCAATGTCAAACTACCGCCGCCACTACATCCCCGGTGGGACCTGGTTTTTCACCGTCAATCTGCAAAACCGCCAGAGCGATTTACTTACTCGCCACATCGTCAGCCTGCGTTCCGCTACCGCCACGGTTAAGCGTGCGAAGCCCTTCACCATTAACGCCTGGGTTATCCTGCCTGAACATATGCACTGTATCTGGAGCCTGCCGGAAGGTGACAGTGACTTTTCAGCGCGCTGGCGCGACATCAAAAAAACGTTTAGCCGCAACATTGAAATGCGCCACGTCTGGCAACCGCGTTTCTGGGAGCACACTATTCGCAATGAGCAGGATTACCGGCGGTATATGGATTACGTCTACATCAATCCGCTGAAGCATGGCTATGTCGGGAAAGTCGTCGACTGGCCATATTCAACGTTTAATCGGGACGTGCGGGAAGGGTTATATCCGGCAGACTGGGCGGGTGAGATTGAGGATTTTGCGGCGGGGGAGCGGAAGTAAAACAAAGCCGGGTGGCGGCTACGCCTTACCCGGCCTACATTTCGATCGTAGGCCCGGTAAGCGCAGCGTCACCGGGCATTAAAGCGGCTCAGTCCTCAAAAAACCAGTACCCGCTGTTCACCAGCGCGGCCAGCATGGCGAGGAAGGAGGGATCGTCCAGTGCGTCGCCAAAGGTATCCGCAGTCAGCACCATATGGCTGGCAATCGCTTCCAGCGCCGGGCGATGCGGAGAGTCCAGGCGCTCGCCGTTGACGAATACCTCTTCGCCAATGCGCAGTACGCGTAATCCGCCCAGACGAACCAGCTTATCGCCCTGCTGGAGCGCATCATAAATTTCATCTGCCTGATACGGCGGCTCTGGCGGTGCGACGTCCAGTTCGTGACGCGACTGGCTGATAAACTCGCCAAACCACTGTCTGAAGTGCTCCGGTTCGTTGATCAGATCCAGCATCATCCCGCGCAGCTTATCCAGCTCCTCTGGCAGAATATCCGCCGGGTGCTCACGCGCCGGAACGTCCGGATCGCTGTAACGGTAGCTGCCCAGCTCACGCTGTAAAACATAGTCAGCAAATCCGCTGATCATCTCGCGCCCGCTTGGCGCGCGGAAACCAACCGAATAGTTCAGCGAGTTTTCCAGGGAATAACCTTCATGCGGGAAGCCCGGTGGGATATAAAGAATGTCACCTGGCTCCAGCTCTTCATCAATGATCCCTTCAAACGGATCAACCTGAAGCAGATCCGGGTGCGGGCAGTGCTGCTTCATTGGCACTTTTTCGCCCACGCGCCAGCGACGGCGCCCGGTACCCTGAATGATAAACACGTCGTACTGATCCAGATGCGGACCCACGCCGCCACCGGGAACGGAGAAGGAGATCATCAGATCGTCCATTCGCCAGTCTGGCAGGGCGCGGAAGGGACGCATTAAGGCTGCGGTGGGTTCGTGCCAGTTGTTGACCGCCTGCACCAGTAAAGACCAGTTGTTTTCGCCCAGGTGATCGTAGCTTTCAAAGGGACCGTGGCTGACCTGCCATTTCCCGTCCTGGTGGCTCACCAGACGGCTGTCTACCTCGTTTTCCATCGCCAGACCAGCGAGTTCGTCAGGAGAAATAGGGTCGATAAAATTGCTGATCCCGCGTTTAAGAACGACCGGGCGTTTTTGCCAGTAACGTTCAATAAATTCGGGCCAATTAAGCGTTAATTGATAATCCATATTTTTGTATTCCGCAGGCTCTTACTGAGACGGATTATAACGGAAGCACCGCCCCGTGACTGCGAGATCCGCGTATTTTTCACATTTCGGGTCAACTATCGTTCGATACGGGATGCTGGCGGCCAAAAATGACTTCCATACGGGCACCGCCCAGCAAACTTTCACCGGTTTCAATCTTGCCCTCGTACTGATCGACGATTTCCCTGGCGACGGATAATCCGACGCCCTGGCCTGGCCGCAGCGTATCGGCGCGCTGGCCGCGATCGAACACCACTTCGCGTTTATTACGGGGAATACCAGGACCATCATCCTCAACGATAATATGCAGTTCGTTATCCGTTACCCGCGCGGATACCTCGACAAACTCCAGACAATATTTGCAGGCGTTATCGAGCAGGTTTCCCATCACTTCCATAAAGTCATTTTTCTCACCGACAAAGCTGATTTCCGGTGAGATATCCAGACTGATGTTGACCCCTTTACGCTGGTACACCTTGTTCAGCGCAGAGGTGAGGTTATCCAGCAGCGGGGCTACCGGGTGCAGTTCACGGCTCAACAGGGCGCTTCCGGAACGCATGCTCGCGCGGTGCAGGTAATAGCCGATCTGCTGTGAAATACGGCTGATTTGTTCCAGCATCACCGGCTCGGCGTCATCCACGCTCATTTTCGAACTGCGCATGGAACGCAGGGTACTCTGCATCACGGCCAGCGGGGTTTTCAGGCTGTGCGTAAGGTCGGTGAGCGTGGTGCGATACTTGTCGTAGCGTTCACGTTCGCTTTTCAGCAGTCGATTGAGGTTGCGCACCAGGCTGGTCAGCTCACGGGTGGTCTCCGGGTTGAGCTTCTCGCGGTGATGTTCCTCCAGCTCGCGCACCTCTTTGGCAAGGGATTCAATCGGGCGGAGGCTCCACCATGCAGCAACCCACAGGAGAGGGATCACCAGCAGCAGGTTGGCAGCCAGAACATACACAAACCAGTTCCAGACCATATACGAGCGTTTCAGCTCAACCGGTATGGTGTCGATCACCACAATGGTTAACTGCGGCATGTTCAGGGTGGCGGGGTAAAGGTTGATGGCCACAGAGTGGGTCATCTCCGTGTCGTCATCTTCGGCACGGATCTCATTAAGCTTGATCTGTAAGGCGCGATCGTCACGCAGCAGGCTGCTGGTGGAGTTGAGGTCGGCTTCTATTTCATGAAAACCGTTGGTTTTCAGCCATTCCGGACGGATGCGCTTTTTCAACCACGGGACATCGCGCTGGGCCCACAGCAATTTCCCTTTTTCATCATAGATCAGCGCCAGCGTCGGGCTCTGCTGATTCAGGTTTTCCGGCATCTCGACGGTGATTCGGTTGTTCTCCCACTTCGCCAGGGTATAAAACAGGTTACTTTCGCCGCGAAGCAGGCGGAAGGTGGTTTTATCGAAGCTCACGCTATAACCGACCAACGCCACCATCCCGTAAGAGAGCGACAGCACCAGCACGACGGCGGCGGTTGCCAGCAAAAAGCGAACCCGCAGCGAAAGGGGTAAAATGTGGCGCAATATCCCTTTCATTTAGCGTAATTCGAACAGGTAGCCCTGACCACGCACGGTGGTGATCACGTCATGCGGGTACTGCGCCTGAATTTTTTTACGCAGGCGACCCATCAGTACGTCAATGGTGTGGCTTTCGCGCAGCTCGGCATCCGGATAGAGCTGAAGCATAAGGGAATCTTTGCTCACCACTTTACCGTTGTTACGGATCAGCGTTTCCATGATGGTATATTCGAATGCGGTCAGCTTGATCACTTCATCATTAATAGAAAATTCGCGGCGAGAGAGGTCCACCTGGAACGGCGGCAGAGAGATAACCTGTGACGCCAGCCCACTGTTGCGGCGCAGCAGCGCCTGCATACGCGCAGCGACTTCTTCAATATGGAAGGGTTTGGTCACGTAGTCATCCGCGCCAGCGCTCAGGACTTCAACCTTGTCCTGCCAGCCTTCGCGGGCAGTCAGCACCAGCACCGGCAGGGAAACGTCATGGCTACGCCAGCGGCGGATAAGGGACAATCCGTCTTCATCCGGCAGCCCTAAATCGACAATGGCGATGTCCGGCAGGTGTTCATTGAGATAATAATCGGCCTCTTTTGCGTCTTCAGCATCATCCACCTGATGACCCATCTCCTGAAGTTGAACTTTCAGGTGATGACGTAGCAATGCGTTATCCTCAACAACCAGTACGCGCATCATCACTTCTCCCTTTATAAATGGTATGAATAGTTTAACGCTGATTATTCAGGTTGACACCAGCGCAATGAAATTAAATGATTTTTTCATGCTCCCGAACACAGGGGGGGATGACGCCAGGCACCTGATTATTAAGTATGTTGACCTGAGCCTGGTTCATATCACCCACCCAACTCACGTAAGCCTCATGCGCCCCCAGCAGGCGCGGGTAATATAAACTGACTTGTTTTCGCAAGCTTTCGCAATCCCGATAAAACAGCCATCCGTTTATGAACTGTTGAAGGCGAGTCGCTTTTTGGACAGCACGAGCACGCCAGTTTTGTAAATATTGCCCTTTTTTTTGTAAGGATGTTCTCACTATGCCTGGCTTTGTCTACGCTTATTTTATGGTGCGAAATTAGATTTGCATAAGATGTGCCAGAAAAGCAGCATTTTTACACAACAAAACAGCAATATAGCGAGTAAAGAGGACTTTATGGAATGGAAGGTTGTTGAGACTATTGCGAGCCCGGAAAGCGGAACCATCTTTTGCAAAGTTGAAACACAGTATGGCCTGAATTATATCCTGTGGTTAAAGGGAGATTATTACGTTCGTACAGGTGAAATCATCACCACTTCAAACCAGGGGATCCTGATTAACGATCGGCGGCGTAGAGTATGGATAGCGCAGGCAATGCCCTTTACATCAATAGGCTGGATGGGGTTCAAACAGAAAAACGCGTGTCCAGGCAACCGACAGGAGATGGATCGCCCGTGCACGGCTGAAACCCCGTGCCAGTTCAAACTTTGCCCGTTCGGCTTAAAACGGTATATTCCGGAAAGTTATTCCACGGCAAAAAATAACATTCAGCCTGACGGCAGGCTCTAATCCCGGCAAAACAGATAATGTGACGTGAAATGTCGGCTCGATGATGTAAAGCAGCCCCCTTTCCAGGTGGAAAGGGGGAAGGGCGATTACTTCAGCTCGTCAACCATAGCGATGGCACGGCCAATATAGTTTGCCGGGGTCATCTCTTTCAGGCGCGCTTTTTCTTCTTCTGGCAGCGCCAGACCGTCGATAAACTGTTTCATACCTTCAGCATCAACGCGTTTACCGCGGGTCAGCTCTTTGAGTTTCTCGTACGGTTTTTCGATGCCGTAACGACGCATCACGGTCTGAATCGGCTCCGCCAGCACTTCCCAGTTGTGATCCAGCTCGTCCAGCAGACGGTCGCGGTTAACTTCCAGTTTGCTCACACCTTTCAGGGTGGACTGGTAGGCGATCAGCGCGTAGCCAATACCTACGCCCAGGTTACGCAGCACCGTGGAGTCAGTCAGATCACGCTGCCAGCGAGATACCGGCAGCTTGCTCGCCATATGCTGCAACACGGCATTCGCCAGACCCAGGTTACCTTCGGAGTTTTCAAAGTCGATTGGGTTCACTTTGTGCGGCATGGTGGACGAACCGATTTCCCCGGCGATGGTCTTCTGCTTGAAGTGGTTCAGGGCGATGTAACCCCATACGTCACGATCGAAGTCGATCAGGATGGTGTTGAAGCGCGCAATGCAGTCAAACAGCTCGGCGATGTAGTCGTGCGGCTCAATCTGGGTGGTGTACGGGTTCCACTGGATCCCCAGAGAGGTCACAAACTCTTCGCTGAACTGGTGCCAGTCCACTTCCGGGTACGCGGCGATGTGGGCGTTATAGTTACCCACCGCGCCGTTGATTTTGCCGAGGATCTCAACCTGCTCCAGCTGACGATACTGGCGTTCCATGCGGTACGCCACGTTCGCCATCTCTTTACCCATGGTGGATGGGGTTGCTGGCTGGCCGTGAGTACGGGACAGCAGCGGAATGTCGCGGTATTCCACGGACAGCGCTTTCACCGCATCAATGATTTTACGCCAGTAAGGGAGTACTACCTCTTTCCGCGCGGTAGAGAGCATCAGCGCGTGAGACAGGTTGTTAATATCTTCAGACGTACAGGCGAAGTGAATAAATTCAGATACCGCGTGCAGGGCAGGGACGCTTGCCACTTTCTCTTTCAGGAAGTATTCAACCGCTTTCACGTCGTGGTTGGTGGTGCGTTCGATGGTTTTAATGCGCGCGGCATCTTCTTCGCTGAACTCAGCAACTATTTTATCAAGGTAATCGTTTGCCTTTGCGTCAAAAGCAGGAACTTCCTTGATTGCTGTCTGGGCGGCCAGCTTTTGCAGCCAGCGTACTTCAACCTGAACACGGAACTTCAGCAGGCCATATTCGCTGAAGATCCCGCGCAGCGCGCTGACTTTATCGCCGTAGCGTCCATCGACAGGGGATACGGCGGTCAGTGAGGATAATTCCATAATTCGCAACTCCGGGAGGTTAACAATGAGCAAGAATTTGTTTTGCCTGAGTCGTCAGGCGATGACGAGAAAACATTAACTGTAGGCGGCCACCGCCGACCTGTTGCCACAGCACGGCGGCACGGATGCCTGCCAGCAGCGAAGCGCGTACCTTCGCCTGTACCTGTGGGCTTTGCAATACGGCAGGCGAACCGGTGACCTGAATACGCGGGCCGAGCGGGCTAATCACGTCAACGTAGATACCGGCCATCGCGCTGAGCAGGGTCTCAGACTGGAGGTCAAAGTGGTCGAGCTGGCGCTGTAGCCCGGCGATGCGGTCGCCCAGGGTATTCATTGCGCCTTTTGCCGCATTAAGCTTACGTTCCAGCACCATCAGGCTTAAGGTGTAGCGGGTCAGTTCCGCGTTCAACCCCTGACGGTTGCTGGCGTTGAGCACGCCGAGCAGAGTTTCAAGACCGAGACGAAGATTGGTTTCACTGCCGCCAAAGACGCCCAGCGTGGAGCCTGGGTTAAGATCGATAACGCTGTTGAGTGAAACGTGCAGGGCATCAGCGTCGCAATGACCCTGATGCGCCAGCTGTTGCACCAGACGGGCTGACTGGCAAATTCCCGCCAGCGCCAGGGTGATGTCATAATAGTTCTTCGCCACACGGTCTCCTTTATGTGTGCAAACGGTTTAAACAGCAGGCAGCGGCAGGCGCTGTTCAATGATCCCACCGCCGAGGCAAATTTCGCCGCTGTAGAAAACAGCAGACTGGCCAGGGGTAACGGCGGAAACCGGCTCGTCGAAACGCACGTCAATGCGATCGTCATCCAGTGCGGTTACGGTGCAAGGGATGTCCGTCTGGCGGTAGCGCGTTTTCACTGTGCAGCGTAGCGTGCCTTTCAGCGGCTCGCGATCGACCCAGTGCAGCTGTTGCGCGATCAGTCCAACGGACATCAGGCGCGGGTGGTCGTGACCCTGAGCCACAACCAGAATATTGTTTTCGACGTCTTTGTCGACCACGTACCACGGATCTTCGCTGCCCTCTTTGGTGCCGCCGATACCCAGACCTTTACGCTGGCCGAGAGTGTGGTACATCAGCCCCTGGTGCTGACCAATCTCATCGCCGTCAACGGTGACGATTTTGCCCGGCTGTGCAGGCAGGTAGCGCCCCAGGAACTCGCGGAATTTACGCTCGCCGATAAAACAGATACCGGTGGAGTCTTTTTTCTTCGCGGTGATCAGATCCAGATCCTCAGCAATCTTACGCACTTCCGGCTTTTCCAGCTCGCCGACCGGGAACAAACTTTGGGCAATCTGTTCGTGGCTCAGCGTATAGAGGAAGTAGCTCTGATCTTTGTTGCCGTCCAGGCCGCGCAGCAGCTGGCTTTTGCCATTCACATCCGCGCGACGCACGTAGTGGCCGGTCGCAATGTAGTCTGCGCCCAGGTCTTCCGCGGCGAATTCCAGGAAGGCTTTGAATTTGATCTCTTTGTTGCACAGGATATCCGGGTTTGGCGTGCGGCCCGCTTTGTACTCTTCGAGGAAGAGTTCAAAAACGTTGTCCCAGTATTCTGCGGCAAAGTTAACGGTGTGCAGTTCGATGCCGAGCTTATCGCACACGGCCTGCGCATCGGCGAGATCCGCAGCGGCAGTGCAGTATTCCTCGCCATCGTCTTCCTCCCAGTTCTTCATGAACAGGCCCTCCACCTTATAGCCCTGTTGCTGCAACAGGTAGGCGGAAACGGAGGAATCGACACCGCCGGACATGCCGACGATTACTTTTTTCTGGCTGTTATCTGACATGGAATACTCACGACATTGAACTTCAAGGCGGCGTATTCTATCACGCCCCCCCACCATTGACACCCTCTGTAAACGGCCAGTTAAATTCTGCAATGACATCCAGCGGCAGGCGCGCCGCAGACTGCCAGCAGCGGATGCTTTCCGCCACCAGCGGCGAACGCAGGTTTGGCGCGTTCAGGATCTCCTCGGCAGTCACCCACAGGCAGCGATCGATATCGTCGTCGTGCGGTTCAGTGGCGCACGTTTCGTTAAGCTCAACGGCGAATAAGAAGCGCAGGAAAGGCGTCTGGTCAGGCGCTATCCACTGATGCATACGGATAAAATGCTGCGGTTCGGCGCGGATACCCGTCTCCTCCCACAGCTCACGGGCTGCCGCCTGGCGTAAGGTTTCATTGGCTTCAAGATGCCCGGCAGGCTGGTTCCACAGCGCTTTGCCGTTGATGGTCTCTTCCACCACCAGGAATTTCCCCTGCGCGTGGACCACGCAGGCGACCGTAACATGAGGTTTAAACATCAGTTCTCCTTAGGGGTAACATCCCGCCATTCCCCGTTTGCCAGCGAGTCCAGCGTGTAGCTGCCCATGGCATAGCGAATGAGTCGCAGGGTAGGGAAGCCCACATGCGCAGTCATGCGCCTGACCTGTCGGTTGCGGCCTTCATAAAGGGTTATTTTAAGCCAGCTGGTGGGAATGGATTTCCGCTCACGAATCGGCGGGTTGCGCGGCCACAACCACTCGGGTTCATTCACGCGCTCAATACCAGCCGGCAGGGTGGGACCGTCGTTCAGCGTTACGCCGTTACGCAGTTTTGCCAGCGACGCGTCGTCCGGCTCGCCTTCAACCTGCACAAAGTAAATTTTCCCGGTACGCTTGCCCGGCTGAGTGAGCCTGGCCTGGAGCACGCCGTCATTGGTGAGCACCAGCAACCCTTCGCTGTCACGATCCAGACGTCCCGCCGCGTACACTCCCTGAACGGGAATAAAGTCCTTCAGCGTGCTGCGCCCGGCCTCGTCGGTAAACTGCGGCAATACATCGTAGGGTTTATTGAACAGTATGACCCGCGTTGGCTGGGGTTCTGGCGTTCTTCTGGTGGCTTGTCGTGAGCTGAATCGCTCAACCCGGTGTTTTCTAAAAGAAGTTTTCGTCATGGTATTTTCAGGCGTTATCAATTGCCGCATTATAGCCTAATAACGAAGACCTTTCATGGCGTCGGACAATCAGGTACTATCGGAAGGCTCATTACAATTTATTAACATAAGATCAGTAACAACCAGAAGCGCTCGAAGGAGAGGTTAATGGAAAGCAAAGTAGTTGTTCCGGCGGAAGGTAAAAAGATCACCCTGCAAAACGGCAAGATTAACGTTCCTCACAACCCGATTATCCCGTTCATTGAAGGCGACGGTATCGGCGTAGACGTTACCCCGGCAATGCTGAAAGTGGTTGATGCCGCTGTTGAGAAAGCCTACAAAGGCGAGCGTAAAATTTCCTGGATGGAAATTTACACCGGTGAAAAATCGACTCAAGTTTATGGCCAGGACGTCTGGCTGCCAGCCGAAACGCTGGACCTGATCCGCGACTATCGCGTTGCTATCAAAGGCCCTCTGACCACACCAGTTGGCGGTGGCATTCGCTCCCTGAACGTGGCGCTGCGTCAGGAACTGGATCTGTATGTGTGTCTGCGTCCGGTGCGTTACTACCAGGGCACCCCAAGCCCGGTTAAGCACCCGGAACTGACCGACATGGTTATCTTCCGTGAAAACTCAGAAGACATCTACGCCGGTATCGAATGGAAAGCGGACTCTGCTGATGCAGAAAAAGTGATTAAATTCCTGCGCGAAGAGATGGGCGTGAAGAAAATTCGCTTCCCTGAGCATTGCGGCATCGGCATCAAGCCATGCTCCGAAGAAGGGACCAAGCGTCTGGTGCGTGCCGCCATCGAATACGCTATCACCAACGATCGTGACTCTGTGACCCTGGTTCACAAAGGCAACATCATGAAGTTCACCGAAGGCGCGTTCAAAGACTGGGGCTACCAGCTGGCGACCGAAGAGTTCGGCGGTGAACTGATCGACGGCGGCCCATGGCAGAAAATTAAGAACCCGAACACCGGTAAAGAGATCATCATTAAAGATGTGATTGCCGATGCGTTCCTGCAACAGATCCTGCTGCGACCTGCTGAGTATGACGTGATCGCCTGTATGAACCTGAATGGTGACTACATCTCCGATGCGCTGGCCGCACAGGTGGGTGGTATCGGTATCGCCCCGGGCGCGAACATCGGTGACGAGTGCGCCCTGTTCGAAGCAACTCACGGTACTGCACCTAAATACGCAGGCCAGGACAAAGTCAACCCAGGCTCTATCATTCTGTCCGCAGAGATGATGCTGCGTCATATGGAATGGTTCGAAGCCGCAGACCTGATCGTTAAGGGTATGGAAGGCGCGATTAACGCGAAAACCGTCACCTATGACTTTGAACGTCTGATGGAAGGCGCTAAACTGCTGAAATGCTCAGAGTTTGGCGACGCGATTATCGCGAACATGTAATCCACTCGCTGGGTTAAATGACAACGGGAGCCTGAGGGTTCCCGTTTTTTATGCACACAAGACGGAAACAACGCTATGACCCATGATATCCCGCTCAAGTATTATGACATCGTCGACGAGTATGCGACTGAAACGGCGAAACCGGTAGAAGAGGCAGAGCGTACGCCGCTGGCACACTATTTCCAGCTGCTGCTCACTCGCTTATACAACAATGAGGAAATCAGTGAAGAGGCGCAGCGGGAGATGGCTGTCCAGGCGGAGATAGACGAAGCGCGCATTGACGATATTGCGAACTTCCTGAATCAGTGGGGCAATGAATAACGCGTCATCGCGCTGAGTCTGCCAGCAGCCTGGCGAGGTCGTGCCGGGTTAGCGACTTTGAAAAGTACCAGCCTTGTACGAGGGCATCCGGGTATCTCTGCGCGATGAACTGATATTGCGTTTCGCTTTCAACCCCTTCAAAAACCAGGGTTTTGTGCAGTTTAGCGAGCGCGTCGCTAAAGATCACCAGGATATCCTGTTTATAGTGCTCGCTGATGCCGTCCACTAACGACTTATCCACCTTGATTTCGTCATATTTGAGATTTGAGAGCCTGGCAAGATTAGAGTTTTGCACGCCAAAGTCGTCTATTGAAATTTTGACGCCTGCCGATTTAAGCTCCTCACAAAACTCTTCAAGGATGGCCGCGGTGGAAACGCCATTCTCGGATAACTCAACTTTGATTAACGATAAGGGAATCGCGTTCTCTGAGCATTCATGACGTAATACCGCCAGGAATTTGCCGTCTTCAATTTCCGTCCGGCCAACGTTCAGTGAAATCATTAACTGATGTTCAGCGGCCAGCGCGGCAATTTCCGCCAGGGATTTCTTTATCATGTTCTGATAATAAACGTTATACAGGCCAATTTTTTTAATTAACGGGATAAACAGCTCAGGAGAAACCTCTTTGTGATTGTTATCCTGCCATCTTGATAACACTTCAACCCCGACGATTTTCTTATCAGCAACCCGAATAACAGGCTGAAAATGAACGCTGATGGTATTCGCTTTTACCGCTTTGACCAGCGTTCGTTCCAGAGAACGTCGGTCTTCATAAAGTCGAAGAGAAAACAGCGTCAGGGATACCCAGATAAAGTATAAAAACAAGCACAGAAGCACCATCACTACGTGGGAGAGCGAAGCCAGTCCGGCATCATGGTGTGTGACGGTAACGCACAAATCCCAGCGTGTACTGCACTCTGTCACAGCCAGCGTAAATAACAGAGACTGTAAGCGGCTGAAGTTTTCTGATGGCGGCGTAACGGTGAAAAAGGTGCGGCCGAAATCTTTAGTGGAAGAACGAAGCGAATAGTTGGCGGTAACGGGGGCAAATTTATCGTAGGCTGAACGGGAGGTGAAGATAATAAGGTGGTTATAGATTGTTGCATTGCCGACAAAGAAATCTTTCTGCGAAAACTGCGCCAGGCTGAATCCGTTCTGGGTATTATGCAGCTCAGAGGGAAGGGCGATGGGATTTGCCAGCTTGCCCCAAAACGCGGTGCAGGTGATTTTCCCCTTTTCAATAAACCCCACATCGGCGAAATAGAGACTTCGCATCTTTAATTTTCGGTAGACGTTCAGACTGGCGCTATCGCATCCCTGCGCGGAGGTATTTTTAAGCGTACTGGCGATATTTTGCGTTAACTCTTCAGAATAGCTTAAGAGCGTGTGGGAGATCTCCCTCTGCCGGTTCTTTTGCTGCTCAGCGATAATGGCGTTAACCGCATACAGCGACAGGACGACCATAAAGGTTGAGATGATAGCAACGGCAATGGCCTTCTTCATTTTCCTGTTGTCCCACCACGTCCTGAGGTGCAGGGATCTTAACACAGGTCATAAAAGCTACAAGTATGAGAGTTGAGGCTGCACGGAATCGAAAGGAAAGCCACCATGCCAGGCTCCTTTCATCTCAGAACCATTCAAACCGTGTTGAGAGCAGTAGCAGTAACGTACTGGCAGAAACAAGATTAAGGCAGATGACAAACTTGCTTGATACGTTCATGTTATCAACGTTTTTGTTGTTCAGTAGCCACAGAGAATAGCGTTTCATCTCCACTGAAGAAACGCCAGATTTTGGTGGGTTCGGGCAAAAAAAAGCCCACTCAAGAGTGGGCAAGAAATACTGGAAGCAATGTGAGCAATGTCGTACTGAATACCTGAGTGATTTGCTCAACTATTCAGTAATGAGAAAGATAATCTTTCTCAGTAAAAGATGCAACCCCACGATGAGTGTGGAACGGCATTTTTTTACTGCTCATATTTTAATCAAACGAACCGTGTGATTCTTATCACAAATTTCCTTTCTCAGATCCTGTGCTATCCTTTTCTGTGTCGTTGATTTAATGACAAAAACCATACAGAGAGGAAAGCTATGGGAATTTTATCCTGGATTATCTTTGGGCTGATTGCGGGGATCCTGGCGAAGTGGATTATGCCGGGCAAAGATGGCGGCGGTTTCATCGTCACGATCATTCTGGGGATTGTGGGTGCAGTCGTCGGTGGCTGGATCAGTACCCTGTTCGGCTTTGGCAGAGTTGATGGCTTCAACTTCGGCAGCTTTGTCGTCGCGGTGATTGGCGCGCTGGTTGTTCTGTTTATCTACAGAAAAATCAAAAGCTAAATCTGACCTGTGTTAAAAAAGGCTGCCTGACGGCGGCCTTTTTACTTTGGGCGTTACCACCAGCCTAACTGCGTACCGGCGACGGCCACGATGGCGACAATCAACATGATGATGGTCGTTTTTCTCATTTAAGCCCCCGGCGCGGCGTAACCGCCAAGGAAAAACCAGCCTAAAAACACCACCGCTGTGATAAAAATAACCACCGGAAAGAGGATCCCTATTCTCATGCCATCACCTGTTTGAGTTTGTATAAGGCCGTAGAGTGTACGGTTTTAATCTAACGCGACAAAGCCTGTTTTGCTTTTTCCTTTTTTATCCTGATACATCGCGAGGTCTGCGGTGCGCAGGGCGCTATCTTCATCCGTGCTGTGAGGATCAACAATAACGACGCCAAGGCTTGCGCCGGGATAAAGAATAGTGGCATTGCCTAATCCGTATTCGCCCGCAATAAGACCATTGAGGCGGGTTTTGATTGCGTTGACCTCTGTACTGGCGTCGCCATCATCGCTGTGACTCAGGCTGGCAACCAGAAATTCATCGCCGCCGAGCCGGCCAATAATCTCATCCTGCGTTTGCTCGTGAGTCAGCCGCTTGCCGACCTGTACGAGGAAGCGATCGCCCGCCTCATGCCCGTACTGGTCATTGATTCGCTTGAAATCATCGAGGTCAATAAAAGCCATCATGACGTTGCGGTTAAGATGGCGCGCCAGTGAGAACAGGGTGGTAAGGTTTTCAAAAATGGCGCGACGATTCGGCAGGCCGGTGAGGGCGTCGGTGTAAGAGTGAGCAATGAGCGCCGCATTTGCTTCGCGAAGCTGAAGCACAAGCGACTCTTTCTGAATGTACTGACCAATTAAACCGGCAAAGAGTCTGATTACCTGCTCGCCACGCTCGCTGAACTGTTTCTGTGCGGTGCTGGCCGCGCAAAGCGTGCCATATAGAGAACCGTCAGCCAGGTGAACCGGCACGCTCATATAGGTTGTAATGCCCAGTGCTTTGGCCGCTTCACACTCCGGCCAGCGGTCGGGCACCTCGTTACTGAACAACGTGTCGCTGTCGATGGCGCGCTTACACAGTGTTTCGTCCCAGGGCACGCTGAACCCTTCAGGGATCTGCATTTGCTTGCTGTTACGGGCATATAAAATGTGCTGCAAACGCGCATTGATATCGACTTTCGTCAGGTAGGTTGATTCCATATCCGTCACAATTTCCAGCATTTCCAGTAGCTGACGCACCAGACTGTCGAGAGATTGCTCAGTGGAGAGGGTTTCTGAAACACGGGCAAGAATGATATCTGACATGAGGCAGGATGACTCCCATGCAGAAGACCTCTGTATCTGCATGTTATGCTGAAAATATAGACTCCGGTCATAGTAAAACATGAACAGGATTAATTTTATAGATTCTTCTGAAGGCAGATGAGGGGAAGACTAAAAAAAGCCCCGATGTTGAGATCGGGGCAAAACATCTTGATTACGGAATGATGTTCTCTGGTCAGTGTGAGAACAGGCATCACTATAAGGGGGAATCGTGCAGGTTTAATGGAGAAATCATGGAGAAAACGGCGATGACCCGTTACTCTGACGTTTTTACACCCTGAAGGATCATGATAATGAAATATCTTCTCCTGGCGCTGGTTTTACCGCTGGCCGCCTGCTCAACAAAGACAACCCCTCCTGATGCGCCTCAACCGCCGCACGCTATTGGTATGGCAAACCCGGCGTCAGTGTACTGTCTGGAGAAAGGGGGAGAGCAAATCCCTGTTCAAAGCCCGCAGGGCGTACGTACCGAGTGCAAATTGCCAGGCGGGGAAGTGATCGATGAATGGGATCTCTACCGCCGCGATCACCCGCAACCGACCAGATGACAACGGCAATAAAACTGCGATACACTTCTTTTTAGGATTATTCTTAGCCAGTTTCTGGCAGTACGTTTGCGAGAAGAAGTATGTTTCAGTTAAAACCGGGCAGCATGGCGATGATCGTGGGTGCGCGTACGGCGGCAGGCCGTCGAAATATCGGTAAATCCGTCGAGCTGTTTGGACTTTGTCAGCCGGGCCAGCGTTTTGTGAACCCGGTTAACGGCGTCATGACGCAATTACCCGCCACGTCAGCGCGTGCGCTGTGGCTGGTCACCGGTGATGTTTACGCCTTTGATAATCAGCACGGCTTTGCGTTTGTTCGCCCGGAACATCTGATGCCGCTTACTCCCGACGAGATGCCACACAACGTGGATGAGCTGGCGATCGGTTAATCACAGTTTACGCAGCCAGTCCGCCAGTACCTGCGCGTGATTCTGCTCCGTATTTTTCGCCCCATAGAGTAGCGTCACGGTCTGCTGTTTGGCGAGAGCCGCCAGGCGTTTGCCTTCATCCGGATGCTGCGCCAGCTCTTTACGATAGGCTTCACTGAACGCGGTGAAATCTATCGTTTCACTGTGAAAAGCTTTTCGCAGTTCGCTGGACGGCGTTAGCGCTTTACACCACTCATCACAGACGAGGTCGGTCTTTTTTATCCCTCGCGGCCAGAGTCTGTCGACCAGGATCCGGTAACCGTCTTTTGAGGTCGCCTGCTCATACACGCGTTTACATTGAATCATGGGTCCTCCTCATTTCCTTACGACGTTCTGCAAGAACACTATAGCACCCGGCTTTTATCCACCCAATTTAAGGTATTGTGATAATTGCAAAAGATCGGTAGTCTGAGGTTCCTTATGTTATCTGAAAATCCTCCGGCATAAGGAATCTCTGATGGAACTCTCCCCGGTTAAAACGACGCTGCGCATTGCGCTGGTTGGTGATTACAATCCCGATGTTATTGCGCACCAGGCGATCCCGCTGGCGATTGACGACGCCGCTGCGGTTCTGGATCTCACCGCTGATTATGACTGGCTCGCCACGCCTGAGCTGACCAGCGCCGAAGACCTGGTCGGGTACGATGCCATCTGGCTGGTACCGGCAAGCCCGTATAAAAACACCGAGGCGGCGTTTATTGCGGCCCGTTACGCGCGTGAGAACAGCATCCCCTTTCTCGGCACCTGCGGCGGGTTCCAGCATGCGCTGATTGAGTATGCGCGTAATGTACTGGGCTGGCACGATGCAGGCCATGCCGAAACCGACACCGAGGGAAGGATGGTAATTGCGCCGCTGACCTGCTCGCTGGTGGAAAAAACCGACGCGATCGAGCTGCGGAATAACACGTTGATTGCTAAAGCGTATGGCAAGCCGGAAATTCAGGAGGGGTATCACTGCAATTACGGCGTCTCACCTGAGTTTGCCGACCAGCTTGAGCGGGGCGACATGCGCGTAACGGGCTGGGACGAGCAGGGCGAGATCCGCGCGGCAGAGCTGGTAACCCATCCTTTCTTTGTCCTCACGCTGTTCCAGCATGAGCGGGCCGCGCTGCAAGGGCGCCCGGTCGTGCTGGTACAGGCCATGCTGCGGGCGGCGCAGGGATAAAAAAAGCAGACCTCCGGGTCTGCCTTGAATGTCAGCGGGGTGTGATCTCCCGGTCACGCCCGGCAAGCATACCGCATAATGCCATCACCACCGCGGCCAGCGCGCAGGCGAGCAGCGGAATGCGCCAGTCTCCGGCGGTATCGTGAATTTTCCCCATCAGCGGTGGGCCACAGGCCGCCAGAAGATAGCCAATCGACTGTGCCATGCCGGAGAGCGCCGCGGCCTGATGGGCCGAGCTGGCGCGCAGCCCGATAAACGTCAGGCCGAGGATCATGGTGGCGCCGGATCCAAAGCCAAACACCAGCGTCCAGACGACGGCCAGCCCCGGCGCGAACCAGAACCCGGCCGCGCTGACGGCGCACATCAGGGCGACTAGCCCGGCAATGCCACGCTGATCGTTAAGTCGGTGCAGGATCAGCGGAATGGCGAGACCGGGAACCGCGGTTGCCAGCTGGAGAAGCCCGTGCATGGAGCCAGCCTGCGTTTCGCTGTAGCCATGGCTAAGCAAAATCGCGGGTAACCAGCCGATAATGACGTAGTAAATCAGCGAGTTAATGCCCAGAAAAAGCGTCACCTGCCAGGCGAGCGCCGAGCGCCAGATAGCCCGATTGTGCAGCGCGCCCGCTCCGGTCAGGGTGGCGGCCGGCTTCTGGCGCCATTGCGGTAACCACAGCAGCAGCGCCACCAGCGGGAAGAACATCAGCATCAACAGCGCCCCGTGCCAGCCACCACTCCCCAGCGACAGCGGGACGATCAGCGCCGACCCTGCGGCAGCAGCGGCTCCCATCGTCAGCGAATAAGCCCCCGTCAGTTTTGCGACCTGGCCCGGAAAATCACGTTTGATTAAGCCAGGTAGCAGGACATTGCCCAGCGCAATCCCACAGCCCACGATCGCCGTACCGATAAACAGCAGCGAGGCCGACGGCAGCGAACGTACGCCAATCCCGATGCAAATCAGCAGCAGAGCGATAAAAAGGCTGCGCTCCATGCCCAGGCGCCGGGCGACGCCTGCGGCAAGGGGAGAGATAAAGGCGAAGGCCAGCAGAGGCAGCGTCGTGAGCAGGCCGGTTTGCGCCGTGCTTAAGCCATAGTCCTGTCGGATGGTATCGAGCAGGGGGGCGACACCGGTAAAGGTGACGCGCAGCGTCGTGGCAATCATCAGGATGCCTGCAATCAGCAGCGCACCCTGTTTCCCGGAAGGTTGAATAGCAGTAGTCATTATTGTCTCTTACGTTCAGGCGAGCGCATACCATACCGATTTAAGTCGTGGTTGAAATCAGGCTAAAATGACAGTTTATCGCTAATATCGGACAACTTTATGTACGGACTGGGGCTCGATGGCTACGATCCCGATAGCCAGCACGACGCGGCGGTGGCCTTTCGCATCCGCGTGGTGGCACAGGAACAATATATTCCGCTGCATCAGCACCGCAAAGGGCAGCTGATTATGGCGCTGGGGGGAGCGATCACCTGTGAAGTGGAGAACGCGATGCTGATGGTGCCGCCCCAGTATGCGGTGTGGATCCCGGGACAAACGCCGCACAGCAACAAGGCGACGCCCGGCGCGCAGCTCTGTCTGCTGTTTATTGAACCCGGTGCGCTCGAATTGCCGACGCGTACCTGTACGCTGAAAATATCGCCCCTGGTGCGGGAGCTGGTGCTGGCGCTTGCGGACAGGTCACGGGAGGAACTGCCTCTTCCCGCTACCGGAAGGCTGGTTGACGTCCTGTTTGATGAACTGCCCCTGCAACCGCAGGAGCATCTACAGCTGCCGGTATCTCCGCATCCAAAAATTCGCCTGATGAGTGAGACCATGGCAAACGAACCTGCCGCCTGGCAGACGCTGGCGCAGTGGGCCAGCCACTTTGCCATGAGCGAACGCAATCTGGCGCGGCTGGTGGAGAAAGAGACTGGCTTAAGCTTTCGCCGCTGGCGGCACCAGCTCCAGCTGATTGTCGCATTGCAGTTTTTGATCGGCGGAAAGTCGGTTCAGCAGGCGGCGCAGGCGCTGGGGTATGACTCCACCACCGCCTTCATCACCATGTTTAAGAAAGGACTGGGACAGACGCCCGCCCGCTATATTGCCAGCCTGACTACGACTTCCCGATAAACAGCGAAACCAGTCCGGCAGCAATCAGCGGGCCAACCGGCACGCCACGAAACAGCGCCACGCCTAACACGGTGCCCACCAGCAGCCCGGCCACCAGTGAAGGCTGGCTGCTCATCAGCGTCACGCCGCGCCCGCCAAGCCATGAGACAAAAACGCCCACCGCAATCGCCACCAGCGATTTCCAGTTTACAAAGGAGTGCAGCAGCGTTGAGGCCGGTAGCGTTCCGCTGGCAATCGGGGCCATCACGCCGATGGTCAAAATAATGATCCCGATGGTAAGCCCCTGTTTTTCTATCCACGGGAAGAAGGTATTCAATGGTGTGACGCGAACAATGATCAGGACCAGAATGGAAATCGCGACGGTGGTGTTGTGGCTGACAAAACCCAGAGCAGCCAGGGCCAGAAGTATGAGCAGTGTAGGGTCGAACATGACGGGATCCTTGCCAAAAATAGTAAGCCTGCTTACTTTACGCGCAAACGCGACGGCAGGCAGGCTTTACTGAAAAAATTGTCTATTTTTGGGCACTTGCCTGACGTCAGTCCACCAACTGCTGGATAAGCGGACTTCCTTCGCGGATAAACACCGGGATGGTTTCCAGCGCCGCAGGCACCCGGATATGCTCCCCACCGGCGTAGCGCTCACCGTTGAGAGCGACCCAGCTATTGCCCGTCGGCAGCCAGACATCGCGCTCACGCTGACCGGCCTGCATAACCGGCGCCACCAGAAGATCTTCGCCAAACAGATACTGATCTTCACACGTCCAGCTCTGCTTATCCTGCGGATAGTGCCAGAACAGCGGACGCATGAGCGGGTCTCCGTGCAGATGAGCCTGCTGGTACAACGCGTCAATATACGGGCGCAGGGTTTCGCGCACGGTAAGCCAGTGCTGCATGATGGCGTAATTCTCTTCTCCGTAACTCCACAGCTCATTAGGCGAACCGCTGTTACACTGAGGAATGCCGTCACGGTAGCGCTCCGGGGGCTGGATCTGCGGTTCGCGATAGCCGTGCATGCGCAGAACCGGTGTAAACACCGCCCACTGGAACCAACGGATCAGCAATTCGTGGAACGCCGGGTCGTTAACGTTCCCTCCCTGGAAGCCACCGATATCGGTTGTCCACCATGGGATCCCCGCCAGCCCCATATTCAGTCCCGCGGCGAGTTGATTGCGAAAAGCATGGAACGAGGAGTGGACATCACCCGACCACGCCAGCACGCCGAAGCGCTGGCTGCCTGCCCAGGCGCAGCGTACCAGGTTAACAATGTCCGTTTCGCCGTTTGCCTGGAGCCCATCGTAAAAGCCCTGTGCAAAGTCACGCGGGTAGCGATTGCCCACTTCCAGCACCGGACCGGCGTGGTAGCGATAGTTGTCAAAATCATAGGCGCGGTATTCCGGCTCCGCTTCGTCCAGCCAGAACAGCTTAATGCCCATGTCGTAGTAATTTTTCTTCACCGTATCCCAGACGAATTTCCGCGCCTCAGGATGGGTCGCATCAAAGAAGGTGGTATTGCCCATAAAATCGAGGTTGACCTGCACGCCACGTTCACTGCTGACCAGCCAGCCTTTGGCTTTCATCAGCGGGTAGAGAGGGCTGCGCGCCTCTACCGTTGGCCACACCGACACCATCAGCGCAATACCCATTTCGCGCAGCTCGTCGACCATCCCTTCAGGATCGGGCCAGTCTACGGGGTCGAAGCACCAGGTGCCCTGATTCGGCCAGTGGAAAAAGTCGATGACCATCACCGACAGCGGCAGATTACGGCGGCGATACTCCCGCGCAACCTCCAGCACCTCCTGCTGGGTGCGGTAGCGTAATTTGCACTGCCACAGCCCGCTGATAAACGCCGGGGCGGAGGGCGGAGTACCGGTGGCTTTCACATACTGGCGGGTGATATCCGCCACCGTGTCGGCGGCGGTGATCCAGTAGTCCATTTCTCCTGTGACGCGGGCGCGCCATTCCGTCTGATTTTTTGCAAAGCTGGCTTCACCAATCGCCGGGTTGTTCCACAGCAGGCCATAGCCAAGGCTGGACTGCATAAAGGGCACGCTGGCCTGGGAGTTGCGCTGTGCCAGTTCCACCGTACAGCCTTTCAGATCCAGCCACGGCTGTTGATACTGACCCATGCCATAGATGCGTTCATCCGGACGCGATTCAAACCGGACGGTGAGCTGATATTTCCCCCCCATTAGCGGCTTAAATTCGCGGCCATCCAGCTTCAGGGCGCTGACATATTTATCCTGGCTCTTCTCGCTGGCACCGATACCCACCGTTGAACGCTGGCGCCACATCTCTTCCAGCAGCAGTTCGCCGCGCTGATTGTAGAAGGCCAGCTGACCTTTAAGATTCAGCGTCGCGGTAATATTGCCGTTGCGCAGCGTCAGGCTTTCCGCTTCGGCGACAATCTCAGCCTGGCAAGGGGCGGCGGGCAACAGTGCCTGTAAGGCGTCATCAAAAGCCGGGGAGCAGGTGGCCCTGACGCGCAGGCTGTTTTCACCCCACGGTTCAATACGCAGGATCTGGCGTTCAAAACGCCATTCGATACTGTTGGAATGTTGGATCAGCTCACTCATGGATAACGCGTCCTTCTAAACAGGGTGTTTGGCAAGATGGATGGATTGCATTGTGCTGTCGTCGAGCTTGTACCAGCGCAGCGTGGCAAACGCGCAGAGTGACAAGATGCCAGGCACGACGGTGAAGAGGGCGATGATGCAGTACATGGCCGTGGTGGTCTGTTCCGGGGCGTTGGCGACATAGCCGCTTAAGCCCAGCGTCCAGCCAACAATCGCGCCGCTGATCGCCATTCCCAGCTTGAGTACGGCGAGGAAGGTGGAGAAGATCACGCCGTCCATGCGTTTCCCCTGTTTCCATTCGCCGTAATCGGCGACGTCCGCCATCATTACCCACATCAGCGTGGTGGTGGCCTGGTAAAGGGTGGAGACGATAAACGTCATGGGCACCAGAATAAGCACTGACTTAGGCGCAAAGAACAGGGCGATGCTGAGTACCCCCGCCAGTACGGAACAGTATCCAAACATCTGTACTTTGCTGACGTTCTGCGTCAGACGTTTGGCCAGCGCACTGCCTGCGGCTTTCCCGATAATATGCGCCCCGAGCATCCACATAAAATAGCTTGCGCTACCGAGATAATAAGTGACGAAATACATCATTGCGCCAAGGCGAATAACGCCAAAACCAATATTGGTTAATACCAGGACGGCGACAACCCGCCATTGGTCGTTTCGTAATAAATCCCGCAGTTCCGCAAGATAATTATTGTGGGTAGCGGGAGCCTTAATACGTTCACGCGTATTGGCGAAGCAGATCCAGAACATGATGACCGCGATGGTCGCCATAATGGCCATCGCCCAGCGGTAGCCCAGTAATTTATCATCGCCGCCTAAAAACTCTGCGAGCGGCATCATAAAGAATGTCGACAGCGCGCCACCCAGCGTGGCCAGGAAAAAACGATAGGACTGGAGGGAAATTCGCGCATCGTTGTCGGGCGTGATCACCGCGCCCATGGAGCAATAGGGAATATTGATTGCGGTGTACATCAGCATCATCAGGGTATAGCTGACGGTGGCGAAAATCATTTTACCGTGCAGATCGAGCGACGCCGGCACGGCGTAGGTCAGCAGACAACTTGCGCCAAAGGGCAGCGCCAGCCACAGCATCCAGGGGCGGAATTTGCCCCAGCGCGTGCGCGTCCTGTCTGCGATATAGCCCATCGCCGGGTCTATTATGGCATCGGCGGTTCTCGCCAGAAGAAACATGGTGCCCACGAATGCGGCAGGTAGCCCCACCACGTCCGTATAGTAAAACGTCAGAAAAATAATGACGTTATCCAGCCCAATATGGCTCGCCATATCGCCTAACCCATAACTGATCTTTTCTTTACGGGTAATTATTTCGGTCATTGTATTCACCTTGCCAGTGTAAGGTTTATTTTTGAGGTGCTCCGTAAACAGGGTTAACCATGATGAAAAGGTTAACAATTGCGAGATCTGGCATCGGGGTTACGTAAATTTCTTTTCGTGATACCGGTAACAAATAAAGTATTTAAACAGTGACTTTATACGGGGGAGGATAGTCAACAGCGAATCGTTTCAGCGAAAAAATAGTCATTTCACGGACGCGTCATTGTCATTTAACTGTCATTGTGCGGGGGTAAAAAAGAGGCAAATGGGCAAAGCAGAGGGCATCATGAACGATCCTATGTTTGTCGAAACGCTGATTATCTCCTCATCGTTTTTTATTATCGCGATTATTTTGATTGCTTCCGTACTGCTGCTGGAAAACGGCTGACCGTTAGCCAGCCGCTGTATTTATTGTTTACGGAACGTCACCAGTTCAGGACGGGCGATACGCAGATAGTCCTGGGTATCCATAATCACCGACTTTTCCAGCAGGCCGGCGTTAAAGGCGATCTCATCGAAGCGCTCAAACAGCAGCGGATCGGCGACCAGCGTCAGATCCGGATGAAAGCTGAAGGGGGGAATGGCGCCGAAAACGCAGCCGGTAAGCGCATCCACTTCAGCCGGACTGGCGAGAGAGGCCTTTAGCCCACCGAAATGACTGGCCAGAAGGCTCAGATCGGCCTGCCGATCGGCGGCGAGGATTGCCAGAATATGTTTCTTAACACCGTTGCCTTTTACCTTGCAGACCAGTGCTTTTGCACCCTGTCGGAGATCGGTCCCGCGAATTTCACTGACCGCTTCGCATTTCCCAACGGCCTCATGCGCCACCACGCGAAAGCGCGCCTCCTGCTCGGTTAATAAGCTGATTAGCCGCTGATGGGGCGTCGTCCCGATCACGTCATCAGACATAACGATTTCACCTGTGATTTGCCAATACGTAGCTTGCTACATTAGCACGGGACGGAGAGGGCTGAAAGAAAACAGCCAGCGGGTGCGCTGGCTGTTGGGTCATGCGTTGCTGGTGGACGACTGTTTCTGGAACAGTTCCCGGAAGACCGGGTAGATGTCATCCTGGTCACGAATGTGCTGCATCGCAAAGTTATCGAACATCGCTTGCAGATGCTCATACTCACGCCACAGCGTCTGGTGGGCGCGACGGGTAATTTCAATGTAGCTGTAGTAACGCACCACCGGCAGGATCTTCTTCGCCAGAATTTCATGACACAGCGGCGAGTCATCCGCCCAGTTATCGCCATCCGATGCCTGCGCGGCGTAGATATTCCACTGCGCCGGATCGTAGCGCTCCTTCACCACCTCGTCCATCAGCTTCAGGGCGCTCGACACGATGGTGCCGCCGGTCTCCTGCGAGTAAAAGAACTCATGTTCATCCACCTCTTTCGCCTGAGTGTGATGGCGGATGTAGACCACCTCCACGTTCTTATACGTTCTGCTCAGGAACAGATAGAGCAGAATATAAAAACGCTTAGCCATATCCTTGGTGGCCTGATCCATTGAACCTGACACGTCCATCAGGCAGAACATTACTGCCTGGCTGGAAGGCTCCGGCCGTTTTTCGTAGTTCTTGTAGCGCAGGTCGAACGTGTCGATAAACGGCACCCGGTCGATCTTCGCCCTCAGTTCGGCGATCTCTTTACGCAGGCGCTCCTCTTCCAGCAGTTGTGCGGGTTCCGTGTTTTCCACCACTTTCAGGCTGGTTTCCAGCTCGCGCAGTTCGCGCCGTTTGCCTGCCGTCATCGCCGTGCGTCGCGCCAGTGAGTTTTGCAGTGAACGCACCACGCTGATGTTGGCGGGCACCCCGTTTGCGGTATAACCCGCGCGATGGGTTTTGTATTCGTTGAGCTGACGGTGCTGATTCTTTCTCAGATTCGGCAGGGCCAGATCCTCAAACAGCAGGTCGAGATATTCGTCTTTTGAAATTTGAAAGACGAACTCGTCCTGGCCTTCACCGTCCTGGCTGGCCTGCCCCTGACCGCTGCCAGAACCGCCGCCTCCGCCTTGGGGCCGCTCGATTCTGTCATTCTGGACGAAGTGGTCATTACCTGGGTGCACGCGATGGCGAAGGCCGCCACGCCCCTGATGAAACATCGGTTCGCTGATGTCATCGTTAGGGATGGAGACGGATTCGCCGCTGTCGACGTCGGTCACCGAGCGTTTGTTGATGGCCTCGGAGATCGACTGTTTAATTTGCGCTTTATAACGGCGCAAGAAGCGCTGGCGATTCACCGTGCTCTTGTTTTTGCCGTTAAGACGCCGGTCAATAAACCAGGTCATATATCCCCCGTACTGCATTTGCCAACTTGCAGCGTCCGTAAGTGCCGGACATTTTGTTGGCCCGGTAAGCGCGTTACCGGGCACTTGTTTTAAGACGATTTACGCACGCGCAGATACCATTCACAGAGCAGGCGGACCTGTTTGCGGGTATAGCCTTTTTCCATCATACGGTCGACAAAATCGTCGTGCTTTTTCTGCTCGTCGGTTGAGGTTTTGGCGTTGAACGAGATGACCGGCAACAGCTCTTCCGTGTTAGAGAACATTTTCTTCTCTATAACCGTGCGCAGTTTTTCGTAGCTGGTCCAGTTCGGATTGCGGCCGTTGTTATGCGCTCTGGCGCGCAGCACGAAGTTCACAATCTCGTTTCGGAAGTCTTTCGGATTGCTGATCCCGGCTGGTTTCTCGATTTTTTCAAGTTCCGCGTTCAGGGATTCACGGTCAAACAGCTGGCCGGTATCCGGGTCGCGATACTCCTGATCCTGGATCCAGAAGTCAGCGTAGGTGACGTACCGGTCGAAGATGTTCTGGCCGTATTCGGAATAGGATTCCAGGTAGGCGGTCTGGATCTCTTTGCCGATAAACTCGGCGTATTTCGGGATCAGGTAGCCTTTCAGGAACTCCAGGTAGCGTTCAGCCTGCTCCTGTGGGAACTGTTCACGTTCAATTTGCTGTTCCAGCACGTAGAATAGATGTACCGGGTTGGCGGCCACCTCCGCGTGGTCGAAGTTAAAGACGCGGGAGAGGATCTTAAACGCGAAACGCGTCGACAAACCGTTCATCCCTTCGTCGACCCCGGCGTAATCGCGGTATTCCTGGTACGATTTCGCTTTCGGGTCGGTATCCTTCAGGCTTTCACCGTCATACACGCGCATTTTTGAGTAGATGCTGGAATTTTCCGGCTCTTTCAGGCGCGACAGGATCGAGAAGCGCGACAGCGTTTCCAGCGTTCCCGGTGCGCAAGGGGCATGAACCAGCTCACTGTGGTTGAGCAGTTTTTCGTAAATCTTGATCTCCTCGGAGATCCGCAGGCAATAAGGCACTTTGACGATGTACACGCGGTCAAGGAACGCCTCATTGTTTTTGTTGTTACGGAAGGTCACCCATTCAGATTCGTTAGAGTGGGCAAGGATAATCCCGTTAAACGGCAGGGCGGAAATACCTTCTGTCCCGTTGTAGTTCCCTTCCTGGGTGGCGGTCAGTAGCGGATGCAGCACTTTGATCGGTGCTTTAAACATCTCGACAAATTCCATAATCCCCTGGTTGGCGCGGCACAGCGCACCGGAATAACCGTAGGCATCCGGGTCGTTTTGCGCGTGATGCTCCAGCTTACGGATATCGACTTTACCCACCAGCGCCGAGATATCCTGGTTGTTCTCGTCACCGGGTTCAGTTTTAGCGATGGCGATCTGCTCGAGGATAGACGGCCACACTTTCACGACGCGGAACTTGGTGATGTCCCCGCCAAACTCGTGCAGACGTTTTGCCGCCCACGGCGACATGATCGTACCGAGATAGCGATGCGGAATGCCAAACTCTTTTTCCAGAATTTGCGCATCCTCTTGCGGATTAAACAGGCACAGCGGATGGTCATTGACCGGGCTGCGTTCGCCGTTGGCGCTCAGCACATAGATCGGCACGCGCTGCATCAGCGCTTTCAGCCGTTCAGCCAGGGAGGATTTACCCCCACCGACAGGACCCAGCAGGTAAAGGATCTGTTTCTTCTCTTCCAGCCCCTGAGCGGCATGCTTCAGGTAGGAGACGATCTGCTCAATGGCATCTTCCATGCCATAGAACTCTTCAAACGCCGGGTATCGGGCGACCACCCGATTCGAAAAGAGACGGGAAAGCCGTGGCTCCAGGGCAGTATCAACCATGTTTGGCTCACCAATAGCCATCAATAGCCGTTCTGCCGCATTGGCATAGGCACTGCGATCTTGCCGACAAATGGTAAGAAACTCCTGCAGTGTGAACTCTTCGTCCTTGGCAGCTTCGTAGCGCTGGCGATAGTGATCGAATATATTCATGGCATGCCGTCCTTTCGTTTTTTAGCACAGGATAAGAGCCGTTCGTATGAGTAGTGGAGGCTCCCGGAAGAGAATTTTTCGCACCTCACTGCCAGAGCAGCAACCTGTGTGCCAGGTCGAAGGCTATGAACCGCAGGGTGTTCAGCAAAACCTCTTCTTAAATTAAAGCGTAGATGGCAATTGCAAAACTTGCATACGGATAAAATCTACTTTCAATGACATATCAATAACTCATCCAAAAATTTCCACTGCGGTTATAAGCGAAAAGTGGGTTTTTCATTTATCGGTCACATAAATGAAAGCGGGATGTCATCTGAAAAATGAAAAATAACGGGTTAATCAAACGGATTAGCGCGCAAAAAATTTTGGGATGTACGGGAATGGCGGTTACACTTCACCCGCTGATTATTTGACTACAGGAAAGAATGGATTGTGACCAAACTCAAACTTCTGGCATTGGGCATCCTTGCCGCTACCGCAGCGAGCACCGTACAGGCTGAGAGCCAGTGGACTGTTGGCGCGGGTGCTGGCGTGATTAACAGCCCGTACAAGCAGTATGACCGCGACGTTTATCCTGTCCCCGTTGTCACCTATGAAGGCGATAACTTCTGGTTCCGTGGGTTGGGCGGTGGCTACTATCTGTGGAACGATACGGCCGATAAGCTCTCCATCATGGCCTATTACGATCCAACGCACTTTAAACCAGGCGACAGCGACAGCAATGCGCTTCGTCAGCTGGACAAACGCAGAAGCTCACTGATGGCGGGGCTTTCTTACGTCCATAATACCGAGTATGGCTTCCTGCGCACTGCGCTGGCGGGCGATACCCTGGACAACAGCAACGGCTTCATCTGGGATCTAGCGTGGCTTTATCGCTATACCAACGGCGCAGTGACGCTGACGCCGGGTATCGGTGTGCAGTACAGCAGCGAGAATTACAACGACTACTACTATGGCGTGTCTAAAGCGGAGTCTCGCCGCAGTGGTCTGAAGAGCTACAGCGCGGATGATGGCTGGGACCCGTACCTGGAACTCACCGCCTCGTATAACTTCCTCGGTGACTGGAATGTGTACGGTACTGGCCGTTACATTCGTCTGAGCGATGAAGTGAAAGACAGCCCGATGGTCGACAAGTCCTGGTCTGGCATCTTCTCCGTGGGTGTGACCTACAAGTTCTGACCAGAACGTGATGCATTAAAACGGGGCGCTAGCGCCCCGTTTGTTTTTTTATGATGCCTGAACAATATTAGCGCTTCACAATCTTGATCGTCTGGCCTAAGCGGGACGGTTTTTCTTCGCTGGTTTTCTGCGGCGCGGTCACGCACGCGGTTTCCACACACACGAAGGTCTTGTAACCGTCATCCGGGATATCCGCCATGCTGACGGAAAGGGCAGGGCCCGGGTTCCAGCCCACCACGTTGCTGTGGTGGTGATGAACCACATCAATACCGCGGTTCAGCGCGCTGTCGTGGATGACGCTACAGGCTTCCGGGTGCAGATACACGCGGTCGGTACGATCCGGGAAAGTCTGCACGCCGTCGTCCAGCTTGCCTTCTTTCGCGTTATCCACTTTGTCGATAAAGGTATCGCCAAGTCCGCTCACCTTAACGGCCTGAATGTCGCCTACGTTGAAATAGGTGTGCAGGGCGGACGTTGTTTCGAATTCGCCGTGCGCTTCCAGTTCAATTTCGCAGGTTTTACCCAGCTTGAAGCGGGCATACAGGGTGAACTCATGTGGCCACAGGGCGCGCGTTTCATCATTCGCCTGGAGTTCAAAGGTCAACACCGCACCGTTTTCATCTTCGTTGTGGGCTTTCAGCGTCCACTGCTGGTTACGGGCGAAACCGTGTGAGGGTAAACCCTGCTGCGCTGACGGGCCAAACCATGGCCAGCAGATCGGTACGCCGCCGCGGATCGCCGCCCCTTTTTTGAACGAGGTGGCCTCGCTCAGCCACAGGCCTTCTTCTTCACCTTCTGGTTTCCAGGAGAGCAGATGGGCGCCATTGAGTGCTACGGAGGCTTTAACGCGCGGATGATCAACAACGATGATATCAGCACCGTCGATCTGACGGCGGGAGAGCACAGGGTTAAGTTGTTCGACTACCGGAAGTGCAAAAATTTTATTAATCATTAAGCAATCCTCTGTCTAAAAACAATAAAAAAGGCGACCGAAGTCGCCTTTTAGGATCAAGCACTCATCTCAACTTATTTGGAGATGTGAGCGATCAGGTCCAGTACTTTGTTAGAGTAGCCAGTTTCGTTGTCGTACCAGGAAACCAGTTTCACGAAGTTGTCGTTCAGTGCGATACCTGCTTTAGCATCGAACACGGAAGTGCACACTTCGCCGTTGAAATCGGTAGATACAACGTCGTCTTCGGTGTAACCCAGAACGCCTTTCATTGGGCCTTCGGAAGCAGCTTTGATTGCTTTCTTAATTTCTTCATAAGAAGCAGCTTTTTCCAGACGAACGGTCAGGTCAACAACGGATACGTTAGGAGTTGGAACGCGGAACGCCATACCAGTCAGTTTGCCATTCAGTTCTGGCAGTACTTTACCTACTGCTTTAGCAGCACCGGTAGAAGATGGGATGATGTTCTGAGCCGCGCCACGGCCGCCGCGCCAGTCTTTGTGAGACGGGCCATCAACGGTTTTCTGAGTAGCGGTGGTTGCGTGAACGGTAGTCATCAGACCTTCGATGATGCCGAAGTTGTCGTTGATAACTTTAGCCAGCGGTGCCAGGCAGTTGGTGGTGCAGGATGCGTTGGAAACGATGTCCTGGCCAGCGTAAGTTTCGAAGTTTGCACCGCGAACGAACATTGGGGTGTTGTCTTTGGAAGGACCAGTCAGAACAACTTTCTTCGCACCCGCAGTGATGTGTTTACGTGCAGTTTCGTCGGTCAGGAAGATACCGGTAGCTTCAGCTACAACGTCAACACCGATTTCGTTCCATTTCAGGTTAGCTGGGTCTTTCTCAGCAGTAACGCGGATGGTTTTGCCATTAACAACCAGGTGGCCGTCTTTCACTTCAACGGTGCCGTCGAAACGACCGTGAGTTGAGTCGTACTTCAGCATGTACGCCATGTATTCAGCGTCCAGGAGATCGTTGATACCAACGATTTCGATGTCAGAACGTTTCTGAGCAGCACGGAAAACAATACGGCCGATACGGCCAAAACCGTTGATACCTACTTTGATAGTCATATATTCCACCAGCTATTTGTTAGTGAATAAAAGGTTGCCTGTAAAATTACAAAAACCTTACGCAGCGTCAAGCGGAATCGTGTCAATCATTGCGACAAATCAATCCTGTGACTAACGTTTGTGCGACTGACTCGCCTCACTTTCCCTTTGAGCTAGCAACCACATGGGGGCTGCGCCCGGAATTTTAAAGGCCTCGCAGGATTAAAATGTGAAATTGATCACAATTGCCTGACCGCCTTTTCGCGACACATAAGTTTAGAACAAAAGTGCACGCGCGGGTGTTAATGTTTTGTTAGAATCTGGGTTAAAAGATGTCTGTTTCAACAGCGAGATGTAAGCATATGTCGAACCAACGTAACCCCGACGATTTGAAAAAAAACCTTACAGAGATGCAGTTTTACGTGACGCAAAATCACGGCACAGAACCGCCGTTTTCCGGGCGTTTGCTGCACAATAAACGGGAAGGCGTCTACCACTGCCTGGTGTGTGATGCACCGCTGTTTAACTCCCAGACGAAGTACGATTCTGGCTGCGGCTGGCCGAGCTTTTACGAGCCTGTCAGCGATGATGCGATCCGCTACCTGACGGACACCTCGCACGGCATGGTGCGCACCGAAATTCGCTGCGGGAACTGTGACGCCCATCTCGGGCATGTCTTCCCGGATGGCCCGCAGCCGACGGGGGAGCGTTTCTGTGTAAATTCGGCTTCCATGAGCTTTACCGATGATGAAAACGGCGACCATACCAAGGGTTGAAAAAACGATTCAGCAAATTATTCCTTTGAAAGGGAGAGATCATGAATATTGATGACATGATTGCAGGTATGACCCCGGAGGTTTATCAGCGTCTGGTAACGGCCGTTGAGCTGGGAAAATGGCCGGACGGTGTGGCGCTCACACCTGAGCAAAAAGAGAACAGTTTGCAGCTGGTGATGCTGTGGCAGGCGCGTCACAATACCGACGCCCAGCACATGACCATCGACACTAACGGTCAGATGGTCATGAAAAGCAAGCGCGAGCTGAAAGAAGAGTTCGGCATCGCGCCGAAGCCGATTGCGACCTTCAAATAAAGCTCCCATGTAGGCCGGGTAAGCGCTAGCGCCACCCGGCACACTACATCTTAGTGCGGGATCCCAAGCGACTCCGCCAGCTGTTTCGCGAGCTGGTTTTCGTCGTCAGCACCGTACTCCCAGAACATGGCGCCAGCCAGACCTTTCTCCTTAATGTAATCCGCTTTGATCGCCACGGAGCGCGGGTTCTCATAGGAAATCGCAAACAGCGCCTTCCCGTCGGCGGATTTCACCGACAGCCACGGCACCTTCGCCTGTTCGTCCCAGTGCTCGGTAAAGCGTTTCTGCGGATCGTTCAGCAGCTTGCGGACGATATCGTTGTATTTCACATAGGTATCTTTGGTCAGATCATAGCCAAGCGATTTGAACAGGCCCAGTTCCTGCGGCCCGAAGTAGGGCTGCGTCACCGGATTGTTCTGCGCGTCCGATTTGCTCCAGTCGATACCCGGTTCAACGGCGCGCTTCGGCACGCGCCCATAGAAACCAATTCCGAGGTTCATCTGCTGCGGCTTCAGCCCGGCGGCCAGATAGTTATTCACCACAAAATCGACGCTGTACTTGTCTGCGGCAGCCACCGTTGGCCAGGCGCTGGAGTCATACAGATTCGCGTTAAAATACTGAGTACCGTACGCCATGTCGTAGGTCATCAGGTTGATGTAATCGAGCAGGGGGGCAATGGCTTTCACATCCACCCAGCTTTTCGGACTTTCCGCATTCGCGCCCACCGCAATCGTGACCAGCTTTTTCTTACCGAACGCGTCACGCATCTCTTTTAACAGCGCGGTGAAATTATCCCGGTCGGCAGGGGTGCTCTCGACCAGTCCCCACGCGCCGTTGACCGGATATTCCCAGTCCAGGTCGATCCCGTCCAGGCCGTATTTACTGACGATCTCCTGCGCGGAGCGAATAAATACCGCGCGACTCTCTTTGGTTGCCGCTGCGCCAGAAAAACCACGCGCGCCCCAGCCGCCAACGGAAAGCAGGACTTTCAGGTTCGGGTTTTGTTTACGAAGCTGAGGAAGTAACGCCAGATCGGATGCCACCTTAGGTGATAACCAGATTTGATGCAGTTTTGCCGGATCTTTCAGCGCGGCGTTGGTTTCGTCTTTCTCGTTGTTATAGACCAGACCAAACGAGTAGTTGAGGTGGGTGAGCTGGCGGACGTCGAGTTTATTAATATCGCCACCCGGTCCGGCGGTAACATCGCCACCGCCATTGAAGTAACCCACGGACATCAGGGGCGCGGCGGAAGCCAGTGACGCGCAAAGCAAGGGTAATGCTGCCAGCAAGGGCAAACGTTTCATATAATTTCCTCTTTGACTGAATAAAAATAACCACGCCACAGAAAAGGCGTGGCGAAAAAACAGCCTGAAGAGAATAGCATCGCCGTTTCGCTTGTGATGCGAGGGAGTTCACTTTATGGGGATTGGGGAAGAAATGCCGGGTGGCGGCTGCGCCTTACCCGGCCTACATAACCAGAGAAAGTAGGCCGGGTAAGGCGCAGCCGCCACCCGGCTAAAAAAGCTTACGCTTGCGTCTCCATCCAGTCAGCCAGCGTATACAGCGTTGCGCCTTCTGCGGCCATATCCATAAACGCCTGAGCGCTGTCATGCGGCTGAATATTCACCCCGCGACAGCCGTCGGTGATGACATTCACGGTATAGCCCAACTGGAGCGCATCCAACACGGTGAACTTCACGCAGTAATCCGTCGCCAGGCCCAGCACAATCAGCTCGGTGATCTCATGGTGGCGTAACCATGCGTCCAGCGCCGTCTTCTGGCGGTGACCGTTATCAAAGAACGCGCTGTAGCTGTCGATAGTTGGGTTTTCACCTTTGTGGAACACCGCGTCGATGGCCTTCTGGTTCAGCAGCGGGTGCAGCTCAGCGCCTTCCGTCTGCTGCACGCAGTGATCGGGCCAGAAGGTTTGCGCCAGCCCGTCCAGTTCGCCCTGGCTGTAAGGCTCAACGTTGTGCTGGCTGGCAAAGCTGCCGTGGTTTGCCGGATGCCAGTCCTGACTCGCCACCACCGCTTCACCACGAGCTTTACACCACTCAATCAGCGAATTCGCGACGTCTACGGTGCTGTCGCCTTCCGCAACGGCCAGCGCACCGCCCGCACAGAAATCATTTTGCAAATCGACCAGTAACAGGGCGCGTTGCTTCATGGGACCTCCTTATTCGTCCGGCGTCAGTTCACCGCGCAGGTTTTGCATCATGGCGCGGCGAATGGAATCAATATCCAGATCCTGACTCAGTAAATAGTGAAGTTTAGTCAGCGTTGCCTCAACGGTCATATCGAAACCACTGATCACGCCAGCGTGCGCCAGGGCATTACCGGTGGCGTAGCCGCCCATATTGACTTTGCCGGACATACACTGGGTGAGGTTGACCACCACAATCCCGCGATCGCTCGCCTCCTGAAGCTCTTTCAGGAATTCACCGTTCTGCGGGGCGTTACCCACACCATAGGAGCGCAGGATCAGCGCCTTCACCGGCTGGCGCAGGAAGTTGCGCACCACGTCGGCGGAAATACCCGGATAAATCGTCACCACGCCGATCGGCTGCGGGGTGATCGGGTGAACGATCAGTTCGCCTGCGGTATTTGGCGCGGGCGGCGTGCCCAGACGACGGATATGGATCCCCGCTTCCAGCAGCGGTTGCAGGTTAGGTGAGGCAAAAGCGTCAAAGCCATCGGCGTGCGCTTTAGTGGTACGGTTCCCGCGGTACAGCCGGTTGTTGAAGAACAGCGTTACCTCGTTGATCGGGTAATTAGCGGCCACGTACAGGGAGTTAAGCAGGTTGATCTGCCCGTCTGAACGCAGTTCCGCCAGCGGGATCTGCGAGCCGGTCACGATGACGGGCTTGCTCAGGTTCTCCAGCATGAAGGAGAGCGCCGAGGCGGTGAACGCCATGGTGTCGGTGCCGTGCAGGATCACGAAGCCGTCGTACTGGTCGTAATGGGCTTTAATATCGTCCGCAATATGCTGCCAGTCTTCCGGCGTCATGTCGGAGGAGTCCATCAGCGGCTCATATTCGTGGATGGTAAAGTCCGGCATTTCCGGACGGTGGAATTCAGGCATCAGCGCCAGCTGGCGCTGTAAGTGGCCGGAAACCGGGATATAGCCATTTTCTGAGCGCTGCATACCGATGGTACCGCCGGTATAGGCGACATAAATTGATTTCTTCTGCATGGTAATGAGTTCTTGTTCTTCAAAAGAAAAAATCCCCTCTTCACGGGAAGAGGGGACGGTTTTTAACGCACGTTCGCACAGGTCAGGCAAAACGCGTAGCGGCTTTGTGGATCATTAAAGGCTGCGAGCTTGTCGCTCTCTGCTCTCATGGCTTTCGCCGCGGTCGCCACCGGCGCCGGCAGATAAGCCTGAAGCGCGTCCGGCAGCATGGCACGAACGGAGCCGGACATGCTGTCCATGACCATATCGAAGAACGTTGGTTCGTCCTGATAATAGTCCACGTGCCACTGCTTGAGCTTCGCCAGCTCCGCCGCTTTCTTCACGGCGTCGTCGAAGTCACCCAGGCTGTCTACCAGGCCGTTGCTCTTCGCGTCCTGGCCGGTCCAGACGTGGCCCTGAGCGATCTGGTCAATCTGATCGGGCGTCTTTTTACGGGAGTCCGCAACAAGCGTGATGAAACGTTTATAGCCACTCTCAATGCTGAGCTGCATCATCTCAGACACCTCAGGCGGCAGGGATTTGGTAACGGACACGTCCGCCAGCGGCGAGGTGGAGACGCCGTCGGTGTGGACGCCGAGATAATCCAGGCTGTTCTCTACGGTGTTGATCACGCCGAAGATGCCAATCGAGCCGGTCAGCGTGCTTGGGTTAGCCACAATGTAGTTGGCTGGCGTCGAGATCCAGTAGCCCCCGGAAGCCGCCATGCCGCCCATCGAGACCACTACCGGCTTGCCCGCGGCGCGCGCGGCGGCCAGTTCAGCACGGATCACTTCAGAGGCGCTGACGCTGCCGCCAGGGCTGTTCACCCGCAGGACAATCGCCTTCACTTTCGGATCCAGGCGCGCATCGCGGATCTGCGACGCGGTGGTGTCCCCGCCGACGTTCCCCGGCGTTTCTTCGCCATCCATAATGGCCCCGTTAGCAAACACCACGGCGATGCTGTCACCGCTGTCGTCCGGCTTTTTCGCGGCGTAGTCATACATGCTGATGGCGCTGTAGTTTTTATCCTCTTTACTCCAGCCGAACTGTTTGGTCAGCGCTTTTTCAATTTCAGCGCTGGAACCCAGCTGATCGACCAGTTTGTTATCAAGCGCGTATTTCGCTGTATCGCCGTCCACCTTGCGCAGGCCGTCCAGCACGCCGCGCGCGCCCGGGAAGACTTGCTCAGCGGTAATCTGACGGTTAGCGGCAATGGTGCCGAGGTAGTTCTGCCACAGCTCGCCAATCCAGCGGCTGTCCGCTTCACGGGCGGCAGGGGACATATCATCGCGGATAAACGGCTCCACGGCGGATTTATAGGTCCCGACGCGGAAGACGTGGGTGGTGACCTTCAGCTTGTCGAGCAGCGATTTGTAGTACAAACCGTTAGTGGCGAAGCCATGCAGATCGACCGTGCCCTGTGGCGAAAGCCAGATCTTATTGGCAAAGCTCGCCAGATAATATTGCCCCTGGGTGTAGCTGTCGCCAATGGCAATAACCGGCTTACCGCTGTCGCGGAATTCGCGCAGCGCTTTGCCGATGTACTGCATTGACGGCTGATCGGCCCCGGCAAAATCTTTCAGGTCCAGCACGATACCGGTAATGTTACGGTCGTCTTTGGCCTGACGAATGGTGTCGACAATATCAAACAGGGAGTTTTCCTGAAGACGGTCTGACGTTGCGCCGAACAGCTGGCGGCCAATCACGCCCAGACGGTTGCTGGTCGATGGCTTATCAACAATCACCCCGGTGATATCGAGTAACAGCGCGCCGCGCGTCGAATGCTGCGACTGGTTTGCGTTGCTGATATGCATCCAGATACCTGCGCATACCAGGACCAGGAAGATGAAGAAGATGTTCATCACCAGGTTGCGGACGAAGTTGAGCAGTCGCCACGTCCATTTAAAGAAACCGGCAAAGATTCGCCAAAGGGTTCGCATGTATTCTCCCTAACCAGAAAAGGACTGTTTCCGTCGCCACGGGACGGTAATGTGCGGTTATCGTAATGACCCAACCGCCACTTGTCAGCAGGAATCGCCTGCCACGCTGTAACAAATTCTGCTGTCGTGTTAATTTTGTGAGTAAATTTCATGAAAGGAGTTAACCAATGGACGCACTTGAACTGCTTGTTAACCGTCGTAGCGCTTCCCGCCTGGCCGAACCGGCACCCGTCGGCGAGCAGCTGGAAAACATTCTGCGTGCCGGAATGCGTGCGCCGGACCATGGCACATTGCAGCCGTGGCACTTCTTTATTATTGAAGGCGAAGGGCGCGACCGCTTCAGCCAGCTGCTGGAGCAGGGGGCTGTTGCCGCAGGCCAGGATGAGAAGGGGATTGATAAAGCCCGCAACGCGCCGTTCCGTGCGCCGATGATCATCGCGGTAGTCGCAAAATGTCAGGCCGATCATAAAGTGCCGGTCTGGGAGCAGGAGATGTCTGCCGGTTGCGCGGTAATGGCAATGCAGATGGCCGCCGTCGCGCAGGGCTTTAATGGCATCTGGCGCACCGGACCGCTGACCGAGAGTTCGGTCGTGCGTGATGGCTTTGCCTGTGGTGAGCACGATAAAATTGTCGGCTTCCTCTATCTTGGCACCCCGCAGCTTAAAGCTTCCAGCACCATTAGCGTGCCGGACACCACGCCTTTCGTCAGCCGTTTTTAATCACCCGCGCTAAACTGTCTGGATTCTGAGCATCCGCCGCAGAATTCAGACAGTCATACTTACCTCTTTATGGAATGAGCGCTACCATAGCGCGATTGAGATGACAGGAGACGTCCATGAGCGAGCAAACCATTCGTTTAACGCAATACAGCCACGGAGCCGGTTGCGGTTGTAAAATTTCCCCCAAAGTGCTGGAGACCATCCTGCACAGTGAGCAGGCGAAGTTTGTCGACCCGAACCTGCTTGTCGGTAACGAAACGCGTGACGATGCAGCGGTTTATGACCTGGGTAACGGCACCAGCATTATCAGCACTACTGACTTCTTTATGCCGATTGTCGACAACCCGTTCGACTTCGGGCGCATTGCGGCCACCAACGCCATCAGCGATATCTTTGCGATGGGCGGTAAACCGATTATGGCGATCGCCATTTTGGGCTGGCCGATTAACACCCTCCCGCCGGAGATTGCCCGCGACGTGATCGAAGGCGGACGCTTTGCCTGCCAGCAGGCGGGTATTGCCCTGGCCGGTGGTCACTCTATCGATGCGCCGGAGCCGATCTTCGGCCTGGCCGTCACCGGCGTGGTGCCGACCGAGCGCGTGAAGCGCAACAGCACGGCGCAGGCGGGCTGCAAGCTGTTCCTCACTAAGCCGCTGGGCATTGGCGTACTGACCACTGCCGAGAAGAAATCCCTGCTGAAGCCCGAGCATATCGGTCTGGCAACGGAAGTGATGTGCCAGATGAACCTCGCCGGTGCGGCATTCGCCAATATCGACGGCGTGAAGGCCATGACCGACGTGACCGGTTTTGGTCTGCTGGGGCACCTCTCTGAAGTCTGTCAGGGCGCGGGCGTGCAGGCGCAGGTCTGGTATCAGGATGTGCCTAAGCTGCCGGGCGTGGAAGAGTACATTGCTCAGGGCGCAGTGCCGGGCGGGACGCAGCGCAACTTCGCCAGCTACGGCCATTTAATGGGCGAAATGCCGGAAGCGTGGCGTAACCTGCTGTGCGATCCGCAAACCTCCGGCGGCCTGCTGCTGGCGGTGACGCCGGAAGCTGAAGCTGACGTTCAGGCGACGGCTGCCGAGTTTGGCATCACCCTGACGGCCATTGGTGAGCTGGTGACCGCCCGCGGTGGTCGCCCGATGATTGAGATCCGTTAATTCGATGCGGTTGTTTATTGCCGAAAAGCCGAGTCTGGCGCGTGCCATCGCCGATGTGCTGCCCAGGCCGCATCGCAAAGGAGACGGCTTTATCGAATGCGGTAACGGGCAGGTGGTCACCTGGTGTATCGGTCACCTGCTTGAACAGGCGCAGCCGGATGTCTACGACAGCCGCTACGCCCGCTGGAATCTCAACGATCTGCCGATTGTGCCGGAAAAGTGGCGTCTCCAACCGCGTCCTTCCGTCACCAAACAGCTCAACGTCATTAAGCGCTTCCTGCATGAGGCGACGGAAGTGGTCCACGCGGGTGACCCGGACAGGGAAGGGCAACTGCTGGTCGATGAAGTGCTGGACTACCTGGAGCTGGCGCCGGAAAAGCGCCAGCAGGTGCAGCGCTGCCTGATCAACGACCTCAACCCTCAGGCGGTAGAGCGGGCCATTTCACGCCTGCGCGCCAACAGCGAATTTATTCCCCTGTGTGTCTCCGCGCTGGCGCGTGCCCGTGCGGACTGGCTGTACGGGATCAACATGACCCGCGCCTACACCATTCTCGGGCGCAACGCGGGTTATCAGGGCGTACTCTCCGTCGGTCGTGTCCAGACACCGGTGCTGGGGCTGGTGGTGCGTCGCGACGAAGAGATCGAAAATTTCGTCGCCAAAGACTTCTTCGAAGTCAAAGCGCATATCGTCACGCCGAAAGACGAACGCTTTACCGCCGTCTGGCAGCCAAGCGATGCCTGTGAGTCATATCAGGACGAAGAGGGACGGCTGCTGCATCGCCCGCTGGCGGAGCACGTGGTCAACCGCATTACCGGCCAGCCCGCAATCGTCACCAGCTATAACGACAAACGGGAAACGGAGCCCGCACCGCTGCCGTTCTCCCTTTCGGCGTTGCAGATTGAGGCGGCTAAGCGCTTTGGTCTTAGCGCGCAGAACGTGCTCGATATCTGCCAGAAGCTCTACGAAACCCACAAGCTGATCACCTATCCGCGTTCGGACAGCCGCTATCTGCCGGAAGAACACTTCGCCGGACGCCACTCGGTGATGAATGCCATTGGCGTCCATGCGCCGGATCTGTTGCCGCAACCGGCGGTAAACCCGGATACCCATAACCGCTGCTGGGACGATAAAAAAGTCGATGCTCACCACGCGATAATCCCGACGGCGCGCACCAGCAACGTCAACCTGACCGACAACGAAGCAAAGGTCTATAACCTGATCGCACGTCAGTATCTGATGCAGTTCTGCCCGGACGCGGTGTTCCGCAAGTGCGTTATTGAACTGGAGATTGCCAAAGGCAAATTTATCGCCAAAGCGCGTTTCCTCGCGGAAGCGGGCTGGCGCACGCTGCTCGGCAACAAAGAGCGTGACGAAGAGAACGACGGCACGCCGCTGCCGGTCGTGGCCAAAGGCGACGAACTGCTGTGCGAGAAGGGCGAAGTGGTTGAACGACAAACCCAGCCGCCGCGCCATTTCACCGACGCGACGCTGCTGTCGGCCATGACCGGCATCGCCCGTTTTGTGCAGGATAAAGATCTGAAGAAGATCCTGCGCGCCACCGACGGTCTGGGGACGGAGGCGACCCGCGCGGGGATCATCGAACTGCTCTTTAAGCGCGGCTTCCTGGAGAAAAAGGGACGTTACATCCATTCAACAGAACCGGGCCGGGCGCTAATTCATTCGCTGCCGGAGCTGGCCGCCAGGCCGGACATGACCGCGCACTGGGAGTCGGTGCTGACGCAGATCAGCGAAAAGCAGTGCCGTTATCAGGACTTTATGCAGCCGCTGGTAGGGACGCTTTATCAGCTGATTGACCAGGCGCGCAGTACGCCAGTGAAGCGATTCCGGGGAATGGTCGCCCCGGGCGGCGGGGCGAAGAAACCGTTCAAAAAGAAGAAAAGCGCAGCCAAAAATACAACCGCTTAAACCGTAGGCCGGGTAAGGCGAAGCCGCCACCCGGCGAAAAGCCCGGTGGCGCTAACGCTTACCGGGCCTACAAGGGCGAGAATGCAGCGAAACTAAATCACACCCTGTCCGATCATCGCATCGGCCACCTTCACGAACCCGGCGATATTCGCCCCGCGCACGTAGTTAGTTTGCGAGGCCTCGCCGCCGTACTCCACGCAGGCGTGATGAATATCGAGCATGATGTGGTGCAGACGGGCATCCACTTTCTCTGCCTTCCAGCCCATTCTCGCGGCGTTTTGCGCCATTTCCAGACCGGATGTTGCCACGCCGCCAGCGTTCGCCGCCTTGCCTGGCGCAAACAGCACGCCCGCGTCCAGGAACAGGTCGGTCGCTTCAATAGTGGTGGGCATATTTGCCCCTTCCGCTACCGCTTTCACGCCATTGCTAATCAGCGTCCGGGTGGCATCCACGTCCAGTTCGTTTTGCGTCGCGCACGGCAGGGCGATATCCACCGGCACGCCCCACGGCTGTTTACCTTCCAGATAGGTCAGGCCAAATTCACGGGCATAATCCGCTACCCGACCGTCACGGCTGGCTTTGATTTCGCACAGACGCGCCAGTTTTTCTGCCGTAAAGCCAGCTTCATCCACCACGGTACCGCTGGAGTCGGAGGCGGTCACCACGCGCGCGCCAAACGCCATCGCTTTCTCGATAGCGTACTGCGCCACGTTGCCGGAGCCGGAGACCGCCACGCGCATCCCCTCGAAGCTCAGCCCGTGACGCTTAAGCATCGCTTCGGTGAAATAGACCAGACCATAACCCGTCGCTTCCGGGCGAATCAGGCTACCGCCAAACGACAGACCTTTGCCGGTAAAGACGCAGGCGCTGTTGTTGGAGAGCTTTTTCATCATCCCGGCCATAAAGCCCACTTCACGCCCCCCCACGCCGATATCCCCGGCAGGAACGTCGGTATCCGGCCCAAGGTGGCGATAGAGCTCAGTGACCAGCGCCTGGCAGAAGCGCATCACTTCGCCTTCGCTCTTGCCTTTCGGATCGAAATCACTCCCGCCTTTACCGCCGCCCATCGGCAGGGTAGTGAGCGCATTTTTAAAGGTCTGCTCGAAGCCGAGGAATTTCAGAATCGACAGGTTCACCGAGGGGTGGAAGCGCATCCCGCCCTTAAACGGCCCAATGGCGGAGTTAAACTGCACGCGCCACGCGCGGTTGACCTGCACCTGATTGCGGTCGTCCACCCACGCCACGCGGAACTGGATGACGCGCTCCGGCTCTACCAGACGTTCAAGCAGCGCCATCTGACGGTAACGCGGATTTTCCTCAAGGAAGGGCCACAGGGTGGTCATGACTTCACGAACGGCCTGGGCAAACTCGCTTTGGTGCGGGTCGCGCTGCTGAACATGGGCAAGAAAGCTTTCCAGAGAGCGTGTCTGATCCATAGATATAAGAACCTCTTATAATAATTTATGCGTGTGGCGTAGATGTTTTGTGTCGTTTTTTTGACTATACCACCCGCACCGCTTTGAGAGGCAAGCAGAAATTTATGCCGCAAGGGAAATTAATGACAGGGCGCGCGTCATAACCAAAAGCGATGACGAGATAAATTAAAGATCCCGTCCGGATCGACCGTTATAGATATAAACGATGCAAAGGAAATAAAGTCTATGAACCGTTACGCAATGGCCGCGTTATGTTTGATGGTGTCCGCCGGGGCACAGGCTGACCGCATTCGCCCGGATGTCGAGGTCAACGTGCCGCCAGAGGTCTTTAGCGCTGGCGGCCAGCGTGCGCAGCCGTGTAATCAGTGCTGTATCTATCAGGATCAAAACTATTCCGAAGGCGCAGTGGTCAGGGCAGATGGCGTGCTGTTGCAGTGCCAGCGTGATGAACGCACCCTCAGTACAAACCCGCTGGTCTGGCGTCGCGTAAAAGAATAAACGCCTCCAGCAGCGGTATATCCGCCGGGGCTAAAGCATACGTGAACGCGTCTTCTGGCGTGCACCATACCAGCGCCGAGTGATAATGCGCCTTCAGCTGACCGCTAAATTCAGGCACATGCCAGGCGTGGAGGTGAATCAGCCGCTGCGACACCTCCCGCTGGTGGCTTGCCACATACCGCGCGGGCACGGCCTCAATGCCGAGCTCTTCGCGCAGTTCGCGGATCAGCGCTTCCGGCTGGGTCTCACCGGCTTCAACCTTCCCGCCTGCAAATTCCCACATTCCTGGCTGATCGGCATGTTCGGGACGCTGCGCCAGCAAAATCTTGCCCTCTTTTTCGAGGATGGCCGCAACCACATCGAGTGTTTTCAGCATGTTCGTCAATAATTAATAGCGAAAAACGACATATTATCGTGCCCTTCCAAAGAGTCCAGTCATCAGGAGAATCAGGTGAAAGAGACATCCGCCTGGGTTGCGCCCATGGAAACCCTTCCCGTCAGCCTCAGCCCCATCGCCGCCATGCAGAAAAAACACTTCGGCGCGGTGCTGAACCCCACGCGCTGGTGGGGGCGTATGCCGCGTCTTTTCTGGCTGGTGGCGCTATTTGTCGGCTATCTGGAGCGGCGCAAGGCGCGTTTGACGCCGGTTCTGCGATCGCTACTAATGACGCGGATCTCGCAGATCTGCCACTGCGCATTTTGTATTGATGCCAACAGCCTGCGTCTGGCCGAGCGGAGCGGGGCGCTGGATAAAGTGCAGGCCGTCAGCGACTGGCAAAATTCCACCCTGTTCAGCGAAGAGGAGCGCGCGGCGCTGGCCTATGCGGAAGCGGTCACCGCCACGCCACCTCAGGTGGATGAAAATATCAAAAGTCTGCTGAAGCGCCACTTTACGGAAGAGACCATCACCGAAATGACGGCTCTGATTGCCTTTCAGAATCTTTCCGCCCGCTTTAACGCCGCGCTGGATATCCCGGCTCAGGGGCTGTGCGCCACGTTTAAAGGTAAACCGCATGCTGGATAAACATCTGCACCCCCGACTGAAACCCGGGTTAAATCAGCTGGCCGCCGCGCTGGATAGACCGTTTATCACGCCTGATGGCTTAACGCTCGCCGGGTTTGCGATTGGCGTGCTGGCGTTACCGTTTCTGGCGCTGGGCTGGTATCCGGCGGCGCTGATCGCCATTGTGCTGAACCGGCTGCTGGATGGTCTGGACGGCGCGCTGGCGCGTCGCCGTGGCCTGACGGACGCGGGAGGATTTCTTGATATCGCCCTCGACTTCCTGTTCTACGCCCTGGTGCCGTTTGGCTTTGCGCTGGCCGCTCCGGCTGATAACGCGATCGCCGCCGCCTGGCTGCTGTTCGCTTTTATGGGGACGGGCAGCAGTTTTCTGGCCTTTGCCGCGCTGGCGGGGAAGCATGATATCGACAACCCCGGCTATGCGCACAAGTCGCTTTATTACATTGGGGGATTAACGGAAGGAACGGAGACCATCGCGCTGTTTGCGCTGTGCTGCCTGTTTCCGGCGCATTTCGCGCTGTTTGCCTGGACGTTTGGCGCGTTGTGCTGGCTGACCACCACAACGCGCATCTGGAGCGGTTATATCACGCTGAAATCACTTCCCCGCTAGCGTGCGCTCTCCGGTCCGCGCTCCCCGGTGGAGACCGGGTTCTGCGGATGGCTGCTCCATTCGTACCAGCCGCCGTCGTAGACGGCAACGTTCTGCCAGCCCATCGCGCGGGCGTACATAAAGGCTTCAGACGCGCGCCAGCCGGTACCACAGTAAAACGCAACGTGCTGCTCCGGCAGGATATTCCACGTTTTCCACATGGCGGCAATATCATCGGCGCTACGCATGGTGCCATCCGGATTGTGGAAATCTTCCATGTGGGTCGCGTCGCTGCCCGCATGGCCCCAGCGCGCACCGGCAATTTCACCTTTTGGCTTGATATAGCTGTAGCCGCTGGTTAAACCGATAAACTCTGGCCAGGAACGAATGCTCACCAGCGAGGCATCCTGACGGTGCAGCATTCCCCGGGCCTGCTCCATATCCACCATCAGCCGGGGCTGGCCCGGGATCGGCGCGCCAAAATCAGGGGCTGGCTTCACCTTTGCAGGCGTTCCGCGCTCAACGGGCAGGCTGGCGTCGGACCACGCCTTCCAGCCGCCATCCAGAATTCGCACATCCTTCACGCCCGCGTAGAGCATGATCTGCGCCACGCGCGCGGCGGCATACACGTCGCGACCGTACAGAATGACGGTGGTATCGTGACGGATCCCGTGCTTCGCCAGCATCGCTTTCAGCTTTTCGTCAGAGACCTTATTCCACAGCGGTTCGCTTTCCACTTCATTGGTGTCGATATAGCCCGCACCGGGAATGTGGCTCAGGAGATAAAGCTTCGGCGCACCCCAGCCAGCCTCGATCACCTTCCATTCTCCGGCTGGTGCGGCGGTAACGGGTTTGCCCTGCTGCAACTGGCGGATCCACTGCGGATAAACCAGCTGTTCGAAATGCGCCAGACGTTGCAGACGGTCGGATTGTTGCAGGGCATCGCTCAGGGTGGAGACGTGGGTAAAGCCCGCTTTCTCCAGCCGCGCTTTGACGGTCTGGTTGTCATCATCGTTGCCATAGAGCGCAACCGGCATGTCTGGCGTAAGCCGATGTTGTTTTGCCCAGCCGCTGAGCTGTTCATCGCTCATTGCCCCAAGCCAGTTGGCAGAGAGATTAAGCGCGGCGGGTTCATGCCCGGACGTTCCGCTCAGGGTCTGCGGCCAGCCGTTATAGAACGCACTGACGCGCGTATCAATTACCGCGCCGTTTTGCGCCTGGAGCTGGTCCAGCGTGAGGGAGTGGGGCATATCAGCCGCCGTGGAGGAGAGTGAGGCGAGGCCGCAGATCAGGGCCAGCGCGGTCAGTTGAGAAACACGTTTCATCGAAAAACCTGACGTCATTAAAAGAGGGGGGCATTGTCGTCTCTCCTGAAGCCAAAAACATTGCGTTAGCACATTATTGCCAGCGAGAAATCTCAATCACCTCGCCGCCGGGCGGAATATCGTCCTCATCATGCGTGACCAGCACCACCGGGATCCTGCGCTGGCGAGTAACCTCGAATACCCACGCCCGGAATGAGGCGCGCAGCGTTTTATCCAGTCGACTGAACGGCTCGTCGAGCAGCAATGCCTGCGGCTGGGCGAGAAGAGCGCGCAACAGGCTGACCCGGGCGCGCTCGCCGCCGGAAAGGGTCGCCGGATCGCTGGCGTAGTGGTTTGCCAGCCCGGCAGTGTCCAGGGCCTGTTCTACCGCGTTGCGGCGGGCGCGCCCGACGATGTGCGCCGGCAGCGCCAGCATCAGGTTTTGCCCCACGCTGAAGGCGTCAAACAGCAGGGCATCCTGAAACAGAATGCCGATCCCGCGCGTTTCCACGGGGAGCATATCGCAGCGGCGATCGTTCAGCCATAGCTCGCCGTGCGCCTTAAAATCAGCGGATAACGCCCCCACCATCCAGGCGAAAAGGGTCGATTTTCCGCTCCCGGAGGGCCCCATCAGCGTGACAATCTCCCCCGCCGGGACGCGGAAGTTGACCTCACGGAAGAGTGGCGCAATGGTGAGATTTTTCACGTACAGCATTAACGTAATCCTTGTCTGTGACGGCCCACGAGCCGGGAGAGCAGCGCGGCAAGGGCAAATACGCTGCTGGTCAACAGCAACAGACCCAGCGCCCGGCTGGCGAGGATCGGAATGCTGCCGCCGCTGCTGAGGGCGACCGCCTCCGTCGTCAGGGTGGTGAAACGTCCCGCTCCCAGCCAGAGGGTCGGCATGTACTGGGCCATGCTCACGGAAAAGCCGGTGGCAAAGGCCAGCAGGGCCGGACGAACCATCAGGGGGCATTTCACCAACCAGAAAATTTTCGCCTGTCGCCAGCCCAGCGTTCTGGCGGTGAGGATAAGCCGGGGATCGAGCCTGCGCCAGGCCGGTTGCAGCACCAGGAGCATCCACGGGAGAACCCAGAGCATATGGCTCCAGAGCACCGCAGCGTACTGGCCGTCGATGCCCAGCCACAGCGCCACGGCATATTGCCCGGACACGAGGGGCAGCGCCGGGAGGGCGAGCGGCAGCCAGACCCACACCGCGCCGCGCTGGGGTCCCCACTCAAGCCAGAGCATGAGGATGGCCAGCGCTGTCAGGCTGGACAGCAGTCCCAGTGAAAGGCTGTCGCTGACGGGGCCGATGTCGTCCCGGCGTGCCAGCATCAGCAGAACCAGCGCACAGAGGACGCCGCACAGCGGCAGTAACCCGCCCAGCGTCCGTGCGGGCAGCGCAGTATGCGAAGCGTGACGAATTCCGGAGGGGTCACGCTGGGCGCGCCGCCATGCCGTCCAGAAGCCGTATCCCACCGCGGCAAGCGCCGCCAGCAGCAGGAGCAACACCAGACACAGCAGCGTTCCCTTTGTTTGCTGTTGTGCATCGCCCTGGGCGAGCCACTGCCAGGCCAGTACCGCCAGCGTAGGCGGGTTGCCTGGCCCGAGCACGATCGCCACATCCACCACGGAAAGCGACCAGGCCAGCACCGCCAGCATGACTGCGCCCAGCGCGGGGGCGATTGCCGGGAGGACGAGCCAGTTGAGCGCCTGCATTCGTCCGTAGCCGAAGGTATGCAGGACGATTTTCTGCTGTGCGAGACGCTTTTCAGGCAGCGCGGCGTAGATTGCCCACAGAACGAACGCGCTCTCTTTGACCGCAAGCGTCAGGCCAAGCCCGATACCGTAGCGGTCAAGCTGCGGCGAACAGACCGTACAGATCCGGTAAAACTGCCCCCCTTCCGCAAACAGCAGCAGCGCGCTGGTGGCGAAGGCGACGTGCGGCACGGCTAACAGCCACGGCAGACGGGTGCTCAGGCGCTGCCAGCCTTCACCCGGCCAGAGAAGCGCAAGCAGGGTCAGGGCGATAAACAGTGAGCCCAGCGTCGCGATAAGCGTGGAAACCAGCGTGGCGGCCAGCGCCTGCGGCAGCTGCGGGTCGGCAAACAGCGTCGCCCAGTTGCCGGGAGAAAACGCCGGGGCCAGCAGCATGCCGCTGGCGGGAAGCAGTGGCAGATAGATGACCGCCATTGCCGCCCAGACCAGCCCGCTTAGCGGGTTCCGTAGCGGCGAAGCCATTCCTGCTCCAGGGCGTTAACCCAGGCGGCGTGAGGTTCGGGAAGTACATCAGGCGTGCCTGAGGGGGTAAAGGCGCGAAGCTGTTTTGCCGCTTTCGCAGGCAGTTTTTCGCCATCCAGCACGCTCGGGTCACCCCAGACGGCAGGATTAGCTTTGCGGATCTGCGCCTGCGGTGACAGCAGGAAATTCGCCACCACCTTCGCGCCTGCGCTCGCGCTGGCGTTTGCCGGGATAGCGACAAAATGGACGTTGCCGATCATGCCTTTGAGAAAGCCGAAACTGTAGCTGTCGGCAGGCAGTTCACCGCTCGCCACCTTTTGCATCGCATGGGCGGGGTTAAAGGTGAGCGACAGGTTCAGGCTGCCGCTGGCCAGCAGCGTATCCATGCGCGCAGGCGACGGAGGAAAATCGTTCCCTTCGCGCCACAGCAGGGGGTGCAGCGTATCAAGGTAATCCCACAGCGGCGCGGTGACCTGCGCAAAGGTACTGTCTGGCGCGTTTTTTAGCGCCTCCGGATGGGCGGTCAGCGCCAGCAGTAGCTGCTCAAGAAACGCCGTGCCGGTAAAATCCGGCGGTCGCGGATAGCTCACCTTGCCAGGGTGCTGTCGGGCGTATACCAGCAGCGCGTGGGGATCTGCCGGTGGTGTCGGCGTACTCGCTTTACGGGCGATAAAGGTTAATTGCGCGCCGCCCCACGGGGATTCTGCCCCATCGGTCGGGATGGCAAAATCTTCCGTTACCGGTTTACGGGTATCGACGTAGCGCCAGTTGGGCAGGGTTTGCGCCCAGCCGGTGAGCAGCAGGTTTGCCGCTTTCAGGTTGCGGAAGTTTTCCCCGTTTACCCAGAGCAGATCCACCGACCCGTTACTGCTGCGTCCTGCGGCATGTTCCGTCTGGATCCGCTTCACCGCGTCGGCGGCATCGGCCAGATGAACGATCTTCAGGTTGATGGCGTAGTGCGTTTTCATCTCGCCGCTTACCCAGTCGAGGTAGCGGTTAACGGCCTCGTCACCGCCCCAGGCGTTAAACCAGACGGTCTGCCCGGTGGCCTGTTGCTGAATGGATTGCCAGCTCTCTGCGGCGAAGGCAGAGGTTGCCAGCAGCAGACTCGTCAGAAACGCGCAAAAACGCACCCGGCGCATAATGCCTCACTTTTTAATCGAAGGGATGTAACGGGAAAACAGCCAGCGAGTGACCAGCGGTAATAACCCTAATAGTGTAAAGGCGAACAGCAGTCCCGGCGACAGAATATCGCGCAGCGAGGTGAGTTTCCCCAGCTCGCGTCCGGCGTTCAGATAAATGACGGTGGCAGGTAGCATTGCAAGCTGGCTGACCCACCAGTAGTGACGCACCCTGAGACGGGTTAGCCCCATCAGCAAATTGACCAGAAAGAACGGGAACAACGGCATCAGGCGCAGGGCAAAAAGGTAGCGTGCGCCGTCGCGATCCATCCCCGCATCTATCGTGCTCATCTGTGCGGCAAAGCGCCGTTGCACCCAGTCGCGCAGCAGATAACGGCTGACGAGCATGGCAAGCGTGGCGCCGAGCGTCGAGGCAAATGACACCAACAGCGTCGCCTCCCACAGGCTGAAAAGCGCCCCGCCGAGCAGCGTCAGAAGCGCGGCTCCGGGGATCGACAGCGCGGAGAGCAGAACGTAAACCGCAAAATAGATCAGCGCGCTCTGAAGAGGCGCCTGCTCCACACGATCGATCAACGTTTGCTGGTGCATTTTTAGCGTGTCGAGGGAGAGCATGCCTGGAGGAAGCAAAACAACGGTCAAAACAAATGCGCCCAAAAGGGCGCACAGGAGACTGATTTTTTTAATATTCACTGAAGTTTACAGCTTGAACGTTGCCCATACCGGCGCATGGTCGGACGGTTTTTCCATGCTGCGGATGTCATAGTCGATACCGGTTTCGATGCAGCGTTCGGCCAGGGGGGCGCTCGCCAGCAGCAGATCAATACGCAGGCCCCGGTTGTCATCGAAGCCTTTAGAGCGATAGTCAAACCACGAGAAGCGATCCTGCGTCGCCGGGTTAGCCGTGCGGAAAGTATCCACCAGCCCCCAACCCAGCAGGCGCTCCATCCACTCGCGCTCCTCCGGCAGGAAAGAGCATTTGCCGGTGCGCAGCCAGCGCTTACGGTTCTCTTCGCCAATACCGATATCCAGATCCGTCGGGCTGATATTCATGTCGCCCATGATCAGCACCGGGTTTTCTTTTTTGAGTTCGGTTGTCAGGTAGTTTTGCAGATCCTGATAAAACTTCGCTTTGGCCGGGAATTTGGTTTCATGATCGCGGCTTTCACCCTGCGGGAAATAGCCGTTGATGACGGTCACATTGCCGAGCGCGGAAGGAATTTCCGCCATGATGATGCGGCGTTGCGCCTCTTCATCGTCACCCGGGAAGCCACGACGCACCGACACCGGCGTATCTTTGGTCAGCAGCGCAACGCCGTAGTGGCCTTTCTGACCGTGGTAAAAAACGTTATAGCCCAGCTTCGCTACCTCTTCGAGCGGGAACATATCGTCGTGAACTTTTGTCTCCTGCAAGCCGATCACATCTGGCTGATGTTGCTCAACAATCGCTTCAAGCTGGTGAGGGCGGGCACGCAGGCCGTTGATATTAAAAGAGACAAATTTCATAGTCGCTGCCAATGCAAGGTGAATAGTGCAAGGATGGTAGCAGAATTTACGTCGTCTGTTATCCGCTTCGCCCAATTACTGCGACAGATAATGCCGACGGTGCAATATTTGCACCATTTCGGCGCGTTTTGCCCTCGAACAGGGCGTAAAGGGCCGATAAATTTCGCGAGCGATCACAATTCCAGAATTATATTTGGCCTCTGCATACTCTTTCTTGTTTTCATGCGGTAAAGCGCCGCTTGTCGTAATAATATTCACTATTTATGCATTAACAGTGAATAACTCCATATTGTAACTCATTGATATTCTGTTACCCCAACCCGTTTATGCATTTTTATCGCTGGCTGGCACGAACGCTGCAATCTACATTCACAGTGCAAACACTCAATTATTTAACATTTAAACAACCTTTTATTTACCGGATGAGGTCGCTATGTCTCTGTCAGTTACGCGTGAAAATTTCGATGAATGGATGATGCCGGTATACGCTCCGGCGGCTTTTATTCCGGTACGTGGGGAAGGCTCTCGCCTGTGGGATCAGCAGGGCAAAGAGTATATCGACTTTGCGGGTGGGATTGCGGTGAATGCGCTGGGGCATGCAAACCCGGCGCTGCGGCAGGCGCTGAATGACCAGGCGGCGAAATTCTGGCATACCGGCAACGGTTATACCAACGAACCGGCATTGCGTCTGGCGAAGAAGCTGATCGACGCCACTTTCGCAGAAAAAGTCTTTTTCTGTAACTCCGGCGCGGAAGCGAACGAAGCGGCGCTGAAGCTGGCGCGCAAATATGCGCACGATAAATTCGGCGCGCACAAGAGCGGCATCGTAGCCTTTAAAAATGCCTTCCATGGCCGCACGCTGTTTACCGTCAGCGCGGGTGGTCAGCCCTCATATTCTCAGGATTTTGCGCCGCTGCCGCCGGATATCCGGCATGCGGCGTATAACGATTTACACTCTGCCAGCGAGCTGATTGACGACACCACCTGTGCGGTGATTGTCGAGCCCATGCAGGGGGAAGGCGGCGTCATGCCCGCCCAGAAAGCGTTCCTGCAAGGGCTGCGCGAGCTGTGCGATCGGCATAACGCGGTCCTGATTTTTGACGAAGTCCAGACCGGCGTGGGCCGCACGGGTGAGCTGTACGCCTACATGCACTATGGCGTGACCCCGGATGTGCTCTCAACAGCCAAAGCGCTCGGCGGCGGTTTCCCGGTGGGGGCGATGCTGACCACCGATAAATTCGCCAGCGTGATGACCGTGGGCACCCATGGCACCACATACGGCGGCAACCCGCTGGCAACCGCTGTCGCCGGACAGGTGCTGGATATCATCAACACCCCTGAGGTGCTGAACGGCGTGAAGCAGCGTCACCAGTGGTTTGTTGAGCGCCTTACTGCCATCAATAACCAGACCGGCTTGTTCAAAGAGATCCGCGGTCTGGGGCTGTTAATAGGCTGTGAGCTTGCCCCTGAGTTTGCCGGCAAAGCGAAGCTGATTTCACAGGAAGCGGCAAAGCAGGGCGTAATGGTGCTAATTGCCGGTGCTAACGTGGTGCGGTTTGCCCCTGCGCTGATCGTCAGCGAGGAAGAGGTCAGAACCGGGTTGGATCGTTTTGCGCTGGCCTGCGAACAGGTGAAGTCCGGGGTGTCATCATGATGGTCATCCGTCCCGTTGCGCACGGCGATCTCGCCGGGCTTATGCAGCTTGCCGGTAAGACAGGGGGCGGGCTAACCTCGCTGCCTGCCGATGAAAAAACGCTGTCGGCGCGCATTGAGCGCGCCCTGCAAACCTGGCAGGGGACGTTGCCAAAAAGCGAACAGGGCTATGTGTTCGTGCTGGAAGATACCGACACGGGAACCGTGGCGGGGATTTGCGCCATCGAGGTGGCCGTCGGGCTTAACGATCCGTGGTACAACTACCGGGTCGGCACGATGGTCCACGCCTCGAAAGAGCTGAACGTTTACAACGCGCTGCCGACGCTCTTCCTCTGTAATGACCATACCGGCGCCAGCGAACTCTGCACCCTGTTTCTCGATCCGGACTGGCGCAAAGAGGGCAACGGTTATCTGCTCTCCAAATCGCGCTTTATGTTTATGGCCGCCTTTCGCGACCGCTTCAACGAAAAAGTGGTCGCGGAGATGCGCGGCGTGATTGATGAGACGGGCTATTCGCCGTTCTGGGAGAGTCTGGGCGAACGCTTCTTCTCCATGGAATTTAGCCGGGCGGATTACCTGTGCGGTACCGGTCAGAAGGCGTTTATCGCCGAGCTGATGCCGAAGCATCCTATTTATACCCATTTCTTAACGCCTGAAGCGCAGGCGGTGATCGGCGAAGTTCACCCGCAAACCGCCCCGGCCCGCGCAGTGCTGGAGAAAGAGGGATTTCGCTACCGTAACTACGTCGACATCTTCGACGGCGGCCCGACGCTGGAATGCGACATTGACCGCGTTCGCGCCATCCGTAAAAGCCGCCTGGTTGAGGTTTCAGAAGGCCAGCCCGCGCCGGGCGAGTGGCCAGCCTGCCTGGTCTCGAACGAGAATTACACCAACTTCCGCGCCATGCTGGTGCGAACCAACCCAACATGCGAGCGTCTGGTACTGACGGCTGCGCAACTGGATGCCCTGAAATGTAACGCTGGCGACACGGTTCGCCTGGTGCGGCTCTGCCCTGAGGAGAAAACAGCATGACTCTATGGATTAACGGTGACTGGGTAACGGGCGAAGGTGACGCGCGGACAAAAACTAACCCGGTCGGTCAGGAGGTGCTCTGGTCGGGGAACGACGCCAGCGCCGGGCAGGTTGAGCAGGCCTGCCAGGCTGCACGCCGCGCGTTTCCGGCATGGGCGAAACGGCCATTCTCCGAGCGCCAGGCGCTGGTTGAGAAATTTGCTGCGCTGCTGGAGGCCAATAAAGCCGAGCTGACCCGCATCATTGCCTGCGAAACCAGCAAGCCGCGCAGGGAGGCAACAACCGAAGTCACGGCGATGATCAACAAAATCGCGATATCGGTGAAGGCGTACCATACCCGCACCGGCGAGCAGCATACCGAGATGCCAGACGGCGCCGCCACGCTGCGCCACCGTCCGCACGGGGTGCTGGCGGTATTTGGCCCGTATAACTTCCCCGGACATCTGCCGAACGGGCACATTGTGCCTGCGCTGCTGGCGGGGAATACCGTCATCTTCAAGCCGAGTGAGTTAACCCCCTTAACCGGAGAAGCAGTCATAAAACTCTGGGAGCAGGCGGGGCTGCCGCCGGGGGTGCTGAATCTGGTGCAGGGCGGGCGTGAAACAGGTCAGGCGCTGAGTGCGCTGAGCGACATTGACGGTTTGCTGTTCACCGGCAGTGCCGGAACGGGGTATCAGCTGCATCGTCAGCTGGCGGGGCAGCCGGAAAAAATTCTGGCGCTGGAGATGGGCGGCAACAACCCGCTGATTGTGGAAGATCCGGATGATATCGATGCCGCGGTCCATCTGACCATTCAGTCGGCGTTCATTACCGCCGGACAGCGCTGCACCTGCGCCCGCCGCCTGCTGGTTAAGCGCGGCGCGCAGGGGGATGCGTTCCTGAAGCGTCTGGTGGAGGTGAGCGCGCGTCTGGTTCCCGCGAAATGGGATGCCGAGCCGCAGCCGTTTATCGGCGGGCTGATCTCCGCGCAGGCGGCGCTGAACGTGCTGAAAGCGTGGCAGGAGCACGTGGCGCGTGGGGCGAAAACCCTGCTGGAGCCGAAACAGGTAATGCCGGGCACGTCGCTGCTGACGCCGGGGATTATTGAGATGAGTGCGACGAGCAACGTGCCGGATGAAGAGGTCTTTGGCCCGCTGCTGTGCGTCTGGCGCTATGACGATTTTGAGTCGGCGATCGAGATGGCCAACAACACCCGCTACGGCCTGTCGAGCGGCCTGATATCGCCGCATCGCGAGAAATTCGAACAACTGCTGCTTGAAGTGCGCGCCGGGATCGTGAACTGGAACAAACCGCTGACCGGTGCGGCGAGCACCGCGCCGTTTGGTGGCGTAGGGGCGTCGGGCAACCATCGCGCCAGCGCCTGGTATGCCGCCGATTACTGCGCGTGGCCGATGGCAAGCCTGGAAACCCCGGCGCTGACGCTGCCGGAGACGCTGAATCCGGGGCTGGATTTTACAGAGGGTGACGCCCATGAAAGCGCGTGAGGTTAACTTTGACGGCCTCGTGGGGCTGACGCACCACTATGCCGGGCTATCGTTCGGCAATGAAGCCTCGACGAAGCACCGTTTCCAGGTCTCGAACCCGAAGCTGGCGGCGAAGCAGGGTCTGTTGAAAATGAAGGCGCTGTCCGATGCCGGTTTCCCGCAGGCGGTGATCCCGCCTCAGGAGCGACCAAACGTGGCCGTGCTGCGCCAGCTGGGGTTCAGCGGTACGGATGAACAGGTGGTGGAAAAAGCAGGCACGCAGACGCCACACCTGCTTTCGGCGGCCAGTTCAGCCTCCTCGATGTGGGTGGCGAATGCCGCCACCGTTGCGCCGTCGGCGGATACGCTGGACGGCAAAGTGCATCTGACCGTTGCTAACCTGAACAACAAATTCCACCGCGCCAGCGAAGCGGAGACCACCGGGCGCGTGCTGCGCGCCATTTTTAATCATGAAGCGCATTTCGAGGTACATTCGGCGCTGCCGCAGGTCGCGATGTTTGGCGATGAAGGGGCGGCAAACCACAACCGTCTGGGCGGCGACTATGGCGAGCCGGGTTTGCAGCTGTTTATCTATGGACGGGAAGAGGGCGGCCACGCCGCGCCGGTTCGTTATCCGGCGAGACAAACTTTAGCCGCAAGCCAGGCGGTTGCGCGGCTGAACCAGGTTAATCCTTCTCAGGTGATTTTTGCCCAGCAAAATCCGCAGGTGATCGACCAGGGCGTGTTTCATAACGACGTCATTGCCGTTTCCAACCGTCAGGTGCTGTTCTGCCACGAGCAGGCGTTTGCCCATCAGGAAAAGTTGCTGGCCACGCTGCGCGAACGCGTGCCGGGATTTATGCCGATTCAGGTGCCCACGCAGGCGGTAAGCGTACAGGATGCGGTCGAAACGTATCTGTTCAACAGCCAGCTGCTGAGCCGGGATGATGGCAGCATGATGCTGGTGCTGCCGCAGGAGTCCCGCAACCATCAGGGCGTCTGGCGCTATCTCAGCGAACTGGTGCAGGCGGATAACCCGATTGATGAACTGCGCGTGTTTGATCTGCGGGAAAGTATGGCCAATGGCGGGGGACCGGCGTGCCTGCGACTGCGCGTGGTGTTAACGCCGGAGGAGATGCAGGCCGTGAATCCGGCGGTGATGATGAACGACACGCTGTTCAATACCCTCAATGACTGGGTGGACCGCTATTATCGCGACCATCTGGTTCAGGCCGATCTGGTTGATCCGCAGCTGCTGCGCGAAGGCCGCGAGGCGCTGGATGCATTATCGACCATCCTGCAACTGGGATCGGTTTATCCGTTCCAGCGCTAAGGAGATGATATGGAAAACTTACTGGCGCTGACGCTGGCCGAAGAGACACCGGAGCGGCAAGAGGGGGAAGGCCCCTCGTTCCACTGGCGATGGCTGGGGCAGGGCGTGCTTGAAATGACGCCGATGGGGGAATATGACCTGTCGCTGCTGCTTTCGACCGGCATTCACGGAAACGAAACCGCGCCCGTGGAGATTGTCGATCTTTTGCTGCGCGCGCTGTTTCGCGCAGAGATCACGCTGCACTGCCGTCTGCTGGTGGTGCTGGGAAATCCGCCTGCGCTGGCGCAAAATAAACGGTATCTCGTGAGCGACATCAACCGCATGTTTGGTGGTCGCTGGGCGCAGTTTCCACAGAGTGATGAGACGACACGCGCGCAATGGCTGGAGAAGGTGGTCACGGCGTTTTTTGCCGGGGCGGGGGAAACACGCTGGCACCTCGATCTGCATACGGCCATTCGCGCCTCGTACCACGTGCGTTTTGGCGTGTTACCGCAGCGTCATCAGCCGTGGGATGAGGCGTTTCTGACCTGGCTTGGCGACGCGGGGCTGGAGGCGCTGGTTTTCCACCAGACGCCAGGCGGCACGTTTACCCACTTCACCTGCGAGAATGTTGGCGCGTTATCCTGCACCCTGGAGCTGGGAAAAGCGCTGCCGTTCGGGCAAAACGACCTGACGCGTTTTGCCCCTACGCATCAGGCGCTTCGGGCGTTGCTCGCCGGGGTTGCGCCGGAACCCTCCCGGGAACCCGTTGTGCGCTATCGGGTCGTGCAGCAGCTCACGCGTCAAAGCGAGGCTTTCCAGCTACATATGGCGCCCCATACGCTGAACTTTACGCCGTTTCGCCAGGGCGTCCTGCTGGCGGAAGATGGTGAGACGCGCTATGCGGTACAGAAATCCACGGAATATGTTTTATTTCCTAATCCGTCGGTCGCGTTTGGTTTGCGAGCAGGCCTGATGCTGGAAAAAATGCCCTGATCGTCTCCCCTCGCGCAGACCGGAGGGGAAATGAAGAATAAATTTCTTAGCGTTAAAAGCGCTCTGGTATTGTTTGCGGAATATTCCTGGAGAATTGCTTTATTATTAAACGGCACTTCGCTATACTTCTCCATAATCTCTTTAAAATCATCCTGTTGAATATTTTTGTTTCATCTCTCCACGCTTTTTCCTTAATTTCTCCACAATTGGCGAAAAGTTGTTTTTTACACTTTCATTGTTTTACCGTTGCTCTGACTAATTGACGATAAACCCCGTAAAGTTAATCTCGTCAACACGGCATAGCGCCGAAGAATAACTGAAAGTAAGGAAAGACATTATGCGTAAATTAACTGCACTGTTTGTTGCCTCTACCCTGGCTCTGGGCGCTACCAGCATGGCGTTCGCCGCCGATACCGCGACCACTACCGCCGCGCCGACGGAAGGCAAAATGATGATACATCATAAAGGCAAGCCGGGTATGCACCATGAGATGATGATGTTTAAAGATCTGAACCTCACCGATGCGCAGAAGCAGCAGATCCGCGACATCATGAAAAGCCAGCGTGACCAGATGAAACGTCCTCCGCTGGAAGAGCGCCGCGCAATGCATGACATCATTGCCAGCGACAGCTTCGATAAAGCAAAAGCGGAAGCGCAGATCGACAAAATGGCCGAGCAGCATAAAGCGCGCATGCTGGCCCACATGGAAACCCAGAACAAGATTTACAACATTCTGACGCCGGAACAGAAAAAGCAATTTAATGCCAATTTTGAGAAGCGTCTGACAGAACGTGCAGCGCCGGAAGGTAAAATGCCTGCACCAACCGAATAATCGGTTCACTCTCTTAAGACCGCCGGGCTCCTGTCTACAAAAGCGAAAACGCTGTGGACAGGACCGGCGGTTTTTCTTTTATCCCATGCCTAAGGTCTGGCCTGACTGCTGCCGATAATACGTCTGTGAAAATGCCCTGGCGCACGGTGCGTCCTTCAGGAGTGGTCATGGAATTCTTTGATATCCGTAAAATGCCGGTCAGTCTCTGGCGTAATGGTGCGGGTGAGACGCGTGAGATTTGCTGTTTTCCTCCCGCGACGCGGGATTTTTTCTGGCGGGCCAGTATTGCCTCCATCGCCAGTAACGGCGAATTTTCCGCGTTCCCGGGCGTCGACCGGGTGATTACGCTGCTGGAGGGCGGCGAGGTGACCCTGGATGCAGGCAGGGCGTTTTGTCATACCCTGAAGCATCATCAGCCTTACCGATTTGCGGGCGATCTGGCGGTGAAAGCCGTGCTCACAGAGGGGCAAATGTCGATGGACTTCAACATCATGACCCGACGGGATTGCTGCCAGGCAAAGGTGCGCGTTGCTACCCGGACGTTCACTACCTTCGCATCACGCGGTGGGGTGGCATTCGTATTAAGCGGCGCCTGGCAACTGGGCGACAAATTACTGACCGCCGATCAGGGCGCCAGCTGGGAAGCGGGCAGTCATACCCTCCGTTTACTGGAAACGAAGGGGTCGCTGCTGTTCAGTGAAATTACCTGGCTGCCGGGTCATTGAGGACGATGATCTCATATTTTCCGGTTAACAGTGGCTTGCAGAGAATTTTGTAACCATCCTGATCGAAACCGGCAGGGGTGCGCAGCAGAGCGGTAGCGTCATCCAGACTTTCAACGGCGCCAAGCCAGAGCCAGTTGCGGATGATGTGATAGTGCGTCATCGCATCACGGGTTTCTTTCAGCGCCACCGCGCCTTCCCACGGCCAGCAGTTAACGCTGATAGAGGCCAGGCCAGCCATAAACCGGGCATGATGTTCTTCAACGCTCTCTTTTCCACAGCACGCCCCGGCGCAGCGTTTCAGCGCGGAGCGGAAACAGGCGCGACCACGGGTGGTGGCTTCCAGCCCTAACAGGCCGTAACAAAGCTGTAATTCATCAGCCAGGGATTGCAGGGTTTGCAGTGCGGCTCGTTTGTTGGCAAACAGACCGTAAAGATTGGGTTCATGCGAAAAATCCACTTCCCGGGCATAAACGACCTGCGGTTTTCCAGCGTTAATCTGCAACGAACACAGCTGGCGGTTGCGGCGCAGGCGTTTGTTAAACAGCGGCTGCTGCTCCTTGATGAGCCGGGCTTCGAGCAGAAGCGCGCCCAGTTCGCCTGCCGTCTCGATCCAGGTGATCCGCCGGGACTGCCTGAGCATCGATGCTTCGTCCGGCGTACGCAGGTGCGACATCACCCGGCTGCGGATATTCACGCTTTTGCCGATATAGAGCGGCATGGTGTCGCTGTCGCCGTGGAAGAAATAGACGCCAGGCTGTTTAGGCAGTGCCTCAAGCCAGGGGCGAAGATGCTCGGGATATTCGTAGATAGCCGCCGCTTCAAACTCAAGACGCGGGGCGGATTGACGCCTGCTCACATACTGCTCCATATACTGTTCAGGCATACAGTGTAGCAGGTGTTCGGTGGTTAAAAAAGAGCCGGGTGGCGGCTACGCCTTACCCGGCCTGCAAAACTGAGTTACCGTTTTGCTTTTACTTTTTCCAGAAATCATCAAACACCGTAATGGGCGGACGACGCTTGTGCTCGGTTTTCAGATACCAGCCTTCGATAATTTTAGCGGTACCTTCGTCGAGCGTTTTGCCTTCCAGATAATCATCGATGTTGTCATACGTGACACCCAGCGCGGCTTCATCCGGCAGGGAAGGGCGATCGTCCTCCAGGTCCGCCGTTGGTGCCTTCTTATACAGGTGCTCCGGGCAGCCCAACGCCGCCAGCAATTGCTTGCCCTGACGCTTGTTCAGACGGAAGAGGGGGTTGATATCCGTGCCGCCATCGCCGTATTTGGTGAAGAAGCCGGTGATGGCTTCCGCGGCGTGGTCAGTGCCGACGACGACCCCTTTGGTCATCCCTGCGATACTGTACTGCGCTTTCATGCGCTCACGGGCTTTCTCATTGCCGCGGACAAAATCGCTCAGTTCAATACCGGCTTCACGCAGGGCCTGCTCGCTGGCCAGTACCGAACCTTTAATATTTACGGTAAGAACACGGTCCGGCTGAATAAACGCAATCGCATCCTGACAGTCCTGCTCGTCGGCCTGCACGCCATACGGCAGACGTACGGCAATAAATTGCAGCGCGGTGTCACCGGTCTCGTCACGCAGCTCGGAGATGGCCATCTGGCTCAGCTTACCGGCCAGAGTGGAATCCTGACCGCCGCTGATGCCCAGCACCAGCGTCTTCAGGAAAGGGTGTGCAGACAGGTAAGCTTTCAAAAAATCAACGCTACGACGGATCTCTTCATTGGCATCAATCGCAGGTTTCGCGCCCAGCGCCTGAATAATTTCTTGTTGCAGAGCCATTACGCCCTCCCTATGCAGAACCAAACAGAAAGTGTGATCTGTTAAAACTAACCCTTTGTCGGGGAAACGACAAGGATCACAGTTTTGAGTGTACTGTTTTACAGCGATTTAGCAGCTTACCGTTGTTTTATTAGAATTTTCCGAAATTCGTCTGGCGTAACTCGCAAAGTTGAACAATAGTAATTTTTATCCCATGCTTAGTTAACACGCTGATAAACAAGAGGACGGAATATGAACAAGAACGTAGCAGGAATTTTAAGCGCAGCGGCGGTACTGACTATGCTGGCAGGGTGTACAGCTTACGATCGCACTAAAGATCAGTTCACACAGCCAGTGGTAAAAGACGTCAAAAAAGGCATGACGCGTTCCCAGGTTGCAGCCATTGCCGGTAAACCTTCTTCAGAAGTCACTATGATCCACGCGCGTGGTACCTGCCAGACCTATATTCTGGGTCAACGTGATGGTAAGGCAGAGACCTATTTTGTCGCCCTGGATGATACGGGTCACGTGATCAATTCTGGTTACCAGACCTGTGCCGAATACGACACCGACCCACAGGCACCTAAGGCACAGTAAGCCTGCTTGCCTGAGAGCGTTAACAAACCGGCCGGAAGGCCGGTTTTTTTATGCATACGTGAATCTTATTTCTTGGCGCGAATTATTTGCCTGAAATGTGAAGGTAGTCAACAAGCCAGGTCAATGAGAGACAATTTCAGTCTATCCAGAATTATCCCCTCCCTGTACCATTGCGTATACTCACTTCAACGACAAACAATGTTCAGCACACTGCCCGTCAGCCAGGATAGCGAGTCGAGTGATAGCGAGACGGCGGGTAGCCAAACAAGAGGGAAGTTATCATGGAAAAGAAACATATCTATCTGTTTTGCTCTGCGGGCATGTCCACTTCGCTGCTGGTTTCCAAAATGCGCGCGCAGGCCGAAAAATATGAAGTCCCTGTGGTGATTGAGGCGTTTCCGGAAACGCTGGCGGGCGAGAAGGGCCAGACAGCAGACGTTATTTTACTCGGGCCGCAAATCGCTTATATGCTGCCAGAAATTCAGCGTCTGCTACCCAATAAGCCGGTCGAAGTGATCGATTCCGTTTTATACGGCAAGATTGATGGTTTAGGTGTATTAAAAGCTGCCGTTGCGGCGATTAAAAAAGCTGCTAATTAATTTTTTATTTTTCCCGTCAAAGAGTTATTTCACACACAATACGCCGTAACGGTCGTTGCGGCATTTAAGGGTATTTTCCTATGAGTAAAGTCATCGCTTCACTTGAAAAGGTACTCCTTCCTTTTGCTGTTAAAATAGGAAAGCAGCCTCACGTTAATGCCATTAAGAACGGCTTTATTAAATTAATGCCGTTGACATTAGCCGGGGCAATGTTCGTTTTAATTAACAACGTTTTTCTGAGCTTTGGAGAAGGTTCCTTTTTTTATTCATTAGGAATTAGGTTAGATGCTTCAACTATTGAAACCCTTAATGGTTTAAAAGCCATTGGCGGCAACGTATACAACGGTACGTTGGGTATTATGTCGCTAATGGCGCCTTTCTTTATCGGAATGGCGCTGGCGGAAGAGCGTAAAGTGGATCCGCTGGCGGCAGGCTTACTGTCCATTGCCGCGTTCATGACCGTCACACCGTACAGCGTGGGTGACGCTTACGCCGTTGGCGCCAACTGGCTGGGTGGGGCAAACATCATTTCCGGTATTATTATCGGGCTGGTGGTGGCCGAAATGTTCACCTTCATTATTCGCCGTAACTGGGTTATCCGCTTGCCGGATAGCGTTCCGGCCTCCGTTTCTCGTTCATTTTCCGCGTTGATTCCGGGCTTCATTATTCTCTCCATCATGGGGATTATTGCCTGGGCGCTCTCTCACTGGGGCACAAACTTCCACCAGATCATTATGGACTCTATCTCAACGCCGCTGGCGTCGATGGGTAGCGTGGTCGGTTGGGCGTATGTCATCTTTACCTCCCTGCTGTGGTTCTTCGGCGTGCATGGTTCACTGGCACTGGCGGCGCTGGACAGCGGTATTATGACCCCATGGGCACTGGAAAACGTCGCGCTTTACCAGCAGTACGGCTCCGTCGATGCGGCGCTGGCGGCCGGTAAAACCTTCCATGTGTGGGCGAAGCCGATGCTTGACTCCTATATCTTCCTGGGCGGTACCGGGGCGACGTTGGGTCTGATCATCGCGGTCTTTATTGTCTCTCGCCGCGCCGACCATCGTCAGGTTGCGAAGCTGGCCCTGCCGTCAGGCATCTTCCAGATTAACGAGCCGATCCTGTTTGGTCTGCCAATTATCATGAACCCGGTGATGTTCATTCCCTTCATCCTGGTTCAGCCGCTGCTGGCCGCGATTACGCTGACGGCGTACTACCTGGGCATTATCCCGCCGGTGACCAACATTGCGCCGTGGACGATGCCGGCTGGTCTGGGCGCGTTCTTCAACACCAACGGTAGCGTGGCGGCCTTCCTGCTGGCGATATTCAACCTCGGGATTGCAACCCTGCTCTACATGCCGTTCGTGGCGATTGCGAACAAGGCCGCAACGGTTATCGATGAAGAAGAGAGCGAAGAGGATATCGCCCTCGCACTGAAATTCTAAAATTGCACGGCGCGGGGCAACTCGCGCCAGCGGAAAGGAGCTTAAAGATGTTAGATTTAGAGAGTATCGTTGCCGAAGAAACCGCAGAGAACGATCTGGAAGAGGTGGTGATGGGCCTCATCATCAACTCCGGGCAGGCACGCAGCCTGGCGTATGCGGCGCTTAAGCAGGCTAAGCAGGGCGACTTCGTTGCCGCGAAAACCATGATGGAGCAGTCCCGTACAGCGTTAAACGAAGCGCATCTGGTGCAGACGAAGCTCATCGAAAGCGACCAGGGCGAAGGGAAGATGAAAGTGAGTCTGGTGCTGGTACATGCGCAGGATCATCTGATGACCTCCATGCTGGCACGCGAGCTGGTCGCGGAGCTCATCGAGCTTCACGAGAAGATGCAATAAGTCAGTTGAAGTAGCAGGAGGTCAGCACGATGGAAATCAAAACCGCACATGAGCAACAGCTGTTTAATGGCAAAAATTTTCACGTGGTGATTTACAACAAAACGGAGAGCGCCAGCGGTCTGCACCAGCATGACTACTACGAGTTCACGATTGTTCTGACCGGCCGCTACTATCAGGAGATCAACGGTAAGCGCGTCCTGCTTGAGCGTGGCGATTTCGTCTTCCTGCCAATGGGATCTTATCACCAGAGCTTTTATGAGTTTGGTGCGACACGCATTCTGAACGTAGGGGTGAGCAGGCGTTTCTTCGAGAAGCACTATCTGCCGCTGGTGCCGTTCTGCTTTGTGGCGTCACAGGTGTATCGCGTTAAAAATGAGTTTATGACCTGGATTGAAACGGTTATCGCCTCGCTGAATTTCCGCGACAATGAATTTGATGAATTTATTGAAACCGTGACGTTCTACGTCATGAATCGCCTCCGCCATCACCGTGAAGAACAGCAGGTGGTGGATGATATTCCTCAGTGGCTGCGCAGTACCGTGGAGCTGATGCACGATAAAGGACAGTTCAGCGATAACGCCCTGGAGAATATGGTGGCGCTGTCGGGTAAATCGCAGGAATATTTGACGCGCGCCACGCAGCGTTATTACCGTAAAACGCCTGTGCAAATCATTAATGAAATCCGCATTAACTTTGCCAAAAAACAGCTGGAAATTACTAACTACTCTGTCACCGATATCGCTTACGAATCGGGTTACAGCAGCCCCAGCCTGTTTATTAAAACCTTTAAAAAATTGACTTCATTCACACCGAACAGTTACCGCAAAAATTTAACGGTAATTAATTAACTTTCGGCGGTTTATCCGCCAGGAACCGTGACGTAATGGCTTGCCCAAATAGCGGGAAGAGTACGCTATACCTTGCAGGCGATTAACCTGATACGCTAAGGGAGATATTATGCAACAGAAATTAAAAGTCGTAACCATTGGTGGCGGCAGCAGCTATACCCCGGAATTACTTGAAGGTTTCCTGAAACGGTATCATGAATTACCGGTCAGCGAATTATGGCTGGTGGATGTTGAAGAAGGTCAGGAGAAGCTGAATATTATTTTTGAACTGTGCAAACGCATGGTTGAAAAAGCGGGCGTGCCCTTAACCGTGCATAAAACGCTGGATCGCCGCCTGGCACTGAAAGATGCTGACTTCGTGACCACGCAGCTGCGCGTCGGCCAGCTGAAGGCGCGTGAGCTGGACGAGCGCATTCCGCTGAGCCACGGTTATCTGGGCCAGGAAACCAACGGGGCAGGTGGCCTGTTTAAAGGCCTGCGTACTATTCCGGTCATTTTTGACATCATTAAAGACGTGGAGGAGATCTGCCCGAACGCCTGGGTGATCAACTTTACCAACCCGGCCGGGATGGTCACCGAGGCAGTCTATCGCCACACCGGTTTCAAACGCTTTATCGGCGTCTGCAATATTCCGATTGGCATGAAGATGTTCATCCGCGATGTACTGGAACTGACCGATAACGATGATCTCTCCATTGATCTGTTCGGCCTGAATCACATGGTCTTTATCAAAGATGTGATAGTGAACGGGCAATCGCGCTTTGCGGAACTGCTCGACGGCGTCGCCTCTGGTCGCCTGACCGCGGCCTCGGTGAAAAACATTTTCGATCTGCCGTTCAGCGAAGGGCTGATCCGCTCCCTGAATCTGCTGCCGTGCTCGTATCTGCTCTACTACTTCAAGCAGAAAGAGATGCTGGCCATTGAGATGGGCGAATACTACAAAGGTGGCGCACGCGCTCAGGTTGTACAGAAAGTAGAGAAGCAGCTGTTTGATTTGTATAAAGATCCGAACCTGAACGTCAAACCGAAAGAGCTGGAGCAGCGCGGCGGGGCATACTATTCGGATGCCGCGTGTGAAGTGATTAACGCCATTTACAATGACAAGCAGGCCGAGCACTATGTAAACGTTCCCCATCACGGGCACATCGACAATATCCCGGCAGACTGGGCCGTTGAGATGACCTGCATTCTTGGGCGCGAGGGTGCAAAACCACATCCCCGCATTACCCACTTCGACGATAAGGTGATGGGCCTGATTCACACCATCAAAGGCTTTGAAGTGGCGGCGAGCAATGCGGCCCTGAGCGGCGAACTGAATGACGTGCTGCTGGCGCTGAACCTCAGCCCGCTGGTGCATTCTGACCGTGACGCTGAAAAACTCGCGGGTGAGATGATCCTGGCGCATGAAAAATGGCTGCCAAACTTTGCTGCAACGGTTGAGAAACTGAAACTCACACACCGTTAAGAGGAGGCGCGATGGAAAACCTGCTGATCGTCAATGCCGATGATTTTGGCCTGTCAAAAGGGCAGAACTACGGCATTATTGAAGCCTGTCGCCGGGGCGTCGTGACCTCTACAACAGCGCTCATCAACGGTGAGGCGGTGGAACATGCGGCGCAGTTAAGCCGTGAGCTGCCCGAGCTGGGCGTGGGCATGCACTTTGTGCTGACGCTTGGGTTGCCCCTTTCGCCAATGCCGGGCCTGACGCGCGACGGCCAGCTGGGGAAATGGATTTGGGAAATGGCGGAGCAGGACGCTCTGCCGCTCGATGAGATTGCCCGCGAGCTGGATTGCCAGTTTAACCGCTTTGTGGATGTGTTTGGCCGCGAGCCTACCCATATTGACAGCCATCATCATGTGCATATGATCCCGGAGATTTTCCCGCTTGTGGCAGAGTTTGCGCAACGTAAAGGCGTGGCGATGCGCGTGGATCGTGAGGTGCGCGGGCTGCCGGACGTCGCGGTGACGTCAACGGAGGGGTTCAGCAGCGCATTTTATGGCGACGAGATCGACGAAGCGCTGTTCCTGAAGGTGCTGGATGAGTCCGCCGCGAAAGGGGAGCGCTCGCTTGAGGTAATGGCGCACCCGGCGTTTGTCGATAACATCGTACGTAAGAGCGCCTATTGCTGGCCGCGTCTGGCGGAACTGGATGTGCTGACGTCGGCGTCGTTGAAGTACGCGATTGCCGAGCGTGGGTATCGTCTGGGGACGTTCAGGGATCTTTGAGTTAAAGCCCGGTGGCGAGGTAAAAGCAAACGGTAACCTTTTGGTTACCGTTTTATTGTTTTCTCCCTCTCCCGAGGGAGAGGGCTTCAGACCGCACAACCGGGTATGGTTTTTTACGCCGGTATCTGGTCAATCTTACTGCTGCGCGACCACACGCGGTGGGCGGCAAGCAGGTCAAACAACCGGGTCATAAACGCATCGTCAATGTTATCACCTTCGACAATGCCTTCTTCCCCTTGATCCGGTACCTTCAGCAGAGATTTAAACTTCCGCGCATCGCCTGCCAGGGCGATTGGCTTCAGGTGCTTATAGGCTTCCAGCAGATAATAGGCGGCATCACCGTTACCGAGCAGGCTCTCAACGTCGCCGCACGGCATAATCACCGCGTCAACCGTCAGCGACGGTGCCCCGGCGAAGGTCGCGGCAATTGGCAGGACAGAGCCATCGTCGGCTGTCACTTCACCCATGCGGGAGTAAAGCAGTTTGGCATGTACGCCCTGGGTTTTGAGCGCCTTCATGATCCCCAGCACGTCGCTGGCGCGCGGTTTATCATTCAGCAGGATAGCCACTACGCGGCCTTTAATTGACCCGCCAGGTACCGCGTACAGGCTCAGGGACGGATCCTTCTTCAGCCCGTTCACGTCTTTTGGCGGTGCGGCATGGCATTGCTCGTCAGTCAGCGTGATGCCGAGATTATTCGCCACGCCCTGAGCAAGCTGGATATCAATATGCGCCAGATGGTCGACCACGCGCTCGCGAATGTAGGTACGCACCACTTTGCTCAGCTCAAAGCTGAAACCGCCGATAATGTGCTGCTGTTCAATCGGGGTCTGGCTGTTCCAGAACAGGCGAGGCTGAGCGTAATATTCGCCGAATGACGGGCTGCGCTCGCGAATTTTTGTTCCGTCCACGCGCTCCTGATACGACTCAAATCCGCCACGTTTTGGCCCCGGCGGGGTTTCACGCGGCCAGTTATCGTTAATGGAGTTTGGCTCGTAGTTCGCCGGGTTGGTATCGATATCCTGGCGATGCATCCCGTCACGCTGGAAGTTATGGTACGGGCAGGTCGGACGGTTGATAGGAATTTCGTGGAAGTTCGGTCCACCGAGACGGCTGATCTGCGTATCGGTGTAAGAGAACAGACGGCCCTGTAGCAGCGGATCGTTGGTGAAATCCAGCCCCGGCACAATATGCCCCGGGTGGAACGCAGCCTGCTCATTCTCCGCGAAGAAGTTATCCGGGTTGCGGTTAAGCACCATTTTGCCCACCAGCTGAACCGGCACCAGCTCTTCAGGAATAAGCTTGGTCGGGTCGAGCAGGTCGAAGTCGAATTTGAACTCGTCCTCTTCCGGGATCAGCTGTAACCCCAGCTCGTATTCCGGGAAATCACCGGCTTCAATGGATTCCCACAGTTCGCGACGGTGGAAGTCCGGATCGCGCCCGGTCAGCTTCTGTGCTTCATCCCACACCAGGGATGCTTTCCCCGCGACCGGTTTCCAGTGGAAACGCACAAACGTCGCTTTACCTTCAGCGTTAATCAGACGGAAGGTATGAATACCAAACCCTTCCATGGTGCGATAGCTGCGTGGGATCCCCCGGTCAGACATCGCCCACATCACATTGTGAAGGGTTTCCGGTTGCAGGGAGACGTAGTCCCAGAAGGTGTCATGCGCACTTTGTCCCTGCGGTATGGCCCAGTGTGGCTCTGGTTTTACCGCATGGACAAAGTCAGGGAATTTATGCGCATCCTGAATGAAGAAAACCGGGGTGTTATTCCCGACGAGGTCGAAAATGCCCTCTTCGGTATAGAATTTGGTGGCGAAGCCGCGGATATCACGCACCGTATCGGCCGAACCCGCGCCGCCCTGTACGGTAGAGAAGCGCACAAATACCGGTGTGATTTTGTTCGGATCGGAAAGGAAATCCGCCTTCGTGATCGCCTTCAGGCTCTTGTACGGCTGGAAATAGCCGTGCGCCGCGGAGCCGCGAGCGTGAACGATACGCTCAGGAATACGCTCATGGTCGAAATGGGTGATTTTTTCCCGCAGGATGAAATCTTCCAGCAGCGTCGGGCCGCGCGTTCCGGCGCGCAGGGAGTTCTGGTCATCGGCGATACGCACGCCCTGATTGGTGGTCAGCGCATAGCCTTCACCCCCTTTGCGGTGCGGGTCGAGAGATTTTAACTTCTCGTTATCCGCATCGGGCGACTTCACGCTTCCCGGTGCAGTAGGTTGCTCGCCCGGCGCGGACAGGCCCGGCGACGGTTTATGAGAGCCATCCGCAGGGGCGAGTGAGTCCATTCCCGGTTGAGATTCTTCGGTGCCATGAATAGGGGCTTGATGTGGTTTATCATTGTTCGACATTGCACGATTCTCCTTTGTTCGTTCCTGAAAACCCTATTAAGGATAGAACAATGTGATGAATTAGCAGGCGAACTAAGCGTTTTCAGATAAGTGATTAGCGAAAGGAGCCATCTGCCTCACGTCAGGCGCGACGGGTGGGGGGAGAATCGGCTATGATAGAAATTTCCTGCTTTAAGAATTTGCTTTAGTGAACCCGTCGCTTATGAAACCTCTTCGTCAACAAAACCGCCAGGTTATTAGCTATGTGCCCCGCGTTGAACCCGCGCCGCCTGACCATGCCCTGAAAGTGGATGGTTTTCGCGATGTCTGGATGTTACGGGGTAAATACGTTGCCTTCGTGCTGATTGGCGAGCACTTCCGTCGCTCCCCTGCGTTTACGGTGCCGGAATCGGCGCAGCGATGGGCTGTGCAGACCCGCCAGGATGAAGAGGTTGAAGAATAACAGCCATAAAAAAACCGCCCGCAGGCGGTTTTTTTATTTCAGCCGTGATTAACGATGGGCCAGTTCCGCATCTTCTTCGCTGTCGAGAATCGTTTTGTCGGTCTGCTTCAGCCACTGGCTGGTCAGGGTACCGGCGGTCATTGAGCCACTCACGTTCAGGGCGGTACGCCCCATATCGATCAGCGGTTCAACAGAGATCAGCAGGGCAACCAGCGTCACCGGCAGTCCCAGCGCAGGCAGAACGATCAGCGCAGCGAAGGTCGCGCCGCCGCCCACGCCCGCAACACCGGCGGAGCTAATGGTCACGATACCCACCAGCGTCGCAATCCAGACCGGATCCAGCGGGTTAATCCCCACGGTTGGGGCAACCATCACGGCCAGCATCGCCGGGTAGAGACCCGCACAGCCGTTCTGCCCGATGGTGGCGCCAAAGGAGGCCGAGAAGCTGGCGATAGACTCCGGTACGCCCAGACGACGGGTCTGTGCTTCCACGTTCAGCGGGATAGATGCCGCGCTGGAACGGCTGGTGAAGGCGAAGGTCAGCACCGGCCAGACTTTGCGGAAATATTTCAGCGGGCTAACGCCGTTCACGCCCAGCAGGATACCGTGCACCACAAACATAATGCCCAGCCCCAGATAAGAGGCGATCACAAAGCTGCCAAGCTTGATGATGTCTTGCAGGTTAGAGCCTGCCACGACTTTGGTCATCAGCGCCAGGACACCGTACGGCGTCAGCTGCATGACCAGACGCACCAGCTTCATCACCCAGCTTTGCAGGGTATCGATGGCTGTCAGAACGCGCTCGCCTTTCGGCGCATCGTCCTTCAGCAGCTTGAGCGCAGCCACGCCCAGGAATGCCGCGAAGATCACCACGCTGATAATGGAGGTTGGGCTTGCACCGGTCAGGTCAGCGAACGGGTTCTTCGGAATGAAGGAGAGCACCATCTGCGGAACGGTCAGATCGGCCACTTTACCCACGTAGTTGGTCTCAATCGCCGTCAGACGCGCGGTTTCAGCGCTACCCTGCACCAGACCTTCAGCAGTCAGGCCAAACAGATTGGTTACCAGCACACCCACCAGCGCCGCAATCAGCGTGGTGAAGAGCAGGGTACCAATGGTCAGGAAACTGATTTTACCCAGTTGAGAGGCATTATGCAGGCGGGCTACGGCGCTCAGAATAGAGGCGAATACCAGCGGCATAACGATCATTTGCAGCAGCTGTACATAGCCGTTACCGACAATGTTGAACCACTGAATAGAATCTTTCAGTACCGGGCTATCGGAGCCGTAAATGGCGTGTAAGGCCAGGCCAAACACCACGCCCATGACCAGACCGACCAGTACCTTTTTCGCCAGGCTCCACTGTTTGTGGCGAGCCTGGGCGAGAAGCAATAGCAATACGCCGAACACAACAATGTTCGCGATGAGTGGAAAATTCATCCCCGTTCTCCTGATTTATTATACGGTCGGTTTTTACCGAACCTGTTGGCGCAAGGTTATCAGAAGTGTGATGTCGCGCTTATATCCATATGGAATGGTTTATGACAAAAGTGATTATATTGTCGGTTTAATGTTCAATCTGGTGATTAATAAAACGATTGAACTGAAATTGTAGCGAGTTGATCATTTGCGATGACCAGCGCACTGCACCATTTTCGGGCAATGTCTGCGGCATCCACACGGCATACGCAAACAGCGCCATACACAGAACGCGCTCCAGCTGGTTGCCTTTTTGCGGCACGAGGATTGGCAGACGGAAACGCCAGCGGCAGGGCCAGAGCAGCGGTACACCTGCTGGCGTCAGCATATCGGCGAGGATATGGCTTAAGTAGCCGAGCACCATGCCCTGAATGGCATCCGCCGGGACGATCCAGCTCTCCGGAACCTTCAAATAGAAGAGTGTAAGCAGGCCAAATACGGCCAGCAGGCTGTGGGTAAACCCGCGATGACCAAAGGCTCTGGCGATGGGTTTTGAAATCCACTTCAGCCGCTGGCCAAGGAATGACTTTGGATGATCTATGTCCGGCAGCAGGCAGGTCAGCACGGCGGAAGGGACAATATGCCACCAGTCCCCCTGTGCCAGCACAGGGGTCAGTTCAGCGTTTTTGGCAAACACTGCACAGGCAAGTGAAAAAAGCAGGTGGCCTTCCGCCGTCATGATAAAACCCGGTAAACTGTCGATTCATACAGTATAGGGTTTTTATACAGTGTGTGAAAGAGGTGACGGTGTAACTCTTTGTCACAAACGCACGGTTAGCGCGCCAGCCAGCCACCGTCTACGGCGAGGGTATGGCCGTTAACGTAATCAGAGGCCGACGAGGCCAGGAACACCACCGGACCCTGTAGATCCTCCGGCAGACCCCAGCGACCCGCCGGAATACGGTCGAGGATCGCCTGGCTGCGCTGCTCATCATCGCGAAGCTGCCGGGTGTTATTGGTCGCCATATAACCCGGCGCAATAGCATTCACATTAATGCCCAGCGTTGCCCATTCGTTCGCCAGCAGGCGGGTGAGGCCCAGCACGCCGCTTTTGGACGCCGTATAGGAGGGCACCCGGATGCCGCCCTGGAAGGAGAGCATGGAGGCAATGTTAATAATCTTGCCGCCCTGACCCTGCGCGATAAACTGTTTCGCCACTGCCTGAGAGAGGAAAAAGACCGATTTCAGATTGAGATCGATGACCTCGTCCCAGTCCTTCTCGCTAAATTCCAGCGCATCGGCACGGCGGATGGTGCCGGCATTGTTAACCAGAATATCGATGCGGCCCATCTCAGCGACTGCGGTATCCACCACGCTCTGAATACTCTCCTGCTTGCCAAGATCGGCGCGAATCGCGATAAAGCGTCGACCCAGCGCCGTAACGCGCGCTGCCGTTTCGTCAGGAACCTTGCGGTTAACCCCCACGATATCGCATCCTGCCTGGGCGAGGGCAATGGCCATACCTTGCCCCAGACCGGTATCGCACCCGGTCACCATCGCCACTTTTCCTGCCAGAGTAAAAGCATCCAGTATCATACGCGCCTCAGAAGTCAGGTTATTGTCATTCTGCACGTAAGAATAGGAGTCTGGAATGAGAAAAGCAAATAAAGTAAAACGTTGTTTTGATTTGGCGAGACAGGCAGCCGAAGCTGCCTGAAAGAGCGTTACTCCCCGCGCAGATGGCAGGCAGTCAATTCTTCAAGAGACGTCAGCCTGACGTCCGCGAGGGCAAAACGGGGATCGTGTCGGCCTTCTTCAGCCGGCACAACGATGGAGCGCATACGTGCGGCTTTGGACGCCACCATGCCGTTAACCGAATCTTCCAGCGCCACACAGGTAAGTGGATCCAGCCCCAGTTTCGCGGCGCAGTCCATATATACCTGCGGATGTGGCTTGCTGTAAGGAAGCTTTTCGGCCGAGGCCAGCGCGTCGAAGCTGTCGCGCAGCCCGAACATCGTCAGCACTTTTTCCAGCATATGCAGCGGTGAGGCGGAGGCCAGCCCCACTTTCAGCCCTTGCGCCTTGCACAGGGCGATAGCGTCGCGTACGCCCGGTAACAGCGGCTTATACTCTTCTACGAGGGAGATAGCGCGGTTGATAATGCGCGCCGTTACTTCGTCGCGATCCGGGCCAACCCATGGCTGGTGGGCATACCAGAGGTCAACCACCATATCGATGCGCAGCCCCAGGGTATCGGGAAGCTCGTTACGACGACTGATATCGACGCCGAGGCTGGCCATCACGTCCAGTTCAGCCCGATCCCACAGGGGTTCGGAATCAATCAGCAATCCATCCATGTCAAAAATAGCGGCAAGTATCTGGCGCGGGGTCGACATTACAACATCTCCTTATCTTGGGGGTAAGACAAACGGTGCTAAGCACAAGCAATTTAGCATATTGCATTCAAAGAGCGGGCGAAAATGACCGACAGCAGGTAGACTTAGGCACAAATAACGCGTCTTTATGAAGAGGAACTAATGACGTATCAACAAGCTGGACGCATCGCGGTCTTCAAACGTATTGCTGGTTGGGTTATTTTCATTCCCGCCCTGATTTCAACGCTGATCTCCGTACTCAAATTTATGTACGATCACAGCGAAAAACAGCCGGGCATCAATGCCGTCATGCTTGATTTTGCGCACGTCATGATTGAGATGATGCGGTTTAACACCCCGTTCCTGAACGTCTTCTGGTTCAACTCGCCCACGCCGGATTTTCACCACCAGCTGAATGTCGGTTTCTGGATAATCTATGCGTTGATATTTATCGCGATGGCGTTGCAGGCCTCCGGCGCGCGCATGAGTCGCCAGACCCGCTTTTTGCGCGAAGGGGTGGAAGACCAGCTGATACTTGAGAAGGCGAAAGGCCCTGACGGGATGAGCCGCGAGCAGATCGAATCGCGCATTGTCGTTCCGCGTCATACCATTTTTGTGCAGTTTTTCCCGCTCTACATCCTGCCGGTCATTATCATTGTGGCCGGGTATTTCTTCTTTACGCTGCTTGGCTTCCTGTAAATCCTAAGGGAAGGGGCGTGAAGCCGCCCCCTCCCGCTATGCCGCCAGAATGCGGTCCAGCGCCCGCTGGGCATTCACCAGATGACTCCCGCCAAACAAAATAGCCCGGTTTATCAAGGTGTACAGCTGATAAACCGGTTGACGATCAAGGAAACCCGCAGGTAACGGCGAGACAGACTGATAGCCATCATAAATTTGCGGCGGCTGTTCAGGGTGCAACGGCAGCATTGCGAGGTCACATTCTCTGTCGCCCCAGTAGCAGGCCGGGTCAAATATATAGGGACCATCAGGCCCAAGTGCACAGTTGTTTGACCATAAATCTCCGTGCAGAAGGGAAGCCTGAGGCTGATGCGAAGCCAGACGCTGCTGAATGTGTTCAACAATCGCGTCGATGTTGCCGAACGCTAATCCCTTTTCAGCGGCCAGCTCCAGCTGCCAGCCGATGCGCTGCTCGGCGAAAAAGGTCGACCAGCGGCGCTGCCATGCGTTTGGCTGTGGGGTAGTGGAGAGGTCGTTATCAAAATCGAGCCCGAACTGAGGTTGATCGCTCCACTGGTGCAAACGGGCGATCTGTTGCCCGAGAATAAAGGCGTTGTGCGCATCCAGAGGGCGCGCGGGAAGATAGTTCATCACCAGAAAGCTATAGTCACGATCGCTACCGACGGCTAAAACCTGCGGAACGGTGACTGTTTTACTGCGCGATAACAGCTCAAGCTGATCGGCTTCGGCAGTAAAAATGGGGAGCAATTCACGCTCATCACATTTAACGAAAAGATCGCGCCCGGCGTAACGTAAATGCCATGCGGCATGGATCTCTCCGCCTGGCAGTTCGTTACGCAGTTCAATTTCACCTTCACCCAGCTGCTCACTTAAAAGATGACTGATAGCCTGCCACATGATGTCTCTCCCATGTTGTCTGCCAGATCATAAAGTTAGCGCAAAACGGCTATAAAAAAACAGGAACTAACGCACAACTGAGCGGTTTAATTTTGTACAGGGCACTTATTGTTCTTTTTTATGCCAGTTTTCCCAGCTATCAACATCAATTTCCGTGGCTTTGTCAGTCACGCTTTCCACCAGACTACTGGCCAGCGCCTTCACCTCTTCCTGACTCAGCGGGCTTATCAGGCCAAATGCCAGTGAGCCGAGATCGTGAATATTGCCCTCATCGTCCGTCAGCGTGAGCAGAAAATTGGCGCGCGTGAACGCGTTGTTGAGTTCATTCAGTTCGGTCAGCGACGCCTCATGAATATTCACGGTTACGACGTAGCGGGTGATATCACCACTGCTCATAATTCACCTCGTTGTTATCCTGAAAGTTTTCTTAGCATAGTCGATATGCCCTGTTTAGCGACTTCCCCCTCCATGGGAAGGGGAAGCAGGTTCAGCTTCTCTCCAGGTAATCGACAATTTTCTGGGTATCCGCAAGCGAACACAGACGCGTTCCCTGGTTTATGGTGGCTGCACTCCCTGCCGCGACGCCATAGCGTGCCATCTCCAGAAGCGAAGCGCCCTGCGCCAGCTTCAGCACCATCGCGCTAACCATACTGTCACCGGCGCCCACGGTGCTCTGGCTTTTCATCGGCGGTGGCACAACCTGTACAAAGCCCGTCTTGTCGACGGCCAGCGCACCCTGAGGACCGAGAGAGACCACAACGCGATGCGCTTTGCCCGTACGTACCAGCTCTTCTGCGGCAGTACGAACGTCATCAGGCTGGCTGAGTTCTCGATTAACCAGCGCACTGAGCTCTTTCTGGTTAGGTTTAACGAGTTCAAGTTGTCCGGGTTCTAACGCCGCCTTCAGGGCTTCGCCCGAGCTATCGACAATGCAGCGGATGCCGCGCTGGAGCGCCGCCTGAACCAGCGCCGTCAGTTTTTCTGTTTTGACGCCCGGCGGCAGGCTACCGCTGATCACCAGTAATGAGCCGCTTTCAATGGTCAGCACTTTCTCTTCCAGTTGACGAAACTCATCATCGCTTAATTTCGCCCCCGGCATCACAAAACGATATTGCTCGCCGCTGGATTCAACATGGACATGCAGGTTCTGCCGGGTCCAGTCTTTAGCATCGACGGTGTCTACGGCCACCTGTTCATCTGCCAGCAACGCAACCAGATGTTCTCCCGTGGCGCCGCCAGCGGGGAAGATGGCGGTGGCTTTTCCGCCGAGATGGGTAATAGCGCGCGCCACGTTGATGCCGCCGCCGCCCGGCTCAAACACCGGCGCGCTACAGCGCAGCTTACCTTCCGGGTAGATTTGCGGCGTCATGGTCGCGGAGTCGAGGGAAGGGGAGAGTGTCAGCGTATAAATCGAAGCCATCATGACCTCCTTTTATCATGGGTTCTTTTAAGCCTGGCACCGTTTGGCAGGAAGGCAACGTAAATAACAGTATGATTTTAAATATGAATGCTGACAAATAACCTGCGCCGGGCATATAAAATAAAACACGTTTTGGGATCGTTCTTATTCAAAAAATGAAAGAAGAAAATATTGCTATGTTATTTGCGGCTTTTTATAATTTGTTACCTTTCTATGGTCGCCTTGTCATTGATCCGCAAGAAAGTTTCCGAGACCGTGACGGTCTCTTTTTATGTTGTACGGACTCCTTAAATAAAATGAAGCTTTTGAAGACAGTACCCGCAGCACTGATGCTGGCGGGTGGCGTATTTGCGTCACTGAATGCAACCGCCGATGATACCGTTTTTACTGTCATGGACGATCCCTCCACTGCCAAAAAACCCTTTGAAGGTAACGTGAATGCCGGGTATCTGGCGCAATCCGGTAATACGAAAAGCTCCTCCCTGACCGCAGACAGCACCCTGACCTGGTACGGCAACACCACGGCCTGGTCGCTGTGGGGAAATGCCAGCAACACCTCTGCTAACGATCAACGCTCATCGGAGAAATACGCGGTAGGCGGACGTAGCCGATACAACATGACCGATTATGACTACCTGTTCGGGCAGGCGAGTTGGCTGACTGACCGCTACAACGGCTATCGCCAGCGTGATGTCGTGACTGCGGGTTATGGTCGTCAGTTCCTCAATGGGCCGGTGCACAGCCTGCGTTTCGAATTCGGTCCGGGTGTCCGTTACGACGAGTACACCAACGGCGAAGATGAAACCCAGCCGCTGGGTTATGCATCGGGCACCTATGCATGGCAGATGACGGACAACGCAAAATTCACCCAGGGTGTGTCGGTGTTTGGTGCTGAAGATACAACGCTGAACTCAGAAAGTGCGTTGAACGTGGCCATCAACGAACACTTTGGACTCAAGGTGGCGTACAACGTAACCTGGAACTCATCACCACCTGATTCTGCACCGGAACATACCGATCGCCGAACCACGATTTCTTTAGGTTATAAAATGTAATATCGTCGGGCCGGGATTATTCTCGGCCCGTTTTTTATTTTATGAAACTGTGCTTATTTATATTAAACGGCGTTTTAAAATAATGGGTCTGGTTTCATCTTCATAATTTCTCCATAATTAGCCGACCAGGGCTTATTCAGTTTATTTGACACGAATTGATAAATAATTTGACTAGGCAAGAATGTGATCCAGATCTACACTTACGGCACAGGCGAAAAACTCGCCTCAGGCATATCGCATTAAATAAGTATGAGAATAAAATTATGAAAAAAATCAAAACCGCTACAGCAGCGATGGTGCTTTCCGCACTTTCATTTGGCGTATTTGCTGCTGATAATATGACGCAACCAGCCAGTGACGTTAACAGCCCAATCGGGATCGCTAAAGCCTCGGATGTAGAAGCAGGCTCCAACATTGCCCCTGGCTCTCAGTCTACCGGCCAGTCAATGAATGATGCATTTGATGTACACAAGCTGGTGGCGGGTGAGTGGTCCTGATATTTCAACTGCCACGTGTGACGGAATATATACGCTGTCACAGCCTGTCGAAAACCGGATTATGACGTACCGGTTTTGGACCATAAATTATCGTAAAGATAGTTAAGATTTATTCAGTAAATTCACGGCACGTTTTCGCTGACAAAATATTAGCCCCAGATCATTGCGGCCCAGCGCAGCAGCAACATCGCGCCGCAAATAGCAATTAACACCACGACCATTTTCCAGTGCTTCACGGCAAATCTTTTTGTTGGCATAACCTAATCCTTGTCAGTTGATACCCTTAGTCTACCAAAATCTGCGCCAGAAAGCGCTCAACCCTGGACAACAGGTTATGCCGGAACACCGGTTCGGCTTAAAACCAATGGAATCTGTCAGCCAGAATCAATACCAGGCAAGCAGCGGAAAGTAGATTCAATATCACAACGGTTCTGCTGGATACATTCATGTGATACCCCTTCGATGTTTAAGGACCAAGTCAAGAATAGCTCAGCACTTTCGGATTGCGAGCCTCCGTCAGCAAAAGTTCATGAACGCAGACAAAAGGATGAACGGTTCAAACGGTCGCAGAAGGTGCATTCGCCCTTTCAATAGTGTTACCATTACCCTGCTTGCCGTAAATTCGCATTTATCTGAATCGGCAGGTGCATGATGACGAACCAATTTGACGATTGTTGGTCAGATGGTTTCGTAATCTACTATTTAATCACGATTATTTTCTTTGTATATGCTCTTATGTGTGGGGCATCACTGCAAATAAGGATATAAAATGCCTGTAATTACTCTTCCTGATGGCAGCCAACGCCATTTCGACCATGCTGTTAGCCCAATGGATGTTGCCCTGGATATCGGTCCTGGACTCGCAAAAGCAACCATCGCAGGTCGCGTAAACGGCGAGCTGGTAGACGCGTCCGATCTGATTGAAAGCGATGCAACGCTTGCGATCATCACCGCGAAAGACGAAGAAGGTCTGGAGATCATTCGTCACTCCTGTGCGCACCTGTTAGGCCATGCTATCAAGCAGCTGTGGCCAAACACCAAAATGGCAATCGGCCCGGTTATCGACAACGGTTTCTACTACGACGTTGACCTTGACCACACCCTGACTCAGGAAGATATCGACGCGCTCGAGAAACGAATGCACGAGCTCGCCGAAACCAACTATGACGTCATTAAGAAGAAAGTCAGCTGGCACGAAGCGCGTGAAACCTTCGTGAAGCGCGGCGAGAGCTACAAAGTCTCGATTCTTGATGAAAACATCGCTCATGATGACAAGCCTGGCTTGTACCATCACCAGGAATACGTCGACATGTGCCGTGGACCGCACGTGCCGAACATGCGCTTCTGTCATCACTTCAAACTGATGAAAATCGCAGGCGCTTACTGGCGTGGCGACAGCAACAACAAAATGTTGCAGCGTATTTATGGTACCGCGTGGGCCGATAAGAAGGCCCTGAACGCGTACCTGCAACGCCTGGAAGAGGCGGCTAAGCGTGACCACCGTAAAATCGGTAAGCAGCTTGACCTGTATCATATGCAGGAAGAAGCGCCGGGGATGGTGTTCTGGCATAACGACGGCTGGACTATCTTCCGTGAACTGGAAACGTTCGTGCGCTCCAAGCTGAAAGAGTACCAGTATCAGGAAGTGAAAGGCCCGTTCATGATGGACCGTGTGCTGTGGGAAAAGACCGGCCACTGGGACAACTACAAAGATGCAATGTTCACCACTTCGTCTGAGAACCGAGAATACTGCATCAAGCCAATGAACTGTCCGGGCCACGTTCAGATCTTCAACCAGGGTCTGAAATCCTACCGCGATCTGCCGCTGCGTATGGCGGAGTTCGGTAGCTGCCACCGTAACGAGCCATCAGGTGCGCTGCACGGTCTGATGCGTGTTCGTGGCTTTACTCAGGATGATGCGCATATCTTCTGTACTGAAGATCAGGTCCGTGAAGAAGTTAACGCCTGTATTCGTATGGTCTACGATATGTACAGCACCTTTGGCTTCGAGAAGATCGTGGTCAAACTCTCAACGCGTCCGGAAAAACGTATCGGCAGCGATGAGACATGGGATCGCGCAGAGGCGGATCTCGCCGTCGCGCTGGAAGAGAACGGTATTCCGTTCGAATACCAGCTGGGCGAGGGCGCATTCTACGGTCCGAAAATTGAATTTACCCTGTATGACTGCCTCGATCGCGCATGGCAGTGCGGAACGGTACAGCTGGACTTCTCCCTGCCGCAGCGTTTAAGCGCCTCTTATGTTGGCGAAGACAACGAGCGTCAGGTGCCGGTTATGATTCACCGTGCGATTCTCGGTTCACTGGAGCGCTTCATCGGCATCCTGACCGAAGAGTTCGCGGGCTTCTTCCCAACCTGGCTTGCGCCAGTGCAGGTAGTGGTGATGAACATTACCGATTCTCAGGCGGATTACGTTAAAGAATTGACGCAGAAACTACAAAATGCGGGCATTCGCGTAAAAGCAGACTTGAGAAATGAGAAGATTGGCTTTAAAATCCGCGAGCACACTTTACGTCGTGTCCCGTATATGTTGGTCTGTGGTGATAAAGAGGTGGAAGCAGGCAAAGTTGCCGTTCGCACCCGCCGTGGTAAAGACCTGGGGAGCCTGGACGTAAGTGAAGTGATTGAGAAGCTGCAACAAGAGATTCGCAGCCGCAGTCTTCAACAACTGGAGGAATAAGGTATTAAAGGCGGAAAACGAGTTCAAACGGCACGTCCGAATCGTATCAATGGCGAGATTCGCGCCCAGGAAGTTCGCTTAACAGGTCTGGAAGGCGAGCAGCTGGGGATTGTGAGTCTGAGAGAAGCGATCGAAAAGGCTGAAGAAGCTGGAGTAGATTTAGTTGAAATCAGCCCTAACGCCGAACCGCCAGTTTGTCGTATCATGGACTACGGCAAGTTCCTTTATGAAAAGAGTAAGTCTTCTAAGGAACAGAAGAAGAAGCAAAAAGTTATCCAGGTTAAGGAAATTAAATTCCGTCCTGGTACCGACGATGGCGATTATCAGGTAAAACTCCGCAGCCTGATTCGCTTTCTGGAAGATGGCGATAAGGCCAAGATCACGCTGCGTTTCCGCGGTCGTGAGATGGCCCACCAACAGATTGGTATGGAAGTGCTTAACCGTGTCCGTGACGATCTGAGTGAACTGGCAGTAGTCGAATCCTTCCCTACGAAGATCGAAGGCCGCCAGATGATCATGGTGCTCGCTCCTAAGAAGAAACAGTAAGGCCTTCAAGCAGCAAAATCTGTGGAGCCTTCGGGCCCCATAGGTTTTGTTCGCCTATGTTTCGTTTATTTAACAATGCGAAGTGGAAGTTATTAAAATGCCAAAAATTAAGACCGTACGCGGTGCTGCTAAGCGCTTCAAAAAAACCGGTAAAGGTGGTTTTAAGCACAAGCACGCTAACCTGCGTCACATTCTGACTAAGAAAGCTACCAAGCGTAAACGTCACCTGCGTCCAAAAGCCATGGTTTCTAAAGGCGATCTGGGCCTGGTCATCGCGTGCCTGCCGTACGCATAAGTCGTTAACGTTTAACTTTTTTAACTTAGAATAGATACAGGAGAGCACACATGGCTCGCGTAAAACGTGGTGTAATTGCACGTGCACGTCACAAGAAAATTTTGAAACAAGCTAAAGGCTACTACGGTGCGCGTTCACGCGTATACCGCGTTGCCTTCCAGGCTGTTATCAAAGCAGGTCAGTACGCTTACCGTGACCGTCGTCAGCGTAAGCGTCAGTTCCGTCAACTGTGGATTGCGCGTATCAACGCAGCAGCACGTCAGAACGGTATTTCTTACAGCAAATTCATCAACGGCCTGAAAAAAGCCTCTGTTGAAATCGACCGTAAGATCCTGGCTGACATCGCAGTATTCGACAAAGTAGCGTTCACCGCTCTGGTCGAAAAAGCGAAAGCAGCACTGGCATAAGCCAGTTGAGAGAGGGGGCTTTGCCTCCTCTTTTCATTTAACACCATCAGAAGATTGACATTTATCCGTGCAGGCTTTTCAATAAGGTCTAACGGTTTTTACCCTACAAGGTAACGCAAGCATGAATGCTGCTATTTTCCGCTTCTTCTTTTACTTTAGCACCTGACTTCAGGAGGCTAGCGCGTGAAAGATGAAACGAAAAACAGCGCCAGATAAGCCTCCCGATGGAGGCTTTTTTTGTGCCTGAAGTTAAGAGAATACGTCCAACAATTCGGTGTCTGCACCGACATAATGAGGAAAACCATGTCACATCTCGCAGAGCTGGTTGCCAGTGCAACGGCCGCCATTAACCAGGCCTCAGATGTTGCCGCGTTAGACAATGTCCGCGTCGAATATCTGGGCAAGAAAGGGCATTTGACCCTTCAGATGACTACCCTGCGTGAACTGCCAGCAGAGGAGCGCCCGGCAGCCGGTGCAGTGATTAACGAAGCCAAAGAGCAGGTACAGCAGGCGCTGAACGCGCGTAAAGCCGAGCTGGAAAGCGCAGTACTGAATGCGCGTCTGGCGGCAGAAACGATTGACGTTTCTCTGCCGGGTCGTCGTATTGAAAACGGCGGTCTGCATCCGGTGACTCGTACTATCGATCGTATTGAAAGTTTCTTCGGTGAGCTCGGCTTTACCGTGGCGACTGGCCCGGAAATTGAAGATGACTACCACAACTTCGATGCCCTGAACATTCCTGGCCATCATCCGGCACGTGCTGACCACGACACTTTCTGGTTTGACGCTACCCGTCTGCTGCGTACTCAGACTTCCGGCGTTCAGATCCGTACCATGAAGGAGCAGGAGCCGCCAATCCGCATCATCGCGCCGGGTCGCGTATACCGTAACGACTACGATCAGACCCACACCCCAATGTTCCACCAGATGGAAGGTCTGATTGTTGATAAAAACATCAGCTTTACCAACCTGAAAGGCACGCTGCACGATTTCCTGAACAACTTCTTTGAGGAAGATTTGCAGGTTCGCTTCCGCCCGTCCTACTTCCCGTTCACCGAACCGTCTGCGGAAGTTGACGTGATGGGTAAAAACGGCAAATGGCTGGAAGTGCTGGGCTGCGGCATGGTGCATCCAAACGTGCTGCGCAACGTGGGTATCGATCCGGAAGTGTATTCCGGCTTTGCGTTCGGTATGGGTATGGAGCGTCTGACCATGCTGCGCTACGGCGTAACCGACTTACGTGCGTTCTTCGAAAACGATCTGCGTTTCCTCAAACAGTTTAAATAAGGGCAGGACAGAACAATGAAATTCAGTGAACTGTGGTTACGCGAATGGGTGAACACCACGCTGGACAGCGACGCGCTTTCCAACCAGATCACCATGGCGGGTCTGGAAGTTGACGGTGTAGAGCCGGTTTCTGGCGCCTTCACCGGCGTGGTCGTGGGTGAAGTGGTTGAGTGCGGTCAGCACCCTAACGCTGACAAACTGCGCGTAACAAAAGTCAATGTGGGCGGTGACCGTCTGCTGGATATCGTCTGCGGTGCGCCAAACTGCCGTCAGGGCCTGAAAGTGGCCGTGGCGACCGTCGGTGCGGTGCTGCCGGGCGATTTCAAAATCAAAGCGGCTAAGCTGCGCGGTGAGCCGTCTGAAGGCATGCTGTGCTCCTTCTCCGAACTGGGTATTTCCGACGATCACTCTGGCATTATTGAACTGCCGCAGGATGCGCCAGTTGGTACTGATATCCGCGAATACCTGAAGCTTGATGACAACACCATCGAAATCAGCGTAACGCCAAACCGTGCTGACTGTTTAGGCATCATCGGTGTGGCCCGCGACGTGGCCGTGCTGAACCAGACTGAACTGAACGTGCCGGAGATCGCTCCGGTTGAGGCAACCATCAGTGACGTGCTGCCGATACAGGTAGACGCGCCTGAGGCCTGCCCACGCTACCTCGGTCGTGTGGTGAAAGGTATTAACGTTAAAGCGCCAACCCCGCTGTGGATGAAAGAGAAACTGCGTCGCTGCGGTATCCGTTCTATCGATGCAGTCGTCGACGTCACCAACTATGTTCTGCTGGAGCTGGGCCAGCCAATGCACGCCTTTGATAAAGATCGTATCGAAGGTGGGATCGTCGTGCGCATGGCGAAAGAGGGAGAAACCCTGGTTCTGCTGGACGGCAGCGAAGCGAAACTGAACGCTGACACCCTGGTGATTGCCGATCACAACAAAGCGCTGGCGATGGGCGGGATCTTCGGCGGCGAGCACTCTGGCGTCAACGACGAGACGCAAAACGTCCTGCTGGAATGCGCGTTCTTCAGCCCGCTCTCCATCACCGGCCGCGCACGCCGTCACGGTCTGCACACTGATGCTTCTCACCGCTACGAGCGTGGCGTGGATCCTGCGCTGCAATACAAAGCGATGGAGCGTGCGACTCGCCTGCTGATCGACATCTGCGGCGGCGAAGCGGGTCCGGTTATTGATGTGACCAACGAAGCGACGCTGCCGAAGCGTGCGACCATTACCCTGCGCCGCAGCAAACTGGATCGTCTGATTGGTCACCACGTTGCCGATGCGCAGGTGACCGACATTCTGACGCGTCTGGGCTGCGAAGTTACTGAGGGTCAGGACGAGTGGAAAGCCGTTGCGCCGTCCTGGCGTTTTGACATGGAGATCGAGGAAGATCTGGTGGAAGAAGTGGCCCGCGTTTACGGCTACAACAACATCCCTGACGAGCCGGTGCAGGCGGGTCTGGTGATGGGCAGCCATCGCGAGGCCGATCTGTCTCTGAAGCGTGTGAAAACCATGCTGAACGACAAAGGCTACCAGGAAGTGATCACCTACAGCTTCGTTGATCCTAAGCTGCAACAGCTGATCCACCCGGGTCAGGAAGCGCTGATCCTGCCAAGCCCGATTTCCAGCGAGATGTCAGCGATGCGTCTGTCCCTGTGGACGGGACTGCTGGGTACTATCGTTTATAACCAGAACCGTCAGCAAAACCGCGTGCGTATTTTCGAAAGCGGTTTGCGCTTTGTACCGGATACTCAGGCGAATTTAGGCATCCGTCAGGATCTCATGCTGGCCGGCGCCATCAGCGGTAACCGCTTTGAAGAGCACTGGGACCTGGCAAAAGGGACGGTTGATTTCTACGATATGAAGGGCGATCTGGAAGCGATTCTCGATCTGACCGGTAAATTATCCGAAATTGAATTCCGCGCAGAAGCGATTCCAGCCCTGCATCCGGGTCAGAGTGCGGCGATCTATTTAGACGGCAAACGTGTTGGTTTCATTGGGGTTGTTCACCCGGAACTGGAACGTAAGCTGGATCTGAATGGCCGTACCATCGTATTCGAACTGGAGTGGAACCCGGTTGCAGACCGCGTCATTCCTCAGGCGCAGGACGTCTCCCGCTTCCCGGCAAACCGCCGTGATATCGCGGTTGTGGTCGCTGAAAATGTGCCCGCAGCAGATATTTTGGCCGAATGTAAGAAAGTTGGCGTAAATCAGGTAGTTGGCGTAAACTTATTTGACGTGTACCGCGGCAAGGGCGTAGCAGAAGGTTTCAAGAGCCTCGCTATTAGCCTTATCCTTCAGGATACCAGCCGTACACTCGAAGAAGAGGAGATTGCCGCTACCGTCGCCAAATGTGTAGAGGCATTAAAAGAGCGATTCCAGGCATCATTGAGGGATTGAACCTATGGCGCTTACAAAAGCTGAAATGTCAGAATATCTGTTTGATAAGCTTGGGCTTAGCAAACGGGATGCCAAAGAGCTGGTAGAGCTGTTTTTCGAAGAGATCCGTCGTGCTCTGGAAAATGGTGAGCAGGTTAAACTCTCCGGTTTTGGCAATTTTGATTTGCGAGACAAAAACCAACGTCCGGGCCGTAACCCGAAGACGGGGGAAGATATTCCCATTACAGCCCGCCGCGTGGTGACCTTCAGACCCGGACAGAAGTTAAAAAGCCGTGTCGAAAACGCAACGCCCAAAGCAGAGTAATATGAACTAACTAAAAAGGCCGCTCACGCGGCCTTTTTTCTTTGCGCTATTTGCTAAACCCGCCGTAAAATCAATGATATCTCAACCGGATAACCTATCGTCTATGCTTGATCTTGCCCGCCGCCAGCACCGCTCCGATCTTCGCCGCCTGTGTCTGCTCGGGGTGCTGTTGATTGTCGCCACCACCGTCAGCCTGTGTGCGGGCGATCGGTGGCTGGGGCCGGAAAGCTGGTTTACGCCTGAAGGACAGCTCTTTGTCTGGCAGATCCGCCTGCCGCGGACGTTGGCTGTCCTTTTAGTTGGCGCTGCGCTGGCGCTGTGCGGCACGATCATGCAGGCATTATTTGAAAACCCTCTGGCGGAACCCGGGCTTCTCGGGGTGTCAAATGGCGCAGGCGTCGGGCTTATCGCCGCCGTGATGCTGGGGGGAGGCGAGCTCTCCGGCTGGGGGATTAGCCTCAGCGCCATCCTTGGCGCGCTGTTGATAACCCTTATCCTTCTGCGCTTTGCCCGCCGCCACTTATCCACCAGTCGGCTGCTGCTTGCCGGGGTAGCGTTGGGGATCATCTGTAGTGCGCTGATGACCTGGGCCGTCTACTTTTCTACCTCCTTCGATCTGCGCCAGTTAATGTACTGGATGATGGGGGGATTTGGGGGTGTTGACTGGCGTCAGGGGTGGCTGATGGTGCTCCTGATCCCGGTCATCCTGTGGACGGCGTTCCAGGCGCAGCCTCTTAATATTCTCGCGCTGGGCGAAACGTCTGCTCGCCAGCTCGGGATGCCGATTGGATTCTGGCGCAACGTGCTGGTTATCGCCATTGGCTGGATGGTAGGCGTAAGCGTGGCGCTGGCGGGGGCGATTGGCTTTATTGGGCTGGTGATCCCGCATATGCTGCGCCTGTGCGGCATTACGGACCACCGAACCCTGCTCCCGGCCTCGGCGGTTGCCGGGGCGGCAACGCTGCTGGTTGCCGATATCATCGCCCGGCTCGCCCTGACGGCCGCTGAGTTGCCCATAGGCGTGGTGACCGCAACGCTGGGCGCACCGGTCTTTATCTGGCTACTATTAAAGGCTAATCGCTGAACCTACTGATAGTATTGCTAAAAATTCAATTCACTATTGTCTTGGGGGCATGCTGGGGGCATTTCACTAAATCTTTCTGTTCAACATATCTATTTGGTCATCGTTCATACGCACGATCCATTTGGAATATACGGTATAAACCATGCGTGCGTTTTTATGCCCCATCTGACTGGCTATGAAAGACGGGTTCGCGCCAGCTGAGAGCATCCAGCACGCATATGTGTGCCTTGTGTGATATGGAGAACGATACCTTATACCAGACTTTTGTACCGCCCCAGGCCATGTAAGGTTAATCGTGCTCTGAGAATAATGTCGGCTCACTGTCCCTTCATTATAATTAGGTACAAAACAGAATCTCAGGTTCTGCTTTTCAACCTTTCCGCGCTCGCGGTGGTAAAATTCAATTTCGGTAGGCTCTTTATGTCCCGTAAGCTCGAATTGCCTTTTTAAAGCCTCCAGTGCCGGTTTTAACAGTTTGACCGTTCTTAACCCAGCCTTTGTCTTGGGTGGCCCAAATTTTTTAGTTAGCGTCATTGTGCGTTTAACATGTATCTCACCACTGACGAGATCGACATCCTCCCATGCTAAACCTGTCAATTCACCATGGCGTAAACCCGTATACACTGCAAATGTCCAGAGGTTCAGATGCTGACCGCGCCAGTGCTTTGATAACTCCTGGAATTCTTCTTTCAGCAATGGGTCTGGATCAAGCTCTGAGGTCTTCAGGCTTTTTATGTTCTCAAAAGGTTTATGCTGTATATAGTTGCTCTGGTGAGCGAAGCTGAGCATTCTGCATAATTGCCCCATGAAGGCGTTAACAGTTCTGACTGTACGTTGCCCTTCGGATCTGGCTTTAAACGCCCCCTCAAGCAACTGTTTACGATAGAGGAGCATGTCATTAAGTTGTATGTCTTCAATGGCAGTATGCTCACCAATTATTTTCGTAAAAAGAGCGCTTACCGAACGCGTTATCATCATGGTTGCCGATGAAATCTCAACTTCTTTAACCGCGTGATATGCGTCGCACAGTTCACCGAAAGTTAGAACACTTTTTGTAGGTTGCGAAAACTTTTTAAGTGCCTTGCTCTCCGGAAAACGCTCTTCATATTTGAATGTGCCCAACTGTATTTCAGCACATATCAATGCTCTCAAATTTCCCGCTTTTTTGATGTTGGAACTATTAACTATCCACCCACGCAAAACCTCTCTACAGCGAACGTTTTTGTATTTGAATGATATCCTCAGTTTACCGTTATGAATTTCCACGCCGGTAGGTAAGCCTGCCATTACGCATCCTTAATGAAATGGTTAATTTTGGGGTAGTTGTACCAGGCAAGCCCTTTTTCAGATTCAGTTCTGCCATCTGCGGTAACGTATTTAAAATGGACGCCGTTCACCCAGGACTTAAGGCGGTAGCTTTTTATCTGCCCGCTGGAGAGTCCTGTTTTTTCGATGAGTTTAGCCTCAACCATCCACTCTTCATTAAAAATTACCTGTGCCATAGTTCACCTCAGGTAACCGGCACGAGTATAAATGTGCCGGTGTGATGACGTTGATAAATCGATATCAGGCAACCTGCCCGGGAAGATTGCGCAGCCGGCGCGCACTGTTCATGGCTGTCGCGACGTAGCTGGCCCGGCGGTTAACAACTTCCACGGTTATCTTTATTCCATCCACCACTACGGTGTAGGTGGTCTTGGTCTTCTGCCTTCCGAATTCCCCGTAAATTTCCACATGCTTCGCCAGTGCTGCTTCACATGCCCGGCGTGCAAGTGGCGATTGTTTGCTTCGGTTAATCAGTTGCATATCGTTACCGGGAGGGCTAACCCTCCCGCCTCCCTTAGCCAACATATTCCGGTTTCATATCATCGAGGGTGATGCGGTACTTATCGTGCAATTCATCACCCAAGTGCCGTTTAGCCGCCAGGAGCATCTTCTCAACTTCCTCGAAGCGTTCTCCCGCACCTTCCACTCCCGGTTGTGGAAGAGCGTTGATAGCTGTATCAACTTTGTTTTTCGCATTCACAAAGTGGTACCGGCGCGTAGCTTTGTTTTTCAGTTCAGTGTGCAATGCTGCACCCAGTACGGATTTAGAAGCATTGATGTCGTTTCCGACGGTAGTGGCATCGTCCAGAGTTTCAGCAGAATCAATCCGTTTACGGTATTCATCAGCCAAAGTGTCGATTTTCACTGAGGACTGTTGCGCGTTCTGTGTGGTAGATACGTTGTCATCAGCAATTTCAGTCAAACTTATGTGCTGCGCAGGGGCAGGATTTACCTCCCGTTCTTCACGCCGATCATCCAGCTCGTCCGGGGTATAAACGCCCAGAATTACATCCGGGCAGAACAGGCGGGCCCAGCGCTTCACTGCGAGATATGCAAGCTGCTGGCGCGGGTCGTCAGCCCAGAGCGTTGAGTTACGGGTGCGTGCCTGGGCCAGCAGTAAATCGAGTTCTCTCGGCTGATCTTCACCCTTCAGGGTTGCGCGAATAATAATGCCGATCCCGGTTTCGTCAGCCAGGGTCCAGCCCGGGACCCGGTACTCGCCTTTTTCGCCTTTACGAATATGGAATTTTCCAACAACTTTTTCCCATGGCCCGTACCACTCATATTCAAAGCGGCTGGCAAGCACGCCGCTACGCGATATGACGGCATTGACCAGCTGCGCTTCGTACCCGAGCACACCATTAATCAGGTGCGTCTTCTGTGCCACAGCAAAGGGATTCATCTGCCATTGTGCGGCCTGCATCGCTACGGCCATGCAATCGGCCTGATTGCCCTGAAGATGCTTAGGAACTGTCGCGGTGCCCTGAGCCATAATCTGCGCAAAAGTGCTGATGGCGTTCAGGTATTGAGAATCGAACAGTGCCACGTTGGAATTGATAACGGTGTTCTGATCAGCAACGGTAACGATGGTATTTTGCATATATCCCCCTTATGCCTGAGTACGCAGCGCTTCGAGGCGGCGCAGGTCGAAATCGTTAAGTTCGTCGGTGTAATCATCGATGATCGGAGCTGGCCATTCCCCAGTGTCGAAGCCGGTAGCGATAGCGCGCATCATTTTGCGGTACTCGAGCATGCCCAGTTCCAGCAGGTCTGCGGATGCCTCGATGATGGCGATCCAGTGGTAGTTCTCGTCTTTGTTGACGAATATCCAAAAGAACTGGTCCAGCGCCGCGGTTTCGCAATACATGGCCGCGCTCAGGTGATAGTCGCGGTCAATGATTTCCCGGTGCAGTCTGGCGCGCAGGCTTTCCTGCTTTACGTTCCACATGCTGATAGTTTTCAGGTCTGCGCCGATACGTACACCGTCCAGGTCGATCTCGAGGTCCGGGCGCACACGAACTTCCAGGCCCGTCTCCTCGTCAAAGCCGAAGTAACTCACCTCGACGGCGCGGCTCGGGTGGGTCAGCAGCATGCTGGCGGTCGGGTGAGCCAGAAGCGCTTTTTGAATATTCAATGCGGTGCTCAGCTGCTGACGGGTGACCAGCACTTTCCCCTCCGGGTTATCGCGCCAGGCATCCAACAGCTCGTCGGCAAACACGGCATCTGGTTTTACTGTCTTCACGGCCTGAATCAGATCAGCCTTCGTGCCAGAGACTTTCAGCGGTTGTGGCTTCTGCGCTTCCTGAGCGACAAGGTCAGGATTGATAATCGCCAGTTGTTCGAGAAGCGCGTCGCGGCTACCGCTGGTTTTCACCTGCGGCGGCAGGGTGGCGTTGTACTCTTTGATGCATACCTTCATTGCCGTTGCCGTCTGCTTCTGGTCTGCATCGATACGCTGGAAGTCAGCTGGCAGCGTCATATAGTTCTGCGCTGTTTCTTCCAGGCTAGCGCCCAGCGGCACCTGAGCGGGCAGGGTGGCGTTGTACTCTTCCAGTAACACCTTGATGTCGTCGGCAGACAGCAGCGCCGGCAGGCTGGCGTTGTACTCATCGATAAAGGTGCGCAGTGTCGCCGTGGTGGTGAATGCGCTTTCAGGGATAACCGGTTCAATGCTGAACTCTGCATCCAGCTGTTCAGGCTGCAACGCCAGCGCATGCACTAAGTTGCCCATGTCCAGAACTGCGGAGCGCTCTTTGACGATGGTTTTTTCAACGTGGCGCGCATTGAAGTACATCAGGCTGACGCGGGCGTCTTTTACCTGCGTGCTGCTGATCCCGTTCGCTGCGTGATAAACGTTATTTGGTAAACCTTCATAACGACCAGGCTCGAAATAAGCAGGATATTCAACAGCTGGTTCTTCCTGATGCACTTCTGGGTCGTTTTGTGCCGATCCTGACTCGTTCTGGTCTACTGAATCAGGAATTTGGGTTGCATCATCCCGATCCTGGCTGGCGAGACTCGGCGCGCTGGTGGCCAGAATCTCATCGGCAGACGGCTCTACGGTAGCTGGTTCTTCACAAGCGCCAGCACCGCTTTCGTCTGGCTGCACAGCTTCTTTGCCCGACGGCATCGCATCACCAGCCTGTTCTTCATTACCGATATTGTTTTGAACCTGCACATTGCTGGTGGTCCCCACTTCCGGTTTTTCAACTTCATTTGAGGTGTTTTGGTTGAGTAGGCCATCAATGGAGTAAATACCTCCACCGAGATTTTCAACTTCTGGCTGAGTCCGGGTGTTTACCCATCTCGGATCGGTTGGGTCACTGATGCCTTTGACATATTCGCCGCGCTCTGCTGCAAGCTGGCGGTTAATTTCTTCAACAGCATCTTTTTCTGGTATGTGGCGTGCAGCGGTTAGGGTTTCTGCTGTCGGGTTTGCGTGATCGCTTTCTGTCAGATTGGAGTTGATATAGCCGCGCAAACGGTCAGGAAAATGCGCTAAATGCTCACCAGCTTCACGGATAAGCGCAAAAATAGCGGCACGGGAATAGTCCAGAATACCCGGTGTTGCGCGAAGTGCTGCGGACCATTCTTTGAATGGACTTTCTTTTTTCTTGACGATTTCTTTTGCGCGACGATAAACGCTGCCGGGTAATTCATAGATGTTGAAGTCCATTGGCAGGGTGGCAAGTGCGATCTCAATATCCAGAGAGTCCATATCGTGCTTGAGTGACTCGTTACGATCGGTTTTATTACCGCCTCCAGCGTTCGCGCCGCTTTCAGTACGCTGAATAGCTGATACACGATTACCTTTGCACCACTCTTTAACCAGCAGGCCGCGATCCAGGTGGGACGTTTCAGTCCATACTTGCGTAAACTTCAAAATCAGAGAGAGTTCGTGACGTTTCTCCATATCAAAAACGTCTCTGACGGCTCTGGTGTATTTCCACAGGAATGGCATATCCAGAGTCTGGATTTTTTCTACGCTGGTGGCGGCCAGCAGCAGGTTCTGGACGTACCCGTTATCAGTGTCCATTTCCAGCGTGCTTATTTCCTGATACTCCGCCTGCGTGAGGTGGTAGCGAAGTTCATCCGACGTAAGCTGCGACAGCAGCTGCTTACGGAACGACATCTGCACGATAGGGTAGCGCGTGTTTTCGTCGTCGCCTTCGTCAATCTTCAGATCAGAATTGGTCGGAGGAACTGCATCAGCCTCGTTAAAAGCCTGTTCGTCGACGATTTCACCAGTAGACGTGTCAACGCCATTAACGACCGTGGCTTCGGCCATTTCCGCTTTTTGTGTTGCAGGATGCTCGGGCAGAGAAACCCCAGGGATCTGCTCCCAGTTCATTTTGCCTTTATCGAGCTGATAATAATCACAGAAGGTAAAACTGATTTCGCCTTCCGGTGGAAGTTCGTTTACAACAGGGAAATTAGTTGCGACCGCTTTGTAATAGTCTTTAAATTTGCGACCGGACTTAAGCAGTAAATAATCCAGGGTGGCATTAGCGGTTTCAAAGTTCTCGCTGCACCATAAAACTGCATCAGGCTGACCAGAATGTTTTTTTGCTCTTCGAACAAGAAATACAGGGTTCGTGTTAGTCATGACACATAATCCTCTTATCGTGTAGACTGGAGGTGCCTGAAAGACACCTCGTATTTACCTGGGGATGTCCGGTTCGCTTTGGTCGGTGAGACCGGACAGGCAGGCCCACTTCGGTGGGCTTTTTAATGGACAGTGATAAATGCACGCTCCATGAAGTTGCGCTTGTGCTGGCGATAGCTGCCGTGCCCGCTCTTTTCACCATCTTTAATTTTCACGGCCAGCAAGCTGATAGCCTCGATAGCGCAGTGCGGACAGTTGAACGAGTCAAGAACATAACCCCCATCAAGTACGACGGTGGTTTCGCCGTTTTCAGTGGTATGAATCAGGCCAGATACTTTCTTGTCGCAGTTGAATAAAGCGATGCTTTTGTTAATTGCTTTCAGATTTAATTCGACTTTTACGATTTCCATAAAATGTTCCTTTTGGTTTATTCAGGGTGTAAGAAACCACGCCAAATAAATGGCGAATTTTTATTTTCAAATTACAGGGCTGCTAATTACGCTTCGTGTGCCATCTGGTCTTTTTCAGCACACTGTTTTGAGCAATACTCTTTTTCTTTACGGGCAAGATTATTGCCACAAAAATAAAGCAAGGTGCGTTTAACTTCTTTCACCGCTTCAAAAGGCTTGCGGCAGTATCCGCATTCTTTCTTCATTTCCGCTCCTTACAGGCTTGCCGGGATCTCGCCGTTACGAATAATTCCCTCGACAGGCCAGCACTCACAATTCACGTTTTGCTCAACAGCAGCTGCCTGGCATTGTTGCTGGTTGTCATAGACATCGATAACGACATCCTGCGATTCACCGTTAAGGGAGATAACAGTCAGAACCAGTGCGAATAAAGTGTTCATTACGGAGTACCCTTTTGAGCCAGTAAGTAACAAAGCTGGCGGATTCTGACTGTAATCCAGTTGAGGCGAACGGCCTGCTGCTGTGCTGGTTTGCGTGCAAAATCAATCATTTCATCCTCTTTGCCTTGTCGCCGGCCAGCGGAACGTTTATCACCTGACAACGATGCGCTTGTTGTCGATGAACTGAAGATTACAACCAAAGGTTCGATAAGTAAAGCCAAAATGGAACTCAAAGTTCTATTTGAGGGTAAAAAAAGACACCGTAGAGGTGTCATGTTTTTGTACTAGGCGGGAATGGGGCTATTTCTTGAGATCGTTCATGATGTCGTAAACATCATTCTTGAGTAAGTCCATTTCTTTCACCACACCCCTGGTGTGGATGATCAAACGGAGCTTTTCAGCTTCAGGCAACTGATTAAAGAGAGATAACAGGGTTTGTTCCTGTTCATCAAGAACGCGAGGTAATGTCGGAAGCTCTTCTCCATTCTCCCCTTCTGTTCCCGGTTCCATAAAGAACCAGTACTCAGGCCTACCAGTTACGGCTGACAGCCTTTTAAGGCGATCGCCGCTTGCAGCTGCTGCACCATTCGCCCATTTACGCACTGAGGTATGTGAAAGCATCACGCGCCTGGCTAAATCAGCCATGCTCCAGCCGTTTTCCTCCATCACTTGATGGATTCTTTTGGCAAACACAGGGTGAGGAGTTTTATTCATATTTTCATTTTACAACCAATGGTTTTATAGTTCATCAGAACTATTGGTTTGATTTTTGTTGGAACCAAAAGTTTTAAATGTTATTCTCCTGCCACCATAAACGAACACACAGGTCAACAAATGGATAACCAACTTAAAAACAAAATCAGTAGCCATATGACGCAAGTAGGCATTGGAGAATGCTTTGGCATTTCTTCACAGGCCGTCGGTAAGTGGCTTCGGAAAGGAAAGATACCTCACGGTCGTATTTTGCCACTCTGTCGGATTCTTGAGTGGCAGGTTACACCTCATGAAATCGACCCTGTGGCATATCCAAACCCTACTGACGGCCTTCCACATCAGGAGTCCTGACCATGCACTCCATTTCATATCAACAAAATACCGGATTACATCCGGGGGCGATGATAAATCGCAATCAGCCAGGCGCGGCAGATAAGCACGAACAGATCCGCGACGCCGTTCGTGCCTGGGCTGCGTCACTGGATAACCAGGATGTCGTTGCCGGGATCATCGTTGAGGAGTGGGAACGACAGGGCGGCGCCGGGCTGGAATTTCCCGAAGACCTGAGCCGTAAGCGTCAGAAACTCTTCCGCTGGCTCGATGGTGATACGGAGTATGCGCGCAAAAACATCAGCCAGCTGTCGCCCGCGATCATCGCCGTTCTACCGCTTGAGTTCCGTGGCCGCCTGGTACCTCAGGACTGCTTTATGACGCGCTATGCAGCGATGGAGAAGGAGATCGGCGAAGCGAAACGCGCGGTGATTCTGAGGGCGCCGCAGCACCAGCTGGTGAAAGAGGTGAGGGAGGGCATTGAACACCTGCTGGCGCTTCTGCCTGGGGAGGCTGTTGTTCAGGTTCTGAGTGGTCTCGCAGTCATGGGCCCGGGCGTCATGTGAGGTGTGCAGTGAATCATGTCAAATTTATTGAAAAGCACGTTCGCGAAGAACTTATCCGGCAGGGCTTCACCGCAGCTGTGGCGCAGGGGGGGGCATTTCAGGCCGTCGATATGTACAAGCGAATGTCTCAGGCAAGTCGTAAGGGGAGAATTTTCGATGATGTTTTGCGTCACGCGAAGTTATGGGCAGAAAAACAGACAGTGCCGCCAATCGGTTTGAGTCGAAGCGCATCAAGCGCGGTAAGCAGCAGGGGCTGTTCTAAAAGGGTGAAAGCCGCGGTGAGGGGGCACCAACGGCTTTCGGGTGCAAAAACGGGACGTAATTGCGAGGTCATTATGACAAACGCATGTACTAAACACCAGGCTAAAGGGGCATAGCATGTCAAATGTCGCTTATGCCGATTTTGCGGCACGTAGTGCCATCAGGAGCAACCGGATGGAGAACCAGAAGACCGGATTCATCCCGTTGTACCGGAGCGTACTGAAGAAGCCCTGGGCGAAAGATGTGTTCCTGCGCACGTTGTGGGAGAACCTTCTTTTGGGTGCTGCACGTCAGCCCTACACGGCGAACTTTAAAGGCCGTCAATGGCCCTTACAAACCGGACAACTGGTAACCACAACGGCCGATTTGGGGCTGAAATTATGCGACCGGGAAGGGAAGCCGAGTAGTCGTCACGCCGTGGACAGGATGCTTGATGTTTTCGAACGCGAAGGAATGATTTCTCGTTCTGGAGAGAAGCGAAAAGGCACTGTGATAACCATCACAAATTATGAGCAATATGCTCAAAAAATAGACTATTTACCCGCGCAATTCCCCGCGCATAACGGCGAGCATATCACCGCGCATGACGAAGCCAGTAGTGGCGCGGCTTGCGAGGGTCATGCCGCGCATTTACCCGCGCATAAGACCGCGCAATTCCCCGCGCATCATGAACAACAATATAATAACAACAATATAAATAATAAGATCTCTTCGTCTCGGAATTCTGAAGAATCCCGAAACGAGGCGACTCAAAAATTCCTCTCTCGTCACCCTGAAGCTGCCGACGGAATCTACACCCCGGCAGGAAAATCATGGGGTACTGCTGACGATCTCAAAGCCGCTCGCTGGATACACTCCCTGCGCCTGACGGTCAATGCCAGCCTGAGCGAACCGAAATGGGTCGAATGGGCTAACACAATCCGCCTGATGCGCGTCCAGGACAAACGTACGCACTTCGAGATTTGCGATCTGTTCAAGTGGGCCAACAAGGATGATTTCTGGAAAGACAACATCCTGAGCCCGTCAAGCCTGCGCAGGAAGTGGGACGACCTAACTACCAAGCGCCTGCGCAGCGGTGGACAGCCAACGAAGACCACTGCGAAGGGCAAGGTCGATTTCAACAACACAGACTGGATTAACGGGGTGTTCGATGAAAAGTCTTTCTGAGCAGATGGTCAGCATAGACCGTGAAAATTTTGCGCGCATAGCACGCGGCATGCCTGAATTGCCGGATGCGCAGGACACGCCCGCCGAGCAGACCGCTGAAATCTTCAACGCGCTGTTTAGCGCCTTGCGTGCAACATTCCCGGCCAGCGTGCATAGCTTCAGCGACCAGTCTGAGTTTGACGAACTGCGCCGCCAGTGGGCTCAGGCATTTCGTGAAAATGGGATCACCACCATGGAACAGGTAAACGCCGGGCTGCGCATTGCACGTCGCCAGGAACGCCCGTTCCTGCCGTCGCCTGGTCAGTTCATCGCATGGTGTCGGGAAGGTCATGGCGCTCTCGGTATCACGGTTGACGATGTCATGTCCGAATACTGGCGCTGGCGAAAGCTGGTTTTTCGCTACCCGACCAGTGAGCAATACCCGTGGAGCCAGCCCGTGCTCTATCACATTTGCCTTGAACTGCGCAGACGCGGTACTTACGGTCAGCTCAGCGAGAAAGAACTTGTTCGCGTTGCTGGCGATCTACTCCACGACTGGGAAATGCGTGTTCTCGATGGGAAACCTGTTCCACCAGTACGCCGGGCACTAACCGCACCAGATCAGGATCGAGGCCCGACTCCGGCGCAGATGCTGATGGCGAAATACAAACAGCGGAAAGACGCTGGACTGATTTGAGAGGAAATCACATGGAAACCGTAATTCAGGTACTGGAAAAAATGGGGCGGGCGACATACCGCGAAGTTGCTGACCGTCTTGAAATCGACCCGGTTGATGCGCTCACCATGTTACGTGAGCAGCGTGATCAGGGGTTATGCGATTTTGGAGACGGCGGCTGGTTCCTCGGTACTGTGAAAGGTCAGTCTCAGCAGTCAACGCCAAAGGCACCTGTTCATCAGGCCCCGCGTCTGAAAGGTGAGGAGCCGGAACCCGTTGATCCTAATGTCGTCCGACAGCAGCTGCGTGAGCAGGGGGCAATGACGACAGTTTCGCTGGCTGCGGCCGTCAATCGCAATGCCCGCGGAATGGTCTCTGTTCTTCGCGCGCTGGAGCGCCAGGGCGTTGTGGTGAAGAACGGGAAGGGTAAAGGCGTTACCTGGTCCCTTGCTGTTGTTACAGAACCCGTTAAGCAAGAACCGGTACCGGAGGCACCTGCCGCGCCGGAAGAAGCAAAACCAGTCGAACAGATCGTGAGTGAAATCCCCTCGTTCACCGAAGGGCGCGCCGCAGTCGAAGCTGTACCAGCGGTGAGGGACATTTCTCGCGAAATCCGCCGCACCAGAAACAAGCTGGAGCAACTGACCAAACTGCGTGACGCGGTTCGTGTTATTGGTCGCCACAGAAATCTCGTGCATCAGCTGACAGGGAGGGAATAACCGATGGCCAGAAAGAAAACCGACAAAGAACGCGCTCTGATCATCAACCGAATTATCGAACTGGTGAAGGAGCAGGGGCGCATCACCACGAATGACGTCGTTGCGATGTTCGGCCTGCACCGGACCACGGCGGAGAAATATCTCCGCGTAGCGGTAGAGCAGGGTGGTCTAGTTCGCCACGGGCGCTGCGGAATTTTCCGTGACCAGCGGGCAACTATCGACTTTGACCTGAAACGTTTTTCACACAACAAGGCGGCTGCATGAGCACAATTACCAAAGAATTCACCAAAGAGCAGTTGATTGCGCGCACAGAAATGCGACTCGCTATGGTTGCCGGATTCCCTGAGAGCAAGCTGGCGCAGATGGATAAATGCTTGGCTAAAATCGCGCAGGCAGTGTTGAAGGCCGAGCCATTCCTGTATGCCATAGCTGATTCTGAAGGTGAGGCGCATTTAGATGAGTTCTGCGTTGCTTATGGCGAGGACGCCTTAGTCTCAGAAATTAGCGCCCTCAACGAAATGGCAGAATCACCGGGAGAAGAATACAAAGCGGTAGCTGCGTACCGGCTGCCAATGTTGGAGGGTTTGAAATGATGAATACTCCCCTAAAAGAATGGCTAAATCAGACTATCGCAGAGCTTGAAGAAGAGCGCGATGCTGTGCCCGGCGCAGTAAACGAAGATGCGGCGATGGCGCTTGCTGCGATGAAGCTAGCGCTGTCAACGCTCGAAGCGGAGCCGGTGGCGTACATCTTCAAGCATCCGGCAGGCAGGCTGTTCTGGTCTTTGACTGACGAGAGCAATAAAGGGCAAAGCGACGTTATGCCTGTTTACACCGCTCAGCCAGTGCCAGTATTTGTGCCGGACGAGCTGACACGAGAAGAGTATAAGCGTCGGTTCATGGAAGATGACGACTTTGACGACACTTTCCGTGGCGGCTGGAAAGCCCACCGCGCCGCCATGCTTAAGCACTCTGCGCCATTCATAGTAACGAGCGATCATCGCATGATGGAGATGCCTCAAGTTGAGGCTATCAACGCTGTCACCGCCATTCTTCAGGGTGCCGATGGTGCCCTCACTAATGAGGATACCAAAAGCGTGGGCGAGTTGGTCATGTGGGTTAAGCGTTTAGCCCATTCACTCAGAAAGGCCAATCCTGATAGTAAGTTACAAAGCGATGCAATGGACTACTTGAGCAGGAAGGGGTTGATTGGCGTGGAGGATATACTGCGATGATGACAGATAAAGACCTGACTGATGATGTGCTGGACGAGATTATTGCCGGAGCCAAAACGTCGATGGAGCAGTATCTTGCTCTGTCGTTGAAGGCTGAGCGAGCTGCCAATCGACAACAAAACTCACAACAAAATATTACGGAAAATATTCTGGTCACGCAGTTTAAGCCGGTAGCAGACCTGTACGGCTTAACCTCGCCAACCGGCAGCGAAACATCATTCACATTCGACGCTGTTGAAGCTCGCGATTTCATTGATGGCGGTTGGTCATGTCAGGAGTACGTGGAGCTTGGACGCTTTCAGGAGGCTGTGAGCGGCAACTCTCCGGTGATTCCGGATGGTTGGGTGATGGTGCCAGAAGAACCCACCCATGAAATTCTTGAGGCTGGTGATGAACAATTCGGAACTTACGATGTGTATCGCCGGATGATAGCGGCATCACCGCAGCAGAAGTGATCTATAATCCCCTCAAATAACCGAGGGGGTTTTATGTCTAACGAAGAAATGACTCCAGCAGAAAAATATAAAGCTTCAATGAAAAGACATAAAAAGTTCTGGAGGAAATCACAAATTGCAAATGCGAAACGGTTTGATGCTGGAGAGGTTGAATCTGTTGATGGTTTTAGATCTCCTTATGAGACCAGAAAGAAGAGAGGGAGGACTGCTGACTGATGTCTGAATGGAATATTGCTGCAAAGCCGCAGGAAGATCGCGATAAGGTTAACGTTGATCTTTCCGCCTCAGCGTTGTTTACAAAGAGTGTTTGAATATACCCGTCATCGCGGAGCAGATGGCCTGAGAACAACCTGAGCAGTACCGAGAGTATTTTATTGAGTGTCTAAGATATTATCGGGAACGTTCTATCATTTTGCCGAAAGGCAACGAACCGGTTATCAGAAGCAGGAGGATGCTAGGTGAAAGTTGAATATCTATTGATTGGTCGCGGTCTCGATGGGAAGATCAAGATGGACGATTATCCCAAACAAAAGTTGCTTGTAGGAGAAGTTACCGTTCAGGCTGCTGGTTGTGTAAACAATGGCACTCCCCTCAAAACCTTTGAGGTTGACCATATTCAGCATAACGGGCACGTCTACGCGGTAGCCATTGGTCGTAGCACAACTGGGCAGGAGATAATCCAGTTCATTGAAAGCTCAGGTGTGAAACCAATCCCAGATGAGCTGCTGTAACGAAGTTAATAAGGCCCACTACTCCGGGCCTTTTCAAAACCAGGCTTAAGGACGCTGGTTTACGTACTCAATGATCGCGTTAATGATCACGAACATCGGCGGTACGATTTTCAACAGCAATGCAACCATAATAGCCTCCTAGGCTTAGGGTTAGCGGTCTTTGAAGTATCCCCGCAGGGCCGTAATGATGGCCGTCACCGGGGGCGCGAGTTTTAAGATCAACAGGAGCAATGCTATGCAGCTTCCTCTTTGTTCATCGCGCCTCGCCGCAAATACCCCTGGGCTTGCCTTTGCAGTTGCTGTATCAGTAGTCGCCAGATACATTCAGCACGATTTTGGGTTGGGTGGGGTTCAAGAATCACCAAAAACCCTGGCAAAAAATTTTACTTGCATATCAATCTTCAAGGTTATCTAAAGTGTCCGGAAGCGTTCTTGTTCCGTCCCCTCGCTTGAAGAATTCAGTTCATTTGTTTAAGCTAACTTCAGTCGCCAGATACATTTGGCACGGTAAGTGGAGTTCTCACCTCCAGTTACCGATTGAAGAACCCGGTCTAATCAGCCGGGTTTTTTCATTTCCGGCAGGCCGTAAAAATTTAAATGTTTAAATACTATATATAGGGCTTGCAAAAAATAATTGCGCTATATGATGAGTATTCTAGTAAGGAATCTTTTCAGCACAAGGGTTGATTTTGACGTTAAATTGAGGTTGTAAAAGAGTAAAAAAGGCTAAGTCCTCGTACCGTAAGGCCTGGAAGACATGTCAATAATTAAGAAAAAAAATTCAAAATTTGATCGAGTGATGATTTCTTCAATGAAAGGTCAGAATTGCGCAACATGATATCGCGCAATCTGCGTAAGAATCGTCAACTACTGGTGTTTATTTTTAAGTTGCGTGTAACATATAGTTAACATCCTTAACCGTTAACCCCCTTTTCCAAGATCTTTGAGTCGTGTAATTCAAAGTTTTCATTCTCTATGAAAGTCCGTTGATAATTAGCCAAAAGAATGTCATTCAACAATCGCCACGCATCGATCACATCTCATCTGGAGAAACTACTTTTGACCTGCCGGTAAGGGCAGTGCATCTTCCAGCGAATGCCGATTGTACCGCAGGCGGGGCGCAAGACGGTGAAGGGAAATCATTGTCGGCTATGTATGGGGACAACGAGCAGCGTCCACAGCAGGACTAAGAATTTCTGCGCAAACACTGCGACTCTAACTGCTTATCAAAGTCCTGGTATATCGCATAGTCGATATTGGCATGTGCATGCTGCAACCACCGCATGATCTATACCGGGCGCAGGGCTTCCCGGAGTGGTACATCATCGACAGGGATTTCCGCGGCGTGAAGTACGCGAAGGATAAGCAGGTGGCCCGCTGCGGTAACGCGGTACCGCCACCATTTGCTGAGGCGTTAGTAAAAGCAAATTTACCTGAAATGTGTCGTGCTTTTGAGAGAGTAGCTTAAAACGATAAAAGCCTGCTTAGCAGGCTTTTATCTCTCATTACTACGAAAATCAACCAAGGGTTTTGGTCGTTGTAGTTACATACTGAGTTGTTTGTTGACCATTAACTGACTGTGAGCCCGCTGAGTTGGGAGTAGAGGTACGAAAGCCAGCATACTGGTTAGTAGTTGTAGCGCCTTGATTGTACGCCAAGTACTGTGTAGCAGTGCTTCCATTATTGGTCATATTTATTCCACCCTTCTTTCAAAATAGTGCTATTGACGGTTAGTTGTTGAGTACCATTAGGAACAACAACTGCGTTGCGATTTAACTGTATTTCAGTCCTAAACTGATATGAAAACGTATCTGGTGCTTCCACTAAGCATCTCACAGCATCATATTTTTGAGCGTTAGAGACACCTAAAACTGCATTCGCATCAAAGGGTTGTCCAAGTTGGAGCTCTTCCTTGATATCATCATAAATATCTTTAATAATGCGGTAGAGTTCTTGATCGGGTTTCTCAATTTTCAACCCGAGCTCCATCGCTTCTAGTCTATTAATGGTGTAATCATGGCTTCCAGATTCACTACAAAGGAAACTGATTATCTTATCCACGTTTTCAGCGTTATCCATCTGATTAACAAGTAATTTTCTGGCTAACATTTGTATCTGCGCTTTAGTTCTGTAGACACGTCCAAGTACTAATGGATGAATTTTCTCGCTAAGAGCGTGCAAAATCTTAGCTAGACCTGCATCATCCGTAATTCCGAATTCTTCTTTTGCTACAGCAATATAACCCTTGATTTCTTCAACGCTGACTGCCCACGGTTGTATCTGACCATTGAAATTTACTTGTGGGTTCAGAGGCCCGTTAACACTTGGATCGATCGGACCGATAGTGGCTTGCTTAGTCATAACGATGTTATTGGCGCCAAGTGACATTAGCGTGCCAGCGCTTAAACATTTTGCCGGTATAACAACTTCGAGTTCCTTACAGAACTGGCGAAGCAGGTTCACAATACTCCAGGCTGCTAAAATGTCGCCACCACAAGTATAGATAAAAAGAGTGATTTTTTGTGTGTCACCGATTTCATCTAAATGGTTAGCGAAGAGATCAAAAGCATCGGATGAAATCTGCGACCCTAAGCCTTGTCTATCACCCGTAACATAGGTAATTACTTTTGAGCCACGCATTTCTTCTAACTGCGTGTAAAGTTGTTTTCGCTGTGCAAACATACAGTTCCTAATATCAAATGCAGCTAAGTAGCTGATTTAGTTTTCCCTGAACTTCAGTTTAGATGCCAAACTCTTTGATTGGTCATCACTACGATAAATGTAAATTAATTTTTATATCTTTATCGGAGGAAAAGCCATCAACTTTAGCTTGATTTTTTACTTCAAATCACAAATTCATGTCTGAAGGCCCTGTATAGCGCGCGGATTTTAATCAATATGCGTTCCATAAGGAAGTGTTTATTTACACAGACTTAAGTCATACTCACCCCGCCAAAGCTGTATGTTATTGATTTATGAATCATATATTTCATTGTCGTCAAATTCCTAAAAGTTGATTCTTAACAATTTGTGCTCATAAGGCGTTGATCATTTTGCTCTGCGGGTTTACTGTATAAAAATACAGTATTTGCAAAGGAGGCTACTATGAAAGTTGAATTAACCATTGATCGAACTAAGAAACTTCCAGATGGAGCTGTGCCGTCGCTTGAGAAAGAATTGCTGAAACGACTACATAACCGGTTTGATAATTGCAGCCTGGTTATCCGACGCGCAGGTACTGATGGGTTAAGTGTTTATGGCGGTGAGAAGGACGCAAAGAAGACGGTCGAGGGGATCCTTCAGGAAACCTGGGAAAGTGCTGACGACTGGTTTTATTAAGATTGCATACAGGGGTAGCGCGCATTTTCAGAATACCGCAATTTGCGAATCCCTTTGATGCTGCTGCCGACAATTTCTAATCGCGTCTGTATGTCGCTCAGGGGGATTTCGTGGAGGGTGTAGCTCAGTCAGATCTACGAGTGACCATAACCGATGGGAAAGGAAAAGAGCTGCTGACATTCAGTATGAGGGCGGAAGAGAGGTATATAATTTCCAGCAACGACAGTTCCATAACTCATAGAAAACTAAGCAGTGACGATCGATACTGGTCGAAGGAAACTATAATGGAAGTTGTAAGGGAAATGGCTTCTAAAAATTGACTTGTCACTACGTACACAATCATAATTCTTGAGCTGGCCTGAACAACCAGCAACCTGACATTGATGCGCCACGGAGTGAACACCATGGCGCAGTTACAACTCATTAAGCAGTCCTCAGGGATCCTGATCCCGGCTACGCCGGAGACCAGCCATTTACTGCAATCAAAAATTAAGCTCGGCGCTGTGCTGGTGGCCGACTTTAAACAGGTGCGCAATCCAGCGTTTCACCGACGCTTTTTCGCTCTGCTGAATCTGGGCTTCGAATACTGGGAGCCAACCGGCGGCGCGATATCCTCCAATGAGCGCAAGCTGGTAACCGGCTACGCTAAATTCCTGGCTACCTACGGCGGCAACGAAGGCGCACTACTGGATGCCGCTGAGCACTATCTTGAGCAGGTTGCGAGTCGCCGCGTCACGAACGGGATCAGCCTCTGTAAATCCTTCGATGCATACCGCGCCTGGGTGACGATTCAGGCCGGGCATTACGACGCCATAAAGCTTCCGGATGGCACCCTTCAGAAACATCCTCGCAGCATCTCATTCGCGAACATGGACGAAATTGAGTTCCAGCAGCTGTACAAGGCCGCGCTTGATGTCCTCTGGCGCTGGATATTATCCAAAGCATTCAGGGACCAGCGCGAGGCGGAGAACGCCGCTGCGCAACTCATGAGCTTCGCGGGGTGACGGGAATGAAGTATTCATATTTTCACCATACGGAATGCACCAGTGAACAGGCCGACAGCCTGATTGCAGTTTATCGGGCTCGCGGTATCAGAACCGAAAAAAGCCTCAATCCTGATTTCCTGACCTGGACGGTCAGTGCCCGGTTGCCGGTTTGTGCTCGCCTGGAACATACGCCGCGATCACTTCGTCAACGGATGTGGGGGTGATCATGGCTATTGAAGAAAATTGGGAAAGCATTCCCGGATATGAAGGCATTTATGAGGTTAGTGATTTAGGGCGGGTTCGTTCTCTTGACCGTGTTGATTGTCGTGGGCGTACGGTGATGGGGAGGGTGTTGAAACCATATCGTGACGGTAATAAAGGCTATGTCGCAGTTAGCTTGGTGAAAAATGGTGAAAGTACTCGCACCAAATTGCACAGACTTATTGCTTCAGTTTTTCTTTCTACAACTAGAGGAAACGGTGATCAGGTCAATCACATCAATGGGATTCGAGATGATAACAGAGTCGTCAATCTGGAATGGGTCACGTGTCAGCAAAATATACGTCACTCGTTTGATGTCCTGTATAAGAAACCATCAGGAGGACATAAAAATAAGACCGGCGCAAAACATCATTCTTCCAGGTCCGTTATTGCCACACGATTGAGTGATGGCGAAACCTTGCATTTTGGTAGCGCGGCTGAGGCTGGGCGCACGCTAAACATTCCATCTGGTTCCATTCCTCGTTGTTGCAACGGTAAATACCGTAGCAGCCATGGCTATTCGTTTAAGTATGGGGTGCATGATGCTTAAGCAAAAAACTTATCGTAATAAAAAGTGGCTTGCCGCCGTCGGGCAGATTGAATGCTGTGTTTTGTGTGGTGCCTGGGGAACCCAAGTTGCGCACCGAAATGAGTCAAAAGGCATGGGATTAAAAACCGATGACTGTGCGACAGCTGCACTCTGCGTTTACTGTCATGACAGCATTGATAACGGGAATAAGCTGAACAGGGAGGAGCGTCGGCAGCTTATGGACCGCGCGATTGTTCTGACAGTGATTGAAGTTGCCCGCCGTGGGCTGGTGGTGCCCGCATGAAAATTTACGAAATTACGCCGATTGGCAAACCCCGAATGACTCAGCGCGACCAATGGCATAAACGGCCAGCAACAGCAGCGTACTGGGCATACAAAGAACATGTCCGGTTGCTGGGCATCCGCCTGCCAGAGTCCGGGTATCACGTCACGTTCGTCATCCCCATGCCAAAGAGCTGGAGTAAGACGAAGCGGGCGCAATATGTCGGCCGTCCTCATCAACAAAAGCCGGACAAAGACAATCTGGAAAAAGCTCTGCTTGATGCAGTGTTTGACGAGGATAGCCATGTCTGGGACGGACGGGTTACCAAAATCTGGGGAGAAACCGGGCAAATCATCATCGAGGAGGCCAGATGAAGCCAGAAACGCTTGAGATACTCCGCGCGCGCTGGCAGCGCCTTCGGATTTACCGCCGCCCGGGATCGGTGCTGGTGGACTACCGCATCCTTCGTAATTTTATTCGCATTAACCAGTTGGCAGGAGCTGCAATATGAACCTCGAATCAATCGCTAAATATTTCTCGCCAAAATCACCGATGTTCAGTGACTCTTCGAGGGCGACTGCCACCGACAATCTGACCGGAACTGATGTTATGGCCGCGCTTGGACTGGTTAACGCCAAGTGTGGGTTTGGGTTCGATTTATACCTTGCAAAAATTGGTATCAGTAGCCCTGACCGGGCAATGGAGGCACTTTATGGATCATCTCTGGACCTATGCCGACGCTTTAAATCAGTTAAAGAACTCGATGAAAAAGTCCGGCAGCGCGTTCTCGAAATTATGTGTGCTTTTGCATTCCAGGATTACGCCCGTAGTGCGGCAAGCGTTCGCAGATGTGACTGCTGCGATGGTAGCGGCTTTATTCGCCAGGCCGCAGACAACCCCTGGCGGCAACCTTCAAAACGTCGCGTATTCAAATCTGAGGAACGTGATTATGGCCATCAACTGCGCCAACTATGATTGATCGTTTTGAACGATCAATTTTGAATAATTGATCTACCAAATCAATTATATCCCGTTGATTCATATTGTTATTGTGTAGCTTCATGAATGCCCTGGGATATAACCACTATGAAAAATATGATTCTTTGCCTGGCGGTAGCGGTATTGCTCTCCGGTTGCGCTGGCGTTATTGAGAAGCAGCAGCCCGTATGCACCGGAATAGCCCTGGTCGGCGGGCAGGAAAGCAGCGTCCAGATCTACGGAGTCCGTAAACAAAACAATCAGACGCAGTACCGCGCCGGTTATCCCTTTAACTGGTCATGGGTGAGCGCCAACACGTTCACCAGCACCACCTGCCACTAACCCATTCAGTTTTGAACAAACCCCGCTCCGGCGGGGTTTTTTATTGCCTGGAGAAAATATGCTTTATAACACTGGCACCATCGCCATTAACGGAAATACCGCCACCGGCACCGGCACGAACTGGACGGCACCGGCCAGCCAGATTCGGGTTGGCCAGACGTTGTTTGTTCTTTCTAACCCGGTACAGATGTTTCAGATCACGGCCATCAACAGTGCGACGTCATTGACGATTACACCCGCGGCGTCTCCAGCGCTGAGCGGCCAGAAGTACGGCATTCTTGTTACTGATAGTCTCTCGGTCGATGGCCTGGCGCAGAGTATGTCTCAGCTCATCAACGAGTATGACGAGAACATCGGCGCCTGGGAGACATTTGCCACCACCTCAGCAAACCAGAACATCACCGTTACCATCAACGGCACTCGTATAACCATTCCGGCGATCGGTAAACTGGCGCAGAAAGGAAGTAATGGAGCTATCCCAATTAGTCAGGGTGGGACCGGGGCAACAACGGCAGAAGACTCTCGCACAAACCTCGGTTTGGGAAGCAGTGCTACACGGAATGCTTACAGCTCGACAGGACAGATGTTATCCCGGGGAGATTTTGGCTTGGGCGGGCCGGGTAATAGTAATGCTGGCTGGGATATAGCTGTCGATGGCCGATTTTTAAGTAGCCCTTATGACGGCCCCTCAGCTACTGCTGTGTTTATGGGGATAAACTGCGCTCATAGTTCCGATTCATCCTACTGCTTTCAGCTTGGGGGGCGAGGAAACCAGGGTATGTGGTGGAGGGCAAGAGAAAGCGCCTCATTCCTTCCATGGTTACGAGTTTATGACACTGGTAACACCACCAGAGCTAGTGACGGCACCTTAAAAGCAGCTTCCCCGGTAGTTAAGCTGTTTGCAGACGGTTCGTTTGAGACTAATGGCGAATCAGAAGGTTGTACTGTAACTCGCATGAAAGCCGGAGAGTATCTGATCGAGGGCTGCATGGGTATGAATTCAGATGCGGCGTGGGGTGGGATTGATGGCGGGTTCGATATCCCTAAAGATCGTAATGGGCAGGCCCTAATCTGGCTTGACTATGAGGTAAATGCCGACGGGTCAGTGCTGGTGAAAACATTCCACCGGGAATACCCGTCAGCACCGATATTTGCGAGGAACTCACGGGAAGGTTTTGTGGATGGCGAACCGGCCGATATTCCGGCCGATCAGTTTGTCAGTGTCCGTGTAGAGATGCCGCAAAACAGTATCTGGAATCAGCGTGCAGCTATGGCTGAAGTTTCTGATTCATCATCTGATTAAAGGCAGAATCATCAGGCATATCCAGGCGAACATCGATCCAGCTGTTCACCGGCACGTCCATCGGTTTCCCTTTCGTTTTGACGATCTCCCCCTCATCGCCCAGCAGGTATTTTCGTTTAAACAGGCGGATAGTCAGTCCGCCGTTTTCGGTTTGCTCTGCCTCAACTACACCCAGCTCCCCCATGCCGCCAGGGTCCATTGGTGGCAGTAACTGCCATCCCTCAGACGCCAGTCCTGCTGAACCGGTGAGCACGTAAACACCAACATCGAGGCGGGAAAGGGTTATTCCCTCCGCCTCGGCGTTCGCCGTACCACATCCGCACCAGACAAAGCCTGGTTCATCGATATCAGTGCGCTGACATTCCTCCTGACTTTTCACAATACGGGCAACTGGGGAGGCAGCCTTAAGCGTTCCGTCACTGGCTTTCGTGGTGTTCTGCGTTGAGTAAATGGTATGCGTGGTTGAAAAACCAACGTTAGCTAGCCCAGTAACAGTCCCGTTTCCCTGGCGGTATTTCAGCCCCTGCGACGTTGAGGCTAACTGCCAGGAAACATAGCCACCACCAGATGAGTCATGCCATCCGCGCAAGGTTAACATGCCGGTGTAAGTATCTGTGCTGCCATTACCACCCCACCCATTCCCTCCATACTGAATGCCAAAGGACATACCCAGTGGGTATTGAGCAATCAAATCATACGAGGCGAGTTGCCGGAAATCTCGATGAACCTGGGCCATGACAGCAGCTCCGTTCAGATACGCGGAACCTGGGGAAAACTGACTTTCAACGTCTCGTGTAGCGCTGTTTCCCAAACCGACCTTTATTCACCCGCATCAGCAGTCATGGCCAGCTCTGCCGCACTGACTTTTTGGTTGTATAAAGAATCGGCTGGCATTTCGACACGCACAGACACGAACTGGTCGCCGGGAATGTCCACAGGATCACCATCACTTACGCCGTCTATTTCGTTCCTGCCGAAAGCTGGCGCATCAGGGTGAGTACGGTGATAGGTTTTCACCAGTAAAGAGCCATTGGCGTTAACCTCATAATCCAGCCAGATAAGCGGTTGCTTGTTGCGATCGGTTGGGATGTCAAAACCTCCATCGATGCCGCCCCATGCTGCGTCTGAGTTCAGCCCCTGACACCCTTCCACCAGATATTGGCCGGTTGCCAGTCGGGTTACAGTGCAGCCCTCCGATTCGTCATTCGTCCGGTATGAGCCATCCGAGAATATCGCCACCACTGGCGATGCAGCTTTCAGTGTACCGTCGCTGGCGCGGGTCGTGTTGGCTGTGCCGTAAAGCATGTTAAAGGTTGAGGTTGCGGAGGTTCCTGAGGTGTTTCTTGCCAAGACCCCCACCACCCCAGTTCCGTAAGCAACGCTGATGATCGCATGCGTATCTTCAGCTGCAAAATATAGCGATGCAGCATAAGATGTTTGTGAGTTAACAGTTTTGTTGTTACGAAATACACGAGAACCTTTATCCATGAGGTTTGCCCATACTTCAGCAACTGTATCTGCGTTGAATGAGTTTCCTTTGCCTCCGAACCCAAACGCGCCCACCTCCATTACATTTCCCACTGACGTTCCAACGTTCTTAGTCGCACTACTTCCTAAACCGAGGTTTTATAGATTGCCCTGTGGTAGCCATGCCGATAACTTCACCTGATTTTTTTGCAGAAAATATTGGGTGAAAAACATGCAAATTGGCTACGTAAGGGTGTCAACAAATGACCAAAACACAGATCTTCAGCGACAAGCTCTCGAACGCGCAGGATGTGAACAGGTTTTTGAGGAAAAAATGAGCGGAACGGTAGCGAACCGGCCAGCGCTTAAAAAGCTTCTGCGAACGCTGAATGAGGGCGATACGCTGGTGGTGTGGAAGCTGGATCGCCTCGGGCGAAGCATGCGGAACCTGGTACTGTTGGTGGACGAACTCCGGCAGCGCGGCATCCACTTCAAAAGCCTTACGGACAGCATAGACACCTCCAGCCCAATGGGGCGTTTCATATTCCACATCATGTCAGCCCTGGCAGAGATGGAGAGGGAGTTAATCGTGGAACGCACCCGGGCAGGACTGGCGGCAGCCCGGGAGAAAGGGCGCATAGGCGGCAGACGACCAAAGCTAACACCGGAGCAATGGGCGCAGGCTGGCAGGTTGATTTCAAACGGCGTGGACAGAAAGCAGGTGGCGATTATTTACGACGTAGCGGTGTGCACGCTTTATAAAAAATTTCCTGTATCTAAGCTGATTTAAACCATTACAGGAGCCTTAGCCATGGGACATTCAATAATTGTGATGAGAGAGTATTACCGCATACAAAATCGGAGAAAGCCTATGAGAATATTACCACGACGTAACTTCTGATTATATGCTCCATTTACTGCGGGTTTTTGCTACTCTATGAGAGGCAATGCCTATCATCTTAAGCGGATCTAAGTTAATGGAATGAATAAATATGAGTGAAAATGATACTATCCCAAAGAAGTCTAAAAGCCAGATTAACAAAGCGGTATTCTTTACATCTGCTTTGTTAATTTTCCTTCTTGTCGCCTTTGCCGCTGTATTCCCGGATGTAGCCGACAAAAATTTTAAATTACTTCAGCAACAAATATTCACGAATGCCAGCTGGTTCTACATCCTTGCGGTGGCACTCATTTTACTGAGCGTCACCTTCCTGGGACTCTCACGCTACGGTGATATCAAGCTGGGTCCGGACCATGCGCAACCTGATTTCAGCTACCATTCTTGGTTTGCGATGCTTTTTTCGGCAGGGATGGGGATCGGTCTGATGTTCTTTGGCGTTGCCGAACCTGTGATGCATTATCTTTCGCCTCCCGTCGGCACCCCAGAGACTGTTGCGGCAGCGAAGGAAGCAATGCGTCTGACCTTCTTTCACTGGGGTCTGCATGCATGGGCAATCTATGCCATTGTGGCGCTGATCTTAGCCTTTTTCAGTTATCGTCACGGTCTGCCTTTAACGCTGCGTTCTGCACTCTATCCTATTATTGGAGATAGAATCTATGGTCCTATAGGCCATGCGGTTGATATTTTCGCCGTTATCGGCACGGTCTTTGGCGTTGCGACATCGCTGGGGTACGGGGTTTTGCAGGTGAATGCCGGTTTAAACCATCTCTTCGGGGTGCCCATTAATGAAACGGTGCAGGTTATTCTGATCGTGGTCATCACGGGATTAGCGACGATTTCGGTGGTGTCCGGCCTGGACAAGGGAATACGTATTCTTTCAGAACTCAACCTGGGCCTGGCGGTGTTGCTGCTGGCGCTGGTCCTGTGTCTGGGACCAACCGTGCTTCTGCTGAAGTCATTCGTGGAAAATACGGGCGGTTATCTTTCGGAACTGGTGAGTAAAACCTTCAACCTTTACGCGTATGAACCTAAGTCGAGCAACTGGCTGGGGGGCTGGACATTATTGTATTGGGGATGGTGGCTTTCATGGTCGCCGTTTGTGGGGATGTTCATCGCACGGGTCTCGCGTGGCCGAACCATTCGTGAATTTGTCACCGGCGTGCTGTTTGTTCCCGCCGGCTTTACGCTCATGTGGATGACGGTGTTTGGTAACAGCGCAATCTATCTCATTATGAATCAGGGGGCGACCGATCTCGCAAATACCGTTCAGCAGGATGTCGCGCTGGCACTGTTTAATTTCCTGGAGCATTTCCCGTTCTCTTCCGTTCTGTCATTCATTGCAATGGCGATGGTCATCGTCTTCTTTGTAACGTCTGCTGATTCCGGGGCAATGGTTGTGGATACCCTGGCATCTGGTGGGGTAGCTAACACACCCGTCTGGCAGCGAATCTTCTGGGCCTCACTCATGGGGATTGTTGCAATCGCACTTCTGATTGCGGGTGGGCTAAGCGCGCTGCAAACGGTGACAATAGCGAGTGCATTGCCCTTCTCAGTGATCTTATTAATATCCATATACGGACTGTTAAAAGCACTGCGTCGGGATTTGACCAAGCGTGAAAGCCTGAGCATGGCGACTATTGCTCCTACGGCTGCACGTAACCCCATTCCCTGGCAGAGAAGGTTACGTAATATTGCTTATCTGCCGAAACGTTCTCTCGTGAAACGCTTTATGGACGACGTTATCCAGCCAGCCATGACGCTGGTTCAGGAAGAACTGAACAAGCAGGGAACGATTAGTCACATCAATGACGCTGCCGACGATCGTATTCGCCTTGAAGTCGATTTGGGCAATGAGCTGAATTTTATTTACGAAGTAAGGCTTCGCGGGTATAACTCGCCGACCTTCGCTCTGGCTGCGATGGACAATGATGAGCAGCAGGCAGAGCAACATCGATATTATCGCGCTGAGGTTTATCTCAAAGAAGGCGGCCAAAATTATGATGTGATGGGCTGGAATCAGGAACAGTTAATTAATGACATACTGGACCAGTACGAAAAACACCTGCACTTCCTGCACTTGGTTCGTTAATAGCAATATGCCGTCCTGGGGGCGGCAATTATTTATCCCGGCCGCAATACGAGGGAATACAGAATGATATCTCGCTGGCAATGGGTTCTGAAGCAGACATTCAAAAAACTATGGTTCAGGGCAACATTATTCGCAATTGTAGCGATAATAACGGCCCTAGTATCTATTCTTTTCAAATCATTGATCCCTGAGTCGGTTTCAGTGAAGGTTGGTGCTGAAGCAGTCGATAACATTCTGAACATACTGGCATCAAGTATGCTAGCAGTGACAACATTTTCGCTGAGTATCATGGTCACAGCCTACGGTTCAGCAACTACTAATGTGACTCCCAGAGCAACGCGTTTAGTTGTTGAAGACGTAACCACACAAAATGTATTGGCCACCTTCATCGGTTCTTTTCTCTTCAGTCTGGTAGGGATTATTGCCCTCAATATGGGAGCCTATGGAGAAAGGGGGAGGGTCATTTTATTCATTGTCACATTGATTGTCATTGCCCTAATCCTCATAACATTGCTTCGCTGGATACAACATTTGACCTCTCTTGGGAGGGTAGGTGAGACAACGGCAAAAGTAGAACAGGCGGCCATCGAAACATTTATTGCGAGAGCAAGAAATCCCTTTCTCGGCGGATATCCATGGCTTGAGAGCCATGAACAGCCGAAAGGAACGATTGCAGTTTATCCGAAGAAGATTGGCTATGTTGAATATATTGATATGGTGAAACTGAGCAAGCTACTGACCAATGATCCTCGTCATGTATACCTTGTGGCGCAGCCAGGCAGTTTCATACATCCGTCCATGCCAGTTTTGTACCTGAGTCAGTGCCAGGACTCATCAATCAGCACCGATTTACTTGAGACGATTATTGTCTCGGATGTACGTTCATTCGCTCAGGATCCGCGATTTTGCCTTAGCGTCATGGCCGAAATAGCCTGCCGGGCCCTTTCACCGGCAGTGAATGATCCTGGAACCGCAATTGATGTCATTGGGAGAGGTGTTCGTATACTTTCCGCTTACGCGCAGAATAAATCTGATGAAATAGAGGTGAAATATCCTTCGGTACATGTTTCACCACTTCAGAATATCGATCTGCTAGAGGACTTTTTCTCTCCAGTCGCGCGCGATGGTGCCAGTATGAGGGAGATTCAGATAAGAGTCCTCAAAGGACTGGCCATGCTGAGTACGGGGTGGCCTGGGATGTTTGCTGAAGCCGCAAATTCCTTGGCATTGGAAACATTAGAGTACGTAAATCGAGCTGAACATATAGAATCTGACAAACATCTAATAAAATCAATATATTACAATTTATTTAGAGGCGAGAATTCTAATAAAAACCATAGTTGCGGAGCAAACAATTAGGTTGTTGGCGAGGTAAGGGCAAAGCATTCGCGTCAAAATAGGCATCTGCTGTGTGCCAGAAGCGGACATTGCATTCCATCGATTATTGCTTTAAGTGTCGATGTTCGAGTGTGATGAGGACAAACACGATGCTCCTGGATACGTTAAAAAGACTCGAATGTTCTCTTCATGGCAGCCGGCGGAAAGATCGAAAATGGCTTGAACAGGTACTCCATGAAGGATTCAGCGAAATAACACGCTCAGGCGTATTAGTTGATCGTGCACAGACTATTGAAGCGCTTTCGGGTGAAGATAGTGTTCCGGCTATCCTTAGTAGTGATTTTCGGCTTATCAGCGTTGAAGATAATTTCGCAATATTGCACTACAGAACTATTAATCCGGATGGTAATCGTGCATCCCTACGTTCTTCATGCTGGGTTCTCTCTGAGAACGGGCAATGGAAGTTGGTATTCCATCAGGGAACACCTGAGGCAGAGAGCGTATAGATGCCTAATAAAATGTCCGCTCCTCGCTCATTTAGGACGTGCCTGGCCTCTTACCTTTTATTGTGTCGCCTTGATTAGCTCCGGTCCCTGATTTTTCACGTTGCCCACGGCGCGCGTCACAGCGTGCCAGATAAATTTGTCGGCTGGAACAGCGCCGTCGGCTGCTATCTCTGCCGCTTCCTTCCCGCCTATATCCTGGCGCATCCACTCCCGGGCGGCTTCCGGTGACAAAACCAATGGCCGGCGGTCGTGAATGTCGACCAGACCTTTGTCGGCCGCAGACGTCACTAACAGGAAACCTTCTGCATCATCGCCACGTTCGAAGGGCGTGCTGCCAATGGCTGCCATGAATATCGGTTGACCGTCAGCACGGTGGATGAAGTAGGGCTGTTTTTTGTCACCTTCCTTCTTCCATTCGAACCACCCATCCGCAAAACAGATCGCCCGGCCATGCTGCCATAGAGGCTTGAACATTCTGCTGGTGGCTGCGGTTTCTACACGCGCGTTAATCAATGGCGATTTGTCCCACCATCTAGGTGCGTAGCCCCAGAAAACCGGATCTAGGTGCAGCTGCTCGTCGCGTTCATTCAGCAACAGCACTTTGGTACCGGGCGCCACGTTGTATCGTCCTATCGGCTCCGGGTCATATGCAATGTCGCGATCGGCTTCATCGTCAAGGTAGGCCA
>NZ_JADABR010000029.1:0-6483 GCF_015672585.1 Enterobacter sp. Res13-Sevr-PEC09-46 | reverse complement strand
GCTCAGCATGTTTGAGTGCTTTACTCGCCGCGGGTTGAGAAATATGTAAAACTTCAGCCGCACGCGTTAAGGAACCACAAGTCATTACAGCATAAAAGATATCGAGATGTCTTAATTTCATTCCATGTAGCCTACTGATTATTTATTTCTACGGACTATTCTAACGAATAAAGTATAAATAATCAGATATACTCGTCATAATTCAAATTTTGGTTTAGTTGTCACGAGAATTAATTCGTAAACGTGCAAGCTAAATAGATTGACTAGGGGAATATACGGGGTAAGAAAGCGGCTCGGCATACTGCCCTATAATAAATTGTTAGGAGAAGTACGCCGAGTAGTGTGTAGCTATTAGGTAAAGTATGTACCAATTTCAATAAATATTTTAATTAAGATACTGTTTGAAATATCAACAATAAAGGCACCGACCATAGGAACGACAAGGAAAGCTTTATGTGATGGTCCAAATGCTTTTGTGACTGTTTGCATATTCGCAATTGCTGTTGGTGTTGCTCCCATACCAAAGCCACAGTGACCCGCGCTGATCACGACAGCATCATAATCTTTGCCCATCATTTTGAAGGTGACAAAGCAGGCAAATAGCACCATGACAACAGTTTGTACAGCAATGATAATTAATACTGGCCCTGCCATGCTTGCCAATTGACCAAATTTTAATGACATTAACGCCATTGCCAAGAAAAGCGATAAAGCAACGCTACCTAATACATCGACGGTCGGCTCAAACACTTCGTGTTTAAATACATGAGTCAGTGTATTACGGATAATAATACCGACAAATAAACACCAGACAAAAGTAGGCAGTTGCAGAAAAGTATCTTTAAACAATGCACTGATATAGCCACCAACAACAATACAGATAATCAGCATTGAAATGGTTTCAATAACGTTATTTGCATTGATTTTTCTTTTGACGCTTGGTTGCTCAAAAGCTTCAACGATAGTGTCGCGCTCTTGCTCGGTTGTTTTAGGAATAGAGACCTTTTTCAAAAGATGACGGGCAACAGGGCCGCCAACTAAACCACCCAACACTAATCCAAGTGTTGCACAAGCCATCGCTAATTCAACGGCGCCTGTTACACCATATTTATCAGCGAGAATAGGGCCCCATGCTCCGGCATTACCATGACCACCTGTTAGAGTAATTGAACCTGCAATTAAGCCAATAAATGGACTTTCATTCATCATGACAGCCATACTCATGCCGACAGTATTTTGAATGGCGATTAGGATCGTTACTGCAATAGTTAATAGAACTAACGGCTTTCCTCCTTTAATCAGTCGAGAAAAGTCAGAACTTAGCCCGATAGAGGAAAAGAATGTGAGCATTAATAAACTTTGCAATGAAGCATCAAAAGTAAACGAATAACCTGATGTTTTATCAATAATTAACAGAACAATTGCAACAATAAAGCCACCAACGACGGCTTCTGGTATGTGGTTTTTTTGTAGGAACGGGGTAAATTTTACGACAAACATTCCTATGAGTAGCGCGATACATGCGACTAATAATGTATAACTGGCATCTAGGATCATTTTTTTACCTCTATTAGTTTACCAGAATTTTCACTATAACAATTTAACAATAGTGAAAAATGAAGTTACTTTGGTTAACTAATCTTTAACAATGAGTTTTATTAGGGTATCCATAACTTTTAGTTAATAGGGTCATAATTTTAGTGTGATCTTAATCATGAAATATTAAAAAGATTAAAATAACAACAATGGTATTTAATGATGGGTAAACCTAAATACCATGCGGGATCCGCACTATTTTCGGTGATAGCAAAAAATAAAAAAGTATAAATAATAAACAAAATTATAAGAGAAGGAGAACATGATAAGCGCAGGCCGAGCAATTTAAAGAAGTGTGATATACAACATAAAACAGCAGCATGACCTTTCTATATTTCGTTGCTTATCGAAGTGTTAATTTTCGGGTGGATTACTCTGTTTGTTGATTAATAACGGAGAAAAATATGATTGCTGTAATATTTGAGGTGCAAATACAACCCGACCAACAAACTCGCTATTTGACTTTAGCTGAGGAGTTAAGACCACTATTAAGTCATGTAGCTGGTTTTATTTCAATTGAACGTTTTCAAAGTCTAGCTACAGAAGGAAAAATGTTATCGCTATCTTGGTGGGAAAACGAATACGCAGTTCTGCAATGGAAAAATCATGTTTTACATGCGAAAGCTCAACAAGAAGGGCGAGAGTCAATATTTGATTTTTACAAAATTAGTACTGCTCATATTACTCGCGAATATTCATTTAAAAAGGACAAGGATAATGTTTGATGTTCACGTTGTTTTAGATAATCAAATAGGACAATTAGCATTACTAGGAAAAACATTAGGTAATAAAGGTATTGGATTGGAAGGGGGAGGGATATTTACGGTTGGTGATGAATGCCATGCTCATTTTCTTGTTGAACAAGGAAAGGAAGCTAAAATAGCGCTAGAGCAAGCTGGACTGTTAGTACTTGCGATCCGGACACCATTAATTCGTAAGTTAAAACAGGAAAAACCGGGGGAACTTGGCGAAATAGCACGAGTATTGGCGGAGAATAACATTAATATTTTAGTGCAATACAGTGACCATGCTAACCAACTGATATTAATAACGGACAATGATAGTATGGCTGCATCTGTTACGCTCCCTTGGGCAATAAAGTGAACTTGCGATGGCTAATTTAATACGAAAAGAGGTTACCTTTGAGTCCTCAATAGCCGCGATAGGGGCGGCTATGTCTGACATTTCACGAGTTAAAATACTCAGTGCTTTGATGGATGGGCGAGCTTGGACGGCCACTGAGCTAAGTTCTGTGGCGAATATATCAGCTTCAACGGCGAGCAGTCATTTATCTAAATTATTAGATTGCCAGCTAATCACAGTAGTAGCTCAAGGCAAGCATCGTTATTTTCGGCTAGCAGGAAAAGATATTGCTGAATTGATGGAAAGTATGATGGGGATCTCCTTAAACCATGGCGTACATGCCAAAGTTTCCACGCCAGTGCATTTACGAAAAGCACGTACTTGCTATGATCATTTAGCTGGCGAAGTTGCCGTTAAGATCTATGATTCCCTTTGTCAACAGCAATGGATCACTGAAAATGGTTCAATGATCACATTAAGTGGTATTCAATATTTTCATGAAATGGGAATTGACGTTCCTTCCAAACATTCACGTAAAATCTGTTGTGCGTGTTTAGATTGGAGTGAACGCCGTTTCCATTTAGGTGGGTACGTTGGAGCCGCATTATTTTCGCTTTATGAATCTAAAGGGTGGTTAACTCGACATCTTGGTTACCGTGAAGTTACCATCACGGAAAAAGGTTATGCTGCTTTTAAGACCCACTTTCACATTTAAGTTGTTTTTCTAATCCGCATATGATCAATTCAAGGCCGAATAAGAAGGCTGGCTCTGCACCTTGGTGATCAAATAATTCGATAGCTTGTCGTAATAATGGCGGCATACTATCAGTAGTAGGTGTTTCCCTTTCTTCTTTAGCGACTTGATGCTCTTGATCTTCCAATACGCAACCTAAAGTAAAATGCCCCACAGCGCTGAGTGCATATAATGCATTCTCTAGTGAAAAACCTTGTTGGCATAAAAAGGCTAATTGATTTTCGAGAGTTTCATACTGTTTTTCTGTAGGCCGTGTACCTAAATGTACTTTTGCTCCATCGCGATGACTTAGTAAAGCACATCTAAAACTTTTAGCGTTATTACGTAAAAAATCTTGCCAGCTTTCCCCTTCTAAAGGGCAAAAGTGAGTATGGTGCCTATCTAACATCTCAATGGCTAAGGCGTCGAGCAAAGCCCGCTTATTTTTTACATGCCAATACAATGTAGGCTGCTCTACACCTAGCTTCTGGGCGAGTTTACGGGTTGTTAAACCTTCGATTCCGACCTCATTAAGCAGCTCTAATGCGCTGTTAATCACTTTACTTTTATCTAATCTAGACATCATTAATTCCTAATTTTTGTTGACACTCTATCATTGATAGAGTTATTTTACCACTCCCTATCAGTGATAGAGAAAAGTGAAATGAATAGTTCGACAAAGATCGCATTGGTAATTACGTTACTCGATGCCATGGGGATTGGCCTTATCATGCCAGTCTTGCCAACGTTATTACGTGAATTTATTGCTTCGGAAGATATCGCTAACCACTTTGGCGTATTGCTTGCACTTTATGCGTTAATGCAGGTTATCTTTGCTCCTTGGCTTGGAAAAATGTCTGACCGATTTGGTCGGCGCCCAGTGCTGTTGTTGTCATTAATAGGCGCATCGCTGGATTACTTATTGCTGGCTTTTTCAAGTGCGCTTTGGATGCTGTATTTAGGCCGTTTGCTTTCAGGGATCACAGGAGCTACTGGGGCTGTCGCGGCATCGGTCATTGCCGATACCACCTCAGCTTCTCAACGCGTGAAGTGGTTCGGTTGGTTAGGGGCAAGTTTTGGGCTTGGTTTAATAGCGGGGCCTATTATTGGTGGTTTTGCAGGAGAGATTTCACCGCATAGTCCCTTTTTTATCGCTGCGTTGCTAAATATTGTCACTTTCCTTGTGGTTATGTTTTGGTTCCGTGAAACCAAAAATACACGTGATAATACAGATACCGAAGTAGGGGTTGAGACGCAATCGAATTCGGTATACATCACTTTATTTAAAACGATGCCCATTTTGTTGATTATTTATTTTTCAGCGCAATTGATAGGCCAAATTCCCGCAACGGTGTGGGTGCTATTTACCGAAAATCGTTTTGGATGGAATAGCATGATGGTTGGCTTTTCATTAGCGGGTCTTGGTCTTTTACACTCAGTATTCCAAGCCTTTGTGGCAGGAAGAATAGCCACTAAATGGGGCGAAAAAACGGCAGTACTGCTCGGATTTATTGCAGATAGTAGTGCATTTGCCTTTTTAGCGTTTATATCTGAAGGTTGGTTAGTTTTCCCTGTTTTAATTTTATTGGCTGGTGGTGGGATCGCTTTACCTGCATTACAGGGAGTGATGTCTATCCAAACAAAGAGTCATCAGCAAGGTGCTTTACAGGGATTATTGGTGAGCCTTACCAATGCAACCGGTGTTATTGGCCCATTACTGTTTGCTGTTATTTATAATCATTCACTACCAATTTGGGATGGCTGGATTTGGATTATTGGTTTAGCGTTTTACTGTATTATTATCCTGCTATCGATGACCTTCATGTTAACCCCTCAAGCTCAGGGGAGTAAACAGGAGACAAGTGCTTAGTTATTTCGTCACCAAATGATGTTATTCCGCGAAATATAATGACCCTCTTGATAACCCAAGAGGGCATTTTTTACGATAAAGAAGATTTAGCTTCAAATAAAACCTATCTATTTTATTTATCTTTCAAGCTCAATAAAAAGCCGCGGTAAATAGCAATAAATTGGCCTTTTTTATCGGCAAGCTCTTTTAGGTTTTTCGCATGTATTGCGATATGCATAAACCAGCCATTGAGTAAGTTTTTAAGCACATCATCATCATAAGCTTTAAGTTGGTTCTCTTGGATCAATTTGCTGACAATGGCGTTTACCTTACCAGTAATGTATTCAAGGCTAATTTTTTCAAGTTCATTCCAACCAATGATAGGCATCACTTCTTGGATAGGGATAAGGTTTTTATTATTATCAATAATATAATCAAGATAATGTTCAAATATACTTTCTAAGGCAGACCAACCATTTGTTAAATCAGTTTTTGTTGTGATGTAGGCATCAATCATAATTAATTGCTGCTTATAACAGGCACTGAGTAATTGTTTTTTATTTTTAAAGTGATGATAAAAGGCACCTTTGGTCACCAACGCTTTTCCCGAGATCTCATCTATTGAAACAGCTTGATAGCCTTTTTCAACAAACAATATTCGTGCTGAGTTAACCAGTGATTGATAGGTACTCTTAAAATTTTCTTGTTGATGATTTTTATTTTCCATGATAGATTTAAAATAACATACCGTCAGTATGTTTATGGTATCATGATGATGTGGTCGTGACAATCTTAAGAACATTTAGGTTATTTTATGTATATTGAACAGCATTCTCGCTATCAAAATAAAGCTAATAACATCCAATTAAGATATGATGATAAGCAGTTTCATACAACGGTTATCAAAGATGTTCTATTATGGATTGAACATAATTTAGATCAGTCTTTACTGCTTGATGATGTGGCGAATAAAGCGGGTTATACCAAGTGGTATTTTCAGCGGCTGTTCAAAAAAGTAACAGGGGTCACACTGGCTAGCTATATTCGTGCTCGTCGTTTGACGAAAGCGGCTGTTGAGTTGAGGTTGACGAAAAAAACTATCCTTGAGATCGCATTAAAATATCAATTTGATTCCCAACAATCTTTTACACGTCGATTTAAGTACATTTTTAAGGTTACACCAAGTTATTATCGGCGTAATAAATTATGGGAATTGGAGGCA
>NZ_JADABR010000028.1:0-114427 GCF_015672585.1 Enterobacter sp. Res13-Sevr-PEC09-46 | reverse complement strand
GAAGAGGCCATCCGGAAGGATGGCCTTTTTGCGTTTGTACGTCGAAAAACGGCAGGCCGGGCAAGGCGAAGCCGCCACCCGGCAGATCTCAGACTGCACACCACACCAAAATAAACGCTGCAATCCCCTCCACATTATTCAAATCCAGAACCGGTACTTCCAGCGACAACGCAACGTCACTGGCCACGGCAATCACATGCTCATCCAGCATTAGTTCGCTAACATCATGCCCGGCGCCGTTTCTGAACAGCAAGATCTTAGGCACGGCCTCATGCTTAAACCCCTCAACCAGCACCAGACCCAGCGTGGAGTGATCCATCCGGCTGACAAGATAAGCGAGATCCAGCGGTGCTTCATCCGGTGTTTCTGTCATTAACGCCCAGCGCTGGTTACTCGCCACCATCGTTTGTGCAGCGCCAGCCTTACGCAGCTCATAGCTATCTTTCCCCGGCTTATCGACATCCATGTTATGGTGCGTATGCTTAATCAATCCGGGACGAATGCCTTTGGCGCAAAGTGCAGGTATTAGTTTTTTTAGCAGCGTAGTCTTCCCGGTGCCACTCCAGGCAGAGATCGCTAATACGGGTATCATTTCTTCTCCTGCATTATCTGCAAATCTTCCGTCGTGTTTACATTCACAAACGCCGATTTCATGTCGCTGAAATCAACGGAATGGCCTCCGGACTGACGCATAAATACCATGACGCGCCGCTCTCCTGCGGCCAGGTAATCTTCCAGCGCGGATATTAACGAGCGATTAATCAATGCGATCGTTGGATGGTCGCGTTCACCGTCGTGTACCCAGACGACGGGAGCACCACCGCGCCGCTGCACCAGACGTTCAACCAGGCAGGACGGGATGAAGGGCGTATCACATGAACAAAAGAGAAACCACTCTCCATGCGACTGCTGCATAACGGAAAGCATTCCCGCCAGCGGACCGGGATAGTCCACCAGGTTATCCTGATAAACCGGATACCCGCTGCGCTGATAAATATCAACATGTCGGTTAGCGCTGATCGCCATCGAGGACACCTGATCTGCAAGCGTATCAGCAACATGCTGCCATAATGGTGTGTTATTCAGGAGCTGAAGCCCCTTATCCTTTCCGCCCATACGCGTTGCCCTGCCCCCGGCCAGAACAACTCCGATGATTTCCTGGCATTGATTCACGAATATCGCCTCTTTTATTGTGGGATTGACCCTGCTAACGTGTCTCTCTAAATGAAAGGAGCACTACCATGAAATGTAAACGTCTTAATGAAGTCATTGAGCTTCTCCAGCCGGCCTGGCAAAAAGAGCCAGAGCTGAATCTGATGCAATTTTTACAGAAACTGGCGAAAGAGTCAGGTTTTGATGGCGAACTGGCAGACCTTTCTGACGATATCCTGATCTACCACCTGAAAATGCGTGACTCGGCTAAAGATGCTGTTATTCCTGGCATTCAGAAAGATTATGAAGAGGATTTTAAAACCGCATTACTGCGTGCCCGAGGCGTAATTAAAGAGTAAAAGCTTGTAAGCGGAGCCACCGAAATCGCCACAAGATGATATCCTGAATCATTCGTATAATTTCCGGATGATCGGATGAACGACCAGGCTTTTACTTTCCAGACACTACACCCGGATACCATTATGGATGCGCTGTTCGAACAGGGTATTCGGGTGGATTCTGGGTTAACCCCTTTAAACAGCTACGAAAACCGTGTCTACCAATTTCAGGACGAAGAGCGCCAGCGCTTTGTCGTAAAGTTTTACCGTCCACAGCGCTGGTCCGCAGAACAAATTCAGGAAGAGCATCAGTTTGCCCACGATCTGCTGGATGACGATGTTCCCGTTGCGGCACCCATTAAATTCAATAACCAAACGCTGCTGACCCATCAGGGCTTTTACTACGCGGTATTTCCGAGCCTGGGCGGAAGACAGTTTGAGGCAGATAATATAGATCAGATGGAATGGGTTGCCCGCTATCTGGGGCGCATTCATCAGACGGGACGTAAAAAACCGTTTGTTGCCCGTCCGACGATTGGTGTTCAGGAATATCTTATTGAGCCGCGACAGGTATTCGAAACATCGGCGCTGATCCCGAATGCGCTAAAGGATAATTTCCTCACGGCGACCGATAAGCTTATTGATGCTGTAAAAGCCTGCTGGCGGGATGATATTACTACTCTGCGCCTGCACGGTGACTGCCACGCCGGGAATATTCTCTGGCGCGATGGCCCACTATTTGTCGATCTTGATGACGCACGTATGGGACCCGCGGTGCAGGATCTGTGGATGCTGCTCAACGGTGATAAAGCCGAGCAGCGCATGCAGCTTGAGACCATAATTGAAGCTTATGAAGAATTTAGCCCCTTTAATTCAGACGAAATTGCCTTGATAGAACCTTTACGTGCGATGCGATTTGTTTATTATCTCGCGTGGTTAATCAGGCGTTGGGAAGACCCGGCTTTTCCCCGAAATTTCCCCTGGCTTACCGGGGAGGATTACTGGCGCAACCAGATATCCACATTTACCGCGCAGGTTAAGGTTCTACAGGAACCCCCTTTGCAATTAACGCCGATGTATTAATTGGACACACCCAGGAGAGAGTTAATCATGAAAAAAATTTGGCTGGCGCTGGCTGGTATGATTCTGGCATTTAGCGCAACTGCTGCGCAGTTTACCGACGGCAAGCAGTACATTACGCTGGACAAGCCTGTTGCTGGCGAGCCTCAGGTGTTGGAGTTCTTCTCCTTCTACTGCCCGCACTGCTACGAGTTTGAGCAGGTACTTCATGTTTCTGACAACGTGAAGAAAAAGCTGCCGGAAGGCACCAAAATGACGAAATACCACGTTGAGTTCCTTGGCCCACTGGGTAAAGATCTGACTCAGGCATGGGCGGTCGCGATTGCGCTGGGTGTGGAAGATAAGATCACCGCGCCTATGTTTGAAGCCGTACAGAAAACCCAGACCGTACAAACTACGGCAGATATCCGTAAAGTGTTCGTGGATGCCGGTGTTAAAGGTGAAGACTACGACGCTGCCTGGAACAGTTTCGTGGTGAAATCTCTCGTGGCACAGCAGGAAAAAGCTGCCGCTGACTTCCAGTTGCAGGGCGTGCCGGCGATGTATGTTAACGGCAAATACCAGGTGAATATGCGTGGTATGGACACGACCAGCATGGATATCTTCGTACAACAGTACGCTGATACCGTGAAATACCTGGTTGAGAAAAAGTAACAAACATAAAGAAAAACGCCGGTCACTGACCGGCGTTTTTGTATGAAGATTTAATCTTAGCTATCTGCTCGTCTTTCTCTTTCCAGAGTGTATTAAGCCAAAGCTGGAAACGACGTTTGAAGTTTTTATCGTTGACGTAATCCCCGTGCAGTTCAGTATTGACGGGCACCAGATCAACGCGGACAACGATACGCGTCAGCCTGCCGCTGAGCATATCGTAGAATGGCGTCCTGTCGTTTTCCGGATAGCAGAGCGTTACGTTCAACAATTTATCGAACTGCTCACCCAGCACGTTGAGCGCCATTGCGATGCCCGCTGCCTTTGGCGGCAACAGGTTCTGATAAGGAGAGCGAGTTTGCTGGCGCTTCTCTTCGGTAAAGCGCGATCCTTCGACGAAGTTAACAATGGTGGTGGGATGCGCGCGAAACTTCTCGCAAGAACGGCGCGTGGTTTCCACGTCCTTACCGCGGCGTTCCGGATGACGAATCAAATAGCTGCGTGAATAGCGTTTCATAAACGGCATATCCAGCGCCCAGCAGGCCAGACCAATGAAAGGCACCCAGGCCAACTGCTGTTTCAGAAAGTATTTGTTCATCGGAATGTGTTTGCGAAACAGTACGCACAATACAACGATGTCGGCCCAGCTGTGGTGATTGCAGATCAGCAGATACCAGTTCTTTTTGTTCAGCTTCTCCAGCCCCTGAACATCCCACTTCAGCCAGGGGTTCAGATGCAGCAGGATCGCCAGCCCTTCACACCAGCAGTACATCATAAAATTACAAAAAGCAGACACCGCGCGCCATACCGGAGGGACAGGCAGCAGAAGTTTAATTATTCCGGCAACGATGATTGGCACAGAACAGGCGATGGTAACCAGAATAGTTAAAATGACGCTTAACCATAATGTTATCGCTGCGAGTATTCTCGACATAATGAATTTATTCAGATAGTTAGCTGTAATTGAGCAGCCGGCTATCCGGTGCTGGGCGCCGATCTTATCAGAAATTCGCTCAGACCAGGGCGGTTTCACACCAGGAGGCTGCGGCTTTTCCTGCCAGGCAGCGAATTTTTGCATATAGACAGAGTGCTTAAGTCTTATATCCACATAGACTAAAGAAACATCAGTGAAGCGCGATCTTAAGTGATCTTATAGCAATGCTTTGATTTTATTATATAAATAAGTTTTCAGTATCACTTTTATAAAGCTGTTATTCACCTGTATTAAAAATATGCACAAACTTATCCACAGTTTTGTTTTGCGAGCGATCTTCCCGATCGCAAAATCTTTTTCTGTATAAAGCGCTAAAACCTGATGTTTTCATCCTTCTGTGGCATCCTTTACCCATAAATTCATAAAAGGCACGGACATTATGGTTCAGATCCCAGAAAACCCACTTATACTCGTCGATGGCTCTTCTTACCTGTATCGGGCGTATCATGCGTTTCCTCCTCTGACCAACAGCGCAGGGGAACCTACCGGCGCAATGTACGGCGTGCTGAATATGCTTCGCAGCCTGATTCTGCAATACCACCCAACCCATGCGGCCGTGGTGTTTGATGCGAAGGGTAAAACCTTCCGCGATGAATTATTTGAGCATTACAAATCTCACCGTCCCCCTATGCCTGACGATCTGCGTGCGCAAATTGAACCGTTGCACGCTATGGTGAAAGCGATGGGGCTGCCACTGCTGGCGGTCTCAGGCGTTGAAGCTGATGACGTAATTGGTACCCTGGCGCGCGAAGCGGAAAAAGCAGGCCGCCCGGTTCTGATCAGTACCGGTGATAAAGACATGGCGCAGCTGGTAACGCCCGGGATCACGCTGATCAACACCATGACAAACACCATTCTTGGCCCGGAAGAAGTGGTCGCCAAATATGGCGTGCCGCCAGAGCTCATTATTGATTTCCTCGCCCTGATGGGCGATTCCTCGGATAACATTCCTGGCGTACCGGGCGTAGGCGAAAAAACAGCTCAGGCGCTGCTGCAAGGGCTGGGCGGGCTGGATACGCTGTATGCAGAACCCGACAAAATTGCCGGTCTTACCTTCCGTGGCGCAAAAACCATGGCCGGAAAGCTCGCCGATAACAAAGAGGTGGCTTATCTCTCCTATCAGTTGGCCACCATCAAAACTGACGTAGAGCTGGAGCTTACCTGCGAGCAGCTGGAAGTGCAGGAACCCGCCGCCGCCGAACTGCTTGGCCTGTTCAGAAAATACGAATTTAAACGCTGGACCGCGGATGTTGAAGCCGGGAAATGGCTTCAGGCGAAAGGGGCTAAACCTGCGGCGAAGCCGAAAGAGACCATCGTTGTCAATGCCGAAGAGCAGGCAGAAGAAGAGGCGGTAGCGCTCTCCTTCGACAACTATGAAACCATCCTTGAAGAGTCACGGCTCATCGCCTGGATTGAAAAGCTGAAAAAAGCGCCAGTATTTGCTTTCGATACCGAAACGGACAGCCTTGATAACATTACGGCTAATATGGTGGGCCTGTCATTCGCAACGGAGCCGGGTATTGCAGCCTATGTTCCGGTGGCTCACGACTATCTGGATGCGCCGGAGCAAATCTCCCGCGAGCGCGCCTTAGAACTGCTGAAGCCGATTCTGGAAGATGAGAAAGTGCTGAAGGTTGGGCAAAACCTGAAGTACGACCGCGGTATTCTGCAAAACTACGGCATTGAGCTGCGTGGTATCGCTTTTGACACCATGCTGGAATCTTACATTCTGGACAGCGTGGCGGGCCGCCATGATATGGATTCCTTATCCGATCGTTGGCTGAAACACAAAACCATCACCTTTGAAGAAATTGCCGGTAAGGGCAAAAATCAGCTGACCTTTAACCAGATCGCGCTGGAAGAAGCAGGCCGCTACGCCGCGGAAGACGCTGACGTCACGCTACAGCTGCATCTCAAAATGTGGCCGAAATTGCAGAAGCACGAAGGGCCGCTGAATGTGTTCCAGAACATTGAGATGCCGCTGGTGCCTGTGCTGTCCCGCATTGAGCGCAATGGCGTTAAAATCGACCCAACGGTGCTGCATAACCACTCTGGTGAGCTGGCGCAGCGCCTGACCGAGCTTGAACAGAAAGCTCATGAGCTTGCTGGCGAGGCATTTAACCTGTCTTCACCGAAACAGCTGCAAACCATCCTGTTTGAAAAACAGGGTATCAAGCCGCTGAAGAAAACCCCGGGTGGCGCCCCTTCAACGTCTGAAGAGGTGCTGGAAGAGCTGGCGCTGGACTATCCGCTGCCAAAAGTTATTCTGCAATACCGTGGTCTGGCTAAGCTGAAATCGACCTATACCGACAAACTGCCGTTGATGATCAACCCGAAAACGGGCCGCGTGCACACCTCCTATCACCAGGCTGTGGCGGCGACCGGGCGACTTTCGTCAACCGATCCTAACCTTCAGAACATTCCGGTGCGTAATGAAGAGGGCCGCCGTATTCGCCAGGCTTTCATTGCGCCAGAGGATTATCTGATTGTCTCCGCGGACTACTCGCAAATCGAACTGCGTATTATGGCGCACCTGTCACGCGACAAAGGCCTGCTGACGGCCTTTGCCGAAGGGAAGGACATCCACCGGGCAACCGCTGCCGAAGTGTTTGGGCTGCCGCTGGAGAGCGTGACAAACGAGCAGCGTCGTAGTGCAAAAGCGATCAACTTTGGTCTGATTTACGGCATGAGTGCCTTTGGTCTTTCACGCCAGCTCAATATCCCGCGTAAAGAGTCGCAGAAGTATATGGATCTCTACTTCGAGCGGTATCCGGGCGTACTGGAATATATGGAACGTACCCGCGCGCAGGCGAAAGAGAAAGGCTACGTTGAAACGCTGGATGGGCGTCGTCTCTACCTTCCGGATATCAAATCCAGCAACGCCGCGCGCCGGGCTGGTGCTGAACGTGCTGCGATCAACGCCCCTATGCAGGGCACTGCGGCGGACATCATTAAACGCGCAATGATTGCCGTCGATGCCTGGCTCGAAAAAGAGAAACCGCGCGTGAAAATGATCATGCAGGTACATGATGAACTGGTCTTTGAAGTTCATAAAGACGATCTGGAGACGGTCTCTCAGAAGATCCATGAACTGATGGAAAACAGCATGAAGCTGGACGTTCCGTTGCTGGTGGAAGTGGGTAGCGGCGAAAACTGGGATCAGGCTCACTAAGGGTTATCGGAATAACGCGCGTTTTATGTAAGTAAGCAACATAAGTACGCGCGTTTTGTGACGATCATTAGAATTCCCTATGTAAAGAATGAAAAAAAACTACAAAAAGTGCTTTGTCCAGCGATAAAAAAAGAGTAGAGTTAACGACGTAGGGTACAGAGGTAAGATGTTCTATCTTTCAGACCTTTTACTTCACGTAATCGGATTTGGCTGAATATTTTAGCCGCCCCAGTCAGTAATGACTGGGGCGTTTTTTATTGCGGCAAAGAAAGTTTCAGGCGAAAAAAAGCGCGGTCATCGCCGCGCCTGTTGTTACTCTGCTTCCGCTTCAGTCGCCGGTTCCAGATCGTTAAACCAGCTGTCGAGCTTCTGTCGCAGTTTATCCACGCCCTGCTTTTTCAGCGAGGAGAACGGTTCAACCTGTACATCACCGTTGAATGCCAGCACCGCTTCACGAACCTTGTTCACCTGCGCCTTGCGCGCGCCGCTTGCCAGCTTATCCGCTTTTGTCAGCAGCACCAGCACCGCAATATCGCTTGCCACCGCCCAGTCAATCATCTGCTGGTCGAGATCTTTTAGCGGATGACGAATATCCATCAGCACCACCAGACCTTTCAGACACATGCGTTTTTCCAGGTATTCACCCAGCGCACGCTGCCATTTGATCTTCATCTCTTCCGGTACCTGCGCGTAACCGTAGCCCGGTAAATCGACCAGGCGTTTGCCTTCAGCCACTTCAAACAGGTTAATCAGCTGAGTACGGCCAGGTGTTTTTGAGGTACGCGCCAGGTTTTTCTGATTGGTGAGCGTATTCAGGGCACTGGATTTTCCCGCATTGGAGCGGCCAGCAAATGCCACTTCAATCCCTGTGTCTGAGGGCAGGTGGCGAATATCGGGCGCACTGGTGACAAAATGCGTCTGTTGGTAGTTCCAGGTAGTCACGTGGTCGTCTCCAAAAATCGTAATCTGCGGGGATTATACCTGAATGCGGGCAAAAGGCTTTTCCCTTCGTCATTGACATGTAAGTGAAAGCCCTACGGAATGTAAGAGATCTGCCCTTAAGCGTATGAGAAATTTAAGAGAAATCGCAGGCGCTAAAAAACTCAAAATATTAAAATTCAAAGAGTTATTAATGAGTAATTATCTGAAAATCCGGTTTTGTACCTTTTCATAGCTTGTTAGTTTAAGGGAACAAGGTAAGGTGTGTGCCAGGGCGAGGATGCCAACAGGATAACGACTTAAGGATAAGGGTCAGGAGCGCCAGGAGGCGAAGACTCAGGATTGTCAGGACGACCGGCGCCTGGAGGCGTTTTTAACAGGAAACGGAACCGTATCACGGACGGTAGTAGCCAAGGGATAAACAGGGTTTGTTGCAGGCAAACAGGGAATGTCTGACCCGTTAAGGGTTGTGAGTCAGGAAAAAAGGCGACAGATTGCTCTGTCGCCTTTTTTCTTTGCTTGCTTTCTGCTAGATTTCGCCGCAATTCTATACTGAAGAAAACGACTTAAAGATAAAACATCATGAAAAAACCGACCTCCGCTGCGGGCGTGAAACGCCCTGCAAAAGCACGCCGCAAAACGCGCGAAGAACTGAATCAGGAAGCGCGCGATCGCAAACGCGATAAAAAACATCGTGGCCATGCTGCGGGTAGCCGTGCTAACGGTGGCGGTGCCGCAGGCGCTTCTGCAAAAGGCAAACAGCAGAAAGATCCTCGTATCGGCAGTAAAACTCCCATTCCACTGGGCGTGACAGACACGCCGGTCACTAAGCAGCACAAACCAAAGAGCGAGAAACCTATGCTTTCACCGCAGGCTGAGCTGGATATGCTGGAGAACGATGAGCGCCTGGATGCGCTGCTGGAACGTCTTGAAGAGGGTGAAACCCTGACCGCTGAAGAGCAGTCCTGGGTGGACGCCAAACTGGACCGCATTGATGAACTGATGCAGAAGCTGGGTCTGTCCTACGATGATGAAGAAGACGAAGAGGAAGACGAAAAGCAGGAAGATATGATGCGTCTGCTGAAAGGTGGAAACTAACATTTGCACCCGGCAGGTACACTCGTCCTGCTTATAACCCTTCCGGTTATATGTTATCTGGTGTGGTTATTCGTTAAACTACGGCGGTTGTCGCGGCGACAGAAGTGGCTGCGCACCCGAATGATGTCCCGCAACGGGACCAGAACGGGCCGCCGTATACGAACGCGACACCAACGGAAGGAGTGAGCATGTCTGTACCATCTATCGACTGGGATTTGGCCCTGATCCAGAAATATAACTATTCCGGGCCGCGTTATACCTCATACCCCACCGCGCTGGAGTTTTCTGACGCTTTCGGCGAGGCGGATTTTCAGCATGCTGTGGCGCGCTATCCCGAGCGCCCGCTGTCGCTCTACGTCCATATTCCGTTCTGCCATAAGCTCTGCTACTTCTGCGGCTGCAATAAAATCGTTACCCGCCAGCAGCACAAAGCCGATCAATACCTCGATGCGCTCGAACAGGAAATTCTGCACCGCGCACCGCTGTTTAAAGGGCGTCACGTCAGCCAGCTTCACTGGGGCGGTGGTACGCCAACTTATCTGAATAAAGCGCAGATCAGCCGCCTGATGGCGCTGCTGCGCGGCAATTTTAGTTTTAACGACGACGCCGAAATTTCGATCGAGGTCGATCCGCGTGAAATCGAGCTGGATGTGCTGGATCATTTACGCGCCGAAGGTTTCAACCGCCTGAGTATGGGCGTACAGGACTTCAACAAAGAAGTACAGCGCCTGGTAAACCGCGAGCAGGACGAAGCGTTTATCTTTGCCTTACTCAACCATGCGCGTGAAATCGGCTTTACCTCAACGAATATAGACCTGATTTACGGCCTGCCGAAGCAGACGCCGGAGAGCTTCGCCTACACGCTTAAACGCGTGGCTGAGCTTAACCCGGACCGTCTGAGCGTCTTTAACTATGCGCACCTGCCGACGCTGTTCGCCGCTCAGCGCAAAATCAAAGATGCGGATCTGCCTTCCGCCCAGCAGAAGCTGGACATTTTGCAGGAGACCATCGCCTCGCTGACCGAAACCGGCTATCAGTTTATCGGAATGGATCACTTTGCCCGCCCTGACGATGAACTGGCGATTGCCCAGCGCGAAGGTGTTCTCCACCGTAACTTCCAGGGCTACACCACCCAGGGCGATACCGATCTGCTCGGAATGGGCGTCTCCGCCATCAGCATGATTGGCGACTGCTACGCCCAGAATCAGAAAGAGCTGAAGCTGTACTATCAGCAGATAGACGAAACCGGCAACGCGCTGTGGCGCGGCATTGCGCTAACGCGCGACGACTGCATCCGTCGGGACGTAATTAAGGCGCTTATCTGCAACTTCCGTCTCGAATTTCGCGAGGTGGAGTCGCAATGGGATCTGCAATTCAGCGATTACTTTGCCGAAGACCTGAAGCTTCTGGCGCCGCTGGCGAAAGACGGGCTGGTGGATGTGTCGGAGAGTGCGGTTGTCGTCACGCCGAAAGGACGTCTGTTGATTCGTAATATCTGCATGTGCTTCGATGCCTATCTGCGTCAGAAGGCGCGTTTACAGCAGTTCTCGCGGGTGATTTGAGCTGCAATGCCGGGTGGCGCTTCGCTTACCCGGCCTACATCTCGCACTTATGTAGGCCGGGTAAGGCGAAGCCGCCACCCGGCTTTTCATCAACAGCTCGTTAGCTAAACAGCCCAACCAGTGCCGCACACAATACCGCCGCAACGGCAGTTTGTGGCGTGTGGCTTTCTGCTGCTCCGCTCGAAAGCAAAGTCACTAATGATTCCAGCATGATGCTCCCCCCTGTTTCCGGGCACGATCATACAAAACTCATCGGAACAGTAAAGCGCAAAATAACGGCACTTTGCGCTCAATTAGTAACCTTTACACAGCGGAGTAAGATCACTCCATTCCCAGCTCTTTCAGCTTGCGCGTCAGGGTGTTTCGACCCCATCCCAACAGGCGAGCCGCTTCCTGTTTGTGGCCCTGGGTATGACGAAGCGCGGTAGTCAACAGCGTGCGCTCCATCTCAGGCTGCGCTTCGGAGAGCAGATTTTGATGACCGGAACGCAGCGCGCGATCTGCCCACTGCGCCAGCAGCGTCGCCCAGCTGTCCGGCAGCGCATGTCCGGCGGTGCTTTCGGGCACGGTGGCTTCAAACAGCTCGGCGGGGAGATCCTGAATCAACACTTCCTGTCCGGCGGCCATCACGGTCAGCCAGCGACAGGTGTTTTCCAGCTGACGCACGTTGCCCGGCCACGCCAGACGGGTGAGGGCGGCATCCGTTTCCGGATGAAGCTGCTTGGCTTCCACGCCCAGCTCGCGGGCCGCCACTTGCAGGAAATGGCGCGCCAGACGCGGGATATCTTCCCGACGCTCGCGCAGCGGCGGCAGGTGGACGCGGATCACGTTCAGACGATGGAATAAATCCTCACGGAATTTCCCCTCCTGCACGCGCAGCTCCAGGTTCTGGTGCGTCGCGGCAATAATACGCACGTCCACCTTCACCGGCGCATACCCGCCCACGCGGTAAAACTGGCCATCTGCCAGCACGCGCAGCAGTCGGGTCTGAACATCCAGCGGCATATCGCCGATTTCATCCAGGAATAGCGTTCCGCCGTCAGCCTGTTCAAAGCGTCCCTGACGAATGGTATTTGCCCCGGTAAACGCCCCTTTTTCGTGGCCGAACAGCTCAGATTCAATCAAATCTTTGGGGATCGCCGCCATGTTCAGGGCGATGAAAGGCGCTTTCGCCCGCGGGCTGTGGCGATGCAGGGCGTGCGCAACCAGCTCTTTACCGGTCCCTGATTCACCGTTAATCAAGACGCTGATAGACGAGCGCGACAGACGCCCGATGATGCGAAACACGTCCTGCATGGCCGGCGCTTCACCGATGATGTCCGTCGTAGGCCCGAAATCAGGCGCGTGGCGGGGCTGCTGTTGCTCCTGATAGTGGCTGATGGCGCGTTCGACCAGGGCAACGGCTTCGTCGATATCAAACGGTTTTGGCAGGTAATCAAACGCCCCCTGCTGGTAGGCGCTAACGGCGGCATCCAGGTCGGAGTGGGCGGTCATTATGATGACCGGAAGCATGGGGTGGCGCTGTTTGATCTGCTTTAAGAGCGCCAGTCCGTCCATGCCCGGCATGCGAATATCCGAGAGCAGAACGTCCGGCGTTTTGGTGGTGAGTGCGTCGAGCACTTCGCTGCCGCTCTCAAACGTCGTGCAGCTTAATCCCGCTCCTGTGAGCGCGCGTTCAAGCACCCAACGGATGGAGCTATCGTCATCGACTACCCAGACTATCCCTCGTTGCATAAACGTCACCTTTATTTTTTAATCGGCAGGAAAACCGAAAACTCGGTATGTCCCGGCCAACTGGTAAATTCAATTTTGCCGGAGTGTTGGTCAATCAAATTACGGGCTATGGATAACCCCAGCCCGGTGCCGCCTTCGCGACCGCTGACCATCGGGTAGAACAGGGTGTCCTGGAGATGCGGCGGGATCCCCGGCCCGTTATCTTCCACATCAATACGTGCCGCCAGACGATAACGCACGCCGTGCAGCGTCAGCTGGAACGCGGTGCGGGTACGCAGAATAATTTCGCCACCCTCCGGGCCCAGCGCCTGCAACGCGTTACGCACAATGTTCAACAGCACCTGTTCAATCTGGTCCGGATCGTGCGCCAGCTCCGGCAGGCTTGGGTCGTAATCACGCACCAGCGTGACGTTATCTGGCAGCTCCATAGAGACGAGTTTCACCACCCGCTCCGCGACCTTGTGAATGCTTTCTGAAACATGCATCCCCGGCTGCTGCGGCCCGAGCAGACGATCGACCAGATTACGCAGACGGTCCGCCTGCTCGATAATGACGTTGGTATACTCCGCCAGGGCAGGGTCAGGCAGCGCTTTGGTCAAAAGTTGTGCCGCACCGCGTAAGCCGCCCAGCGGGTTTTTAATTTCATGAGCCAGCCCGCGCACCAGGTCGCGCGCCGCAATCTGCTGCGCATGCTGAAGCTGCTCCTGGCTGAGACGACGCTGGTTATCCATCGGCGCCATTTCCAGCAGAATCATGCCATCTGGCAGGCGTTGTGCGGTGAGGGACAAAATATGCGAGCGTCCGTCAATCACCAGCGTCACTTCGTTATCGGTGAAGCCCTGACCCGCCTGCAAACTCTCCTGCATCAGGCCAATATTCAGCGAGAAATAGCTCAGCAGTTCAGGCAGCGGCGTGCCAAACAGTTTACGGGCGCTTTGAGCGAGCAGCTGCTGCGCCGCCGGGTTGGCGTAATGCACCGCCAGCTCGTCGTCGACCAGCAAGATACTGTTAATCAAAGAATTGAGGATCTGCCCAGCATCGGGCAGCGTGCCAGTTGCCATTCAGCAGTCTCCTGGAGTCGTTGCACTATTTTAGTGCAGTATAGCGTTTTAGAGGTAAAAAGCGCGTGAGATCAGGTTGTTGGTGGAGAAAAAAGCCCATCCGAAGATGGGCTAAAGTTTCCACGGCAACTACTCCCGACGCGTATGCGCCGGGTAAAACAAATCAATTAAACGCTGTAGTACAGTTCGAACTCAACCGGGTGCGGCGTCATGCGAACGCGGTCGTTTTCTTCGGTACGCAGCGCGATGTAAGCGTCGATTGCTTCATCGGTGAACACGCCGCCAGCGGTCAGGAACTCGCGGTCTGCATCCAGCGCTTGCAGGGCTTCTTCCAGCGAGCCGGCGACCTGTGGGATCTCTTTCGCTTCTTCTGGCGGCAGGTCGTACAGGTTTTTGTCCATGGCTTCGCCCGGGTGGATCTTGTTCTTGATACCGTCCAGACCGGCCATCAGCAGTGCTGCGAAGCACAGGTATGGGTTAGCCGCCGGGTCCGGGAAGCGCACTTCGATACGACGCGCTTTCGGAGACGCCACCACCGGGATACGGATAGAAGCAGAACGGTTACGGGCAGAGTACGCCAGCATCACCGGTGCTTCGTAGCCTGGGACCAGACGCTTGTAGGAGTTGGTGGTCGGGTTCGCCAGGGCGTTGATCGCTTTAGCGTGTTTGATAACACCGCCGATGTAGTGCAGCGCCTGCTCAGACAGACCCGCGTATTTGTCGCCAGAGAACAGGTTGGTGCCGTTCTTGGACAGGGACATGTGGCAGTGCATGCCGGAACCGTTGTCGCCGAACATGGGTTTTGGCATGAAGGTCGCGGTTTTACCGAAACGGTGCGCAACGTTGTGCACAACGTATTTGTAGATCTGAATCTCATCCGCTTTTTTGGTCATGGTGTTGAAGCGGGTTGCGATTTCGTTCTGGCCAGCCGTTGCCACTTCGTGGTGGTGCGCTTCAACAACCAGGCCCATCTCTTCCATGATCAGACACATGGTAGAACGGATGTCCTGTGAAGAATCGACCGGAGGAACCGGGAAGTAACCGCCTTTCACGCCCGGACGGTGACCTTTGTTACCACCTTCGTATTTGGTGGAAGAGTTCCATGCGCCTTCGATGTCATCGATAGCGACGTGGGAACCAGAAATGGAAGCACCAAAACGGATGTCATCGAACAGGAAGAACTCTGGCTCTGGCCCGAACAGAACGGTGTCTGCGATACCGGTAGAACGCAGGTACTCTTCAGCGCGTTTTGCGATAGAGCGTGGGTCACGGTCATAGCCTTGCAGCGTGCCAGGTTCCAGGATATCGCAGCGGATGATCAGCGTAGGTTCTTCGTAGAACGGGTCAATGAGCGCAGTGGTTGCGTCTGGCATCAGAACCATGTCGGATTCGTTAATGCCTTTCCAGCCGCCAATGGAGGAGCCGTCAAACATTTTGCCTTCTTCAAAGAATTCGGCGTTCACCTGATGAGCAGGGATCGTGACGTGCTGTTCTTTACCTTTGGTATCGGTGAAGCGCAGATCAACAAACTTCACTTCATGTTCGTTCAGCATCGTCAAAACGTGTTCAGCGGACATACTTAACTCTCCAGATTGGTCATTGTCGTCGTGGTAACGAGGTCTTCAAATCGGCTGGGCTGCCATATTTTTACTGTATTTCTGTAAAGCGAAATCTGTGCCAACTTTTAAAACACCCCAAAAAGGCGTTATCATGCGCACCATAGTGCAGAAGGGCTGCACCACATTGGATTTGTTGCACCATTATAGTGCTTCTGTGTGAACATCGAGCACCATATTGGTGCAATTTACGTTAAAGTGCCCTTTTACCGCTCCGTGAAAGCGATCACAAAGCATCTCTGCAATACTTGTTTGCGGGGGATGTTTGTGATCCTGTTTTGTAGTGCGATTAATCCGTGTACAATAACGCGCTATTTCTAAATGCCTGAGGCAAAGTTGTGATCGAAAAATTGCGTAATATCGCCATCATCGCGCACGTCGACCATGGTAAAACTACCCTGGTTGATAAGCTGCTACAGCAGTCCGGTACGTTTGATGCTCGTGCCGAAACTCAAGAGCGTGTGATGGACTCCAACGATTTGGAGAAAGAGCGTGGGATTACCATCCTCGCCAAAAACACCGCTATCAAATGGAATGACTACCGTATCAACATCGTTGATACCCCAGGGCACGCCGACTTCGGTGGTGAAGTTGAGCGCGTGATGTCCATGGTGGATTCCGTGCTGCTGGTGGTTGACGCATTTGATGGCCCTATGCCGCAAACGCGCTTCGTGACCAAAAAAGCATTTGCCCACGGCCTGAAACCTATCGTTGTGATCAACAAGGTTGACCGTCCTGGCGCGCGTCCTGACTGGGTTGTTGACCAGGTCTTCGACCTGTTCGTTAACCTCGACGCGACCGACGAACAGCTGGACTTCCCTATCGTTTATGCGTCTGCGCTGAACGGTATCGCCGGTCTGGATCACGAAGACATGGCGGAAGACATGACTCCGCTGTACCAGACGATTGTTGACCGCGTTCCTGCGCCAAACGTTGACCTGGAAGGCACCCTGCAAATGCAGATCTCTCAGCTCGACTACAACAACTACGTTGGCGTAATCGGCATTGGTCGTATCAAGCGCGGTAAAGTGAAGCCTAACCAGCAGGTCACTATCATCGATAGCGAAGGCAAAACCCGTAACGGTAAAGTCGGTAAAGTTCTGACTCACCTGGGTCTTGAGCGTATCGAGAGCGACATCGCTGAAGCGGGCGACATCATCGCCATCACCGGTCTGGGTGAACTGAACATCTCCGACACCATCTGCGATCCGCAGAACGTCGAAGCGCTGCCAGCCCTGTCCGTTGATGAACCAACCGTATCCATGTTCTTCAACGTCAACACCTCTCCGTTCTGTGGTAAAGAAGGTAAGTTCGTTACCTCTCGTCAGATCCTTGACCGCCTGAACAAAGAGCTGGTGCACAACGTTGCGCTGCGCGTTGAAGAAACCGAAGACGCTGATGCATTCCGCGTTTCGGGTCGTGGTGAGCTGCACCTGTCTGTTCTGATTGAGAACATGCGTCGTGAAGGTTTCGAGATGGCGGTTTCCCGTCCGAAAGTTATCTTCCGCGAAATCGATGGACGTAAACAAGAGCCATTCGAAAACGTAACGCTGGATGTTGAAGAGCAGCACCAGGGTTCTGTGATGCAGGCACTGGGTGAGCGTAAAGGCGACCTGAAAAACATGAATCCAGATGGCAAAGGCCGCGTACGTCTCGACTACGTGATCCCAAGCCGTGGCCTGATCGGCTTCCGTTCTGAGTTCATGACCATGACTTCCGGTACCGGTCTGCTGTACTCCACCTTCAGCCACTACGACGACGTTCGTCCGGGCGAAGTGGGCCAGCGTAACAACGGTGTACTGATCTCCAACGGTCAGGGTAAAGCGGTTGCGTTTGCGCTGTTCGGTTTGCAGGATCGCGGTAAGCTGTTCCTGGGCCACGGTGCTGAAGTTTACGAAGGCCAGATCATCGGTATTCACAGCCGTTCTAACGACCTGACGGTAAACTGCCTGACCGGTAAGAAACTGACCAACATGCGTGCGTCCGGTACTGACGAAGCAACGGTTCTGGTTCCACCGATCAAGATGACGCTGGAGCAGGCTCTGGAATTCATCGATGATGACGAACTGGTCGAAGTGACGCCTCAGTCAATTCGTATCCGTAAACGTCACCTGACCGAGAACGATCGTAAACGTGCAATGCGCGGTGCGAAAGAAGAGTAATTCGGTTATGCCGTAGGCCGGGTAAGCGCATGCGCCACCCGGCAACGAAAAAGCCGCTGAGCGATCAGCGGCTTTTTTTATTAGAACGAATACCGCAACCCTAAACGGATCCGGTACTGCTCGCGGTTGTAATCATTCCATCGGTCCAGCCACTGTAGCTCAAGATACGGCAGCCAGTTTCTGTCGATCTTATAGCTGAATTTATTGGTAATTTCCCAGTGATGGTCTTTGCCATTTTTGCTGTGGTAATCATTCACCCGCTGGAAAAAGTGCGGCTCAAAGGTGTAGAAAAACGCATCCGTCACTTTGAAATTCCAGTAGTTGGCAAATTCATGTGTGTCGTTCTTATCCATCTGCCCGTTATAGTCCGGCGTATCGTAATTGTTATGGTTATAGCGATAGCGGAACGTCAGATTAAACCAGTCCGTAAATTTATAGTTAGTATCTAAATAAACCGCGCCACCTGATCCTGCGCTGCTGTCATTAATCAAGCCGCCGGACTGGAAGGTCAGTTTGTCGGTCGGTTTGAAGAGTGGATACCACCCCTCAATTTCGTTATAGCTGTGCTTCAGTTCGTCCCATTTCCCCACGTTATAAGCGTTGGTGAACATCAGTCCCGCGCCCATATCGAAGTTATAGCCCGCACGCAGGATCACTTCGTGCAGCTCAGAGGCGGTGTTGTAGGCTTCGCGCGTTTCGACATAGGCCCCGGCAAAAACCGGGCAGGACACAGACGACACGATCAGTACGGTGATGATTCTTTTCATAATTTGTCCATGTATCAGGTACAGAAAGGCCTCCCTCCTGATAAACAGGAAGGACATACTGGCCGGATTTATTGTTATAAAGTGACTGCTGACGCTTTATTGTTGGTGGTTATCTCAGGGGTATTTGCTGTCTGTTTTTTCCGTTTTCCAATCTCCTCGATAATAAAGGCGAAGCGCGCTTCGTTGAGTTTATAAAACAGCCCCATGGTCACGGCGGCAACGATCGCCAGGCCGCACGGCCAGAGGAAAATAAGCTGGCGCAACCCCAGCAGCGTGCCCGCGCTCTGTACGGCATGGGGAACATAGCCAATCTGGGTCAGCATGATACCGGGCAGAAAACCGGCCAGCGCCGCGGAGATTTTGCGTGAGAAGGTATAGCCGGTATACACCGACCCTTCGGCGCGGATCCCGGTTTTCCACTCGCCGTAATCAACCGTATCCGGCACCAGCGCCCAGTTCAGGCTGTTCACAAACGCGGTGCCGAAAAAGGCCATGCAGGAAAAGAGCACGAACAGCAGGGAACTGGTCCCCCAGACGAAGTTCAGCACGTCGCCCACCGCCCACAGCGTCAGCCCGCCCAGATAGACCGGTTTCTTGCCAAAGCGCTTCACCGCGCCAGGCACCAGAAACACGCCAATCAGAATGCAACCCATGCTGAAAAAGCCCATCCACGACAGGAGATGCAGATCGTTCAGCACGTACTGGGTGTAATAGACCTGAATCGCCAGCTTGATGTTAAACGCGGCGAGGGTACACAGGTTGGCGATGCACAGCACCAGCAGCGGCGGATTGCGGAAAATCGCGCAGAACGATTTCAGAATGCCGGGTTTATGGTGATCGGGCGTAAGCTCGACGTAGCGCTCTTTCACCCCGCTGTAGCACCACCACATGCAGAACAGTCCCCCGGTGACGAACACCAGCGCGGCCACCAGATAGCCGAGTGAGGGCTGGCTGACGAATAGCGCCTGAATCGGCATAAAGCCGACAGTACAGAGCAACAGTCCTACCGTTGCGCCGCCCTGACGCCACGCCGCAAGCTGCGCGCGCTCGTTCGGGTTTTTGGTGATGGCCGGAACCATTGCACCGTAGGCGCAGTTCATCAGGCTGTAGCAGAGGCCAAACATCATGAAGAGCACGGTGGCGAGGGCCGTTTTCACCGTCAGGCTAAAGTCGTTGGCCATAAACTGCGCCGTGGCCACCAGCGCCACCGGAACGGAGGCGTAGAGAATGAATGGCCGGAATTTGCCCCGCGCGCCGATATTACGCCGGGAGTCCAGCAGCACCCCGGTCAGCATGTCGGTAAACGCGGTAAAGAACTTGGCGACCAGAAAAATGATGCCGCCGTAGAACGCGGGCATGCCCAGCTCGTCCGTGTAAAACTTCAGCAGATACAGCGTGCCAATACACAGCATCAGGTTCGAGCCAAAATCACCCATCCCGTAGGCGCACTTCTCTCGCAGGCTCAATTTCAGGGTTAACGGATCAGTATTATGTGTCATGGTCGATCCTCAAAGCGCCCCGCAGGGCGCTCAATCACGTCATTTATGCCGTACGTTTGCGCAGCTCAATTTCTTCCACGATGCGCACATACATCTTCTCGTTAAGGTTATAGAAGCAGCCCATCGCCACGATGGTGATGACTGCCAGCAGACTCGGATAGATAAATATCAGCTGCCGTAGCCCTTCAACCGTGCCGGCGGATTGCACCACGTTGGGCACATAGCCGATCTGCGTGAGCATGATCCCCGGGAAGAAGCCCGCCAGCGCCTGCGAGACCTTACGGAAGAAGGTAAAGCCGGTGTAGACCGTCCCCTCGGAGCGCACGCCGGTGCGCCACTCGCCGTACTCCACGGTATCGGACACCAGCGCCCAGTTCAGGCTGTTCACGAACGCGGAGCCGAAGAACGCCAGGCAGGAGAACGCCACGAAGCTCACCGAGCCGCCGCCGAAGAAGTAGTTAAGCAGATCGCCCGCCACCCAAATCATCAGCCCGCTGATGTAGACCTTTTTCTTACCGAAGCGCCGCACCGCGCCGGGCATCATAAAGACGCCGATAAAAATACAGCCCATGCTGAAGAAGCCCATATACGACAGCAGGATCGGGTCGTTCAGCACGTACTGCGTGTAGTAGACCTGAATGGCGAGCTTAACGTTAAAGGCGCCCAGCGTGCACAGGTTAGCGATGCACAGGATAAACAGCGGACGGTTCCCGGCGATGGCGCGAAACGACTGCAACAGCCCCGGTTTCTGCGCCGGGTTAGCAGGCTGCGTCTCGACGTAACGCTCGGTTACGCCTTTATAGCACCACCACATAAAGAACAACCCGAACAGCGAGAAGAGGGTGGCGGCAAAGATGTAGCCAAGCTGGTCGTTGCCCTCAATCAGGTTCATCACCGGGACAAAGCCCACCGTACAGAGCAGCAGACCCAGCGTGGCGCCGCCCTGGCGCCAGGCGGCCAGCGAAGCACGCTCGTCCGGGTTTTTGGTAATGGCGGGCACCATCGCGCCGTAGGAGCAGTTCATCATGCTGAAGAACAGGCCGTACAGCATGAACAGCACCGTCGCCATCACCGTTTTACCGGTAATTTCAAACGGTGTGCCGACGAAGTTAGCTATCGCCAGCAACGTTACCGGGAAGGCTGCATACAGCACGAACGGGCGGAATTTCCCTTTCGGGCCGATCTTGCGCCGGGAATCGAGCATGATCCCGGTGCCCATGTCGGTGAAGGCGGTAAAAAACTTCGCAATCAGGAAGATAATCCCGCCGTAGGTGCCAGGCAGCCCCAGGACGTCGGTGTAGAACTTCAGCAGATACAGCGTGCCGATATCAAGCAGGATGTTAGAGCCGAGATCGCCCATCCCGTAGGCGAGTTTTTCTTTAAACGGCAGGCGCAGGGTTGCCGGATCAGAAGTATGTTGACTCATTATTGTTCTCCGTCTGCCCGCAGGTTTCCCCGCGGGCGAGCCTTATCAGATATGACGTAAGGTGCTAAACAGATCTGCCCATTCGCTGTGCTGGCGATAGAAGACCGGCGGTTTGCCGAGCGGGGCATCAACGGTGATGTCACCGCCCTGGCAGGTTTCCCCGGTCCACGCATTGACCCAGGTGTCCTGCGGCAGATAGAGCGACCAGTCGCGGCGTCCCTCTTCATGAACCGGCGCCACCAGCAGATCGCGGCCAAACAGGTACTGGTATTTCAGCGTGTAGGCGCGCGCGTCGTCCTCGTAGTGCAGGAACAGCGGGCGCATCACCGGTAGGCCGCTCTTCGCGTTCTGCGCAACCGCAGCTTTGATATACGGCTTCAGGGTGGTGAAGACGGTGGTCATGCGCGCGAAGTGCGCGATGGTTTTCGCGTCGCCGTCGAACTGCCAGTTATCGCCAGGGCGGTTGCCCTCGTGGGTACGCATCATCGGCGTAAAGGCGCTGAAGTCGCACCAGCGCAGCAACAGCTCTTTGCTGCGCTTCATCTCGAAGAGCGTCGTATAGCCGCCAATGTCGCTGTGGTGCAGCCCTTGCCCGGTCATTGCCAGCGACAGCGCCGCCGGTACGACGGACGCCAGACCATCGTCCAGGCTCCAGTCGACGTTCTGATCCCCCGCCCACATCATCACCGAGTGCTTCTGGCTGCCGGTGTAGCCCGCGCGCATGAAGAACAGGATCTCCCCGAGCTTGCCGGTCTCCTCCAGCGCTTCGTAGTTACATTTCGCCCACAGGGCAGGCCAGGCGTTATGCATGATCTCCGCGCTCACGCCGTTGTGCAGGAAGGTATCGGTCGGCAGATATTCCCCGAAATCGGCCATCCAGCCGCCGCAGCCCAGTTCGATCAGGTTCTTTTTGATCACCTCTTTGTACCAGCTGTAGGCTTCCGGGTTAGTCAGGTCGATAACGCCCGCGTAGAACTCGCCGAACTCAACGTGGTAATCCTTGCCGTCGGCATCTTTGGTCAGATAGCCGCGCTTCGACGCCTCTTCGCAGAGATCTTTATCGCTGGCGACGTAAGGGTTGATATAGGAGAGGAACTGCACGCCTTCCTCTTTCCACTGCGCAATCCGCTCATCAAGCTGCGGATAGAGCGCGCTGTTCCACTTCCAGTTCCACATTACGCGTTTGCCAAAGGAGGTCATCCGGATGCCAGACCAGTCCTGCGCCCAGATGCCGTTTACCTTCACGCCGCCCTCGCGCATGGCGTCGAGCTTCTGCTGACACACCTCGGTGCCGCCCTGAATACCCAGCGTCACGCCGTCGTAAACCCAGTCCGGCAGTTCAGGCTGACGCCCCAGCAGGCCGGTCAGTTTTTCCAGCAGATCGACGTAGGTTTCTGCGCATTCGAAGCGCAGCGTGGCGTTATCTTCCCAGAACGCCAGCTCGTGGAAGTCCGGCGCGCTGAAGTCGAAGTTCATATAACAGCTGTTATCCACGTGGCAGTAGTACTTCTGGGTGCTCACGAAGGTAGGCTGTGGGAAGAAGGTCCAGTAGTAATCGCCGCCCGCGTTCTCTTTGCAGTCGGCCTGCCAGGTGACGTAGGTCTGCTTGTTGCGGCCCACGCCCTGCTCGCTGGTCCACAGCGGGAACGGCTTGCCGCGCAGATCGAAATACGAGAACTGCTCGCCGCAGCCGTAGATATGATCGTCAGGCTGAGCCGCCAGCCGCAGCCAGATGCGGTTATGGCTGGCGGCGTCATTTTTCAGCTTCAGCTCCAGACGGCCCTCCGCATCCACGCCCACCAGCAGCGTCGCGCTCACCGCGTCGCCGCGGGTAAAGCGGATTGCCCAGCCCGCGCTTTGCTGCGTGACGGTCGCGTTCGTCAGGGCAATCTTTTCGTTAAGCTTGTCTTTGATGCTGAAATTGCCGCGAAACATCTCGATATCCGCTTCGCCTGCACCGATCCACAGGCAGGGGGCATCCGCAGAGTGGGATAAAATCAGACGGTCCTGCCAGCGCAGGGTGAAACCACTTTCGTTATTTTTCAGGTCAATATTGTGTAGGGTACGCATAAAAACTCCGTCTTTATTATTTGGCCAGGCTATCCAGTAATCCGGCGGCTACGGCAGGGGCTAAGCCCGGCGCCAGCGGCAGGCGGGGGATCACCAGGCAGTGCAGCAGGTGGTAAATATCCTGCTTGCCGTCCCAGACTTTGGTGGTCACTTCGTTATTGGTGTCCAGCTCCTGCCACCATGAACCGTTTTCGTAATCCATCAGGTACTTGATGCAGTAATCCCACCATTTCTGATACCAGGCTTCGTACTGCGCCTCGCCAGTGACGGTGTAGAGCGCGTAAGCCGTGCCCATCGCCTCGACGATTGGCCAGCGCACGCGTTCGCGCACGATAGGCTTGCCGTCCCAGCCCACGGAGTAGACAAAGCCGTCCGCCCCGTCGGGTGCCCAGGCGTCGCGAATAGTGGCGTGAAACAGGCCTTTCGCATCTTCCAGCAGCCACTCCGGCGGGGTTTCAAAGCGGGCTTCCAGCGCGGCGCGCAGGTGCAGCATCAGGCGGCCCCACTCGATCCAGTGCCCCGGCGTGCCGCCGTAGGCGCGGAAGCGGTGGGCAGGGTTATCGATGTTGTAATCGCGGATCGGGTTCCAGCTGGTGTCGAAATGCTCGTTAACGCGGTACTCCCCTTTGCGCGCCACGTCGTGAATAATCACCGAGGCGATACGCAAGGCGCGGTCGAGCCATTTCCGGTCGTGGGTCACGTCATAGACGATGAGGAAGGCTTCCACGGCGTGCATATTGGCGTTACCGCCGCGATAGTCTTCCGTTTTGCTGAAGGCTTCGTCCCAGGACTCCAGGCACATCTGCTCCTGTTCGCTCCAGAAGTAGCGCTCAATCACCTCGATGGCATTGTCCAGCAGCTTGCGTGCCTGCGGGTGGCCGGTGGTGACGGCGCTCGCCGCGCCCAGCAGGACGAAGAAATGCTGATAGCCCTGCTTGGACGCATCAATCACGCCTTCATCGTTTACGCAGGCGTACCAGCCGCCGTGCTGTTTATCGCGCAGCGGACCGTTCAGGGCATTAATGCCGTGCTCAACCAGCGCGTACGCGCCGGGGCGCCCCATGTTCGCCGCCACCGCGTAAACGTGCAGCATGCGGGCGGTGATCCACAGATGGGTGCCCATATCGCTGCGCACCTGCCCGTTATTGCCCAGCCAGCCAAAGCCGGTCGGTACGGCGGCGTTTTTACCGAAATCGAGAATGCGGTCGGTCTCTTGTTCGAGCCAGCGGTTATGGCTCAGGGTGTTAAACCATTTCATGTTCGGGTCCTTTCTTAACGGCGAGCCATCATTTCGTCGACGATCTCACCCAGACGCTGAAGTTTTGGCACGGAAATATCACGCAGCATCAGTTCGGTGTCCGGCAGGCCAATCACCGATGACCAGACGGCGCGCCCGGCTAAAAAGCCCGATGCCCCCGCCTGCATCGCCACGCTCACGGCGCGCGGGAATAACTTATCGTCCACGCCGGAGGAGAGGATCACCCACGGCATGGCGATGTTCTCGTTCAGCTTCTGCGAGGCCGTCAGTAGCTCGTGCTGCGTGCCCTTACCAAACAGCGGCATTTCCACTTTGTAGAGGTCGGCGCCGCTGTCGCCCAGCTCTTTGGCCGCATCGATAATCGCCTGCTCGCGGTCAAACGCGGCGCCGCGGCGCGGGGGACGCACCACCGGCTCGATAATGCTCAACAGTCCGTTGTCGTGGCACAGCGTATTGAACGCTTTCACCATTTCCAGGCGCTGCTGCGGATCTTCATCGCTGCGCCACAGCACCAGCAGCTTCAGCGCCTTACCGCCATCGCGTTTGACCGCCTGCGCGTCAACGTTCTTGTCGATCACCACGCTGTCGACCGGAATGCCGTTCCCCGGGATAAACTCGTCGGCGGCGACAATCATTGCGCAGCTTTTGGCTACGGCCTGCTGCTCGACAATCTGGCGGTAGCAGAACTGCTGGTCGACGAGGATCGCAGAGGCGTACGACGACAGAATTTTCGCCGCATTGACCTTGAAATCCGTCAGGTGCTGGTCGGTTACCGGCACCGGCGCGCCTGCGGCAGCAAACATCAGGCGCATCGCTTCGCGCTGATCCACGGCCAGCATCGCAAAACCGCCGGAAGGTCGGGTGATATCTTTCAGGGTGTACATCGTCATTCCTCAGTCCTTTCGTATCAGTGTGTTTTTTTCAGCCCGGCAGATGCGCGAACCTGTTCAAGAATGGCTGTCCAGTCTTCGCGCCCGCGCCCGGCGGCGCGTGCCTGGTTGTAAACTTCGCGGGAAGCCGCGCCCAGCGGCATCGGAACGTGGAGCTGGTTGGCCACGTCGAGGGCGATCCCCAGATCCTTATGCGCAAGGTCGATCATAAAGGCGGGTGAAAGATCCCCTTTCAGTACCTTGTTCGGCCATGACGTGGTGAAGTGGCCTTTACCCGCCGGCGTGCCGCTCATCACCTTGAGCGCCACGTCAAAGGAGAGGCCAAGCGCTTCGCACAGTACGGCGGCTTCGGCGGAAAGGGCGTTCAGGGCGATGCTCATGTAGTTATTGATGAGCTTCACGCGGATGCCCATTCCCGGCCCGCCGGCGTTAATCAGTTCATTGCCCATCGCCATTAAAACGGGGGTGGCGCGCTCAACCTGCTGCGCCGTACCGCCCGCCAGCAGGAGCAGCGTACCGGCGATGGCATGATCAGAGGTGCGTCCGACGGGCACGTCCATCAGGCTGAAGCCTTGCTCAGCCATGTCGCGGATCAGTGCGTCGGTTTGCAGCGGGTGAATGGTGGACATATCAATGACCAGCGCGTCGCGGGATAACCCTTCGCATACGCCGTGCTCGCCGAACAGCACGCTGCGCACCAGGTCGCCGTTTGGCAGCATAGTGATCACGAATTCGGCATCCGTTGCTGCCTGTGCGGGCGTAGCCGCCGCCCGGGCACCGCTCTCTACCAGCGCCTGAACCGCCTGCGGGTTCACGTCAAAGACGTTAAGCTGATGACCTTGCTTCAACAGATTCTTCGCCATTGGCGCGCCCATCTGCCCTAAACCGATAAATGCGATTGCTGACATGCCTCTCTCCTGTCACATCGTGTCAATTTTTGCTCGTTTGTGGTGTCTGTTTTTGATCGTATTTGTAATTTATAGTCAAAAAATTGACACGGGTCACTTTTTAAACATTTGGTGAAATTAAAATGAAGGCATCAGAAATCGCAGAAGGAATCACCATGACTCGCATCGTTTGTGTCGGCATTACCGTGCTGGATCGCATCTGGTATCTCGATGATTTACCGAAAGAAGGTGGGAAATATGTCGCAAAAGACTATACGGAAGTGGGCGGCGGCCCGGCGGCAACGGCGGCAGTGGCAGCCGCAAAACTGGGCGCGGAAGTGGATTTTATTGGCCGGGTGGGGGACGACGATACCGGCAGACGACTGCTTGCGGAGCTGGAATCCCTGGAGGTGAATACCCGCTACACGCGCGTGTGTAAGGGTGCCCGATCGTCGCAATCGGCGGTGCTGGTGGACGCAGGTGGGGAAAGAGTGATTGCCAACTACCCCAGCCCCGATCTCCCTGCGTCGGTAGACTGGCTGCAAGAAATCGACTTCTCTCAGTGGGACATTGTCTTAGCCGACGTGCGCTGGCATGACGGGGCAAAACAGGCATTTACCCTGGCCCGCCAGCAGGGCGTACCGACGCTGCTGGATGCGGATGTCACCCCGCAGGACATCGCGGATCTGATTGCCTTAAGCGACCACGCGGCCTTCTCCGCGCCAGGACTGCGGCGTTTAACGCAGCTGGATGAAACCGAAAACGCGCTGAAGAAAGCACAAACGCTCACAAATGGACATGTGTATGTCACACAGGGGCGAGACGGCTGTTTCTGGCTGGAAAACGACACGCTATGTCATCAGCCTGGTTTTGAAGTGAACGTCATTGATACCACCGGGGCGGGCGACGTGTTCCACGGTGCGCTGGCGGTCAGCCTGGGGCAGAAATTACCCGCCGCAGACGCCGTGCGTTTTGCCAGCGCCGTCGCAGCACTGAAATGTACAAAGCCCGGCGGGCGCGCGGGTATACCCGACTATGATCAAACCCGCTCTTTTTTGTCACTTTTTGTATAAAATGCGGGGCGTGATGGTTTTCAGAGGACAGCCCATGAGCCTTACCGAACTGACCGGCAACCCGCGTCACGATCAGCTGCTGACGCTGATTGCCGATCGCGGCTATATGAACATTGATGAACTGGCGCAGCTGCTGGATGTCTCCACGCAAACCGTGCGCCGGGATATCCGTAAGCTCAGCGAGCAAGGGCTGATCACCCGTCATCACGGCGGCGCGGGCAGGGCATCCAGCGTGGTCAACACGGCGTTCGAACAGCGTGAAGTTTCGCTTACCGAAGAGAAACGGGCGATTGCCGAAGCGATTGCGGACTATATTCCCGACGGTTCGACCATTTTTATCACCATCGGGACGACCGTGGAGCACGTTGCCCGGGCACTGCTTAACCATAATCATCTGCGCATCATCACTAACAGCCTGCGGGTGGCGCACATTCTTTATAAGAATCCGCGCTTTGAGGTGATGGTGCCCGGCGGTACGCTGCGCCCGCATAACGGCGGCATTATCGGTCCTGCGGCAACGGCGTTCGTGTCAGGATTTCGCGCAGATTACCTGGTCACCAGCGTCGGGGCGATAGAGCACGACGGCGCGATGATGGAATTTGACGTTAACGAAGCCAGCGTGGTGAAAACCATGATCGCTCACTCCCGTCACATTTTACTGGCGGCCGATCATACGAAATACCACGCCTCCGCGGCGGTTGAAATCGGCAACGTGGCGCAGGCGACGGCGCTGTTCACCGATGAGCTGCCCGGCCCGGCGCTGCAAAATCACCTCAAATCCAGCAAGGTTGAGGTTGTCGAAGTCAATTCCGGAGAAGAGCAGCAGGCTGGCTGAAAATCCTATGGCCCGATATTGCGATTCGGGCCTTTCCTTTCTCTAAGCTGAATCTGGCGCATAGCTAAAGTTTCTCTTTCCCGCTACAGTTACTTTTCCACGGCGAAAGGAGATAAACATGCTTTATATCTTTGACTTAGGAAATGTAATCGTCGATATCGATTTTAACCGGGTGCTGGGCGCATGGAGCGATTTTAGCCGTGTTCCGCTGGCGACGTTAAAGCAGAATTTCGCGATGGGTGAGACTTTCCATCTGCACGAGCGTGGTGAGATCAGCGACGAAGCGTTCGCAGAGCGTTTCTGTCAGGAAATGGGTCTCTCGTTAAGCTACGAGCAGTTTTCCCACGGCTGGCAGGCGGTTTTTGTCGCGATCCGCCCCGAAGTGATCGACATCATGCACAAGCTGCGCGAGCAAGGGCATCGCGTCGTCGTGCTGTCGAATACCAACCGCCTGCATACCACCTTCTGGCCGGATGAATACCCGGAAATCCACGCGGCGGCAGATAAAGTGTATCTCTCCCAGGAGATGGGGATGCGTAAACCTGAGGCGCGCATCTATCAGGCGGTATTGCAGGAAGAAGGATCCACGGCGGCGGATGCGGTCTTTTTTGACGACAACGCCGATAATATAGAAGGGGCTAATCAGTTAGGCATCACCTCCATTCTGGTGACCGGAAAAGAGACGATACCGAACTACTTTGCGAAGCAGTTATGCTAAAAACCGTTCATCAAAAAGCCAATCACCACACGCGCCCGCTGAGGGCGTGGCTGAAACTCCTCTGGCATCGCATTGACGAGGACAACATGACCACGCTGGCGGGCAATCTCGCTTACGTGTCGTTGCTCTCGCTGGTGCCGCTGGTGGCGGTGATTTTTGCGCTTTTTTCGGCGTTTCCAATGTTTGCCGATGTGAGCATGCAGCTTCGCCATTTTGTTTTCGCGAACTTTATTCCTGCCACCGGCGATGTGATCCAGAACTACATTGAACAGTTTGTCGCAAACTCCAGCAAGATGACGGCGGTGGGGGCGTGTGGGCTTATTGTTACCGCGCTGCTGCTGATGTACTCCATCGACAGTGCGCTCAACACCATCTGGCGGAGCAAAAAAGTCCGCCCGAAGGTTTACTCCTTTGCCGTCTACTGGATGATTTTAACCCTTGGCCCATTGCTGGCGGGGGCAAGCCTGGCGATCAGTTCCTACCTTCTTTCGCTGCGCTGGGCGACCGACTTAAACAGCGTGATCGATAACGTGCTGCGTATCTTCCCGCTGATTTTATCGTGGCTTTCGTTCTGGCTGCTCTACAGCGTGGTGCCAACCACGCGCGTGCCCAACCGGGATGCCGTGGTGGGTGCGCTGGTCGCGGCGTTGCTCTTTGAGCTGGGCAAGAAAGGATTCGCGCTTTATATCACCATGTTCCCCTCTTATCAGCTGATTTACGGCGTGCTGGCGGTGATCCCCATTTTGTTTGTCTGGGTCTACTGGACGTGGTGTATCGTCTTGCTTGGCGCCGAAATAACTGTCACTCTCGGGGTCTACCGCGAACTCAAAAAAGCAGCAGAAGCTGAAAAACAACAAGAAGCAGACCAACCATGATTGCATTGATTCAGCGCGTAACCCGTGCCAGCGTCACCGTGGCGGATGAGGTGACGGGTGAAATTGGCCCAGGACTTTTGGTGCTCCTGGGTGTCGAAAAGGATGACGACGAACAAAAAGCCAACCGCTTATGTGAGCGCGTACTGGGCTACCGCATTTTCAGCGATGCGGAAGGCAAGATGAACCTGAACGTTCAGCAGGCGGGCGGCAGCGTGCTGGTGGTTTCCCAGTTTACGCTGGCTGCGGATACCGAACGCGGCATGCGGCCGAGTTTTTCGAAGGGCGCGGCACCGGATCGCGCAGAAGCCCTTTACGAGTACTTTGTTGAGCGCTGTCGCCAACAGGACATGAATACACAAACCGGACGATTCGCTGCGGATATGCAGGTTTCGCTGGTGAACGATGGCCCCGTCACATTCTGGCTCCAGGTATGAGCCAACTGGCGGCATGGCCGCGGGTAACAAGAGAGAGTACAGCTATGTATCACCTTCGAGTACCGCAAACGGAAGAAGAATTAGACGCTTATTACCATTTCCGCTGGGAAATGCTGCGCAAGCCACTGCATCAACCGAAAGGGTCTGAACGCGACGCCTGGGACGCGATGGCGCACCACCAGATGGTGGTTGATGAAGAGGGTAACCTCGTTGCCGTGGGACGTCTGTATATCAATGCCGACAACGAAGCTTCAATCCGCTTTATGGCCGTTCACCCCTCCGTGCAGGACAAAGGCCTCGGAACGCTGATGGCAATGACGCTGGAATCCGTCGCCCGTCAGGAAGGGGTCAAGCGCGTCACCTGTAGCGCCCGCGAAGATGCCGTTGAGTTCTTTGCCAAGCTTGGTTTCGTGAATCAGGGGGAAATCACCGCCCCGCAAACTACGCCGATTCGTCACTTTTTGATGATCAAACCCATCGCCACGCTGGACGATATTCTCCATCGCGCCGACTGGTGCGGTCAGCTCCAGCAGGCATGGTATCAGCACATTCCGCTCAGTGAAAAAATGGGTGTGCGTATTCAGCAGTACACCGGGCAAAAATTTATTACCACCATGCCGGAAACCGGCAACCAGAACCCGCACCATACCCTGTTTGCCGGCAGCCTGTTTTCACTCGCCACGCTCACCGGCTGGGGACTGATCTGGCTGATGCTGCGCGAACGTCATCTCGGCGGCACCATTATTCTGGCCGATGCCCATATCCGCTACAGCGCCCCGATCAGCGGCAAGCCGAGCGCGGTTGCTGACCTGGGCGCACTGGGCGGCGATCTCGACCGTCTGGCGCGTGGACGTAAAGCACGCGTACAGATGCAGGTTGAGCTGTTCGGCGATGAAACGCCGGGCGCGGTGTTTGAAGGCACCTATATCGTTCTGCCTGCGAAGCCGTATGGCGCGTATGAAGAGGGCGGGAACGAGGAGGAGTAGTCTCCTTTTCACTCTCGCCCGGCATGGTTAATGCGCCAGGCAATATCTCGCATAACGTCTCGCGCTGACTGGCTAATTCCACCCAACTGGAAGAAGCCGTGTATTACACCCCGCCATCGTTGAGCGGTACACTTCACGCCTTGCTCCGTGAGGCGCTGATAAAGCGCCTCGCCTTCGTCGCGTAACGGATCATACTCCGCGGTAACAATATGGACCTTCGGCAGACCGCTAAAGTCGTTGCGCCACAGTGGGCTGACTTCAGGATGTTGACGGTCGGCTCCAGCCAGATACATTTCATAGCCGCTCAAAAGGGTATCGCAAGTAATCACGTAATCCATGCCATTGAGGGTATAGCTTTCAAAACTGGCCGTAGCGTCGAGCATGGGGTAGATAAGAATGAGCTGTGCGGGATCCCAGAGACCTTTGGCCTTAAGCCGCAATGACGTTACCAGCGCAAGATGACCTCCCGCACTGTCTCCACAAAGTGTAATCCGGTTTTTATCCACACCTAATTGTTCTGCATTTTGCCAGACAAGATCTGCCGCTCTCTCTGCATCGTCATGCGCAGCGGGGAAAGTATGCTCGGGTGCGAGTCTGTACTGAACCGCAATGACCCGGCAGTTACCGTAAAACGCCAGTTGGCGAAGCTGATTATCATGGGTTTCAAACCCACCGCTGACAAAACAACCGCCATGATAGTAGAGGGCACAAGATAACGTTTCAGGGGCATTGAAAGGCGAAAATACCCGAAAGGTCATATCCTCAAGAACAAGCGTTTCAACCTGGACACGCGTTTCTGTTTCCCCGGCTAGCGCTGTGCTGGCGACATATCCGCTTCTCCGGTCATCAATACTCTGCTTTCGCGAGGAAGGTCGTCCTGCGGCAATAAACTCCTGTACCAGCTTATCAATACCCTTTTCCAGTGCCATGATTACGTCCTTTTACTGTGTTTTTATACAGTTTATAGCCTGGTTTACAGCAGATGAAAACAGAGAAATGTTGAGAGGTGCATATTGTGGAAAGCGGCTCGCAAAATCGATCATTCCCTAAAAAACGTCCTTTCACCCTAAATTGATAAAGAGTATTTTGCCTGAAAATTAACCAAAGATGATATACTAAGGTGATATATGAGCGTTTTGGCGGAACTTGATATGGGCAGAATACTTATTGATTTGTCTGATGACGTGATTCAACGTTTGGATAATCTCAAGCAATTGCGAAATCAGCCACGTGCTGAACTGCTTCGGGAAGCGATAGAACTGTATCTCGACCAGCAGAGTTCTTCTGTTATCCGAAATGCGCTTGGTCTGTGGGGAGACAGAAAAGAGGACGGGCTTGAGTATGAACGCAAGCTGCGTGAGGAGTGGTAATCATGGAGCACATGGCAGTGTTTGATACCAATATTCTCATTGATCTCTTCAACAACCGTATTGAAGCTGCGGATGCGATTGAGCATACCGCGTCGCATCGTGCCATCAGCTTAATTACCTGGATGGAAGTAATGGTGGGCGCTCGCAGGCATGGTCATGAAGCGAAAACGGCAGCCGTTATGGGCGCTTTTGAAATTATTGATGTGTCTCGGGATATTGCGGAAAGAAGCGTTTTACTACGTGAGAAGCATGGAATGAAACTGCCTGATGCTATCATTCTGGCCACAGCGCAGAGCAGAAAATGTCCGTTGATTTCTCGCAACACGAAAGATTTTGCGGGTATTGACGAGGTCCTTACGCCTTACCAGGTGTAGGCCGGGCAAGCTCGCGCCGCCCGGCACTCTCACAGGAGATTACTCCCCTTCACCCGGGAACAGGAACGGGTTGATCGAGCTGCGGGCAAAGCCCTCCTGCTCCATCTTCGCGTCCAGAATCAGCGAGGCGAGATCGTCGGCCACGGCTTCGACTTTCGGGTCTTTTTCCTGATACAGAATCTTCAGGTAGGTCCCGCAGTCGCCGCAGCTCTCCGCTTTCACCGCCGCGTCTTCATTTTCCAGCGACCAGTAGTTCAGATCGCGGGTCTGTTCGCAGTTGCTGCACTTGATGCGCACCACGTGCCACTCGGTTTCACACAGGTTGCAGTGCAGGTAGCGCAGCCCCTGAGTGGTGCCGATTTGCACCATGCTGGAGACCGGCATTGAACCACACACCGGGCAGAACTGGCGCGCTTCGCCGTATTCGGCGCGGGCTTTACCTGGAATCAGGCTCGCCATTTGCGCCCAGTAGAGCGACAGCGCAGCCCAGATGAACGGCGCTTTATCGCTGCTCACCAGTGAGAAGTCGGAAGCAAACAGCGCGCTCGCCATCTCTTCCAGCTCCTGATCGGAGGCTTTTTCCAGGTTCTCAATGACTGCCAGCGCCGTGCCGCTCATCTCGGGCTTCAGCTCGGCGATCAGGGAATGCAGCAGCTTATGCCAGTGCTTGTCGCGCGGCAGGACGTGAATATCCAGCGGCGGTTTGCCCTGCTCGTTGGCTTCTTTGATGCGTGCGGTCAGGTCCATTTGCAGCGGATGGTCGTACAGCACCACTTCCTGCGCATGGGCAACCAGCGCGGCAAAACGCAGAAAATCGCCCAGCGGGTTGTTCTCTGCCAGCTCGCGCAGACGCTCTGCGCGGCGGTTGTAGAGGTTCTTGAGTCTGGGGAATAACAACGGCGGAATATACTCCGCCGTACGTTTCTCGCTCGACCCCAGCTCATCTTGCGGGATTATGCGAATACTCATTCAGATGACTTTTCCTGTTTCTGGCGGACTTCTCGGTACCAGCGCGGGTGATGTTTCTTCGCCCACGTTTTGGTGACCCAGCCTTCCACCATCGCGGTAATGGTGCCTTTCACCCAGAGGGCGGCGTAAATATGCACCATGATAACCACAATTAACGCCACTGCGGCAAATGAATGCAGCATCAGCGCGAATCGGATCACCGGGATTGAGAAAGCAGGCGCAAAGTACGGACGCCAGATGATCACGCCGCTCACCAGCAACAGGACCAGGAAGATAATCGCCGCCCAGAATACGCATTTCTGGCCGAAGTTATAACGCCCGGTATCACCCACTTCCTCGTTGACGACGATCTTACGAATATTCTTCGCCCAAAAGATATCATCCCGATTGATTAGGTTATGGTGCCAGTAACGGAAAAACATGATGATGAACGACGCGAACATGATGACGCCCACAAACGGGTGCAGTATACGCGCCAGCTGTGGTGTCCCCATGATCTGCATCAGCCAGTTGAAGGACGGGAAGAAGAACCCCAGCCCGCTTATCGCCGCCAGCATGAAGCAGAAGGCGGTGACCCAGTGGTTGATGCGTTCCGGCGCGGTGTAGCGCACGATGGTGTCACGTTTTCTCATTTGCGCACCTCGTCTTTCTCTTCATGCAGGTTGTCGTCTTCCTCTTCCGCACGGTTCGGACCAACGCCGACGTAGTGGAAGATGCTCGCTGCGAAGGTGGCCGCAAAACCGACCGCGGCCAGCGGTTTCCAGATGCCTTTCCAGAACTTCACGGTCGCGCTGATTTCCGGGTTCTCCGGCAGGCCGTGATACAGGTTCGGCTTGTCGGCGTGGTGCAGCACGTACATCACGTGCGTACCGCCAACCCCGGCCGGATCGTACAGGCCCGCGTTATCGTAACCACGAGTTTTCAGCTCGCCCACGCGCTCTGCCGCCAGCGTTTTCATATCCTCTTTGGAGCCAAAGTGGATAGCGCCAGTTGGACAGGTCTTCACGCACGCTGGCTCCTGGCCGACATTTACGCGGTCAACGCACAGCGTACATTTGTAGACGCGGTTGTCTTCCGGGTTCAGGCGCGGCACGTCAAACGGACAACCCGCGATGCAATAGCCGCAGCCAATACACTGCTCGGACTGGAAGTCGACGATGCCGTTGGCATACTGAATGATAGCCCCTTCTGACGGACACGCCTTCAGGCAGCCCGGATCCGCACAGTGCATACAGCCATCTTTGCGGATAAGCCATTCCAGTTTGTCGTTCTGCTCCACTTCCGAGAAACGCATTACCGTCCAGGACTTGGCGGTCAGGTCCGCCGGGTTGTCGTACACCCCGACGTTGTGACCCACTTCGTCACGGATGTCGTTCCACTCTGAACAGGCCACCTGACAGGCTTTACAGCCGATACAGGTGGTCACGTCGATAAGCTTCGCCACTTCCTGCTGGTGGTCCCGCGCCTGAGGCGCGGGCGTGAAACCGTTAGTCGCGGAACGACGGATAATGTCTTGAGATTGATAAGCCATAAGTCGTCTCCGTTACACCTTTTCCACGTTCACGAGGAAGGCCTTAAACTCCGGCGTCTGCGTGTTCGCATCACCGACGAACGGCGTCAGGGTGTTCGCAATGAACCCTTTCTTCGCCACGCCCTCATAACCCCAGTGAATTGGGATGCCGATGGTATCCACCTGCTGACCGTGAACGTTCAGCGTGCGAATACGCTTGGTCACCACCGCCTTGGCTTTGATGTAGCCGCGGTTAGAGGAGACCTTCACGGTATCGCCATGGGCAATGCCGAGTTTGTTCGCCAGCTTCTCGCCGATCTCCACAAACTGCTCCGGCTGCGCGATGGCATTCAGCAGCGCGTGCTTGGTCCAGTAGTGGAAGTGCTCGGTCAGACGGTAAGTGGTGCCGACATACGGGAACTTGTCCTTTTTACCCAGCGCTTCAAAATCGCCTTTGAAGATGCGGGCTGCCGGGTTAGAGACCACGTTCGGGTGCAGCGGGTTAGTACCCAGCGGCGTCTCAAACGGCTCGTAGTGTTCCGGGAACGGACCTTCCGCCATCTTATCGATAGCAAACAGGCGCCCCATCCCTTCAGGCTGCATGATAAACGGCCCGACATCGCTGCCCGGTGCGGCAGTGCTGTAGTCCGGAATATCCACGCCGCCCCATTTCGCGCCGTCCCACTTCAGTAGCTGACGCTTCGGATCCCACGGGTTGCCTTGCGGGTCAGCAGAGGCGCGGTTATAGAGGATGCGGCGGTTAAGCGGCCACGCCCATGCCCAGCCCAGCGTATTGCCGAGGCCCGACGGGTCGGCGTTATCGCGGTTGGCCATCTGGTTGCCTTTTGGCGTCCAGCTACCGGCAAAGATCCAGCAGCCGCTGGAGGTCGTACCGTCATCGCGCAGGTGCGCAAAGGTGCTGAGCTGATCGCCTTTCTTCGCCAGCACCGCACCGGTCGCCGGGTCGATAACGTCCGCCAGCGCCTTACCGTTGCTCTCCATCGCCACTTCTTCCGGAGACGGATTCTCTGGCGTCGAGTAGTTCCAGGTCATGTTCAGCACCGGCTCAGGCGTTGCGCCGCCTTCAGCCGCGTACATTTTACGCAGACGTAAGAAGATACCGGCCAGGATCTCGCCGTCGTTCAAGGCGATGCCCGGGGCATCCGCGCCTTTCCAGTGCCACTGCAACCAGCGGCCGGAGTTGACGATAGACCCGTTCTCTTCCGCGAAGCAGGTAGACGGCAGACGGAACACTTCGGTCTGAATCTTCGACGGATCGACATCGTTCGACTCACCGTGGTTCTGCCAGAACGTCGACGTTTCGGTATTGAGCGGGTCAATCGTCACCAGGAACTTCAGCTTCGACAGAGACTCGACAACCTTGTTCTTGTTCGGGAACGACGCCACCGGGTTAAAGCCCTGGCAGATATAGCCGTTGACCTGGCCCTGGTGCATCATTTCGAAGTACTGAAGTACGTCGTAACCTTTGTCCCACTTCGGCAGCCAGTCAAAGCCCCAGCTGTTTTCCGCCGTCGCCTTGTCGCCGTAGAAGGCTTTCATCAGCGAGACGAAGAACTTCGGATAGTTGCCCCAGTAGTTCACCTGGCCTTCGAGCAGCGGTTTTGGCGTGCTGGCCGTCAGGTAGGTTTGCAGGTCGGTCTGTTTCTCGCTCGGCAGGTTCATGTAACCCGTCAGGCTCTGAGACAGCAGGCCGAGGTCGGTCAGACCCTGAATGTTGGAGTGACCGCGCAGGGCGTTCACACCGCCGCCTGCCATCCCCATGTTGCCGAGGAGCAGCTGAACCATCGCCATGGTGCGGATGTTCTGCGCGCCGATGGAGTGCTGCGTCCAGCCGAGCGCATACAGGAACGACGCGGTTTTATCTTTCGCGCTGGTTTCCGCTATCAGCTCGCACACCTTCAGGAAATCCGCTTTCGGCGTCCCACAGATGTTTTCGACAACCTCCGGCGTGTAGCGGGAAACGTGCTCTTTCAGCAGGTTCCACACGCAGCGCGGGTGTTGCAGGGTGGTGTCGCGCTTCGCAAAGCCGTTTTCGTCCAGCTCATAGTTCCAGCTGGTTTTGTCATATTTGCGTTTTTCGGCGTCATAACCGCTGAACAGGCCATCTTCGAAGTGGTAATCCTCACGCACGATCAGGCTGGCGTTGGTATAAGCTTCGGTGTACTCGCGGTTATATTTTTCGTTGGTCATCAGGTACAGCAATACGCCTGACAGGAAAGTGATGTCAGTACCTGAACGAATTGGGGTGTAGAAATCCGCCACTGACGCTGTACGCGTAAAGCGGGGATCGATCACAATCAGCTTCGCGCCGTTGTGGATTTTGGCTTCCATCGCCCAGCGGAACCCGACAGGGTGCGCTTCAGCGGCGTTACCGCCCATCACCACAATGAGGTTGGCGTTTTTGATGTCGACCCAGTGGTTGGTCATCGCACCGCGACCAAATGTTGGAGCAAGACTTGCTACCGTTGGTCCGTGTCAGACACGCGCCTGGTTGTCGACCGCGAGCATACCGAGTGCGCGCGTAAATTTCTGGGTTAAATAGCCGGTTTCGTTACTCGACGCTGAAGCACACAGCATGCCGGTGGAGAGCCAGCGGTTAACGGTGGTGCCTTCGGCATTCTTCGCGATAAAGTTGGCATCGCGGTCTTCTTTCATCAGCTTAGCGATGCGATCGAACGCTTCCTCCCAGCTGATTTGCTGCCATTTGTCAGAGCCGGGAGCGCGATACTCAGGAAACTTCAGGCGGCTTTCGGAGTGGATAAAATCTACCAGACCGGCCCCTTTCGGACACAGCGCACCACGGTTGACCGGGTGATCCGGATCGCCTTCGATGTGGAAAATGGATGCTTTGGCGTTTTTCGCACCGTCGCCGAGGCTATACATTAACAGCCCACAGCCGACGGAGCAGTACGTACAGGTGTTACGGGTTTCGCGGGTGCGCAGCAGTTTATACTGCCGTGTTTCCGCCAGCGCTACACCGGGCGCAAAGCCCAGTGCCGCCGCCGTGGTGCCTGCCATACCGCCAGCGCAGATCTTAAAGAACTGCCTTCTGCTGACCTGCATGGGTCACTCCTTGGTTCATTACGACATTGCTATGTAGTTTTACTTTGCGGTTGAGAATTAACCGCAAAGGAGAAAAATTTGCATTAATCCCTCATTTCTCCGAGGGATAAGCCCAGAATACCACAATGTCGGTACGCCTGTTCTAACGGGGTTAAAACAAAGTGAACGTATTATCACGGCATTGATTATAAAATGTGATATCAATCACATTTTATCCTGTGCATGTTAAAGAGGTGTAGCAGCTGATCGGTTGCACCCCTCCGTATTGAGTAGGAGAATGGTTGCTGAAAAGTTGATCCATACTATGCGTAAGGCCTGCCGTTTGTGTTGCAATAGCAGGCTCACTTCCGTGGTTGTTCAGGAATACCGTTGTGTCTAAACAAAACCGTGCTGCCCACGTGTCGCCACTGCCTGCGGGCATTGTGGAACTGTCGGTACACAGACCGCCTCACATTTCACATGCCACGCCGGATTTTCTGGCGGAAGAGGTCCCCGTTGCCCTGGTTTACAACGGGATTTCGCATGTGGTGATGATGGCTTCGCCGAAAGATCTGGAACTGTTCGCCATAGGTTTTTCCCTCTCGGAAGGCATCATTGCGCATCCGCAGGAGATCTACGGTATGGATGTGGTTCAGGCCTGTAATGGTCTTGAAGTACAAATCGAACTCTCCAGTCGTCGCTTTATGGGGCTGAAAGAGCGCCGCCGGGCGCTGGCCGGACGTACCGGCTGCGGCGTGTGCGGCGTTGAACAGCTTAACGATATCGGTAAGCCCGTCGCGCCGCTGCCGTTTACCCAGACCTTCAACCTCGGTAACCTCGACAAAGCCCTGGAGCACCTCAATGATGTCCAGCCCATAGGTCAGCTGAGCGGCTGTACACATGCTGCGGCGTGGGTGCTCCCGTCGGGCGAGATCGTCGGAGGTCATGAAGATGTGGGCCGCCATGTGGCGCTGGATAAGCTGCTGGGCCGTCGCGCGCGTGAAGATGCCGTCTGGCAGCAAGGGGCCGCGCTCGTTTCCAGCCGCGCCAGCTATGAAATGGTGCAGAAAGCGGCCATGTGCGGCGTGGAGATCCTGTTTGCGGTGTCGGCTGCGACAACGCTGGCGGTCGAAGTGGCAGAGCGCTGCAACCTGACGCTGGTGGGGTTCTGCAAGCCGGGCAGGGCGACAATTTACACCCATCCGCAGCGATTAATTGTTAATCAGTAATTTTGAATGAGTATAGCAAAACCTTCCGCTTTTAGTTGTTCATGATGAGGGCTAGTATTTATCTCATCAAGGCACGGTGCCTTATCTAAACAACTTAACGAAAAGGTTTATCTCATGAAAAGCATCAAAACTTTTGTCGCTGTAATCGCTCTGGCTGCTTCTTTCGGTTCTTTCGCTGCGCAGACTGTGACTGCATCCGCCTCTACCCTCGATGGCGCAGAAGCCAAAATCGCCGCACAGGCTCAGGAAGCGGGCGCGTCATCCTACAAAATTACCCAGGCATTCACCGGTAACCGCGTACACATGACCGCTGAACTGAACAAATAAGTCATATAGCCGCTGTCCCTTGCTCTTCGGAGCAGGGACAGGTTTCATTCTGCTCCCCTGTTTTAACCCGCCTTCCTGTACAAACCGCCTGTATTTTCAACCTGACAGAAGATAGCCATATCCTCCGGGATATTTCTTATTGGTTGAATAATAACTATAATGTGCCGTCCGGTTGAGTTACCCTTACTTAAAAATCAGCAATCTCATACATGATCTAAATACAAGGTCTGACCAGTTCTTTTAATTCATTTCAATAATGTATGATTTCATGTCTTTCAGACTGTATTTCGGGGTTTATTATATAAATAATCAATAATTGATCCCAAATAATAAGGAAATCCTCAGGCTTTAATCCTAAAGAGATTCGGAGTCATTGACCCCGGTTATTCATGATGATAGTTTCAAAAACAATGTTAAATCTTTACCCCTAAAACCAAATATTTCTCTTTTGGTTTATTTTGTATTTAACTCATATAAGGAAATTAAATGAACGCGATGTTTAAAAAAGGAGTGCTGACATCTGTACTGGCAGTAGCGGCGTCTTCAGCAATGGCGGCTTCCAGTGTTGATATTCAGGTTACGGGGAAAATTGTTCCGTCTTCCTGTACACCGGCATTTATTAGCGGTGGCGGTATTGCTGATTTTGGTACCATGAAGGTGGCTAGTCTGAATTCCACCACCCCAACCCCTCTGGCGGATGTTAAAATTATCCCTATTTCTATTACCTGTGAAGAAGCGACCCGCGTTGGCGTGACCTTTAACGATTCGCATGTGGATTCTGCGCCTACGGAGAATATGCCGGTGAACTTTATTGATTCGGATTTCATTACCAGTGCGGGTTTTACGGCTGGCCTGGGGATGTATGGCGATAAGAAGATTGGCGCTTATTCAATGGGTATCCAAAAGACCGACGGGGCGACGACTAACGGAGACGGTGTAAACCTTTATCCAATCTTCACCAGCGATAACGGCGCATCATGGGGAGTTAAAAGCGGGTTTCGCTACTTACAGGTGAAACCTGATAAGAGTGAGATTTATTCCTTCACAGATCAAGCGACCGGTACAGTGGCACCTGTTGCACAAACTAAAATTAACTTCAACGTGGGCATTGCCGCGATGATTAACCCAACCAACGATTTAAATATCACGGATGAAGCCACCCTGGACGGCTTAACCAACGTTGAGCTGGTTTATCTGTAATCACCCCCACGTATCATGAAATACCTGACACCTCACCCCGGTGGGGTGTCCTATACCAATATTAATGGACTAATATTATGCTGCTTTTAAAGAGAACGCTGATCTGTGCCTGCCTGCTGGCCTCATTCAACGGTATGGCTGCCGGGATGGTGCCGGATACCTCGCTGCTTATTGTCAATGAAGACAAGCAGGGGGCCAGCATGGATGTCAAAAACACCGATGCTGAAGCACAGCTGCTGTACACCAAAATTATTGATCTCCCGGACGACCCCAAGCCGGGCCTGTTTGCCACGCAGCCGGTTGTGCGCGTAGATGCGGGTAAAACCCAGCGCGTGCGTTTTGTGCTGAAAAACAGTAATGAGCCGCTGAAGGTGGAACATTTTAAGCGTGTCATTTTTACCGCTATCCCTCAGCGTGAAAAAAATAAAGTTAAAGTGGTGTTTAGCCAGAACCTTCCCGTCATTATTCACCCGGCTGGCCTGGCGGTAAATATTGAACCCTGGAAGGCACTCACCTGGCAGATAAAAAATGGCAATGTCACGGTTGAGAATAATACGCCTTATGTCGTCCGACTGGAGCAAAAGGTGAAATTAATGGCCTCGAGTACGATCGCGACATTAGCTAAGACCTACATTCTTCCTGGCGAAAAAATGACGGCCAGCGCCCCAGCCAAAATATCAGCATCCGAAAAACAAATCGAAATCTATCCGGCAACGCGTTATGGCTATAAGGCAGGGAATTATATCGCCGACCTTCAGCAATAAAATCACTTAACAAACATGGAGTAGTTATGTTAAACGGTTCCTGTAAAAAGGGAATGCTCGTGTTTTGCCTTAGCGTGCTGGCATTTAATATTCGGGCTGAGATTTCCTCTAATGCGAATGAATCTCTGGAACTGGCGCGAGCCATATTTGACAGCGATGCTTTAAAAAATAACGGGCTTGATCCGGCCATTGCGGATTACTATTCCCTCACTCCCCGTTTTACCCCTGGCTACCATAATGTGACGGTTAATATTAATGGTAAGCAGCGCAATATTATGCCCGTGAAATTTGATGAGGAAGGAACGCCCTGTATTGATAAAGCGTTTCTGGAAAACGCGGGCCTGATTAAACAGACGAAAAGAGGCACCTGCCCGAAGATTTATCACTACTGGTCCGGATCAACGATTCAGACTTCGCCGGATATTGATGAAATATCGGTTGTTGTACCGCCTGAAGCGATCGACCCTGATTATGACCGACAGTTCGCCGAGGTGCGTGGCGGACGTGCAGCCATGCTGAATTACTCCATGTTTGGCACCCATAATCACTATGATGATGAGAACGCTGACCGTTTCCAGTCGACCTTTGAAATGGGCTTTAATGCCGGAGACTGGATTGTGCGCAGCACGCAGTTCATTAGCGACGGCAGCGATCAGGATTTTGATGTCGACTCCCTCTACACCTATGCCCAGCGTACCTTTACCGATTATGGCGTGATGGTGCAGGGTGGCCAGATTAACATCGCCAACAGCCGCTTCAGTATTCCGGGAATTTACGGGGTCCAGATGATGCCGGATACCGCACTCACTCCTCAGGTGGGGACGGGCGTCGAAGTCAGCGGTATTGCCCGTAATCCGCAGGCGCGCGTCGATATCCGCCAGGGCGGACAGCTTATTTACTCAACGCTGGTTCCTGCCGGTCCGTTCAACCTGGATGACGTGCCGCTGGCGAACCTCAACACCGACCTGAACGTAACGGTCACCGAGACTGACGGCAGCGAAAACCGATTCACTGTCTCGGCAAGTACGTTCCGCAGCAATCATATAGGCCGTGCCCCGGGCTTTACGCTGGCTATGGGCCGCGTTGAAGACATGGACTCACGCTTTGAAAATCCGTGGGTGGTGTCCGCCAACAACGGCTGGTCTGTCAATAAGCGTGTCAATTTCCTGGCCGGTATGGTGATGGCGGATAACCACTATTATGGCTTCTCCGGCAACCTCGATACCATACCCATGCAGAACCTGTATGCCTCGTTGGGTTTTCTGGCGTCAATAGACAACCAGACGCAAACCGACGGCAACAAAACGACGCTGGATCTGGGTTACTCCCTGCCGTGGGGCATTGGGCTTTCGCTGGGCGGTAGCTATGGCACACCGGACTATCGCGAGATGGCGGAACTTTACGGCGACGATGACGATATGTCGCAAACCAAATACGACACCAGCGTCGGTATCAACTGGTCGAGTACCACGCTGGGCCGCTTTTCCCTCAGCTATTATCGCAACGAGAGCTGGAACAGCGACTATGACAGTCGCCGGTTTATCTCGTCGTGGTCACAGACTTTTAAATACTTCAACGTGAGCGTGAACTGGGAGTCGGATGTCAGCCGGCACGACAGCAGCGACAACGATCAGTTTTACGTAAACGTGTCGATCCCGCTGGGACGCTCAGGCGTTACAACCAGCTCCTGGTATCGCGAGAGCGAAGGTAAGCGTTCTTACGGCACGCGGGCGATGGGCTCGCTCAACGCTGAGAACCAGTACACGGTGGGGGTCACTCAGGACCAGGAAGAGAACACCACCAGCTGGGACAGCTCGCTGAACAGTAATCTGCATTACACCAACCTGGCGCTGGCGGCAGGAGGAGATAACGACAGCAATACCAACTACTCAGCAGCATTAAGCGGCGGGATTGTCGCCCACAGCGACGGGGTGACCTTCTCGCCTTACCGCGTGACCGATACGTACGCCATTGCCAGACTGGATAAACCGGTGGCTGGCATCGAGATAGGTACCCCGCGCGGCGCGGTATGGACCGATAAATGGGGCCAGGCGATTATTCCTGCGCTGTCGCCATTCCGTGAAAGCACGATTGAGATCAACACGGAAAGCCTGCCAGGCAATCTGGACGTAAGAAATGGCAGAACAGCGATCAAAGCGTCTCACGGCGCTGTGGCGAAGTGGGAGTTTGCGACGTTAAGCCAGCGCCGCGTGCTGCTCAGTATACGCCGTGCGGACGGTACGCCGCTGCCGGAAGGTGTCTCGATTGTGGACGCGGCAGGGGAGTATGTGACGAGTGCGCCAGAAGACGGCGTGATCTTCCTGAACGATATCTCTGCCAGCCAGCAGCTGTATGCGAAGCTGGATGAAGGGCGTTGCAGGCTGACGTACACCCTGCCGGAGGCAGAACCGAATAAATTCTATGAAGAGGTGACAGGGAAATGTCTCTGAATAACGTTCGTCAATACGCGCTGATGCTTATGCTGCTCTGCGGCGCAGCGGGACTTTCGGGAATGGCGCAGGCCGATGACGGCGCCTGTGAAATGATGTCGGCGGTGAAGAAAGTCGATTACGGGCGCTACCGTAAAGAGGATATGCGGCAAACGTCCGCTGAACATATTGGCAAAGTGTACAACGGTTATGCTTCTGTGATGCGTGAAGTTCAGGTTTCGGTGCTGTGTCCGGATGTGCGCAAAATGCGCATCTCCGTAGACGGGATTGCCCGACAGAACCTGGCGTATCGTTTTACGGACAGCGGCGCGATGAAAATCGAATTCAAAGATGGGCGGGTGGACGGGAACCCCGTGCAGCTGGCCGCGGTCGATATTGGCGCGGTAGCCGTTCAGGGAGGCGCTTCTCAGGTGACGCTGAAGCCGGAAAAAGCGCTGGCGGCGGTAAACGGTACAGAAGTGGCGGGCGAGCAGTTTGTCGCCACTATGATGATCACGACCTATCTCTCTGACAAGGCGTTTAGCGTTACTAACACAACGGATTTTGAAGAAACGCTGACGCTTAACGTCGATACGCTTCCTGCGCATTAACCCCTCAGATGCCCGGCAGCGCTGTTCTGTCGGGCATTTTTCTTAGTGGATCCCCGCCAGACGCAGCAGCGCCGTCACCACCGCCGCCGCGACGATCACCACAATTAACGGCATTTTGCGCCAGGCCAGAAACACCGCGAACCCCACCCCCAGTACGCGCGCCATCCCGGCAAAATGGTCCCCTTCATAAAACGTTGTTGCCAGCGCGACGGAGAATAATAAAACGGTTGCCGCGTCTGAAAGCAGCGCCTGCGACCGTTCAGAAAGCGCCAGCCGGCTACCGAGTTTCGCCCCGCCGAGACGCATCAGATAGGTTCCGGCAGAAAGAATGGCGATGCCGAGAATAAAGACCGTCATGTTTTCCATTATTTTTTCCTCGCGGCAAGGCCGAGCAAAGAGAGCAGCACCGGCAGGCCAACCGGCGCAAACGGTACGGCGGCCAGCGACAACACTGCGCCGCTACAGGCGCGGATCAGCGTGGTACGGTTTTTAAATGCCGGCACCACTAACGCCAGCAGGATCGCCGGGAACACCGCGTCCAGCCCGATGGTTTCCGGGTCCGGCAGCAGCTTGCCGACCATCGCGCCCAGCACCGCCCCCAGCGGCCAGATGATTGCCACGCCCAGGCCGCACAGCCAGTAGGCCGCTTTACGCTGCTCGGCGGTTTTTTGCGACAGGCCGAACACCACACTTTCATCATTCATGATATGACAGCCCAGAAAGCTCAGGCCGCGCTTGCCCACCAGTTCACGCACCGTAACGCCGAACGGCACATGGCGCGCGTTAACCAGTAAACCGGCCGCTGCCGCTGCCAGCGGATTGCCGCCGCTCGCCACGATGCCGATAAACATAAACTCGGATGCGCCTGCCAGCACCGTGAGGGAGAGGACAAACGGCACCCACAGCGGGAAACCGTAGGCCATCGCCAGTGAGCCATAAGACATGCCGACCACGCCCACCGCGAGGCAGACCAGGACGATCGCTTTTATCGTGTCGCCTTTCAGGCAAGAGAGGTGATTCTTCATACCATTTTAGCCATATCGAACGTGTTTCCATTATAATGAACGCATCAGAAACGTTTTACAAGACGAACGATTCGTTCGTTATAGAGAGAAAGAGGCCGTTATTATGACGCAGCCAATCAGCGTGATCGCCAAAAGTCTGGTGCGAGAGCGCCTGCGAACCGGGCTCTCACTGGCGGAAATTGCTCGCCGTGCCGGGATCGCCAAATCCACGCTTTCTCAACTGGAGTCTGGCAACGGCAATCCTAGCCTGGAAACGCTGTGGTCGCTTTGCGTGGCGCTGGATATTCCTTTTGCCCGGTTACTGGAGCCGCAGCAACCCGTCACGCAGGTGATCCGCCGCGGCGAGGGCACAAAAGTCGTCGCCGGGCAGGCGAACTACGAGGCGATTTTGCTCGCGGCGTGTCCGCCTGGCGCGCGTCGTGATATCTATCTGCTGCTGACTCAGCCGGGGGCAGACCGTATTTCCCAGCCCCATCCGCCTGGTTCGGTTGAGCATATTATCGTGACCCAGGGGCGGGCGATGGTCGGACTGATCGACGCGGCGGAAGAGCTCGGCCCGGGAGATTACATTTGCTACCCCGCTGACCAGCCGCATATCTTTAAGGCGCTGGAGCCAGATACGCACGCGCTGCTGGTGGCGGAACAAAACTAACAAAGATACGGAAAATCATGTCGCTTAAAGCCATTGCCAAAGAACTGGGGCTGTCTGTTACCACCGTCAGCCGCGCCCTCAACGGGTATGACGACGTTTCTGCTGAGACGCGCGCCCGCGTGGAAGCGGAGGCCCAGCGCCGTGGCTACCGACCAAATACCTTTGCCCGTCGCCTGAAGATGGGCAAAATCGACGCCGTCGGGCTGGTGTTTCCGGTGCATCCTGTTCCGCTCAATAACAGCGTTTTTATGGACATGGTCGGCGAAATTAGCCACGAACTGGCGCGACATGAGATTGACCTGCTGCTCATCGCTGACGACGATCTGGCGGACAAACACAGCTATATGCGCATGGTGCAGAGCCGACGCGTGGATGCGCTGATTGTGGCGCATACGCTGGATCACGATCCGCGTCTTGAGCAGCTACAGGCCGCCGGGTTCCCGTTCCTGGCGCTCGGCCGCAGCCAGCTCCCGCAGCCGTACGCGTGGTTCGATTTCGACAACTATGCCGGCACATATCAGGCCACCCGCTGGCTGATCGAGAAAGGCCATCAGCGCATTGCGCTGCTGGGCGAAAGCAACAACCAGGCATTCATCACCCAGCGCCGCCAGGGCTACCTGGACGCGCTGCGGGAAGCCGGACTTTCCAGCGAATGGCTGCGCGCCATGCCCCCTTCGCGTCGCGTGGGGTATGCCACCACGCAAGAACTTCTCTCCCTGCCGCAGCCGCCCACGGCCATCATTACCGACTGCAACACCCACGGCGACGGCGCAGCGATGGCCCTGGCGCAGATGGGGCGCTTAACCGGTGAAAATGCCGTTTCGCTGGTGGTCTATGACGGCTTACCGCAGGACAGCATTGTCGATATCGACGTCGCGGCGGTGATCCAGTCTACCCGTCAGGGTGTCGGGAAACAGATTGCCGATATGGTGCGCCAGCTGATTAATGGCGACGACATTGACACCCTTCAGGTGCTCTGGCAGCCAGAATTCTCCCCAGGCCAGACTGCCTGATTACACCAAAAATTCCAAACCCGATCACAGATCCGAAACGTTTTGGTTTGTATCCGAAACGTTTCGGATCAACACTCAGGACATCCCGATGACAGGAGATGTCTGATGCAAGATTCCATTTTTCGACTTGAAAGCAATACGGTTGACGTGGTGGTAAAAACCCACCCGTTCGCCGAAATTCTCTACTGGGGGCCACACCTTCAGCACTTTTCGCCGCAGGATGTGCTGAGTATTGCGCGCCCGGTTGCTAATGGCAGGCTGGACGTCGACTCCCCCGTCACGCTGATGGCAGAGCTGGGGCATGGGCTGTTTGGCTCGCCGGGCATCGAGGGGCACCGCCAGGGGCTGGACGGATCGCCGGTATTTAAAACCACGCAGGTGCAGCAGGCGTTAAACGCCCTGACAATCACTGCTGAAGACGAGCATGCAGGCCTGCGTCTGACCAGTGAAATAACGCTGGATGCCAGCGGCGTACTGGTGGTGCGTCATGGGTTAACCAACCTGAAAACGCAGGCGTGGCAGGTGGATCGCTTTGCCGTGACGCTGCCGGTGGCCGAACGCGCGCAGGAGGTGATGGCCTTCCACGGACGCTGGATCAGGGAGTTTCAGCCGCACCGCGTGATGCTTGAACATGACAGCTTTGTGATTGAAAACCGTCGGGGTAAAACCTCCCATGAACATTTCCCGGCGCTGATTTCAGGTACGCCGTCATTCAGTGAAATGCACGGCAACGTCTGGGGTATACATCTGGGCTGGAGTGGTAACCACCGCCTGCGCGCAGAGGCGAAAACCGATGGCCGCCGCTATATGCAGGCCGAAGCGCTCTACCTGCCGGGTGAAATGGCGATTGAAGAGGGGGAAACGCTCTGGACGCCGCGCCTGTATGCCAGCCACTCCCCGCACGGGCTGAATGGCATGAGCCAGCAGTTCCACCGCTACCTGCGCGATAACATTATCCGCTTCCCGGAAGATAAACCGCGCCCGGTGCACCTCAACACCTGGGAGGGGATCTACTTCAACCACGATCCGGACTACATCATGCGCATGGCCGACGAGGCCGCAGCGCTGGGCGTGGAGCGCTTTATCATTGACGACGGCTGGTTCAAAGGCCGCAACGACGACCACGCCGCGCTGGGCGACTGGTATCTGGACGAGAAAAAATACCCGAACGGCCTAAAGCCGGTAATCGATCACGTTAAACAGCTCAGCATGGAGTTTGGTATCTGGGTTGAGCCGGAGATGATTAACCCCGATTCCGATCTGTATCGCGCGCACCCTGACTGGGTGCTGGCGCTGCCGGGCTACGCCCAGGCGACCGGGCGACATCAGCTGGTGCTCAATCTCAATATTCCGCAGGCCTTTGAATATCTGGTCGAACGCATGAGCTGGCTGCTGGGCGAACACGCGGTCGACTACGTGAAATGGGATATGAACCGCGAGCTGGTGCAGCCGGGACACAAGGGTAAAGCCGCCGCCGACGCGCAGACCCGCCAGTTTTATCGCCTGCTGGACGTGCTGGGCGAGCGCTTCCCGCACATTGAGTTTGAATCCTGCTCCTCCGGCGGCGGGCGAATCGATTACGAAGTGCTGACCCGCTGCCACCGCTTCTGGGCGTCCGACAACAACGACGCGCTGGAGCGCAACACTATCCAGCGCGGCATGAGCTACTTCTTCCCGCCGGAGGTGATGGGCGCGCATATCGGTCACCATAAATGTCACGCCACCTTCCGCCAGCACAGCATTCAGTTCCGCGGGCTAACGTCGCTGTTTGGTCACATGGGGCTGGAGCTGGATCCGCTCACCGTCGATGCGCAGGAGCGTGAAGGCTATCGCCATTACGCCGCGCTGCACAAGCGGTGGCGAGAGGTCATTCATCACGGCACCCAGTGGCGCGTGGATATGCCGGACGCCACCACCCTGGCGCAGGGTATAGTGAGCGAAGATAAGACGCAGGGGCTGTTTTTGGTCAGCCAGCTCGCGATGCCGGATTACACCCTGATGATGCCGCTGCGCATGCCGGGGTTAGACGCCAGCGCGCTGTACCGCATCACGCTGCTCGATCACCCGAACATCCAGATTACGGGCGAGGGCGGGCACACCATGCGTAAGCTGCCGGCGTGGATGAACGCGCCGCAAACGGTAAGCGGTGAGTGGCTGATGCAGGCGGGTATTGCGCTGCCGATTCTGGATCCGGAAACCGCCATTCTGATTGGTGTGGAACGCGTGTAAGGGTGACGGGCCGGGCAACCGGCCCTCCGTTGAGGATAAAAATAATGAACACAACAACCTGTACCCACAAAGACAACCCTAATTTCTGGATCTTCGGGCTGTTCTTCTTTCTCTACTTCTTCATCATGGCCACCTGCTTTCCGTTCCTGCCGATCTGGCTGTCGGACATCATCGGCCTGAACAAAACCCATACCGGGATTGTTTTCTCCTGCATCTCGCTGTCGGCCATTGCCTTCCAGCCGGTGCTGGGGGTCATTTCGGACAAGCTGGGGCTGAAAAAACACCTGCTTTGGATCATCTCGGTGCTGCTGTTCCTGTTCGCGCCGTTCTTCCTGTACGTCTTCGCCCCGCTGCTGAAAACCAATATCTGGCTGGGGGCGCTGAGCGGTGGGTTGTATATCGGCTTTGTCTTCTCAGCGGGGTCGGGGGCGATTGAGGCCTATATTGAGCGCGTAAGCCGCAACAGCTTTTTTGAGTACGGCAAGGCGCGTATGTTCGGCTGTCTCGGCTGGGGGCTGTGCGCCTCAACGGGCGGCATCCTGTTCGGCATCGATCCGTCGTACGTCTTCTGGATGGGGTCGGCCGCGGCGCTGTTGCTGATGCTGCTGCTGGTGGTCGCGAAACCGAAGCCTAACCAGACGGCGCAGGTGATGAACGCCCTGGGCGCGAATCAGCCGCAGATCACCGCTAAAACCGTTTTTACCCTGTTCCGCCAGCGCAGAATGTGGATGTTCATCCTGTACGTGATTGGCGTGGCCTGCGTGTATGACGTCTTCGACCAGCAGTTTGCCACCTTCTTCAAAACCTTCTTCGCCACGCCGCAGGAGGGGACCCGTGCCTTTGGTTTCGCCACCACGGCGGGGGAAATCTGTAACGCGATCATTATGTTCTGCTCGCCGTGGATCATTAACCGCATCGGCGCGAAAAACACGCTGCTGATTGCCGGGGTGATCATGGCGACGCGCATTATCGGCTCGTCGTTTGCCACCACTGCCGTGGAGGTGATTGCCCTGAAGATGCTGCACGCGCTGGAAGTCCCGTTCCTGCTGGTGGGGGCATTCAAGTACATCACCGGGGTGTTTGATACGCGCCTGTCGGCCACCATCTACCTGATTGGCTTCCAGTTTGCCAAACAGTCGGCGGCGATCTTCCTCTCCGCCTTTGCCGGAAATATGTATGACCGGGTCGGCTTCCAGGAGACGTATCTGATACTGGGCTGCTTCGTGCTGGCGATCACGGTGGTGTCGGCGTTTACGCTGAGTGGCAGGCGGGAGATTGCTGCCGCCTCGGGGGCAGCAGCGTTAACACATCAGTCCAGGTAAAACACCTCTTTCAGCGCCGAACTCACCGGGCTGTTATCCGGGTTCGACGGCATAACGTCACCCATATATTTCCACCAGCGCTGGCAGACATCGGTGTTTGCCACCGCGTTCCAGCGCTCTTCCGATTCAATCTCCACCGTCGCAAACAGCAGGTTGCGAGCTTTGTCGAGATAGATGGCGTAGTGGTGCGCGCCGTGGGCTTTCAGCACCGCTTCCAGCTCGGGCCAGATCGGGTTGTGGCGACGTGCGTACTCCTCGTGCGCGTCCGGGTTTACCTGCATCACAAACGCTTTGCGGATCATAATGCCTCCAGGTACAGCTCGCGGACCTCATCGCGGCTGGCGGTGCGCGGGTTGCACGGCGCGCACGGGTCGGCGAGGGCTTTATCCAGCCAGCCTTCGATGTCCGCTTTGGTCACGCCGAGCTGGCTGAAGCCGGACGGAATGCCGACCCGGGCGCTCAGGTCGCGAATCGCCTGAATAGCTGACATGCTGGCGGCTTCGTCGCTCATGCCGCGCGTGTCAACGCCCATCGCCTGCGCCACGCGGGCGAAACGTGCGACCGCGTTCGGGCGGTTAAAGTTTTCGATGATCGGCAGCAGAATGGCGTTGCACACACCGTGCGGCAGGTTGTGCGTCGCGCCCGGCTGGTGCGCCAGGGCGTGCACCAGCCCCAGACCGGCGCTGTTAAACGCCATGCCCGCCAGATACTGACCAAAGGCCATCTGCTCGCGCGCTTCCAGGTTGTGACCGTCGTCGACCGCTTTCGGCAGCCACAGGTTGATCAGGCGAATCGCTTCCAGCGCGTTGGCATCAGTAAGCGGGTGCGCGCCGACGGACACGTAGGCTTCAATCGCATGGGTCAAGGCATCCATGCCGGTTGCGGCGGTCACGGAGGCCGGAATATCAAGCATCACGCTGGCATCGTCCACGGCGATATCCGGGATGATGTTCGGGTCGATAATCACCTCTTTCACCTGTCGCGCGGCGTCAATGATCACCGCGTTGCTGGTCATCTCCGCCGCCGTGCCTGCGGTGGTGTTGATCGCCACCAGCGGTACGCCCGCGTTTTTTACTTTGCCGACGCCGGAGTAATCGGTTGACGGACCGGGATTGGCGGTGAGGATTTTGATCGCCTTGGCGGTATCAATCGGGCTGCCGCCGCCAAAGGCAATCAGGTAATCACACTCCGCATCCTGATATGCCGCATAGCCTTTTTGCACCAGCGCTTCCGTCGGATTCGGGAATACCTCATCGAACAGGTGATACGACATCTGATGGGCGTCGAGCGCGGAAAACAAACTGTCGAGCAGGCCAAGTTTCACCAGCTGGCCGTCGGTGACAATCAGCGCTTTTCCCCACTGTTTGTTTGCCACCAGATTGACCATATCGCCGATCGCGCCCGCGCCGTGCAGGCTGATTTTGGGGAGTGCCAACATAAAGCTCATGATAATTCTCCTTAATTACTGTGATTTTTATGCCCGGCGGCGCTGCGCTTGCGCGGGCCTACGGTTAAGTAGGCCGGGTAAACGCAGTGCCACCCGGCTATGAGATCCGTCTTCGCTGCATCACCCGGCGGGTAATAATCGGCAGCGAAATCACCACGATCAGCATCGCGCCGATAATCACCGACATCACAATGCCGGGCACGTTGAGCAGGCTCAGGCCGAAGGTCACCAGCCCCATCAGGAAGGCGGCGATAATCACGCCCACCATGCTGCCGGACCCACCGAGAATATTGACGCCGCCGAGCACCGCCATCGTCACCACCGCCAGCTCCCAGCCCATCGCGATGGTCGGGCGGGTACTGCCCAGACGCGAGGTGAGTAGCACCGACGCCAGGCCGGACATCAGTCCTACCAGCGCAAACAGGATCAGGTTGTGGCGCTTCACGTTGATGCCGGAGTACCACGCGCCGGTCGGGTTGTTGCCGATGGCGTAGGTGCGGCGGCCAAAATTGGTGCGGTGCAGCACAAAGGCAAACAGAGCGGCCAGCACGATAAACAGCGCGAACTCAAACGACAGCGCACCCCAGACGTAGCCCTGGCCGAACCAGGCGAAGCTCTCCGGGTAGCTGTTCAGCGCCTGGTCCCCGAGCAGGATGTAGGTGATCCCGCGGTACAGGCTCATGGTGCCGATGGTGATGACGATGGACGACAGGTTAAAGCGCGTCACCAGAATGCCGTTGAACAGCCCGCACAGTAGCCCGACGCCTAATCCCACGCACACCAGCAGTGGCGTATCGACGCCCGCTGCCGCGCAAAAGCCCATCACCGTGGAGCTGAGCGCGATGGTGGAGGCCACAGACAGGTCAATTTCCCGGGCGATAATCAGCATCGCCATCGGCAACACAATGATCGCTTTTTCCGTGAAGTTGAACGTCGCGTCGGAGAGGTTCCAGATATTGAGGAAGTAGGGCGAGGCGAGCGCATTCACCACAAACACCGCCAGCGTCACCGCCAGCAGGAAGCCCTCCCAGCACAGCAGGCGCTGGAAGATGCCCGGCGCAGAAGTGGGTTTGAACTCTTCAGATGTCATCATTTTGCTCATGGTTTCACCGCCAGTTTCTGACGTGCCAGCGCCGCGTCGCGCAGGATCAGCCTGCCTTTGCGCCTGTTGCCGCGCTCGTTCAGCAGCACAGCGATGACAATGACCGAGCCGGAAATCGCCATCTGCCAGAACGGGGAGACGCCGATCACCGGCAGGGCGTTGTTGATGACGCCAAGGAACAGCGCCCCGAACAGACAGCCGAGCACGCGGCCGGTGCCGCCCATGGTGCTGATCCCGCCAATCACACAGGCTGCCACCACCTGCAATTCAAAACCGTTAGCGACGTCAACATACGCAACGGCAAAGCGTGATATCCACAGGTAGCCGCAGAACCCGGCCAGCAGACCGGAAAGGCAGAAGCTGATGAACTGCATTTTCCCGGCGTTGATCCCGGTGTAGTACGCTGCCGTGGCGTTCCCGCCGGCGGTGTAGAGCGCCCGTCCGGTGCGACTGTAGCGCAGGAAGTAGCCCACCAGCAGCAGTACGGCGATGGCGCACCAGCTCAGCACCGGCAGGCCCAGCACTGACGCACGCGGCAGGCCGAGGAAGTTTGCACCCATCTGGTTGGAGTTCACCCAGCCGCCGCCGGAGAGCAAAAAGATCATTCCGCGGTAGATGCTCATGGTACCGAGCGTCACCACAATCGCCGGAATGCCCAGTTTCCACACCAGCAGGCCGTTTATTGCGCCCATCAGCAGCCCAAGCGCGCTGGCGAGGATCAGCAGCGCCCAGACGGGCACGTCCGGGTAATGGAAATTAATCAGGGCGACAATCATCCCGGTCAGGGCCAGATTAGCCGCCATCGACAGGTCGATGCCTTTAGTGAGCAGCACCATCATCTGCCCGAGCGCGAGGACGATCAGAATGGCGGTGTCGTTAAACATCTCCACCAGGTTGCCCGGTGCGATAAACGATGGCACGCGGCTGCCAATGGCGACGACCATCAGGACAATCACCGCGCCAAGCAGCGCCTCGCGGTGTTTTAAGAGTGAGCTAAGCATTTATGCCGCCTCCTGTTTTGCACCGCTGGCGGCGCTGACGATGGTTTCCGCCGTCGCGTCTCCCGCCTGGTATTCGGCCACCATCAGCCCCTCGTGCATGACGATAATGCGATCCGCCATGCCCATCACTACCGGCAGTTCGGACGAGACCATAATCACCGCCAGCCCCTGACTGACCAGCTCGGACATAAACTGATGCACGGCTGCCTTTGAGCCGATATCGATGCCTTTTGTTGGCTCATCGAGGATGATCACGTCAGGGTGCGTCGCCAGCCATTTGCCGATCACCACCTTTTGCTGGTTGCCGCCAGAGAGGGTCTCCACCGCCTGCTTCCAGCTGAAGGCTTTCACTTGCAGGCGCCTGGCGTATTCGTCTGCCAGCTTCCATTCGCGGTCGTCGTGCAGTACGCCGTTCGGATTGAGCCTGCTGAGCTGAGGCAGGCTGATGTTCTGGGCAATGGACAGTTCGATAATCGCACCCTGCTTCTGCCGCTCTTCCGGCACGCAGACGATACCGGCCTTGATCGCATCCGCAGGCTGGCGGAAGCGCCGGGGCTGTCCGTTGAGGATAATTTCCCCGGACGATGGCCGCGTGACGCCGGAAAGCGCCTGCATCAGCTCGGTACGCCCGGCACCCACCAGCCCGTAAAAGCCGAGGATTTCCCCTTTACGCAGGGAGAATGAGATATGCGCAAACTCGGTTGGATGGCAGAGGTTTTTCACCTCCAGCACCGTCTCGCCTTTTTCGCAGTCTATTTTCGGGAAGGTTTGGGTAATGGCGCGCCCGACCATCATCGACACCATCCGCTCCTCGGTGATCTCATTTATTGCCCCTGCACCGACGAACACGCCGTCGCGCAAAATGGTGTAGTGATCGGCCAGCTCAAAAATCTCGTCGAACTTGTGGGAGATAAACAGGATGGCTTTTCCCTCCTGCTTTAAGCGCTCCACAATCTGGTAAAACTCGAGGATTTCATGCTGTGACAGCGCCGCTGTAGGTTCATCAAGAATAACCACCTGCGCCTCAAACGACAGCGCGCGGGCAATCGCCACCATGTGACGCTGGGCGATGCTCAGGGTTTTCAGCGTTGCGCGCGGGTCGATTTGCACCTCAAGGCGGGCGAGAATAGCCTGCGCCCGGCGGTGCATTTCCGGCCAGTCGAGCTTTTTCAGGAAGCCTTTGTGAAGGTACTGACCGACAAAGATATTTTCGGTGACCGAGAGTTCATCGAACAGGACGGTTTCCTGGTGAATGGCGGTGATGCCCATTTTATGCGCCGACTCCGGCGTCTGAAGGTGAACGGGGATCGCCTTGTAAAGAATTTCGCCCTCGTCGGGCTGGTATATGCCGGTCATCACTTTGACCAGCGTCGACTTGCCCGCGCCGTTTTCGCCGATAAGCGCCGTCACTTTGCCGGGCCACAGCGCAAGCTGCACGTTCTCAAGAGCACGCACGCCGGGGAACACCTTGGTGATGCCAGAAAGCTGTAGCAATGGGGTCATGATAGTTCTCCTGGACAGGGGAATTTGTAGGGCAGGTAAGCGGCAGCGCCACCCGCCTTTTGCCGGATGGCGCTACGCTTATCCGGCCTACAAATCGCATCAAAAGATTTTTGAGAACTTATCAATATTGCTGGCATCGTAAACGAACGGCTCGGCCATCGCGCCGTTGCCGTCGGCATCCAGCTTCACTTTGCCCAGCTTGCCCATGCTGGCCTCACCTTTCGTGGCGGTGCCTTTCACCAGGTCATCCGCCAGGTAGGTTGCGGCATAGCCCAGGTCAATCGGGTTCCAGATGGCAAAGCTCTTGCTTGCGCCGGACTTCACCGCGCCCGCCATCTCAGACGGCAGGCCTAAACCGGTGACGTACACTTTGCCAATCTTGCCCTGGTCCTTCACCGCCTGCGCGGCAGCCACAATGCCAACGGAAGAAGGCGAAACAATCACTTTCAGCTCCGGGTAGGTTTTCAGCAGGCCGACAGCTTCGCGGTAGCTCTTGTCAGAGAGATCGTCCCCGTAGGCCACGGTCACCAGATTGACGGACGGGTACTTCGGCAGCACCTTTTTCATCTCTGCAATCCAGGTGTTCTGATTGGTGGAGGTTGGCGTGGCGCTCAGCACCGCCACATCGCCTTTCTCCACGTTCAGCGCTTTCAGGGCATCGGCGGCGAGCTTGACGTTAGTTTCGCCAATCAGGGCGTTATTGGACGGGTTGAGGTGGATCTGACGCCCGGCTTTCGCCACGCCGGAATCCCACGACACAACCTTGATGCCGCGCTGCATCGCTTTTTTCAGCACCGGCACGACGGCGTCCGGATCGTTCGCGGAAATCGCGATCGCATCAACGCCCTGGGCGATCAGCCCGTTCAGCACCTCGATCTGCGCTTCCGCCGTGGTGGTGGTCGGGCCGGTATAAATCACTTTTACATCGCCTAACTCTTTGGCCGCCTCCTGCGCGCCGACGTTCGCTGCCTCGAAGAATCCATTCCCTAAGGACTTCGCCACCAGGGCGATTTTCACTTCTGCTAAAGCGGAACCGGACAACGCCAGAGCGGCAACGGTGAGGATCAAGCTTGCTTTTATTTTCATTGCTTTTACTCCACTGACTTGAGTTAGTTGTAGGGATTGCAGGTGGTTTTCGCCCCGTCTCGGTGAGCGGGGCGCGATGTTGTTATTGGTACAAATCTAACGCCGACTGCATGGGGGTGACGCCAAAGCGTTTACCCAGGGCGATCAGTTCTTCCCGGGTGATGGTCTGCTTCATGCCGCCCATGGAATAGACCTTCACCAGCACTTCCGCGGATTTCTCGGCGGTGTCGATCAGGCCGAAGGTTTCATCCAGCGTCGGGCCGCTGCCGAAGACGCCATGGAACGGCCACAGCACCAGTGAATGTTTCTGCATGTCCGTCGCGGTTGCCTGGCCGATTTCGTCGGTGCCCGGCACCATCCACGGCAGAATGCCGACGCCGTCCGGGAACACCACCAGACACTCGGTGCTGCCTTCCCACAGTTTGCGGGTGAAGAAATCAGAATTATTTTCCAGCACGTAGGTCAGGGCGATCAGGTTGGTGGCGTGGCAGTGCATGATCACGCGGTCCTTGCCATTGGTCGCCTTGATGCGCTCGCAGTGGGAGAGGAAGTGCGCCGGCAGTTCTGAGGTGGGCACCGCCTCATCCGTCAGCCCCCACAGAATGTGGTAGCCCGCGCCGTCGCTATCCACTTTCACTACGCCGAGGTTGGCCTGCGGGTCGAGCTGAACGTTGCGGAAGAACTTCCCGGAACCGGTGACGATAAACGGCGTGTTGGCGAGCAGCGGCATCGGCTGGCTCAGGGCGATATAGCGCGGCTTCTGGTGGAAATCGGCGGCAAATGGCTCGATATCCGCGTCGTCCAGGCGTAGCGTCAGGTTGCCGCCGTTGCGCTCGTCCCAGCCCTTCAGCCAGGCATCGGAGGTGGCTTTGATCATGCCCTGGACGAACCAGGAGGTGGTGATGGTCTGCATACTGTGTTTCCTTTGAAAATGCCGGGTGGCGCTACGCTTACCCGGCCTACTTTTACCTGTAGGCCCGGCAAGCAACGCGCCGCCGGGCAATGTTTTTACTGACGAGCGGCAAGAACGTCTTTCTCATATGCCCGCACGTTGTCCAGCCACTGGCTGCCCGCAGGCGCATCGTGACGCTGGCAGTACATCTCCCACACCGCCTGCCACGGCAGAGATTTCTGTTCTTCCAGCAGCGCCAGGCGCGCGGTGTAGTCGCCGTTTTCTTCCAGCTGTTTCAGGGCGGCGACAGGCTCCAGCAGCGCGCGCAGCAGGGCTTTCTTCATGTTGCGGGTGCCGATAACCCACGCCGCGATGCGGTTGATGGAGGCGTCGAAGAAGTCGAGGCCGATGTGTACGCGGTCGAACAGATCGTGGCGGATGATTTCGCTGGCAATGGCCTGGGTTTCGTCATCCAGCAGCACCACGTGGTCGCTGTCCCAGCGCACCGGACGGCTGACGTGCAGCAGCAGGCGCGGCACGAAGAGCATGGCGGCGGAGATCTTGTCGGAGATCACCTCGGTTGGGTGGAAGTGGCCGGCATCCAGGCACAGCGCGGTCTGGCGGCTGGTGGCATAACCCATGTAGAACTCGTTTGAGCCCACGGTGTAGCTCTCTGCGCCAATGCCGAACAGCTTGCTCTCGACGGCATCGATGTGGTGCGCCGGGTCCAGCTTCTCGCTGATGGCTTCATCCAGCGCGGCCAGCAGGCGCTGGCGCGGGGCCAGTCGGTCTACGGTGATATCCTTCATGCCGTCCGGGATCCAGATGTTCATCACCGACGGCGTGCCAAGCTGCTCGCCGAAATACGCAGAAACGCGGCGGCTGGCTTTGACATGGTCGATCCAGAACTGGCGGATTTCGTCGTTGGCGTGCGCAAGGGTAAAGCCGTCCGCGCTCAGCGGGTGCGAGAAGCAGGAGGGGTTAAAGTCCAGGCCCAGCTTGTTGGCTTTCGCCCACGTCACCCAGTTCGTAAAGTGCTCCGGTTTGATTTCATTACGCGCCACCGGCTCGTCGGATTCGAGATAAATGGCGTGCAGATTCAGGCGCTTTGGCCCGGGGATCAGGCTCAGCGCCAGCTCCAGATCCGCACGCAGTTCGGTGGCGTTGCGCGCTTTGCCCGGATAGTTACCCGTGGCCTGAATCCCCCCTGTCAGGGAACCGCCCGGGTTCTCGAAGCCAGCAACGTCATCACCCTGCCAGCAGTGCATGGAGACGGGCAGACGGTCGAGCTGGCGCAGCGCCTCTTCGACATCCACGCCGACGGCGGCGAAACGCTGTTTAGCCAGGTCCCAGGCTTGTTCAAGTTGAGTGGTCATGCGCAAAGCTCCTTAGTCAGTCGTTTTTGCTGAAACTGCGCCCGGTAGCGGGCAATTTCATGGCAGGGATGGGGGGTGAAGGTGGTCAGGCTGTTATTCGCCGTCACCACCGAACGGAAATCGTCGACGTTTGAAAGTTCGTCCAGGGTCATCAGCTGAATGCCGATATTGCCGAGCGTGGAGGCTTCAATCGGACCTGCCACCACGGTAATGCCGCAGGCATCCGCGCAGAGCTGGTTCAGCAGCTGGTTCTGGCAGCCGCCGCCCACGATATGCAGCTGCGTGAACGGTTTGCCGCGAAGGTCAGCCAGCTCGCTCAGGATGTCGGCATAGAGCAGGGCGAGACTGTCAAAAATGCAGCGCGCCAGCTCGGCGGGGCGGGAAGGTACCGGCTGCCCCGCTTCAAAACAGGCGGCCTGGATTTCAGCGCTCATGTGCGCCGGATTGATAAAGCGGTCGTCGTTCGGGTTAATCAGGAAGGTGCAGGCCTTCAGCGTTTCGGTTTCCGCGATAAGCGCGGGCAGGTCGTTGATGTTCTGCTCTTTCAGCACCCGCTGGAGCAGCCACAGGCCCATGATGTTCTTCAGCACCCGGTAGCGCCCTTCGGCGCCACCTTCGTTAGTGATGTTCGCCGCCAGTGCGGCATCGCTGGTGTAGGGTGTTTTGCTCTCAAAGCCCATCAGCGACCAGGTGCCGGAAGAGAGGTACGCCGCGTCTTTGCCGGCGAGCGGCGAGGCAATGACTGCGCTTGCGGTGTCGTGACTGGCGACGGCGACAACAGGAATTTCATTCCCCTGCGGGCAAAGCCAGTGGCCGATCACATTGCCCGGATGGGTTGGCGCGCCGAACCAGGACGGCGAGGCGCCCGTCCAGGCCAGCAGATGTTCATCCCAGTTATCGGTGTTGATGTTAACCAGCTGCGTGGTGGTGGCGTTGGTGTATTCCCAGTTCATGTTGCCGGTCAGACGGTAGCTTAAGTAGTCCGGGATCAGCAGCGCATGCGCCACCTTTTCGACCAGCTCTGGCTGTTGCTCAACCAGCGCGCGCAGCTGATACAGCGTGTTAAACGGCAGAAACTGAATGCCGCTGCGACCATAGATGTTCTCCTTGCCAAGCTGGGCGATGGCGTGCGCCATTAGCCCATCGGTGCGGCTGTCGCGGTAGGAGACGGGCAGGCCGACGCGTTCGCCGTGACTGTCCAGCAGTACGTAATCCACACCCCAGGTATCAATGCCGATACTGTCGATGCGAATACCGTCTTCGCAGACGTTGTGAAGTCCGGTGCGGATCTCTGCTTCCAGGGCGTCGATATCCCAGGTAACAAAACCGTCCTGTTTTTGCAGACAATTGGCGAAACGGTGCATTTCGCGAAGCGTAAGGGTGTGCAGGTCGCAGTCCCAGGTGGCGAGCATTACACGGCCGCTGGATGCGCCTAAATCGACAGCCACACAATGGCGAAAAGTCATGGTCGGGTCCTTTCTTAAGTCATTAGCGAGGAGTGTAAGAAAGGGAAGAAATAGCCACCTTCTCGCCACTGACAGCCCAAATCTCGCGCTGGCAAGAAAGCAAAGATGAACGTGAGGGAGTTCACAGTTTCCAGTAATGGCGGGGTTTGCAGGCAGTGTGACGCTGACCGCATTTCCTGATCTTTCCGCCTGTTTCTTGAAAAACCGACAGCTTTTGCGCGGTTTGCTGTCAAAAATTTAAGGTGAGCGTGGAAGGCCTTAATTACTATTTTGAGAACTTTTCTCATTGGTGGGGGCCGTTATGACCGTACTGCACAGCGTCGATTTTTTTCCTTCGGGGGCTTCGCCGGTCGCGATTGAGCCACGGCTGCCTCAGGCTGCGTTCCCGGAACATCATCATGATTTTCATGAAATTGTGATTGTTGAGCACGGAACGGGCATCCACGTGTTTAACGGTCAGCCGTATACCATCAGCGGCGGTACGGTGTGCTTCGTGCGCGATCACGACAGGCACCTGTATGAACATACCGACAACCTTTGCCTGACCAATGTGCTCTATCGTTCTCCGGATGCGTTCCAGTTTCTCTCCGGGCTGAATCAGCTGTTGCCGCAGGAGAAGGACGGTCACTACCCCTCGCACTGGCGGGTGAATCAGTCCACGTTGCAGCAGGTGCGTCAGCTGGTGAGCCAGATGGAGCAGAGCGAGGATGGACAGGAGACGCACGCCATTGCCACCCGCGAGCTGCTGTTTATGCAGCTGCTGGTGCTGCTGCGGCGCAGCAGCCTGGTGGAAGGGCTGGAAAATAACGACGCGCGCCTGAATCAGCTGATGGCCTGGCTGGAAGATCATTTTGCCGAAGATGTCTGCTGGGAAACGCTGGCGGATGATTTTTCGCTCTCGCTGCGCACGCTGCATCGTCAGCTCAAGCAGCATACCGGGCTGACGCCGCAGCGCTACCTCAACCGTCTGCGCCTGATCAAAGCGCGGCACCTTTTACGTCATACCGACGAAAGCGTCACCGATATCGCCTATCGCTGCGGATTCGGCGACAGTAACCACTTTTCGACGCTTTTTCGCCGGGAGTTTAACTGGTCGCCGCGCGATATTCGTCAGGGGAAAGACGCGTTGCTTCAGTAACGCGAGGGCAGTCACCGTTTTTTTGCTGCAAAAAGGCTAATAATGTCCGGTTATTCGCCGTAGAGGTTGTGGTGTGGCTGCTCAGCTCATTCTTCGCAAAGATGATTTTTTTGCCTCCGCGAGTCAGGCCGTCGCGGTGGCCGACCGCTACCCGCAAAACGTCTTTGCCGAGCACACCCACGAGTTTTGCGAGCTGGTGCTGGTATGGCGAGGCAACGGCCTGCACGTCCTCAACGACCGCCCCTACCGCATCACGCGCGGAGACCTGTTCTACATCCGCGCTGAAGACAAACACTCCTACGCCTCGGTTAACGATCTGGTGTTGCAGAACGTCATCTACTGCCCCGACAGACTTAAACTGAATGTCGACTGGGCGGGCAATATCCCCGGTTTTCATGATGCCAGAGGCGAACCGCACTGGCGCTTAAGCAGCAACGGCATGGCGCAGGTACGCCAGACGATTTCCCAGCTGGAGCAGGAGAGCCAGAAGAGCGATCCGGTGGCAAACCAGATGTCGGAGCTGCTTTTTGCCCAGCTGGTGATGACCCTGAAGCGGCATCGTTACGCTACGGATAATCCCTCTGCTACCACGCAGGAAGCGCTGCTGGATAAGCTCATCACCCGGCTTGCGGGCAGTCTGAACAAGAGTTTCGTGCTGGAAAAATTCTGCGAGCAGGAGCAGTGCAGCGAGCGCGCGCTGCGCCAGCAGTTCCGCACCCAGACGGGGATGACGGTCAACCACTATCTGCGCCAGCTGCGCATCTGCCACGCCCAGTACCTGTTACAGCATACGGAGCTGATGGTGAGTGAAGTGGCGATGCGCTGCGGCTTTGAGGACAGTAACTACTTTTCGGTGGTGTTTAACCGTGAGGTGGGGATGACGCCGGTTCAGTGGCGTCATCGCAGTCGAAAGGCAGCGTAATCAGTTCGCCATGCCGAGGCCGACGATATTGGCCGCAATGATAATCACCACACAGCCCAGGCTCAGCACGCCAACCGGACGACGCCCGGCGTTGTTCCACTCTTTCAGCACCAGCCCAACCAGCCCGCCGCACAGCACGTAGAAGCTCATGTGCAGCATCCAGCTCATGTAGTCATACTGCGCCGGAATACTGGCGTGACCCCAGGCGTAGAAGAAGAATTGCAGATACCACATCAGACCGCCGAGGGCGGAGAGCAGGACGTTGGTGACGATCAGCGGTTTTGCCAGCGAGAAGTCGGCTTTTACCGACAGGTTCTTCACTTTTGCCAGACGAATGAAGCAGAAGCCGAGGTTTACCAGCGCGCCGCCGCCCATGATCACCACGTAGCTTGGCAGGGCAACGTACAGCGGATCGACGCCCAGCGCCGCAGCGGCGTCGTGCATCGGTTTGGCGGCGTTCATGGCGAACGACATGCCCGCCGAGAATACGCCGCACATCACCGCCAGCAGCAGCCCTTTCTTCAGGTTGAACTCTTCGGCTTTGATGCCCATCTTGCGTTCTTTCAGCTGGCCTGCGCGGGTGACGATGCCCACGCCGATCACCGCCACCAGCACGCCCAGCAGCGTCATTCGCCCGCCCTGAGTGTTGATCAGCACGTCGAAGTGGCCGTTGAGGATTGGCGTCATCAGGGTGCCAACAATCAGCGTAATGCCAATCGCGATGCCAATCCCCATCGACATGCCTAGGTAGCGCATGGTGAGGCCGTAGTTGATATTACCGATGCCCCACATCGCGCCGAACAGGAATACCGGCAGCAGGGTGGAGGCGCTGAAGGAGGAGAAGTAGCCCCAGAAATCGGGCAGCAGCATGGCGCTGATTGTCCATGGCAAAATCAGCCAGGACACGGTGCCGCCAACGGACCACATGGTTTCCCATGACCAGCCTTTCACCTTTTTAAACGGGGCATAGAAACAGGCTGCACTGGCCGCGCCTATCAAATGCCAGAAAATACCCATCGTAATCGCATGATTCATTTTTACATCCTCATCGTTTTTATAGCCGGAGGCTTCCCGCCGACTTGATGAGTGTAAAAATGAGGCGGTTTGGGAACCTTCAGAAGGTTGCCGCACTTTTGTTCAGGATGGCAATCAGCACGTTAAGCACGTGAGCAGACTCACAATTTTGTCATTTATCAAAAATCTAATAACCTTATAAAAACTACGGCATTGATAATCATTTTCAATATCATTTAATTAACTATAATGAACCAACTGCTTACGCGGCATTAACAGCTGTGCCGCCCGACAATAATGGAGAGGATTATGAGTTATACACTGCCATCCCTGCCGTATGCCTACGACGCACTGGAACCGCATTTCGACAAGCAGACGATGGAAATCCATCACACTAAACACCACCAGACCTATGTGAACAACGCGAATGCTGCGCTGGAAAGCCTGCCAGAGTTCGCTAATCTGCCTGTTGAAGAGCTGATCACCAAACTGGACCAGCTGCCGGCAGACAAGAAAACCGTGCTGCGCAACAACGCGGGCGGTCACGCTAACCACAGCCTGTTCTGGAAAGGCCTGAAAACCGGCACCACCCTTCAGGGCGACCTGAAAGCGGCTATCGAGCGTGACTTCGGTTCCATTGACAACTTCAAAGCGGAATTCGAAAAAGCCGCTGCAACCCGTTTCGGCTCTGGCTGGGCGTGGCTGGTCCTGAAAGGTGACAAACTGGCGGTCGTTTCTACCGCTAACCAGGACTCCCCGCTGATGGGTGAAGCTATCTCTGGCGCATCCGGCTTCCCAATTCTGGGTCTGGACGTGTGGGAACACGCTTACTACCTGAAGTTCCAGAACCGTCGCCCTGACTACATCAAAGCCTTCTGGGATGTAGTGAACTGGGACGAAGCAGCAGCGCGTTTCGCCGCTAAAAAATAAGGTTGCATTGACGCCTGTGAGAAGCGAGTCTGATGACTCGCTTTTTTTGTATCTGAAGGAGTGGAGATGCATTACCCGGTGAATGTGTTTACAGGCAAGGTAAGGGAGTACGAAGGCAGCCGCCCGAGCGCCATCGCCAAAGTGCAGGTCGACGGTGAGCTGACGTTGACCGATCTCGGGCTTGCGGGTGACCAGCAGGCTGAAAAGAAAATCCACGGCGGGCCCGATCGCGCGCTGTGCCACTATCCGCGCGAGCACTATCAGCACTGGAAAGCCGAATTTCCTGAACAGGCGGACCTCTTCGTCGCCCCCGCGTTTGGCGAAAATCTCTCAACGGAGGGGCTGACGGAGAAGAACGTCTTTATCGGCGATATTTACCGCTGGGGCGATGCTTTGATTCAGGTCACCCAGCCGCGCTCACCGTGCTTTAAGCTTAATTACCATTTCGGCATTCAGGATATGTCGGCCCAGCTGCAAAACGCGGGTAAAACTGGCTGGCTGTATCGCGTTGTGCAGGCGGGACAGGTTTCGGCGGATGCGCCGCTTGAGCTGGCTTCGCGCTTGAGTGAGGTGTCGGTATACGAGGCCTGCGCAATTGCCTGGCATATGCCGTTTGATGACGAGCAGTATCACCGCCTGCTGTCAGCGGCGGGATTATCCACCAGCTGGACCAGAACGATGCAGAAGCGGCGGTTAAGCGGCAAGATCGAGAGCAGTTCGCGGAGATTGTGGGGGAAAGAGGTTCCGTAGAAAGTAGGCCGGGTAAGGCGAAGCCGCCACCCGGCACATACGGTTACGAACGCTTATACAGCGGCAGCCACAGCGTTAACCTCAGCCCGCCCAGCGGGCTGTCATCGGCTTTCACCCAGCCACGGTGCTGTTGCATGGCGGTTTCAACAATCGCCAGACCTAGCCCCGTACCACCAGATTCACGGTCGCGCGCCTCGTCGGTGCGGTAGAACGGACGGAAAATCTGCTCGCGATCTTCCGGGCTGACGCCAGGACCATCGTCATCGACAATGACGGTAATCCCGTCTTTATCCACCGAAAACGCCACTTCAATCTTCGTGTGCGAATAGCGCAGGGCGTTACGCACGATATTCTCCAGCGCGCTTTCCAGCGTGTTGGGGTTACCGTAGAGCGGCCACGGGCCCGGCGGGAAGTTGACGGTGAACGATTTGCCCATCTGCTCCGCTTCGAACGCCGCGTTGTCCAGCACCTCATGCCAGAGGTGATTGGCTTTCACCGTTTCGCTCACCAGCGCGTTTTTCTGCTGATTGCGCGACATCACCAGCAGATCGTTGATCATGCTGTCCAGGCGATGCGCTTCCGTCTCAATACGCTCCAGCTCTTTACTTTCACCGCTGCGGCGGCGCAGCAGGGCGGTACCCAGCTGTAAGCGCGTGAGCGGCGTCCGCAGCTCGTGGGAGATATCCGACAGCAGGCGTTGCTGCGCGGTCATCATGCGGTCAAGAGCAGAGACCATCTGGTTAAAACTGGTTCCGGCGGCCAGGAACTCCTGCGGCCCGGATTCCAGCTCCGGATGCTGCCTCAGGTTGCCCTGCGCCACTTCGTCCGCCGCATTTTTCAGCTTACGCGCCGGTTTCGCCAGGCTCCACGCCAGCCATAACAGCAGCGGGGAACTGACCAGCATCGTGACAATCAACAGCAAAAGCGGACGGTCAAACAGCAGGTTGATAAAGTCGGACTGGGAACTGCTCGCAGGGCGAATCAGATAGAGCTGGTAATTGTCTTCCCCATCCCGCACCGAGAAAGGACCGACCATCTCTACCCGACCATATTTCTTTTTCTGTGGGTGATCGGCATTATCCGCCTGGCCAATAAAGTTGCGGATAATCTGCATTTCATTGCGATCGGCCCCAATCACGCGGCCTTCACTGGTGACCAGTAAAAGACGTTGTCCGGGGGGCGCCCACTTGTCGATAGCGCGAAACAGCCTGCGCCACCACATTAAATCATTCGGCGGATCGTTTGCCAGCTCCGCTTCCACGTGCTGCTCGATCATCACGCCCTGACGTTGCTCGCTGTCGAGTAGCTCCGTCATCTGGCGTGAGTCGAGTTTTGGCAACATCAAAACGAGCATTAAAACCAGTGCCAGCGTCAGCCAGAAGATGGCGAAGATGCGGGCGGTTAAGCTGCCTATCATGAAGCGGAAACCATCAGATAACCGCGACCACGCAGGGTTTTAAACCAGGGATGACCGTCTTTACGCTCCGGCAGCTTACGGCGCAGGTTCGAGATATGCATATCGATGGCGCGGTCAAACGGGGTGAGGCGTTTGCCGAGCACTTCCTGGCTTAAGTGTTCACGCGACACCACCTGGCCGAGATGCTGCGCCAGCAGATACAGCAGGGTGAACTCGGTGCCGGTTAGCTCCAGCGTTTCACCGTCGAAGCTCGCTTCCTGGCGGCCCGGGTTCAGGCTCAGGGAGTCCACTTCCAGCGTAGGTGAGCTGTTGTCGGTATTCTGCTGCTGCTCGCTCCAGTGAGAGCGGCGCAGGATCGCGCGAATACGGGCCACCAGTTCACGGTCGTTGAACGGCTTAGGTAAATAGTCATCCGCACCCAGCTCAAGGCCGAGTACGCGGTCAAGCTCGCTGCCGCGTGCGGTCAGCATAATGACGGGGGTCTGGTGTGTCTGGCGAAGCTCTTTCAACGTATCAATACCGTTTTTCTTCGGCATCATGACGTCGAGCAAAAGTAAATCGATGCTGTCGTCAAGGAGACTCAGCGCCTGCTCGCCATCATGGGCAACCAGGACGTTGAAACCTTCCATGTCGAGCAACTCCTTTAAAAGAGATGTGAGCTCTCGGTCATCATCAACTAACAGGATTTTATTCATTGTTTAAATACCTCCGAGGCAGAAATTACGACATCAAGGCTATCTAATCCATGACTTTACGTTGTTTTACACCCCCTGACGCATGTTTGCAGCCTGAATCGTAGACTGTCTCTCGTTGAATCGCGACACGAAAGATTTTGGGAGCAAGTGATGCGCAAAGTTACCGCTGCCGTCATGGCCTCAACGCTGGCCTTCAGTGCGTTTAGCCAGGCTGCTGTAGCTATCATCAGCGATAACGGTACCTCAGCAGAGGGCGCAACGCAGCACAGCAGCCAAAGCCATATGTTTGACGGCATAAGTTTAACCGAACATCAGCGTCAACAGATGCGAGATCTGATGCAGAGGGCAAGACACGACCAGCCCCCTGTTAATGTTAGCGAAATGGAGACAATGCATCGCCTTGTCACCGCAGAAAATTTTGACGAAAGCGCTGTACGCGCTCAGGCCGAAAAAATGGCGCAGGAACAGGTTGCCCGTCAGGTAGAGATGGCGAAGGTTCGCAACCAGATGTTCCACCTGCTAACGCCCGAGCAGCAAGCGGTTTTGAATACCAAACATCAGCAACGTATGAATCAGTTGCGTGAGGTTGCACGGATGCAGCGAAGCTCAGATATGACGCTTTTCAGTAGCAATAGCAGTACCCGTAGTAACCAGTAAACCCTGTTTTCCTTGCCATAGACACCATCCCTGTCTTCCCCCACATGATGTGGGGGTTTTTTTTGCCCATCGTTCAGGTTTGTTAACGCTTTATTCATCCTTTCACTCCACCACCATCCGTTATACTAGCGCCATGGCATGACAGGAGTGTTTATGAATCAATCCTATGGACGGCTGGTAAGCCGGGCCGCAATAGCCGCGACGGTGATGGCGTCGTGTTTGCTGATCATTAAAATTTTCGCGTGGTGGTACACCGGGTCGGTCAGTATTCTGGCGGCACTGGTGGATTCACTGGTGGATATTGCCGCCTCGCTGACCAACCTGCTGGTGGTGCGCTACTCGCTGCAACCGGCGGATGAAGAGCATACGTTTGGCCACGGCAAAGCGGAATCGCTGGCCGCGCTGGCACAAAGCATGTTTATTTCGGGCTCTGCGCTTTTCCTGTTTTTGACCGGTATTCAGCATCTTATTTCGCCTTCTCCGATGAACGATCCGGGCGTTGGCGTGGTCGTAACGGTAGTTGCACTTATAAGCACACTTGTTCTTGTAACGTTCCAGCGCTGGGTTGTACGCAAAACACAAAGCCAGGCTGTACGGGCCGATATGCTTCATTATCAGTCTGATGTTATGATGAATGGGGCTATTCTTATTGCGCTTGGTCTGGCCTGGTATGGCTGGCATCGGGCCGATGCGTTGTTTGCGTTAGGGATAGGGATCTATATTTTATACAGCGCCTTGCGGATGGGGTATGAAGCGGTACAGTCGCTTCTTGACCGTGCGCTTCCGGATGCAGAACGTGATGAAATTTATGCCATCGTGACCAACTGGCCTGGCGTCAGTGGTGCTCACGATCTTCGTACGCGGCAGTCAGGGCCGACCCGCTTTATTCAGATTCATTTGGAAATGGAAGACAACCTGCCACTGGTTCAGGCGCATATGGTCGCTGAACAGGTGGAGCAGGCGATTTTGCAGCGTTTCCCTGGGTCAGACGTCATTATTCATCAGGATCCGTGCTCTGTCGTACCCAGGGCGTTTTGAGCTTTCGTAATTCGTTGTAAAAAAGTGAGCCAGAGCAGCATTTTGTGGATAAATTACCACCATATGGCCTGACCTGAATCAATTCAGCTGGAAGGGATTGATATACTATTTGCAGTATTCGACGGTTGAACAGTTTCTTCCGGCAGCAGATTTCAATTTTGCATTCCTAAGTTCAGAGGTAGTCATGATTAAGAAAATCGGTGTGTTGACAAGCGGCGGTGATGCGCCGGGCATGAACGCGGCAATCCGTGGGGTTGTCCGTGCAGCGCTGACGGAAGGTCTGGAAGTTTTTGGTATCTATGACGGTTACCTGGGTCTGTATGAAGACCGCATGGTTCAGCTCGACCGCTACAGCGTGTCTGACATGATCAACCGTGGCGGTACTTTCCTCGGTTCTGCACGCTTCCCGGAATTCCGTGACGAACACATCCGTGAAGTGGCTATCGAAAACATGAAAAAACGGGGTCTGGATGCGCTGGTGGTTATCGGCGGCGACGGCTCCTACATGGGTGCAAAACGTCTGACTGAAATGGGCTTCCCGTGCATCGGCCTGCCTGGCACCATCGACAATGACATCAAAGGCACCGACTACACCATCGGTTACTTCACCGCGCTGGGTACCGTTGTGGAAGCGATTGACCGCCTGCGTGACACCTCTTCCTCTCACCAGCGTATTTCTATTGTTGAAGTGATGGGCCGTTACTGCGGTGACCTGACTCTGGCGGCGGCAATTGCCGGTGGCTGTGAGTTCGTGGTGGTACCGGAAGTGGAATTTAGCCGTGAAGATCTGGTCGCTGAAATCAAAGCCGGTATCGCGAAAGGTAAGAAACACGCCATCGTTGCTATCACCGAGCACATCTGTGACGTTGACGAGCTGGCGAAGTACATCGAAACCGAAACCAAACGCGAAACCCGCGCGACCGTTCTGGGTCACATTCAGCGTGGTGGTTCCCCAGGCCCGTACGACCGTATCCTGGCGTCCCGCATGGGCGCGTACGCGATCGAGCTACTGCTTCAGGGCCACGGCGGCCGCTGCGTCGGTATTCAGAACGAGAAACTGGTTCACCATGACATCATCGACGCCATTGAAAACATGAAGCGTCCGTTCAAAGGTGACTGGCTGGACTGCGCGAAAAAACTGTACTGATTGGCTCTGTTGCCCGGTGGCGGCAAGGTAAATGCAAAACGGTAACCCTTGGGTTACCGTTTTTTATGGTTGCTCCCTCTCCCGTGGGAGAGGGTTGGGGTGAGGGCATCAGGCCGCTCATTCACTTTTTTTTATTCCTCCACGTTATAGCCAATCTTTTTTTATTCTTTAATCATCGGTTAGCTTTCTGGCACGCTGCATTCATCAAAACACTACACAAGAGAGCTGGGCGATGAATAAATGGGGCGTGGGGTTAACATTATTGCTGGCATCGACCAGCGTTCTGGCAAAGGACATTCAGTTACTGAACGTGTCGTACGATCCGACGCGTGAACTATACGACCAGTACAACAAAGCTTTCGCGGCGCACTGGAAACAGGAAACCGGCGATAACGTGGTGGTTCGCCAGTCTCACGGCGGTTCCGGTAAGCAGGCGACATCGGTGATCAACGGTATTGAAGCCGATGTGGTTACCCTGGCGCTGGCTTATGACGTGGACGCGATCGCGGAGCGTGGCCGTATCGACAAAAACTGGATCAAACGCCTGCCGGATAACTCCGCGCCATACACCTCGACCATTGTCTTCCTGGTGCGTAAAGGCAACCCGAAACAGATTAAGGACTGGAACGACCTGATTAAGCCAGGCGTGTCTGTCATTACCCCGAACCCAAAAAGCTCCGGCGGCGCACGCTGGAACTATCTGGCAGCCTGGGGCTACGCGCTGCACCACAACAACGGCGATCAGGCCAAAGCACAGGACTTCGTCAAAGCACTGTTTAAAAACGTCGAAGTGCTGGACTCCGGCGCGCGCGGTGCAACCAACACCTTCGTCGAACGCGGCATTGGCGACGTGCTGATCGCCTGGGAAAACGAAGCCCTGCTGGCGACCAACGAGCTGGGTAAAGACAAGTTCGAGATCGTCACCCCGAGCGAATCCATCCTCGCTGAGCCGACCGTCTCCGTCGTCGATAAGGTTGTTGATAAGAAGGGCACCAAAGCGGTGGCGGAAGCCTACCTGAAGTACCTCTACTCACCTGAAGGGCAGGAAATTGCGGCGAAAAACTTCTACCGCCCACGCGATGAGGCCGTCGCGAAGAAATACGAAAACGCCTTCCCGAAACTGAAGCTGTTCACTATTGATGAGGTTTTTGGCGGCTGGACCAAAGCGCAGAAAGAGCACTTCTCTAACGGCGGCACCTTCGACCAGATCAGCAAGCGCTAAGCGTTTTACACAGAACGACACGGTAACCCGGTGTGAGAAATCCGCCGGGTTTTTTATTTGGTCATCATTTTGCGTTACTCTTTTGCCTCTATTGAAAACAGGGAACGCGTTGTGAAAAAAATTATCTTACTGATTCTGATCGTTATCGCCCTTGCCGCAGGCGGCGTGTACTGGATGAAAGCGGGTAATCCGAATGCGTTGCGTCATATCGTTCTCGACCAGTGTGTGCCCAACCAGCTGCACAACCGTAACCCGGCACCGTGCGCGCAGGTGAAGCCAGATGCGGGCTACGTGGTGTTCAAGGACCGCAACGGGCCGCTGCAATACCTGCTGATGCCCACGTACCGTATCAACGGCACCGAAAGCCCGCTGCTGACTGAGCCGCAGACACCGAATTTCTTCTGGCTGGCATGGCAGTCGCGTAATTTTATGAGCATGAAACGGGGGGCCGACGTGCCTGACAGCGCCGTTTCGCTGACCATCAACTCCCCGACCGGGCGCACGCAAAACCATTTTCATATCCACATCTCCTGTCTGCGCCCAGACGTGCGCGAGAAGCTGAACGCGTCGCAGGGGCAAATCAGCACCCAGTGGTTACCGCTTCCGGGCGGGCTGGAAGGGCATGAATACCTTGCCCGTCGGGTGACGGAGAACGAACTGGTGCAGCGCAGCCCGTTTATGATGCTGGCGGAAGAGCTGCCGGAAGCCCGCGATCATATGGGACGCTTCGCGCTGGCGATGGCGCAGCAGTCGGACGGCTCGTTTGTATTGCTGGCGACAGAGCGTAACCTGCTTACCTTTAACCGCGCGTCGGCTGAGGAATTGCAGGATCATCAATGCGATATCCTGAAGTGACCCCACCATAAATAGCGTTTACTCGCCCTGCCTGTCGCCGTAGACTTGCTGAAAAATTCTACAGGAGACAGGTATGTCGCTCTGGTTAACGCATCCTCTGCTGCTTCCCTCGCTGATCGTCGGCGTCACCATCGTGCTGTGGGCGACGTCGCTGTTGCCGGAATTTATCACCGCGTTGTTGTTTTTCACGGCGGCGATGACCGCCAGAATCGCCCCGCCGGAAGTGATCTTCGGCGGCTTCGCCTCGTCTGCCTTCTGGCTGGTGTTCAGCGGCTTTGTGCTGGGCGTGGCGATTCGGAAAACCGGCCTGGCGGACAGGGCCGCCCGGGCGCTGTCGGCAAAGCTTACCGACTCCTGGGTGCTGATGGTGGCGAGCGTTGTGCTGCTGAGCTATGCCCTGGCATTCGTGATGCCGTCGAACATGGGACGTATTGCGCTGCTGATGCCGATTGTCGCCGCGATGGCGAAGCGGGCCGGCATTCCTGATGGCTCGCGGGCCTGGTTTGGCCTGGCGCTGGCGGTCGGGTTTGGCACCTTCCAGCTCTCGGCCACTATTTTGCCCGCCAACGTGCCCAACCTGGTGATGAGCGGCGCGGCGGAAGGCTCATACGGTATCCACCTCAACTATGTCCCGTATCTGCTGCTGCACACCCCGGTGCTGGGTATTCTCAAAGGCCTGATTCTGATTGGCCTGATCTGCTGGCTGTTCCCCGGCAACCCGAAACCGGCGAAGGATCTCACGCCATCGGAACCGATGGGGCGTGACGAAAAACGACTCGCCTGGCTGCTGGCGGTGGTGTTGACGATGTGGGTGACGGAGAGCTGGCACGGCGTTGGGCCAGCGTGGACGGGGCTGGCGGCCTCGGTCATCGTTATGCTGCCGCGCATCGGTTTTATCACCGGGGAGGAGTTCTCGGCGGGGGTGAATATGCGCACCTGTATTTACGTCGCGGGTATACTCGGGCTGGCCATTACGGTGACGCAGACCGGTATCGGTGCGGCTGTAGGCGAGGCGTTGCTCCATATCATGCCGCTGGATGCAGACCGCCCGTTTACCAGCTTCCTGGCGCTGACGGGGATCACCACGGCGCTCAACTTCATTATGACCGCCAACGGCGTTCCTGCGCTGTACACCACGCTGGCGCAGAGCTTCTCGGACGCGACCGGCTTCCCGCTGCTGTCGGTGATCATGATTCAGGTGCTGGGGTATTCCACGCCGCTGCTGCCGTATCAGGCGTCGCCGATTGTAGTGGCGATGGGCTTAGGGAAAGTGCCTGCGAAGGCGGGGATGCTGCTTTGTCTGGCGCTGGCGATTGCGACGTATCTGGTGCTGCTGCCGCTGGATTATTTGTGGTTTAGCGTGTTAGGTCGTTTGTAGGGCGGGTTAGCGAAGCGCCACCCGCCACAAAGGCAATTACGCCTGCTTAGCCGCTTCTGCCGCTTTAACGATCACCGCGAAAGCGTCTGCTTTCAGGGATGCGCCACCAACCAGTGCGCCATCGATGTCTGGCTGGGTGAACAGCTCAGCTGCGTTTGATGCGTTAACGGAACCGCCGTACTGGATGATGACCTGCTCAGCCACTTTCGCGTCTGCTTTTGCAATGTGGTCACGGATGAACTTGTGCACCGCCTGAGCCTGCGCAGGAGTTGCAGATTTGCCGGTACCGATCGCCCAGACTGGCTCGTAAGCGATAACCGCGCCTTCGAACGCTGCCGCGCCCTGGGTTTTCAGCACAGCGTCGATCTGACGTGCGCACACTTCTTCGGTTTTGCCTGCTTCGTTTTCTGCTTCGGTTTCACCGATGCACAGAACCGGGATCAGACCCTGCTCTTTCAGCACAGCGAATTTCTTCGCGATGAACTCATCGGATTCTTTGTGATAGGTGCGACGCTCGGAGTGGCCGATGATGATGTATTTCGCGCCGATATCTTTCAGCATTTCAGCGGAGGTTTCACCGGTGAACGCGCCAGACAGGTTAACGTCAACGTTCTGCGCGCCCAGAATGATGTGGCTGCCGTCAGCGGCACGTTTAGCCAGATCCAGGTACATATCCGGCGGAGCGATAGCAACCGCGCAGCCGGTCACGCCAGCCAGCTCTTTACGCAGGTTAGCAACCAGTTCGTTTACCATATGGCGGCTGCCGTTCAGTTTCCAGTTACCCATCACTAAAGGATGTCGCATTTCAATTCTCCACGCTCAATAAGCGAATTAAGTAATATGGCCGCCCTGTCGGGCAGCATGGTCTGTGAATCAGTATAGAGATTTTCCCTCGAAAGGCTTTGCTTTTTGTCATTAATTCGCCCCCTCGAGTGCGTCTGATAGGGCCAGCTTAATCGGTTCAACCGCGAAGGTCAGCCCCTTTTCGCCGTTATCTGCGACGACATAGCGAACGGCACCTTCCGTATCGGCGTAATAGCGTTTGTTTTTCCCGGCGGTAAGCAGTTTTTGCAGCTTTTGCTGGCTTTGCGCTTTCGTGAAGGTGGGGGTAAAGGCGCGCAGAATAGCGCTCATGTACTCCAGCGCTTTCGCTTTCGCCGCTTTCTGCTCTGGCCCCTGAATCGGCAGCCAGGTGATCTGCATACTTTTGATTTTTAACGTTCCGCGCTCAAGGGCGGTAGAGGCATACAGATTCTCGTTAATTTTGCTGGCCGCGCGGGTCAGGGTCGGCGTATCGCGGGCGCTGTCAATCGCACGGAACTCTCCCAGCGGAAGTGAGGGGTTTTCTTTGTTGAAGGCTTCGCGGAACTGGCTGATAGATTGATCGAAAGAGGGGGCGCCCGCCAGAAGATAGGGGGCGGTGACCGGGGAAGCCGTTTCCGCGGCATACAGGGAAAAACTGGCGCTCAGCATCGCTAAACACAAATAAAGAGAGTGTGCCGAACTTTTCATCAACATTGCCCCTGGCCGTCATTGCCCATGATTAAAACGATATCTGGTCGGCTTGTCAAAAGGTCACAACTCCAGGGTAAAATGCGGGCTAAACAATAATAAGGAACCTTACATGACCATACAGCAGTGGCTGTTTTCATTCAAAGGGCGTATTGGACGCCGTGACTTCTGGATCTGGATTGCAACGTGGGTTGTCGCCATGCTGCTTCTGTTTTTTGTTGCCTACAACGCATGGCTGAGCACGCAAACGGCGGCATTTGCGCTGGTCTGTTTACTGTGGCCAACCGCCGCCGTAGTGGTGAAACGTCTGCACGATCGTGGCCGCTCCGGCGCATGGGCTTTCCTGATTATTCTGGCGTGGATGCTGGTGGCGGGGAACTGGTCAATGCTGCCCTCAATCCTCCCATGGGTGGTGGGCAGACTGCTGCCGACGGTTATCTTTGTAATGATGGTTGTCGAACTGGGCGCGTTTATCGGCACCCAGAGCGAGAACAAATATGGAAAAGATACCCTTGAGGTGAAGTACCGCTGATCACCAGTAGTGTTCGGCGGTCATGTGGCCCGGCCGGCGGCGAAGGTGCTTCGTCATCTGCCGGGTATCCTTCAGCAACTGCTGCGTATCGCGTACCATCTGCGGGTTACCGCACAGCATCACATGGCTGGTTTCGGTATTCATCGGTAAACCCACCGCTTCTTCCAGCGCGCCGCTTTCAATCAACGCCGGAACGCGACCGGTTAACGAGCCGGCTGCGGTTTCGCGGCTGACCACCGTCTGAATTTTTAACTTCCCGCCATATCGCTGTTCCAGCGCCTGCATCTGCGGCAAATAGCTCAGGTCTGCGGCGTAGCGCGCGGCGTGAACCAGCACGATATTTTTAAAGCGCTCCAGATCTTTGCCGTATTGCAGAATGGAGAGATACGGGCCGATGGCCGTGCCGGTCGCCAGCATCCAGAGCGTGTCACAGTCGGGGATTTCATCCAGCACGAAGAACCCCGCCGCGTCGGAGACAATCTGCACGTCATCGCCCGGCTTCAGCGCGGCGAGGCGCGGGCTGAGCTTACCGTCCGGGACGGTGACCAGATAGAACTCAAGGTCCGGGTTATCAGGCGCATTAACGTAAGAGTAGGCGCGCTGTACGCGTTCACCGTCGATATCCAGCCCGAGTTTGGCAAACTGCCCGGCAGTAAACGGATGAACGGGAGCGTGCAGCGTGAGGCTAAATAGCGCATCGGTCCAGAACTGTACCTTTGTGACTTTACCTGTTACCCAGTCCGCCATGATCTTCTCCTGTGCTGTTTCTCTCTTCTATCTTCCGTACTTGTGGGAAACATTTCCAGCCCATTCGGGCCGGAAAGCTCTATCGATCAAACGGTTTTACAGAATGTGCGTCTGTACGTCCGGATCTTTACGATCGAGATAATGAATGGACTTAATGCGGCGAATAGTGCGGGATTTACCGCGGATCAGCAGGGTTTCAGTGGTGGCCATGTTGCCCTTGCGGGTGATGCCGTCCAGCAGATCGCCTTTGGTGATGCCGGTTGCAGAGAAGACGACGTTATCGCTGCGCGCCATGTCGTTCAGCGCCAGTACTTTATTGGCTTCGATGCCCATCGCTGCGCAGCGCGCCAGTTCGTCTGCACCAATGCGAAGGTTCTCGTCGCTGTCGCCTTTGACCTCATGGCGTGGCAGCAGACGCGCCTGCATATCGCCGTCCAGCGCGCGGATCACTGCCGCAGAGACCACACCCTCCGGCGCGCCGCCGATGCCGTAAAGCACGTCGACTTCGCTGTCCGGCATGCAGGTCAGAATAGAGGCGGCAACGTCGCCATCCGGAATAGCAAACACGCGTACGCCGAGCGCTTGCAGGTACGCGATGGTGGCGTCGTGGCGCGGTTTCGCCAGAATGGTCACGGTGAGTTCGCTGAGCGCTTTACCCAGCGCCGCGGCGATATTGCGCAGGTTGGCGTCCAGCGGCAGGCTAAGGTCGATAGCGCCTTTAGCGCCAGGACCGACGATCAGTTTTTCCATGTACATATCGGGCGCGTTGAGGAAGCAGCCCTTATCGCCCACCGCCAGTACCGCCAGCGCGTTGGCCTGGCCCATCGCCGTCATGCGCGTGCCTTCAATCGGGTCGACCGCGATATCCACCGCATCGCCTTTGCCCGTCCCGACTTTTTCACCTATATAGAGCATCGGCGCTTCGTCGATTTCGCCTTCGCCAATGACGATAGTGCCATCGATATTGACCTGATTAAGCACAATGCGCATGGCGTGGACGGCAGCGCCGTCTGCGGTATTTTTGTCGCCACGGCCCAGCCACTTGTAGCCTGCGAGGGCGGCAGCTTCGGTGACGCGGGAAAACTCGATAGCAAGTTCACGTTTCATGAGGTACTCGTACAATCAAAAGGAATTGCACGAAGTTTATCACAGAGTGGGGAGGGGCGAGGGGACCGGTGCGGTCGGAGCCCCTCACCCTAACCCTCTCCCAGGGGAGAGGGAATATAGGTTTACTCGTCGTGCTCTTCCCACGCCAGGGCACGTTTCACCGCTTTCTTCCAGCCGCTGTAGCGGTAGTTGCGCTCGGTGGTTTCGATGCCAGGACGGAATTCGCGTTCGATAACCGCTTTTTCCTGAAGCTCGTCGAGGTTTTGCCAGAAGCCAACCGCCAGACCTGCCAGATACGCCGCGCCCAGCGCCGTCACTTCTCGCACCTCAGGACGTTCAACGCGGGTGCCCAGAATGTCGGACTGGAACTGCATCAGGAAGTTGTTCGCGACCGCACCGCCGTCCACGCGCAGGGCGTGCAGACGAATGCCGGAGTCAGCCTGCATCGCTTCCAGCACGTCGCGCGTCTGATAGGCGATAGATTCCAGCGTCGCGCGAATAATGTGGTTTGAGTTCACGCCGCGCGTCAGGCCGAAAATCGCGCCGCGGGCATACGGGTCCCAGTACGGTGCGCCCAGACCGGTGAATGCTGGCACCACGTACACGCCGTTGGTGTCTTTCACTTTGGTCGCGAAGTATTCGGAGTCAAACGCGTCGCTGATCAGCTTCATCTCGTCGCGCAGCCACTGAATGGAAGCACCCGCCATGAATACCGCGCCTTCCAGGGCATAGTTCACTTCGCCGCGCGGGCCGCAGGCGATGGTGGTCAGCAGACCGTTTTCTGATTTCACCGCTTTCTCGCCGGTGTTCATCAGCATAAAACAACCGGTGCCGTAGGTGTTCTTCGCCATCCCTTCCTTGACGCACAGCTGGCCGAACAGGGCCGCCTGCTGGTCACCGGCGATACCGGCGATAGGAATACGGGTGCCACCTTTACCGCCAATGTTGGTCTGGCCATACACTTCTGAAGACTTACGGACTTCTGGCAGCATCGCGCGCGGAATGTCCAGCGCGTCCAGCATCTTGTCATCCCACTCAAGGGTGTTGATGTTGAACAGCATGGTGCGCGAGGCGTTGGTGTAGTCGGTGACGTGAACGCGTCCCTGAGTCATCTTCCAGATAAGCCAGGTATCGACGGTGCCGAACAGTAGCTCGCCACGTCGTGCGCGCTCGCGTGAACCTTCCACGTGGTCGAGGATCCACTTCACTTTGGTGCCGGAGAAATAGGGGTCAACCACCAGGCCGGTGGCGCTGCGCACGTACTCTTCCATTCCTTCGCGCTTCAGCTGTTCGCAGATCTCTGACGTACGACGGCACTGCCAGACAATGGCGTTGTAGATGGGCTTACCGGTTTCGCGCTCCCAGACCACAGTCGTTTCACGCTGGTTGGTGATACCGATAGCGGCAATCTGGTCAGAACTGATGTCGGCTTTCGCCAGCACTTCCACCAGCGTGGAGCTTTGCGACGCCCAGATCTCCATCGGGTCGTGTTCTACCCAGCCTGGACGCGGATAAATTTGCTCAAATTCGCGTTGAGACACGCTGACAATGTTCGCGTCATGATCCATTACGACAGCGCGGGAGCTGGTGGTGCCCTGGTCGAGCGCAACGATATATTTTTTTTCGGTCATGGTATGTGTCCCGTAGTCAGATTACAGCGAAGCTTTTTGTTGTGTGGTGGAAGCCGTCTCTTTCTCCTCTTCCACACAGGTGTCGCACGGTAAGTGGCGACCAATTAATTTGCGATAGCCGAATGCGCCCAGCGCCGCCCCTACGATTGGCCCGAACAGCGGAACCAGGAAGTAAGGAATGTCTTTGCCGCCCGTGAAGGCGACATCGCCCCATCCCGCAAAGAAGGCGAAGGTTTTTGGACCCAGGTCACGCGCCGGATTCATCGCAAAGCCGGTCAGCGGACCCATGGATGCGCCAATTACCGCAATCAGAAGGCCAATCAAAAGTGGCGCCAGCGGGCCGCGCGGAATGCCGTTTCCGTCGTCGCCCAGCGCCATGATGACGCCCATCAGAATAGCGGTAATCACCATCTCAACCGCGAACGCCTGCACAAAATTGATATGCGGATTCGGATACGTTGAGAAAATGCCTGCCAGATCCAGACTTTCGACACTGCCACGCACCATATGATGCGTCTGTTCGAAGTCGATGAAAAGATTGTAATAAAGCCCGTAAACTAACGCCGCTGCGCAAAAGGCGCCGGCAAATTGCGAAATGATGAAAGGAACAACTTTGCGTCCGTCAAAACACGCGAATAGCCACAACGCGATGGTCACCGCCGGGTTAAGATGTGCACCGGAAACCCCTGCGGTCAGGTAGATGGCCATCGCCACGCCCAGACCCCAGATAATACTGATTTCCCACTGACCAAAACTGGCACCCGCCACTTTCAGTGCTGCGACACAGCCTACTCCGAAGAATATCAACAACCCGGTACCCAGGAACTCGGCAATACACTGGCCTTTTAAGGTTGATGTCTGACTCATAATCGGAATCCTGCAAAAGAGTAATGTTTATTGTTTGCGTGACCGCCCGTGACAGTCACGATGCCCTGTAGACATAGTGTTAATTTATCGTTAACGAGCACAAACGAGAAATATCGAAATCTAAATGTGTGGTCTGCGTCAATAAAATGAGCGTTTTCGCGCCATAAAGCGCGTTTTTGCATCAGATAATGATTATGGGCTGAATCATTTCTTTAACTTATGGGTTAACAACTTAGGGGTATATGCGGCGAACGCACCAGGACGAGGCCGAAAAGTGTTGCAAACCGCGATCTGCGTGGCATGCCGCTGGACAGGGGCGACGGCGCTCCATACAATCGGAACATATGTTGTGCGCGTTTACGTTAAAGCGTCGCCTTGCAATTCAGGAGAGGTAGGATCATGTCTTTAGAAGTGTTTGAGAAACTGGAATCGAAAGTACAGCAGGCGATTGACACCATCACGCTGCTGCAAATGGAAATTGAAGAGCTGAAAGAAAAGAACAACTCCCTGTCACAGGAAGTTCAGAATGCTCAGCACAGCCGTGAAGAACTGGAGCGCGAAAACAACCAGCTGCGCGAACAGCAGAACGGCTGGCAGGAACGCTTGCAGGCGCTGCTGGGACGTATGGAAGAAGTTTGATTTCCTTAGGGAATGCATTGAACAGGCCGGGTAAGGCGAAGCCGCCACCCGGCTTTTTTATGGTTTCCGCTAACCGATATCAAACCATAAAAAAGGCCGCCCTGGGCGGCCTTAACGCTACTTGTCCTGCGCTGTCGTAGCAAAAGCAACAAACCCAACAGGTTCATCGCTCTTTACAACGAGTACGCTGGCGACAATGAACGCGATACATAAATAGCGTTTCATTATGCGGTCCCTGCTGCTTACCGCTCCACCGTTCACCACCGGTGATAAGTCGGTGGACACAAGCCTTGATGTTAGCCTGCTTTACGGTAGTGAATACACCTTTCCCTGGACCGATGCCCATTTGCGAGATGGCGGAAAGGGACGCGGTATCATAATGAGCATCAACCAGGTAGTTAAGGTATTCACAGACAATTAGGATTTTATAAAGGTTAGGAAGGGTTGCCCAAGGTTTGGGCGAGAGTATGATGAAGTTCCTTGGTGTTAGTCTGTAAGACGTCCCAATGGACCGCGAATCCCGAGGGACAAAAAAAACCGCCACATTGCTGTTGGCGGTTTTTTTATGCATCTCGCTTACCGATTAACTACTCAATATCCAGCGCATCCTCAGAAAGGATAATGCCGGTATTGTCAGCATAAAGGTGGTCGCCCGAGAAGAAGGTCACGCCGCCGAAGTTAACGCGCACGTCGCTTTCGCCGATGCCTTCACCCGCTGCGCCAACCGGAATGGCGGCAATGGCCTGAATACCGATATCCAGGTCTTCGAGATCGTCCACCTGGCGCACGGAGCCGTAGACCACAATCCCTTCCCACTCGTTTTGCACCGCAAGGCGGGCGAGGTCCGCATCGATCAGTGCACGGCGCACGGAACCGCCACCATCCACCAGCAGGACGCGACCACGACCGTTCTCTTCGAGCAGATCGTACAGCAACCCGTTGTCCTCGAAACATTTCACCGTGATGATTTGTCCGCCAAACGACGACCGTCCACCAAAGTTGGAGAACAGGGGTTCAACGACGTTGACATCTTCCTGGTAGATGTCACAAAGCTCGGAGGTATCGTATTTCATAGGTTTAACGCTCTGTTGCTGCGAATGTGTTCAGTATATCGTGCGAAATGCGTTGTTGGCAAAATCATCAATTGTTAATTGATATTTGTCAGCTAACTCAGCGTCTGGCTTAAGACAATCCCGATGACGAACAGCAGGTTAGTCAACAGCGCGCCTTTTACCGTACGTTCCAGCATCGGTGGCATGGCGGCCGGGCTGAGTTCACGCATAACGTAGCGGGCCTGCTTAACCAGCAGCGGTGCGGCGAGCACAAACAGCCAGCCCCAGAGGCTGTGCAGCGAAATCAGATTGAACAGCGCCAGGCAGACCAGCGCGCCGATGAGCAGGCAGGCGTGATAGCGGCGTGCATTCACCGGACCCAGACGCACGGCCAGCGTGTTTTTACCGTTCTCGCGGTCGCTATCAATGTCGCGCAGATTATTGATATTCAGCACCGCCGTCGCCAGCAGACCACAGGCGGTCGCCGGCAGGAACAGGGCAGGGATCACCGTGTGCGCCTGTAAGTACCAGCTTCCCATCACGCTCAGCCAGCCGAAGAACACCAGCACGGAGATGTCGCCCAGACCAATATACCCGTAAGGACGCGTCCCGACGGTATAGGTAATGGCTGCAATAATGGCGAGCAAGCCCAGCACCAGGAAGCCAATGAAATCACTGGTGGTTTTCGAGGCGACCGTCACCAGCGCCAGCCCGGACAGGCAAATCAACACCACGGTGATAATCAGCGCCCGCTTCATCTGTGCCTGGGTAATCACCCCTTTTTGCATCCCGCGCAGTGGCCCGATGCGGTCAGGCTTGTCGCTGCCTTTTACCGCATCGCCGTAATCATTGGCGAGATTAGAGAGGATTTGCAGCAGCCCGGCGGTGACAAGCGCCAGACCTGCTACCAGCGGATCGAAATGACCCTGCCACCAGGCAAGCGTGGTACCGACGATAATGGCGGCAAAAGCCAGAGGAAGCGTTTTAGGGCGCAGACTTTCGAGCCACGCCTGTGTACGGCTGATATCAGTCATAGTTATTTAGCCAATAAAAATGGGGGCCATAGCCCCCATCAACAGTGATGAAAATGCATTGAACGCGATTATAGAATAAAACGGCTCAGATCTTCATCTGCCACTAACGCATCCAGGTGTTTGCCCACATAGTCTGCGTCAATGGTAATGCTTTGACCGTTAAGGTCGCTCGCATCATAAGAGATGTCTTCCATCAGGCGTTCCAGCACGGTGTGCAGACGACGCGCACCGATGTTTTCGGTGGTTTCGTTGACCTGCCACGCGGCCTGGGCGATGCGCTTGATACCGTCATCGGTAAATTCAATGTTCACGCCTTCGGTCGCCATCAGCGCTTTGTACTGTACGGTCACAGAAGCGTTTGGCTCAGTCAGGATACGTTCGAAATCTTCGGTGGTCAGCGCCTGCAACTCGACGCGGATTGGCAGACGTCCCTGAAGTTCCGGGATCAGGTCAGACGGGCTGGCAATCTGGAACGCACCGGAGGCGATAAACAGAATGTGGTCAGTTTTAACCATGCCGTGCTTGGTGGAGACGGTGCAACCTTCCACCAGCGGCAGCAGGTCGCGCTGAACGCCTTCGCGTGAGACATCCGGGCCGGACGCGTTGCCGCGCTTACAGATCTTGTCGATTTCGTCGATAAACACGATACCGTGCTGCTCAACCGCGTCGATAGCATCCTGTTTCAGCTCTTCCGGGTTAACCAGCTTCGCGGCTTCTTCTTCAATCAGCAGCTTCATCGCGTCTTTGATTTTCAGCTTACGCGCTTTCTGCTTCTGTCCGCCCAGGTTCTGGAACATGGACTGCAACTGGCTGGTCATCTCTTCCATGCCCGGAGGCGCCATAATTTCCACGCCCATTGGCGCGGCAGCGAGATCGATCTCAATCTCTTTGTCGTCCAGCTCGCCTTCGCGCAGTTTTTTGCGGAATGCCTGACGCGCAGCAGAAGGTTCAGGCTGCTGTTCAGCCTGTCCCCAGTTGTTTTTTGCCGGTGGGATCAGCACGTCGAGAATACGCTCTTCGGCCATCTCTTCGGCGCGATAGCGGTTTTTCTCAATTGCCTGGACACGCACCATCTTAATCGCCGAGTCGGTCAGGTCACGGATGATGGAGTCCACTTCTTTACCCACATAGCCCACTTCGGTGAACTTGGTGGCTTCAACTTTGATGAACGGCGCGTTAGCCAGTTTGGCCAGACGACGGGCGATTTCGGTTTTACCCACACCGGTCGGGCCGATCATCAGAATATTTTTTGGCGTTACTTCGTGGCGAAGCTCTTCGTCGAGCTGCATGCGACGCCAGCGGTTACGCAGTGCGATAGCCACGGAGCGCTTGGCGTCGTCCTGGCCGATAATGTGTTTGTTCAGTTCGCTGACAATTTCGCGTGGGGTCATTTCAGACATGGGCGATCCTTACGCTTTAGACGGTAATTCTTCGATGGTGTGATTGTGGTTGGTATAGATGCAGATATCACCTGCAATATCCAACGCTTTCACCGCGATATCGCGCGCGTTCATGTCGGTATTTTCCAACAGCGCACGGGCTGCGGCCTGGGCGTACGGGCCGCCAGAGCCGATGGCAATCAGGTCGTTTTCAGGCTGAACCACGTCGCCGTTACCGGTGATGATCAGCGAGGCGTTTTCGTCAGCCACGGCCAGCAGCGCTTCGAGCTTGCGTAGCATGCGGTCGGTACGCCAGTCTTTTGCCAGCTCAACGGCGGCTTTCACCAGATGACCCTGATGCATTTCCAGTTTGCGTTCAAACAGTTCAAACAGCGTGAAGGCATCAGCCGTGCCGCCTGCGAAACCGGCGATCACTTTGTCGTTATAAAGACGACGTACTTTCTTCACGTTGCCTTTCATGACGGTATTACCCAGCGTGGCCTGGCCATCACCGGCAATTACCACCTGGCCGTTACGGCGTACACTTACTATTGTTGTCACGAGCAGACCCCCTGGTTACAGATTCGGGAAACAGAAGCCCTGAGCCTGTGCTCAGGGCTGAATTAAATGATAGATGGGGGGGATTTTGGGGGTTTCAACCCCCGGAGGCGAGTCGAATGCAGTTTGTGTGGCCAGCCACTTTCAAACGGGAAATGGTGCCGTCTGCGTTTTCTTTGCCTTTGACCGGTCCAATCACTACGCGATTCCAGCCGTTGTTGGTGGTAATGCGAGAGTCAAATCCTTCAAATGCCAGCTGAGCACGCACCGTTTCTGCCTGTTCGGCGCCTTTAAACGAACCGCACTGAACCATCCAGCGGCGTTCATCTTTTTTCTCAGCCGTCTGCTTCGGTGCCTCGGTCTCTTTGGTGACCGGCGCAGCCTGCTGCGTTTTTGGCTGTTGCGCAGTGGTATGCGCAGGCGTCTGCAACAGATCCTGATACGGCTGTGCCGTTTGCTTCTGCGGCTGCGCCTTCGGTTGCTGCTGGACAGGCTGAGTTTGTACGGTACGCGTCTGCTGCTGCGGTTGTGTACGCGGCTGCTGTACCGGCTGCGTCTGCGTCCACTGCTGCTGTTGCGTTTGCTGCTGAGCCTGACGCTGGCGCTGCAACGTTTGCTGACGCTGCGCCGGGGTTTGTTCGTTCCACGGTACTTCGTTCAGCTGCGTAGGCTGCTGGCGCATGTCCGCCTGCATCTGAGCGAGCAATTGACGCTGTTCGTCCGTCAGCTGATCGGCATTCTTCACTTCACCCCCGGCAGAAGGCTCGGTAGGCGCACGTACGCCAGGCTGGCGGCTTTCCAGCTCTTTAATGTAGCGCCAGCGCTCTTCAGGCTTCGGCGGCAGGCCGTTGCCGACGACCTTGTTACCCTGAAGGGCTTCAGACTCTTCTTTTTTATGATGCGTAATGAAGTAGAGGCCGCCAATAAAGGCCACCAGCACAGCCGCAGCAATGGCGACCATAGCTGGGGAGACAGCAGACAGGCTGCGTTGCTTGCTTTTTGAACTACTCTTTTTGCGTCGCGAAGGTGCCGGCTGGCCGCGACGTACATAATCTCGTTGTGCCACTATCGTTTCGCTGTATTTATTCGTTCGTCAGCCCGCCATGTTACTTAAGCGACGGGGCTTTGACCAGATAAGGGTGTCGAAAGGTATTTACTTTAAGTTAATGCCTGGGTAGAGCCGCGCACAATCAGCTCACAATCCAGTAGTCGTGACCCACTGCTAACTGATTGACCGTGCAGCTGATCCAGCAAAAGCAGCATCGCTTCACGGCCGATGTCATACCGCGGCTGTGCAACGGTCGAAAGCGGCGGATCGCAAAACTCCGAAAGTGAAATATTATCAAAACCGATTATCGACAGGTCCTGCGGCACGCGCAGGCCGTGACGTTTGGCGTAGGATAACGCCCCCAGCGCCATCACGTCGCTGTGGCAGAAGACCGCGGTGGGCGGTTCTGGCAAGGCCAGCAATTTTTCCAGCGCCTGCCCGCCCGCTTCAAAGGTGAAATCACCGCGCGCAATGTAGTGCGGATCGACGATAGCCCCGGTACGGCGCAGCGCCTGAACGTAGCCCTGCAAGCGGTAATGACACAGCGGCATCTCTTCTGGTCCGGCGATACAGCCGATACGCTTATGCCCCAGTTCCTGAAGATAGTTCACGGCGTTGAATGCGGCGGTGAGGTTATCGATATGAACGGTTGGCAGCTCCAGCTCCGGCGCGAATTCGTTCGCCATGACCATCGGCGGTAAATTGCGCTGTTCTTCAATGCTGGCATCAAACGGCAGGCGTGAGCCAAGCAGCAGCATGCCATCAATCTGCTTGGTGATGATCAGGTCGATGAACGTTTTTTCCTGCTGGTTCTGGTGAGCACAATCGCCAATCAGCACCAGATAGCCCTGGGCGGCGGCCGTGACCTCAATGCCGCGGATGATTTCGCTGAAGAAGGGATCGCAGATATCCGGCACGATCACCAGGATGGTGCGGGATTCGTTGCGTTTAACGTTGCGCCCCATGGCTTGCGGGAAATAACCGACCTCTAGCGCCGCCTTTTCAACCCGGTTTCGGGTCGCCTGGGAGACTTTGTCAGGGTTCATCAATGCGCGGGACACGGTTGCTGTTGAGACTTGTGCTTTCTCGGCAACGTCTTTCATGGTCGCCGAGGCAACCTCTTTCCTGGACTTCAACGTCTTCTCCTCGCCTGAACACCGAACTGCGGACTGCACCATTTTTACAGATAGTTAATGGAATCGGTTACAGAATTTTCATAAAAAGTGTGAGGCGCATTAAATTTTTCGATCCGTCTTCAGCCTTCAATCGGATCGACGTCAAGAACCCACTTCACTTTTCGCGCTTCCGGTAGGGTATTGATCAGCGCCAGCGTGCCGCTGACGATCTGCTGTAAACGGATACGCGAGGGGTGCTGAAGTAAGAGTTGCCAGCGGAAACGGCCCCCGCGTTTCGGGGCGAGCGCGGGTACCGGGCCTAAAATCCACAGCTGATTATCCACCAGCGGGCTGGCTTGCAGGAGGTTTCTCAGCTGTTGCAGGAACAGCGGCGCCTGCTGGTTATTATGATCTTCCGCACGGATGATAACGTGGCTGGTCCATGGGGGAAGCTGCATCGTCTGACGTTCGGCCAGCGCCTGGTCCGCGAAGGCGTCATAGCCTTTGTGCAGCAGAGTTTGCAGCAGCGGATGTTCAGGGTGGTGCGTTTGCAGCACCACCTCGCCCTGCTTACCCGCTCGACCAGCGCGACCGGCAACCTGGGTATAAAGCTGGGCGAAACGCTCGGCGGAGCGAAAATCCGCGGAGAACAGCGCGCCGTCGACGTCCAGCAGGGCGACCAGCGTCACGTCCGGGAAGTGGTGCCCTTTCGCCAGCATCTGAGTACCAATCAGGATGCGCGCGCCGCCGCGATGCACTTCCGCCAGTTGCTGCTCCAGCGCCCCTTTACGGCTGGTGGTATCCCTGTCGATACGGGAGATGGGTACGTCCGGGAAGAAGGGCGCGAGCGCCTGTTCAAGCTGTTCCGTTCCCAGACCGACCGGCACGATGTGCGTTGAGCCGCAGGACGGGCATTGACGGGGGACCGGACGCTGGCTGTCGCAGTGGTGGCAGCGTAAATGGCGCTGAGCCTGGTGGAAGGTGTAGTAGTGATCGCAGCGCGGGCACTCCGCGATCCAGCCGCAGTCGTGGCACAGCAGCGCAGGCGCGAAGCCGCGGCGGTTCAGGAACAGGATCACCTGGTTGCCCGCCTGCAAATGCTGGCGCATGCGGCTAATCAGCGCAGGCGCTAACCCGGCCTGCACCTGCTGGCCTTTCAAATCCAGCACATGCTGAATGGCCGGGCGGGCATTCCCCGCACGGCGCGTCAGGCGCAGCATGTGGTATTTACGCTGGCGAACGTTGTGCAGCGTTTCAAGCGCGGGGGTGGCGGACCCGAGAATAATGGGGATTTGCTCGCTGTGGGCGCGGTACACGGCTAAATCGCGGGCGTGATAGCGCCAGCCTTCCTGCTGTTTATAGGAGCTGTCATGCTCTTCATCGATTACGATAACGCCGAGATTTTTAAAGGGCGTAAACAGCGATGAACGGGTGCCGATCACAATTGCTGCTTCGCCGTTTTTCGCTTTCAGCCAGGCGCTGAGGCGCTCGCTGTCGTTCAGGCCGGAGTGCAGGACCTCAACGGGCGCATTAAAGCGTTCACGAAAACGCGCGATGGTTTGCGGCGTCAGGCCGATTTCCGGCACCATCACCAGCGCCTGTTTGCCCTGCGCGAGCACGTTTTCCAGCACGCTCAGATACACTTCGGTTTTACCGGAGCCGGTGACGCCCGCCAGCAGCCAGGCGGAAAAATGGTCGGCGGCGCTGTGAATCGCGCCCACGGCGGTGGCCTGCTCGGTATTCAGACGCAGGCGATCGCCCGAGACGGAAAAGCCGTCGCGCCAGTCGTGAAGGGCAGGTGCTTCACTGGCCAGCTCGCTCAACCCTTTCTTCCTTAATGCCTGCAACGCGGTTTCGCTTACCTCAAGCTCGTCGACCTGATGGCGCCAGATTTTTCCCTGGCGCAGCGCGGCCAGCGCCTGCTGCTGTTTCTGCGAGCGCTTCAGGCTGTTAATGTCCACAGCCTGGCCCTGCTCGGTGGCAAACCAGTACCACATTGGCGCGTGGCTGGCGCTCTTGCCCTGGCGCAGCATAATGGGCAGGGCATGGAACAGCACGTCGCCAATCGGATGATGATAATAATCTGCCGCCCACAGCAGCAGTCGCCAGGTGCTGGTGGAGTAAACCGGCTCGCTGTCCAGCACCTCAACAACCGATTTCAGCTCGTTAAGCGGCAGTTCGCTGTGTTCGCTGACGGACACCACGATCCCCACGCGCTGCTGTTTGCCAAACGGCACGGTCACGCGACAGCCCGCTTTGGCGCTCATGCTGTCGGGCAGCAGGTAGTCAAAGGTGCGAGGAAGCGGAACGGGCAGGGCAACGTGAGCGACGGGCATCGAATCTTCCTGACTTGAAAAGTGGCGCGTTAGTATACACATTAGTGAAAGCGGCGTGCGGATCAGTTTGCATACGTTGGTCAAATTCTGTATGATTCGCCGCCTTTGGTGTATTTTACGCCAAAGAACTTACATTCAACATCGCGTGGTGTCTGGCGTTAGGGCTGGAAGAGCGACGCGGCCTTAACTGAGGTTCTCCCATGAAAAAAGATATTCACCCGAAATACGAAATGATTACTGCAAACTGCTCTTGCGGTAACTCTATCCAGATCCGCTCTACCGTGGGTCACGATCTGAACCTGGACGTGTGCGGCAAATGCCACCCGTTCTACACTGGTAAGCAGCGTGATGTTGCAACCGGTGGCCGTGTTGACCGCTTCAACAAGCGTTTCAGCATCCCGGGCGCTAAATAAGTTTCCCGAAAAAAAGGCACCGCAAGGTGCCTTTTTTGTATCCGCTTATCAGTATTCCCACGTATCCGGGTCGATACCCAGTTCACGCATGATCACCTTCGCCTCTTCTGGAATTTCGTCACTGCGCTCTTTGCGCAGATCGTCATCGTTCGGCAACGGTTGGCCGGTAAACGCATGCAGGAACGCTTCGCACAGCAGTTCGCTGTTGGTGGCGTGACGCAGGTTGTTCACCTGACGACGCGTACGTTCATCGGTGAGGATCTTCAACACCTTCAGAGGAATGGACACCGTGATTTTCTTGACTTGCTCACTCTTCTTACCGTGCTCAGCGTATGGGCTGATATATTCGCCGCTCCATTCAGCCATGAGATACCTTTAATCCTCTCAGTCATTAATCTAAAGGTGCAAAACCGGTAACCATCAGTTTTGAACCGTAATCTTGCGTAGTTTACCGTAGAGACGATACCGAGGCACGGATATTGCCGCTGTAGCGTGTCCTAAAGCATATAATTTTAACGGCTATTTGCACATTGCTCAATCTATACGCAAAGAAGTTTAGATGTCCAGATGTATTGACGTCCATACTTTCAATGTTTACTCTGGTGCCTGACTTTTCACCTCATTCGCCAGGAAGCCTCACCATGACGCGTAAACAGGCCACCATCGCAGTGCGTAGCGGATTGAATGATGACGAGCAGTACGGCTGCGTTGTCCCGCCAATTCATCTCTCCAGCACCTATAATTTCACCGGATTTAATGAACCCCGCGCGCATGACTACTCGCGTCGCGGCAATCCTACGCGTGACGTCACCCAGCGCGCGCTGGCGGAACTGGAAGGCGGCGCGGGTGCGGTATTAACCAATACCGGCATGTCTGCCATTCACCTGGTGACTACGGTGTTCCTGAAACCTGGCGATCTGCTGGTGGCGCCGCACGACTGTTATGGCGGCAGCTATCGTCTGTTTGATAGCCTGGCGAAACGTGGCTGCTACCGTGTGCTGTTTGTCGATCAAAACGACGAACAGGCGCTGAAACAGGCGCTTGCCGAGCAGCCGAAGCTGGTGCTGGTGGAAAGTCCAAGCAATCCATTGTTGCGCGTAGTCGATATTGCGAAAATTTGTCAGCTCGCAAGGGATGCGGGAGCGATAAGTGTAGTGGATAATACGTTCCTCAGTCCGGCCCTTCAGAACCCACTGGCACTGGGTGCCGATCTGGTGTTGCATTCATGCACTAAATATCTGAACGGCCATTCTGACGTAGTAGCAGGTGTGGTGATTGCCAAAGATCCTGAGGTAGTCACCGAACTGGCATGGTGGGCCAATAACATTGGCGTCACCGCGGGCGCGTTCGACAGCTATTTGCTGTTGCGCGGCATCCGTACGCTGTCGCCGCGTATGGACGTGGCGCAGCGTAATGCCCAGGCGATCGTGGATTTCCTGAAAACCCAGCCGCTGGTGAAGAAGCTTTATCACCCGTCGCTGCCGGAAAATCAGGGGCACGAGATTGCCGCGCGCCAACAGAAAGGATTTGGCGCGATGTTAAGTTTTGAACTGGACGGTGACGAGCAAACGCTGCGTCGCTTCCTGAGCGGGTTGTCATTGTTTACGCTGGCGGAATCCTTAGGGGGAGTAGAAAGCTTGATCTCCCACGCCGCAACCATGACGCACGCAGGTATGGCACCCGAAGCACGTGCCGCCGCCGGGATTTCCGAGACGCTGCTGCGTATCTCGACCGGTATTGAAGATTCTGAAGATTTAATTGCCGATCTGGAAAATGGCTTCCGGGTCGCAGCCAAGGGGTAATCATGAGTGTGATAGCGCAGGCAGGGACGAAGGGTCGTCAGCTGCACAAGTTTGGTGGTAGTAGTCTTGCTGATGTGAAATGTTACCTGCGTGTCGCAGGGATCATGACCGAGTATTCACAGCCGGGGGACATGATGGTTGTCTCTGCGGCGGGCAGCACCACCAACCAGTTGATTAGCTGGCTGAAACTGAGCCAGACCGATCGCCTCTCTGCGCATCAGGTGCAACAGTCCTTACGTCGTTACCAGAGTGAACTGATTGCCGGTTTGCTGCCTGCGGACGTGGCGGACGGGCTGATTAGCGCTTTTACGCACGACCTTGAGCGTCTGGCCGCTCTGCTGGACAGCGGCATTACCGATGCAGTGTATGCGGAAGTGGTTGGCCACGGTGAAGTGTGGTCTGCGCGCCTGATGGCCGCCGTGCTGCAACATCTTGGTGTGGAAGCCGCCTGGCTCGACGCGCGTGATTTCCTGCGTGCCGAACGCGCCGCGCAGCCGCAGGTGGACGAAGGGTTGTCTTACCCGCTGCTGCAACAGCTACTGGTGCAACATCCTGGTAAACGTATTGTCGTCACCGGTTTTATCAGCCGCAGCAATGCCGGCGAAACCGTTCTGCTGGGCCGTAACGGCTCTGACTACTCGGCAACGCAGATTGGCGCCCTGGCGGGCGTGTCCCGCGTCACCATCTGGAGCGACGTGGCCGGTGTCTACAGCGCGGACCCGCGCAAAGTAAAAGATGCCTGCCTGCTGCCGCTGCTGCGTCTCGACGAAGCGAGCGAACTGGCGCGTCTGGCGGCCCCGGTGCTGCACGCGCGCACGCTACAGCCGGTTTCCGGCAGCGACATCGACCTGCAACTACGCTGTAGCTACACGCCGGATCAGGGTTCCACCCGCATTGAACGCGTGCTGGCATCCGGTACGGGCGCGCGCATTGTCACCAGCCATGATGACATCTGCCTGATTGAGTTCCAGGTGCCTGCGGGCCAGGATTTCAAACTGGCACACAAAGATATCGACACCATCCTGAAACGTGCCCAGGTGCGTCCGCTGGCCGTTGGCGTACATAACGATCGTCAGCTGTTGCAGTTCTGCTATACCGCTGAAGTGGTGGACAGCGCCCTGAAAATTCTGGATGAAGCGGGCCTGCCGGGCGAGCTTCGCCTGCGTCAGGGGCTGGCGCTGGTGGCGATGGTGGGCGCGGGCGTCACCCGTAACCCGCTCCACTGCCACCGCTTCTGGCAGCAACTGAAAGGTCAGCCGGTGGAGTTCACCTGGCAGTCGGAAGAGGGCATCAGTCTGGTTGCCGTGCTGCGTAAAGGGCCAACCGAAAGCCTGATTCAGGGTCTGCACACCTCCCTGTTCCGCGCGGAAAAACGCATCGGCCTGGTACTGTTCGGGAAAGGGAACATCGGTTCCCGCTGGCTGGAGCTGTTCGCCCGCGAGCAGGTGACGCTTTCGGCGCGTACCGGGTTTGAATTTATTCTGGCAGGGGTGGTGGACAGCCGCCGCAGCCTGCTGAACTACGAAGGGCTGGACGCCAGCCGGGCGCTGGCCTTCTTTAACGATGAAGCGGTTGAGCAGGATGAAGAGTCGCTGTTCCTGTGGATGCGCGCGCACCCGTACGACGATCTGGTGGTGCTGGACGTGACTGCCAGCGAACAGCTGGCCGATCAGTATCTGGATTTCGCCAGCCACGGTTTCCACGTCATCAGCGCCAACAAACTGGCGGGCGCGAGCAGCACTGATAAATACCGTCAGATCCATGACGCATTCGAAAAAACGGGCCGTCACTGGCTGTATAACGCCACCGTTGGCGCGGGCCTGCCGGTGAACCATACCGTGCGCGACCTGATTGAAAGCGGCGACAGTATTCTGGCGCTGAGCGGGATCTTCTCCGGCACGCTCTCCTGGCTGTTTTTGCAGTTTGACGGCACCGTTCCGTTCACCGACCTGGTGGATCAGGCGTGGCAGCAGGGCTTAACCGAGCCGGATCCGCGCGTTGACCTTGCCGGTAAAGATGTGATGCGTAAGCTGGTGATCCTGGCGCGTGAAGCCGGCTACGACATTGAGCCGGGTCAGGTACGCGTTGAGTCTCTGGTGCCTGCGGGCTGCGAGGAGGGGTCCGTCGATCACTTCTTCGAGAACGGTGACGAGCTGAACGAGCAGATGGTGCAACGTCTGGAAGCGGCTAACGAGATGGGCCTGGTGCTGCGTTACGTGGCGCGTTTCGAGGCGAACGGTAAAGCGCGCGTGGGCGTGGAGGCGGTGCGTCCTGAACATCCGCTGGCGGCGCTCCTGCCGTGCGATAACGTCTTCGCCATCGAAAGCCGCTGGTATCGCGATAACCCGCTGGTGATCCGTGGCCCGGGCGCGGGACGCGATGTCACCGCCGGAGCCATTCAGTCTGATATTAATCGTCTGGCTAAGCTGCTGTAACCCCTCACCCTAACCCTCTCCCCAATGGGGAGAGGGCGTGCTTCTCACCCCCATCATGAACGCCCTTCATCTTCCCTGAACAAACCTCACCGTTAATGTTGATTATTTCTGTTGACGTCATCTCGCTTTTCCGTCATTTTTACATCTGGACGTCTAAACGTATAGAAGTTCACAACACAACAAACAACGACACGCGAAAGATAGAGGTAAGGTATGAGCTTTTTTCACGCCAACCAGCGGGAAGCCCTGAATCAGAGCCTGGCCGAAGTAAACGGCCAGATTAACGTCTCTTTTGAATTTTTCCCGCCGCGCACCAGTGAAATGGAGCAAACCCTGTGGAGCTCTATCGATCGCCTGAGCAGCCTGAAGCCGAAGTTCGTCTCTGTGACCTACGGCGCCAACTCCGGTGAGCGTGACCGCACGCACAGCATCATTAAGGGCATTAAAGATCGAACCGGTCTGGAAGCGGCACCGCACCTGACCTGTATCGACGCCACCCGTGATGAACTGCGCGCCATTGCCCAGGACTACTGGAATAACGGCATTCGTCACATTGTGGCCCTGCGCGGCGACCTCCCGCCAGGCAGCGGCAAGCCGGAGATGTATGCCACCGATCTGGTCGGGCTGCTGAAAGACGTTGCCGACTTTGATATCTCCGTGGCTGCCTACCCTGAAGTTCACCCGGAAGCCAAAAGCGCCCAGGCGGATCTGCTCAACCTGAAGCGTAAAGTGGAGGCCGGTGCTAACCGCGCGATTACTCAGTTCTTCTTTGACGTGGAAAGCTACCTGCGCTTTCGCGACCGCTGCGTCTCGGCGGGTATTGATGTCGAAATCATTCCTGGCATTCTGCCGGTCTCGAACTTCAAACAGGCGAAGAAATTCGCAGATATGACCAACGTGCGCATTCCGCTGTGGATGTCCAAAATGTACGAAGGGCTGGACGACGATCCGGAAACCCGTAAGCTGGTGGGGGCCAATATCGCGATGGACATGGTGAAGATTTTAAGTCGCGAAGGGGTGAAAGATTTCCATTTCTATACCCTGAACCGCGCGGAAATGAGCTACGCCATTTGCCATACGCTCGGTGTTCGCCCGGCGCTGTAAAGTAAAAAACCCTCATAAAATGAGGGTTTTTTAATCGAACGGAGAGTTAAAAGGTATTAGCTATCGAATCTGTGGATTAATTCAACTATCTCTTATCGCTAGTGGTGTATATCGTAACGGTAACACTGTAAAGGGAGCATAGCGATGAGCATGTCAGACGAGACCAATAACGCGGCATCCGCCGGCAAATGTCCGTTCCACCAGGGCGGCGTCGATCATAGCGCGGGTGCAGGTACCGGCAGCAAAGAATGGTGGCCTAAACAACTTCGCATCGATCTACTTAATCAACACTCCAGCCGTTCTAACCCTCTGGGTGAAGACTTCGACTACCGCAAAGAATTCAGCAAGCTCGACTATTCCGCCCTTAAGGGCGATCTCAAAGCACTGTTAACCGACTCACAACCGTGGTGGCCTGCCGACTGGGGCAGCTATGCGGGCCTGTTTATCCGTATGGCCTGGCACGGTGCGGGTACCTATCGCTCCGTTGACGGTCGCGGCGGCGCCGGACGCGGTCAGCAACGCTTTGCACCGCTGAACTCCTGGCCGGATAACGTCAGCCTGGATAAGGCTCGCCGCCTGCTGTGGCCAATTAAGCAAAAATACGGACAAAAAATCTCCTGGGCTGACCTCTTTATCCTCGCGGGTAACGTGGCGCTGGAGAACTCCGGCTTCCGCACCTTTGGTTTCGGTGCCGGGCGTGAAGACGTCTGGGAACCGGATCTGGACGTGAACTGGGGCGATGAAAAAGCCTGGCTGACCCACCGTGACCCGGAAGCGCTGGCGAAGCGCCCGCTTGCGGCCACTGAAATGGGCCTGATTTACGTTAACCCGGAAGGGCCGAACGCCAGCGGTGAACCGCTATCTGCGGCGGCGGCGATCCGCGCTACCTTTGGCAACATGGGCATGAATGACGAAGAGACCGTCGCGCTGATTGCGGGCGGCCATACGCTCGGTAAAACGCACGGCGCAGGTGAAGCCACGCACGTGGGCACTGACCCGGAAGCGTCGCCGATTGAAGCGCAGGGCCTGGGCTGGGCCAGCACGCACGGCACCGGTATTGGCGCTGACGCCATCACCTCCGGGCTGGAAGTTATCTGGTCTCAAACCCCGACCCAGTGGAGCAACTACTTCTTCGAGAACCTGTTCAAATACGAATGGGTGCAGACGCGTAGCCCGGCGGGCGCCATTCAGTTCGAAGCCGTGGATGCGCCGGAAATTATGCCTGACCCGTTCGACCCGTCGAAAAAACGCAAGCCAACCATGCTGGTCACCGACCTGACGCTGCGTTTTGATCCGGAATTCGAGAAAATTTCCCGTCGCTTCCTGAACGATCCGCAGGCCTTCAACGAAGCCTTTGCGCGCGCGTGGTTCAAGCTGACCCACCGCGATATGGGGCCAAAAGCGCGGTACATCGGCCCGGAAGTACCGAAAGAAGATCTGATTTGGCAGGATCCGCTGCCTCAACCGGTGTTCCATCCGACGCAGGAAGATATTGAAAGCCTGAAAGCGGAAATCGCGGCCGCTGGTCTCTCCGTGAGCGAGCTGGTTTCCGTAGCCTGGGCGTCGGCATCGACCTTCCGTGGCGGCGACAAGCGTGGCGGCGCTAACGGTGCGCGTCTGGCGCTGGCGCCTCAGCGCGACTGGGATGTGAACGCCGCGGCGGTGCGGGCGTTACCGGCTCTCGAAGCTATTCAGCGCACCACTAATAAAGCCTCTCTGGCGGATATCATCGTGCTGGCGGGTGTTGTGGGCGTTGAGCAGGCGGCGAAAGCCGCGGGCGTTTACGTCAACGTACCGTTCACCCCGGGCCGCGTGGATGCGCGTCAGGACCAGACGGACATCGAGATGTTTAACCTGCTCGAACCGGTTGCTGACGGTTTCCGCAACTACCGTGCGCAGGTGGATGTGTCCACTACGGAGTCGCTGCTGATCGACAAAGCCCAGCAACTGACCCTGACTGCGCCGGAACTGACGGTGTTGATCGGCGGTTTGCGCGTACTGGGTGCAAACTTCGATGGCAGCAAGAATGGCGTGTTTACCAACCGCGAGGGCGTGCTGAGCAACGACTTCTTCGTTAATCTGCTGGATATGAACACCCAGTGGAAAGCGACCGACGACTCAAACGAGCTGTTTGCCGGTAGCGATCGCGCCAGCGGGGAAGTGAAATACACCGCGACCCGCGCCGATCTGGTCTTCGGTTCAAACGCCGTCCTGCGTGCGCTGGCCGAAGTTTACGCCAGCAGTGATGCACACGAGAAGTTCGTTCGTGATTTTGTTGCCGCATGGGCGCGAGTGATGGATTTGGACCGGTTTGATGTGAAGTAACCATTGTGCCGGGTGGCGGCTACGCCTTACCCGGCCTACAAATTAAAGTGCCATGTAGGCCGGGTAAGCGCAGCGCCACCCGGCTTTTTTCGTTACTCCCACTCCTGCAAGAATCGCTGTCCGTACTGGTCCGCCACCAGCAGCGCCGCATAGACCTGATCCGGCGTTACGCCGCCGATACCCAGCACCGCCAGGCAGTCGGCGCTGTCGGCCAGCTTTTTCAGGCGATCAATTTCATTTTGCGAACATTCGCCACCAAACGGTGCAATTTCGGCATGGAGTCCGGCTTTTTTAAAACTCTGGCGCAGGGTTTCTTCAGCAAAACCCAGTACAAATTTATCGCCCACCACTAGCCAGCGATTTGCCAGCGGCTTCAGGTAGTCGCCGAGGCGAGAAAGAACATCTGCGCCCTGGATGTATTTCCCCGGGGATTGAATAACACGGTCCATAACATTACTCCCTTAGTGTTTGAGGTAAATCCTGCCCTGTTCGTACTGCACTAAGAGTGACTCTACTCCCGGCGTGCCGGTCATTTGTTGCGCTACATCTAAGGGAAACGTGATTGCCTTACCGGAGGTAAAGATTGAGGGGGAGATCAGGGAAGGGGGAAGATCGAGAAGTGCCCGGCAAGCGTAGCGCTGCCGGGCACTGAGCATTAACCGGTGTTGCGCATACCTGCCGCAACGCCTGCTATCGTTACCATCAGCGCCTGTTCAACGCGCGGATCCGGCTCTTTACCTTCCTCCTCCGCCAGACGCGAACGGTGCAGCAGTTCAGCCTGTAAAACGTTCAGCGGGTCGGTGTAGATGTTACGCAGCTGGATAGACTCGGCGATCCACGGCAGGTCTTCCATCAGGTGGGAGTCATTAGCGATATCCAGCACCACTTTAATATCGCCTTCAAGCAGCTCGCGCAGCTCTTTACCCAGCGCCCACAGCTCTGGTTTCACCAGACGCTGATCGTAGTATTCCGCCAGCCACAGGTCGGCTTTCGAGAAGACCATCTCCAGCATGCCCAGACGGGTAGAGAAGAATGGCCAGTCGCGGCACATGGTTTCCAGTTCGCTCTGCTTTCCGTCTTCCACCACTTTTTGCAGCGCCGCACCGGCACCCAGCCAGGCCGGCAGCATCAGACGGTTTTGCGTCCAGGCGAAGATCCACGGAATGGCGCGCAGCGATTCAACGCCGCCGGTCGGGCGACGCTTGGCCGGGCGCGAACCCAGAGGCAGTTTACCCAGCTCCTGCTCAGGCGTTGCTGAGCGGAAGTAAGGCACAAAGTCTTTGTTTTCACGCACGTAGCCGCGATAGAGGTCGCAGGAGATGTCAGACAGCTCGTCCATAATCCGGCACCAGGACTCTTTTGGCTCCGGCGGCGGCAGCAGGTTGGCTTCCAGGATCGCACTGGTATAGAGCGACAGGCTGCTGATGGTCACTTCCGGCAGGCCGTACTTGAAGCGGATCATCTCGCCCTGCTCGGTCACGCGCAGGCCGCCTTTCAGGCTTCCTGGTGGTTGAGAGAGCAGCGCTGCGTGTGCAGGCGCACCGCCACGGCCAATGGAGCCGCCGCGTCCGTGGAACAGGGTCAGTTCAATACCGGCTTTTTCGCAGGTTTTGATTAGCGCATCCTGCGCCTGATACTGCGCCCAGGAGGCTGCCATCACGCCCGCATCTTTCGCGGAGTCGGAATAGCCAATCATCACCATCTGTTTGCCCTGAATAAAGCCGCGATACCAGTCGATGTTCAGCAACTGGGTCATCACGTCGTTAGCGTTGTTCAGGTCGTCGAGGGTCTCAAACAGCGGGGCCACTGGCAGAGCATAGTCAATGCCCGCTTCTTTCAGCAGAAGGTGAACGCCCAGCACGTCGGACGGGGTCTTCGCCATGGAGATCACATAGGCGGCCACCGATCCTTTCGGCGCATCCACGATCGCTTTACAGGTGTTGAGTACTTCGCGGGTGTCGTTGCTTGGCTCCCAGTTGCGCGGCAGCAGCGGGCGCTTGGAGTTCAGCTCGCGGATCAGGAACGCCTGTTTGTCGGCTTCTGACCAGCTTTCATAGTCGCCGATGCCGAGGTAGCGGGTCAGCTCGCCCAGTGCTTCGGTATGACGGGTACTTTCCTGACGAACGTCGATACGCACCAGCGGCACGCCGAAACACTTCACGCGGCGCAGGGTGTCGAGCAGTTCGCCGTTGGCAATGATGCCCATCCCACAGGCCTGGAGCGATTTATAGCAGGCGTACAGCGGCTCCCAGAGCTGTTCGTTCTGGCTCAGCAGACCTTCCGGCTTCGGCAGGCGCTGGCCTTTCAGGCGCGCTTCCAGCCAGGCCTGAGTGGCCATCAGCTGACCGCGCAGTTTTTTCATCAGGAAACGGTACGGCTCGCTGGCGCCTTCTTCACCGGCCAGCGCGCGCAGTTCCGGCGTGGCTTCCACCATCGACAGCTCGGAGATCAGCACCTGAATATCTTTCAGGAACAGGTCGGTCGCTTTCCAGCGGCTCAGCAGCAGGACGTGACGGGTGATTTCCGCCGTCACGTTCGGGTTGCCGTCGCGGTCGCCGCCCATCCAGGAGGTGAAGCGCACCGGAACAAAATCAACCGGCAGGCGGTAGCCCAGGTTCTCTTCCAGCTGTTCGTTCAGCTCGCGCAGGTAGTTGGGGACCCCTTCCCACAGGCTGTTTTCCACCACCGCAAAGCCCCATTTGGCTTCGTCGACCGGGCTTGGGCGATGCTTACGAATTTCATCCGTGTGCCAGGACTGGGCAATCAGCTGGCGCAGACGGCGCATAAGCTGGTTACGTTCGTAGTCGGCAATGTCTTTGTTATCCAGTTGCTTCAGACAGTTGTTCACTTCCACCATTTTGTGGATCAGCGTACGACGGGTGATTTCGGTTGGGTGTGCGGTCAGCACCAGCTCCAGCGAAAGGGATTCCACCGCTTTTTTGATGGTCGCTTCGTTGAGGTCGGGCTGGTCTTTGAGTTTACGAAGGGTGCGGGCAATGACTTCCGGGTTGCTGGCCGCTTCGCCTTTTGGCGAAATGCTGTGGTATTGCTCAGCGGTGTTTGCCAGGTTCAGAAACTGGCTGAAGGCGCGGGCAACGGGCAGCAGCTCATCGTTAGAGAGGTTCTGCAAGGTGGTGAGCAGCTCCTGACGATTGGCCTCGTTACCGGCGCGGGAAGATTTGGACAGCTTGCGGATGGTTTCAACGCGGTCGAGGATGTTCTCCCCCAGTGCGTCTTTGATGGTATCTCCAAGCACTTTGCCGAGCATACTGACATTACTACGCAACGCGGAATATTGTTCGTTCATAAAAACCCAGTCACCCCATCATTTTTGTTTATGCCCATGCGAAAATCTTCTGGACATTATTTTGTCATCTCCCTTTATAAAGCCACGTAAAACCCCCGTCGTCAATTGCTGCGAAAACGGTTCAGCAAACGAATAAATGTGGGCAATTTACGAAATTTAATTCGTATTGCGTCAGATAAGAGATGCTTATGGGAATGTGACGAAGATCATGCGATTTGTTGCCCTCACCCTAACCCTCTCCCACAGGGAGAGGGGACTGTTCGGTGCGTTTTTAATGCCAGCAGAAGTGATGCACAACCTGGGTAATGAGTTCGCGAGTGGGCTTGATGAAGCGGGTTTCCAGATATTCGTCCGGCTGGTGGGCCTGGTTGATGGAGCCAGGGCCCAGAACCAGCGTCGGGCACAGCGTCTGAATAAACGGCGCTTCGGTGCAGTAGTTCACCACGTCGGTTTTCTCGCCGAGCAGTTTTTCCACCACCTGAACCAGTTGATGGTCAGGCGGACATTCGTAGCCTGGAATCGGCGGATGCAGTTCGGAGACCGTCAGACGGCCCGGCCAGCGCTCGCTGACCGGTGCCAGCGCTTCGTTCAGTAAGCCATCCAGATCGCTCAGCGTCATGCCCGGCAGAGGACGGATATCCATATGCAGTTCGCAGCAGGCGCAGATACGGTTGGACGCATCACCGCCGTGCAGGCTGCCGAGGTTTAGCGTCGGATACGGCACGGTGAACGCCTCGTAGTGATAGCGCTCTTTCAGATCGTCGCGCAGGGTCATGATGCGGCCAATCGCGTCATGCATCAGCTCGATGGCGTTCACGCCGCGCGCCGGATCGCTGGAGTGGCCGGACTGTCCGAGCACGCGCACCGCGGTAGAAATATGGCCTTTGTGCGCCCGAATCGGTTGCAGAGAGGTCGGTTCGCCGATGATCGCGCAGTCAGGACGAATCGATGTGTTTTCAGAGAAATAACGTGCGCCCGCCATGCTGGTCTCTTCATCGGCGGTCGCCAGAATGTAGAGCGGCTTTTTCAGGGTTGTCACGTCCACGTCACGCAGCGCGTCGAGGATAAAGGCGAAAAAGCCTTTCATGTCGGCGGTGCCCAAACCGTAGAGTTTGTTGTCATGTTCGGTCAGCGTGAACGGATCGCGCGTCCAGCGGCCATCATCAAACGGCACGGTGTCAGTGTGGCCAGCCAGCAGCAGGCCGCCCGCGCCATGTCCGGTACTGGCGAGCAGGTTAAATTTGTGGCGTGTTCCGGGGACGGGCTGAACCTCAACGTTAAACCCAAGATCGCTAAACCAACCCGCCAGCAGATTGATTAAAGACTCATTGCTCTGATCCAGGGCTTCTTCCGTCGCGCTGATGGAGGGTGTGGCAATCAGGGCGCGGTAAATCTCGATAAATGGCGGTAAGTTCATTTTCATTGTTGACACACCTTAGGTCGTGATAGTATCAATATTCATGCAATAAATGTGAATAAAAATACATTATCGTTGAGCATAAAGGAACCCGATGTTGAATACGCTGATTGTAGGCGCTAGCGGTTATGCGGGCGCAGAGCTTGTAAGCTACGTAAATCGCCACCCTCATATGACCATAACCGCTTTGACCGTGTCAGCGCAAAGCAATGATGCCGGAAAGTTAATTTCCGATTTGCATCCACAGCTTAAGGGCGTGGTTGATTTGCCTTTGCAGCCCATGTCTGACATCAGCGAGTTCACCGACGGCGTTGACGTTGTGTTTTTAGCCACGGCGCATGAAGTTAGCCACGACCTGGCACCGCAATTTTTAGCGGCCGGCTGCGTGGTCTTTGATCTCTCCGGCGCGTTTCGCGTTAACGACAGCGCGTTCTACGAAAAATATTACGGTTTCACCCATCAGCACCCGGATCTGCTCGAAAAAGCGGTGTACGGCCTGGCGGAGTGGAGCGCTGACAAACTGAAAGAAGCGGATCTGATTGCCGTGCCGGGCTGCTACCCGACGGCGGCGCAGCTTTCCCTGAAGCCGCTGATCGACGCCGGTCTGCTGGATCTGCATCAGTGGCCGGTGATCAACGCCACCAGTGGCGTGAGCGGCGCCGGGCGCAAAGCGGCGATCTCCAACAGCTTCTGCGAAGTGAGCCTTCAGCCGTATGGCGTGTTTAATCACCGCCATCACCCTGAAATCACCACCCATCTGGGCGCGGACGTGATTTTCACCCCGCACCTCGGCAGCTTCCCGCGTGGGATCCTCGAAACCATTACCTGCCGCCTGAAACCGGGTGTGACCAAAGAACAGGTGAGCGAGGTCTTCACGCAGGCGTATGCGGATAAACCGCTGGTGCGCCTGTATGACAAAGGCGTGCCGGCGTTGAAAAACGTGGTTGGCCTGCCGTTCTGCGACATCGGCTTTGCCGTGCAGGGCGAGCATCTGATTGTGGTCGCCGCAGAAGATAACTTACTCAAAGGCGCTGCCGCACAGGCAATGCAGTGTGCAAATATTCGTTTCGGCTTCCCTGAAACGCAGGCTCTTATTTAAGGTGTGATGATGAATCCATTAATTATCAAACTCGGTGGTGTACTGCTGGACAGCGAAGAAGCGCTGGAGCGCCTGTTTACCGCACTGGTGAACTATCGCGAATCACACCAACGTCCGCTGGTGATTGTGCACGGCGGCGGCTGCGTGGTGGATGAGCTGATGAAAGGGCTCAACCTGCCGGTGAAAAAGAAAAATGGCCTGCGCGTGACGCCAGCGGATCAGATTGACATCATTACCGGCGCGCTGGCGGGAACGGCGAACAAAACGCTGCTGGCGTGGGCGAAGAAACACCATATCGCCTCCGTTGGCCTCTGTCTGGGCGATGGAGATAGCGTAAAAGTGACCCAGCTCGACGAAGAGCTTGGCCATGTCGGACTGGCGCAGCCAGGTTCGCCTGAGCTGATTAACACCCTGCTGGAAGGCGGTTTCCTGCCGGTGGTGAGCTCAATCGGCGTGACCGAAGAGGGCGAACTGATGAACGTCAATGCGGACCAGGCGGCGACGGCGCTGGCGGCAACGCTGGGCGCAGACCTGATCCTGCTCTCCGACGTGAGCGGCATTCTGGACGGCAAAGGCCAGCGCATTGCGGAAATGACCGCTGCAAAAGCCGAGCAGCTGATCGATCAGGGCATTATCACCGACGGCATGATCGTTAAAGTGAACGCCGCGCTGGATGCGGCCCGCACGCTGGGCCGCCCGGTGGATATCGCCTCCTGGCGTCACGCAGAGCAGCTTCCGGCGCTGTTTAACGGCACGCCGATTGGCACGCGTATTCTGGCTTAAGATTCTGTGCCGGATGGCGCTGCGCTTATCCGGCCTACGTGAATTTTGTAGGCCCGGTAAGCGCAGCGCCACCGGGCAAAAATATCATCATTAAGGAAATTCGTTATGGCACTTTGGGGTGGGCGTTTTACACAGGCAGCGGATCAGCGGTTCAAACAGTTCAACGACTCTTTGCGCTTCGACTACCGCCTGGCCGAACAGGATATTGTCGGCTCTGTGGCCTGGTCCAAAGCGCTGGTGACCGTTGGCGTGCTGACCGCAGACGAACAGCAGCAGCTGGAAGAGGCGCTGAACAACCTGCTGGAAGAGGTGCGTCTGGATCCGGAGCAAATCCTCCAGAGCGATGCCGAAGATATTCACAGCTGGGTGGAAGGCAAACTGATCGACAAAGTCGGCCAGTTGGGTAAAAAGCTCCATACCGGGCGTAGCCGTAATGACCAGGTGGCGACCGACCTGAAGCTGTGGTGCAAAGAGACCGTCGGCGAACTGCTGGCGGCGAATCGTCAGTTGCAGAGCGCGCTGGTGGACACCGCGCAGAGCAATCAGGATGCGGTGATGCCGGGTTATACCCACCTGCAACGCGCGCAGCCGGTGACGTTCGCGCACTGGTGTCTGGCCTACGTTGAGATGCTGGCGCGTGATGAGAGCCGTTTACAGGATACCTTAAAGCGTCTGGACGTCAGCCCGCTGGGCAGCGGCGCGCTGGCCGGTACGGCGTATGAAATCGACCGTGAGCAGCTGGCAGGCTGGCTGGGCTTTGCCTCCGCCACCCGCAACAGCCTGGACAGCGTCTCTGACCGTGACCACGTGCTGGAGCTGCTCTCGAATGCCTCTATCGGGATGGTGCACCTGTCGCGCTTTGCCGAAGACCTGATCTTCTTTAACTCTGGCGAAGCCGGGTTTGTAGAGCTGTCCGACCGCGTGACGTCCGGCTCCTCCCTGATGCCGCAGAAGAAAAACCCGGATGCGCTGGAGCTGATCCGCGGTAAGTGTGGCCGTGTGCAGGGCGCGCTGACCGGTATGATGATGACCCTGAAAGGGCTGCCGCTGGCATACAACAAAGACATGCAGGAAGACAAAGAGGGGCTGTTCGACGCGCTCGACACCTGGCTGGACTGTCTGCATATGGGCGCGCTGGTGCTGGACGGCATTCAGGTGAAACGTCCGCGCTGCCAGGAAGCGGCGCAGCAGGGGTATGCTAACTCTACCGAGCTGGCGGACTACCTGGTGGCGAAAGGCGTACCGTTCCGCGAGGCGCACCATATTGTGGGTGAAGCGGTGGTGGAAGCGATTCGTCAGGGTAAAGCCCTTGAAGAGCTGGCGCTTGCCGACCTGCAAAAATTCAGCGCGGTTATCGGGGATGATGTCTACCCGATTCTGGCCCTGCAATCCTGCCTGGATAAGCGTGCAGCGAAAGGTGGCGTGTCGCCGAAGCAGGTAGCGCAGGCGATTGCGGATGCGAAAAACCGGTTGGTTTGAATTGGTTTGAATAGTGCGGGCTGGTGCCCTCACCTCGGCCCTCTCCCACAGGGAGAGGGAGAAAAACGGAGCCTGGCTTAGTGCTGGGCTTTTTTTTACGCAAAAAAAAGCGGACCACGGGGTCCGCAAAAGTTCACGTTGGCTTTAGTTTTTCGAGTTTTGAGAGAAACTCGCTGACGGTGCGGGGACGTCAAGGGTCAAACACGTGCCGCCTCGTCTATGTGATGTATTATTCAACAGAATGCTTGATAGGGATAATCGTTCGTTGCTATGCTATCTATCGCCATGAACTATCGTGGCGACGGAGGATGAATAATGAATATTCGTGATCTTGAATACCTGGTAGCGTTAGCTGAGCATCGCCATTTTCGCCGCGCGGCAGACTCCTGCCACGTCAGCCAGCCCACGCTGAGCGGTCAGATCCGCAAGCTGGAAGATGAGCTGGGCGTGATGCTGCTGGAGCGCACCAGTCGTAAGGTACTGTTCACGCAGGCAGGTCTGCTGCTGGTGGATCAGGCGCGCACCGTACTGCGCGAGGTCAAAGTGCTCAAGGAAATGGCAAGCCAGCAGGGGGAAGCGATGTCCGGCCCGCTGCATATTGGCCTGATCCCAACCGTTGGCCCCTACCTGTTGCCGCAAATCATTCCGATGCTGCACCAGACGTTCCCGAAACTCGAAATGTACCTGCATGAAGCGCAAACCCATCAGCTGCTGGCGCAGTTAGACAGCGGCAAGCTCGACTGCGCGATCCTGGCGCTGGTCAAAGAGAGTGAAGCGTTTATTGAAGTACCGCTGTTCGATGAGCCGATGATGCTGGCGATCTATGAAGATCACCCGTGGGCGAACCGCGATCGCGTGCCGATGGCCGATCTGGCCGGTGAGAAACTGCTGATGCTGGAAGACGGCCACTGTCTGCGCGATCAGGCGATGGGCTTCTGCTTCGAAGCGGGTGCCGATGAAGATACCCATTTCCGCGCAACCAGCCTGGAAACGCTGCGTAATATGGTGGCGGCGGGAAGCGGTATTACGCTGCTGCCGGCGCTGGCGGTGCCGCACGAGCGTAAACGTGATGGCGTGGTCTATCTGCCGTGTATTAAGCCGGAGCCGCGTCGCACCATTGGTCTGGTTTATCGTCCGGGGTCACCGCTGCGCAGCCGCTATGAGCAGCTGGCAGAGGCCATCCGGGGTGCGATGGATGGCCATTTCGACAGCGCGTTAAAACAGGCGGTTTAAGCCGTTTAGCGCAGCTACCCGATAGGCTTCCGCCATGGTCGGGTAGTTAAAGGTGGTGTTAACGAAGTACTCAATGGTGTTGCCACCACCTTTTTGCTCCATGATCGCCTGGCCGATATGAATGATTTCCGCCGCGCGTTCACCGAAGCAGTGAATACCGAGGATCTCTTTCGTCTCGCGATGGAACAGGATCTTAAGCGTACCTACGCTCATCCCCACGATTTGTGCCCGCGCCAGATGTTTAAACTGGGCACGACCCACCTCGTAAGGCACCTTCATGGCCGTCAGCTGCTGCTCGGTTTTGCCGACAGAACTGATTTCCGGAATGGTGTAGATGCCCGTCGGGATATCTTCAATCAGATGCGCCGTCGCTTCACCTTTCACCAGCGCCTGCGCGGCGATGCGGCCCTGATCGTAAGCGGCGGAGGCCAGGCTTGGGTAACCAATCACGTCGCCCACCGCGTAAACGTGCGGCAGCGCAGTCTGGTACATGCTGTTGACCTTGAGCTGACCGCGGCTGTCGGTTTCAAGCCCGATATTCTCCAGCTGCAATGAATCCGTGTTGCCGGTACGGCCGTTGGCGTACAGCAGGCAGTCCGCCTTCAGCTTCTTACCAGATTTCAGGTGCATGATCACACCGTCGTCGCAGCCTTCGATTTTCTCGTACTCTTCGTTGTGGCGAATCACCACGCCGCTGTTCCAGAAGTGGTAGGAGAGGGAATCTGACATCTCCTGATCGAGGAACGCCAGCAGCCGGTCGCGGGTGTTGATCAGATCAACTTTGACCTCCATTCCCCGGAAAATCGACGCATATTCGCAGCCAATCACGCCCGCGCCGTAGATGATCACATGGCGTGGCTCGTGGTGCAGGCTGAGGATGGAGTCGCTGTCGTAAATGCGCGGGTGCGAGAAATCCACGTCTGCCGGATGGTAAGGACGGGAGCCGCAGGCGATCACAAATTTTTCAGCGGTGAGCGTCTCAACCGAACCGTCGTGGCACTCCAGCGCCAGGGTGTGTTCATCCACAAAATGCGCGTTCCCTTGCAGAATTTCACAGTGGTTGCGCTCATAGAAACCCTGACGCATGCGCGTCTGCTGGTTAATGACCGTGTCTGCGTGATTCAGGATATCGGCAAAGGAGGAGCGAAGAAGTCGGGAGTGGTCGCTGTAAAGAGGGTTCTGGTTAAATTCGATAATGCGGCTAACGGCGTGGCGGAGGGCTTTCGAAGGGATGGTGCCCCAGTGGGTGCAACCGCCGCCGACGTTATGGTAGCGCTCAATAACCGCTACTCTGGCTCCCTGTTTTACCAGACCCATAGCAGCACCTTCGCCGCCGGGGCCGGAACCAATAACTATTGCGTCGTAATCGTAGGAATGTGGCATGGCAAGGCTTACCTGTTCTTATACATAAAAGCAACAGAATCATAACATCATTGCCAGGGTAACCCAATTATCGTTGTGCTTTTTTCGGGCAGTGGAGCACAAACCGCCCGTAAACAATCATTCACAAAGCCAGGTAAACAGATTAATTTTATTCTCTGGTATAGTGCCAACGGGCCTTTGGAAGGATTCAACTATCGTGATGGGCGTAAGAGCACAACAAAAAGAGAAAACCCGGCGTTCGCTGGTGGAAGCCGCATTCAGTCAACTGAGTGCTGAGCGGAGTTTTGCCAGTTTGAGCCTGCGTGAAGTGGCGCGCGAGGCCGGGATTGCGCCAACGTCCTTCTATCGTCATTTCCGTGATGTGGATGAACTGGGCCTGACCATGGTCGACGAGAGCGGTTTGATGCTGCGCCAGCTTATGCGTCAGGCGCGTCAGCGTATCGCCAAAGGCGGCAGCGTGATCCGCACCTCCGTGTCGACATTTATGGAATTTATCGGCAATAACCCTAACGCGTTTCGCCTGCTGTTGCGTGAGCGTTCCGGAACGTCAGCCGCGTTTCGTGCCGCCGTCGCGCGTGAAATTCAGCATTTCATCGCGGAACTTGCCGACTATCTTGAACTCGAAAACCATATGCCGCGTGCGTTTACTGAAGCACAGGCCGAGGCGATGGTGACGATTGTTTTCAGCGCGGGTGCCGAAGCGCTGGATGTCAGCATTGAACAACGTAAGCAACTCGAAGAGCGACTGGTATTGCAGCTGCGGATGATTTCTAAAGGTGCGTACTACTGGTATCGCCGTGAACAAGAGAAGTTGGCACATCAAAACGATGAGTGAAGGTGAGTAATGAAACAGTCAGGTCAGGATAAAGGAACGCTGTTGCTGGCATTGATCGCTGGCTTATCCATTAATGGTACGTTTGCGGCGGTTTTTAGCTCAATTGTACCGTTCTCGATTTTCCCGATTATCGCGCTGGTGCTGACGGTGTACTGCCTGCATCAACGTTATCTGAACCGCACCATGCCGGTTGGGTTACCGGGACTGGCCGCAGCCTGTTTTATTCTGGGTGTACTGTTGTACAGCACCGTCGTGCGCGCAGAGTATCCGGATATTGGCTCTAACTTCCTGCCTGCGGTACTGTCTGTGGCGCTGGTGTTCTGGATTGGCTCGCGCATGCGTAGCCGCAAGAGCCAGTTACCGGAGTAATGAATTATTTGTAGGGCAGGTAAGCGAAGCGCCATCTGCCAAAAAATGCCGGATGGCGCTACGCTTATCCGGCCTACAGATCACCGTGCGGTAAGTAAAACGCCGCACTCCATATGGTGCGTATACGGGAACTGATCGAACAGCGCCAGACGTTCAACCTTGTGCGTCTGGCTTAATGTTTCCAGATTTTTACACAGCGTCTCCGGGTTACAGGAGATGTACAAAATACGCGGGTACGCCTGCACCATCTTCTCGGTTTCGCTGTCCAGGCCACTGCGCGGCGGATCGACAAAAATTGTCTCACACTGGTAGCTCTTCAAATCAATCCCTTGCAGGCGGTTAAACTCGCGTACGCCGTTCATCGCCTGGGTAAATTCTTCTGCCGCCATACGAATAATTTGTACGTTATCAATATGGTTAGCGGCGATGTTGTACTGCGCGGCGGCCACCGACGGTTTGGCGATTTCCGTCGCCAGCACGCGCTCGAAATTACGCGCCAGCGCCAGCGAGAAGTTGCCGTTACCGCAGTAGAGCTCCAGCAGATCGCCCTTAGACCCTTCTGTCGCCTTCAGCGCCCACTCCAGCATCTGCACGTTCATGGCGGCGTTCGGCTGGGTGAAGCTGTTCTCTACCTGACGGTAAACCATCTCTTTACCTGCTACCGGCAGACGCTCGTCGATGTAATCCTGGTCCAGCATGATTTTGGTTTTGGTCGCGCGGCCAATCAGGTGCACGTTGATGTTCTGTGCGCGCAGCGCATCGCGCAGGGCTTCTGCCTGCTCGCGCCACTCGTCGGTCAGCGCTTTGTGATAGAGCAGAGAAACAATGGCCTGATTGCTTTGAGTGGTCAGGTAGTCAATCTGGAACAGCTTGTTGCGCAGCACCGGATTATTGCGTACACCGTCGATCATTAGCGTCATCAGCTGGTTGATGAGCTCACTCGCCGCCGGAAAACTGTCTACGCGAATGCGCGATTTCGTCTGCTGATCGAAAATGATGTGGTACAGGTCATCGCCATCGTGCCAGATGCGGAACTCAGCGCGCATACGGTAGTGGCTGACCGGAGAACGAAACACCTCGGGAACCGGCGCGTTGAAAGGCGTCATCATACTTTGCAGGCGGACAACTTTTTCTGCCAGCTGTGCGTCGTACTGTTCTGTCGGGAGGTGTTCGGGGGTCATGATGCGTCCTGAGTGATAAAGAATTACGCGGGGATTGTAGGGATTGTGCAGTGGATGTCCAGATTTAATGGCTAATAGCTATCTGGACATCTATACGTGTCTAATTGTAGCATTCTGTTTCCGGTCTCCTGAGAGTGAAAAGGGAATCCAGTGCAAATCTGGAGCTGACGCGCAGCGGTAAAGACTGGCGGGATGAGAGTTGTAGACACTGTGAAAATGGGAAGTCTTCATCCGTATAACGCCACCCAGCCCGAAGACCTGCCGGGATCACGTCGCATTTGGTTTCATCATCGCGTGCTATCGATGAGGCCTGCGGCATCCTTCTTATATTGTGGATGCTTTAACAATGATTAAAAAAGTATCGCTGTTGACGGCGTTTTCCGTCACGGCATTTTCGGGCTGGGCGCAGGAAAGCGCCGACTCGTTGGTGGTGACAGCAAACCGTTTCGAACAACCAGCAAAAACCGTTCTGGCTCCGACCTCCGTCGTGACCCGTGAGGATATTGAACGCTGGCAGGCAACGAGTGTTGTGGAAATCATGTCACGCCTGCCGGGTGTGGACATCGCACAAAGCGGCGGGATGGGGTCAACCTCTTCAACGTTTATTCGCGGTACGGAATCCCGCCATGTTCTGGTACTGATTGATGGTATCCCCCTGAATAATGCCGGGATCAGCAATGTTCCCGATTTAAGCCAAATTCCGACGTCGCTGATTCAGCGTATTGAGTACATTCGCGGCCCACGTTCGGCGCTGTATGGCTCCGACGCGATTGGCGGTGTGATTAACATCATTACCGGGCGCGACAAGCCGGGTGCGGAAATTTCTGCGGGTGTCGGTTCAAAGGGGTATCAAAACTATAACGGTGCCTTCCAGCAGGTGTTCGATAAAACCAAAATCACCATGGCCGGTGATTATACCTATACCCGTGGTTTTGATATTGCCGCAAAAGATGCCCCGCGCCAGCCAGACCGCGATGGTTTTATGAGTAAATCGCTGTTTGGCTCGGTGGAGCAGCAGTTTACCGACAGCGTCAGTGGGTTCTTCCGTGGCTTTGGCTACGATAACCGCTCCGCGTATGACGGTTACGATCACTATGGTGCGACCGGCATTGATGGACGGCCGGACACGCGTCAGGTTTACAGCCAGAATTGGGACACCGGGTTGCGCTATAACCAGGGTATTTTCCAGTCACAGCTGGTGGCAGGGTATGGCCGTAGCAAAGATCAGAACTATGATCCGAAAAAAGGCCGCTACGCTGACTCCGCAACCATGGATGACGTGAAGCAGTACACCACCCAGTGGCTGAATACGGTTGAAGTGGGTCACGGCAATATCGGCGCGGGTCTGGACTGGCAGAAGCAGAAAACCCAGGCGGGTACGGGCTATCTGGAAAAAGGTTACGAACAACGTAATACCGGCGTGTTCCTTTCGGCGATGCAGCAGTTCAACAGCGTGACGCTGGAAGCGGCGGCGCGTAATGACGATAACTCTAATTTTGGCAATCACGCCACCTGGCAGACCAGCGCCGCATGGGAGTTCATCGAGGGGTATCGCATCATCGGTTCTTACGGTACAGCGTATAAAGCACCGACCATGAGCCAGATCCACAGTAAAGATTACGGTAATCCGGATCTGAAGCCAGAAGAGAGTAAGCAGTGGGAAGGTGGCTTTGAAGGTCTGACTGGGCCGGTAAACTGGCGTGTGACGGGCTATCGTAATGATATCGATAACCTCATTAATAGCGACCCGCGGACTTACCGTTATTACAACGTCGATGAAGCCCGTATTAAAGGAATCGAGGCGACGGCCCAGTTCGACACTGGCCCGGTAGGGCATCAGATTTCTTACGACTACGTCGACCCGCGTAATGCGAAAACTAACGAAGTCCTGGCTCGTCGCTCAAAGCAACAGGTTAAGTATCAGCTTGACTGGCAGGTGTGGGATCTCGACTGGAATCTGGCGTACCGTTATCTGGGCACTCGCTATGACGTTGCCGTTGATCCGAATACCTACGCCACAGAACGCGTGAAAATGGGCGGCGTCAGCCTGTGGGACGTCGCGGTTTCATATCCTGTCACCTCTCATCTCACAGTTCGTGGTAAAATAGCCAACCTGTTCGATAAAGATTACGAGACAGTTTATGGCTACCAAACTGCAGGACGGGAATACACCTTGTCTGGCAGCTACACCTTCTGATCCGCGTCCCACCGTGCTGGTGTTTGATTCCGGCGTCGGTGGGCTTTCGGTTTATGATGAGATTCGGCAGCTCCTGCCGGATCTCCATTACATCTACGCCTTCGATAACGTCGCGTTCCCGTATGGGGAAAAGAGTGAAGACTTTATTGTTGAACGTGTGGTTGAAATCGTCACCGCGGTACAAAAGCGTTATCCCCTGGCGCTGGCGGTCATTGCCTGTAATACGGCAAGCACGGTCTCTCTTCCTGCCCTGCGCGAAAAATTCCCGTTCCCGGTTGTGGGCGTTGTTCCGGCAATCAAACCTGCGGCGCGTCTGACGGCGAACGGCATTGTGGGGTTGCTGGCTACGCGCGGTACGGTAAAACGTCCTTATACGCGTGAGCTTATAGAGCGCTTTGCCAATGAATGCCAGATCGCCATGCTCGGCTCCGCGGAGCTGGTGGAAATGGCGGAAGCGAAACTGCACGGCGAGACGGTATCGCTTGAAGAGCTGCGTCGTATTCTGCGTCCATGGCTGCGGATGCAGGAACCACCGGATACGGTTGTTCTTGGCTGCACCCATTTCCCGCTATTACAGGAAGAGCTGTTAAAGGTTCTGCCTGAAGGGACCCGGCTGGTGGATTCCGGTGCTGCAATTGCGCGTCGGACGGCCTGGCTGCTGGAACACGAGGCGCCGGATGCGAAATCAGCGGATGCGAACATCGCTTTCTGTATGGCGATAACAAAAGAAACCGAACAACTTTTGCCCGTTTTACGTCGTTATGGCTTCGAAACGCTCGAAAAACTGGCGCTGTAGCACGGTTTTGAGCAAAAAAGAGACGGTTGAACGTTTTTTTTCAAAGAGGGGTTGTCAACGTCGGAGAACTCCCTATAATGCGCCTCCACTGACACGGAACAACGGCTTACAAGCCGCCGGGACAGCGGGGTTCAGAGATGAACGCCAACAGAGAAAAGTGAAAATAATTGCTTGACTCTGAATGAGGAAAACGTAATATACGGAACCTCGCAACGATGAGCTGAAAGCCGCGTTGCAACTGCTCTTTAACAATTTATCAGACAATCTGTGTGGGCACTCAAAGTGACATGGATTCTTAACGTCCTCGGACGA
>NZ_JADABR010000026.1:0-114139 GCF_015672585.1 Enterobacter sp. Res13-Sevr-PEC09-46 | reverse complement strand
CAGGCAGTTTCCCAGACATTACTCACCCGTCCGCCACTCGTCAGCGAAGCAGCAAGCTGCTTCCTGTTACCGTTCGACTTGCATGTGTTAGGCCTGCCGCCAGCGTTCAATCTGAGCCATGATCAAACTCTTCAATTTAAAAGTTTGATGCTCAATGAATTAAACTTCGTAATGAATTACGTGTTCACTCGTTGAGACTTGGTATTCATTTAGTGTCCGAGGACATTAAGAATCCATGTCACTTTGAGTGCCCACACAGATTGTCTGATAAATTGTTAAAGAGCAGTTGCGACGCGCTTCAGCGCTCTGTCGCGAGGTGGCGTATATTACGCTTTCCTCTTTCAGAGTCAACCCTGATTTTCAGGATTTTTTCTCTTCAACCGACCGGGTTATCTGTGAAGTGATTCACATCCGCCGTGTCGATGGAGGCGCATTATAGGGAGTTCTCCGCAGGCCGCAACCGCTAAATGACAGAAAAATGACTGACTGCTGCATTCCACAGCAAAACCCCGCCTTATACCTTTTTACACACAGACTTATCCACAATCTATTGACGATCCCGGTGTGATCCAGCGATTTGAACACTATACTAGCGGCAAATATTTCTCTCGCGGGCCAACCTCATGACGACACAACGACTTCAACGTGACTGGCGTATCCCAACCGCCGGGCTCGCCGTGCTGGTGTTACTTATGGCAGGTTTTGCACTGCATACGCACTGGAATGCTTTTATTCAGTGGTGCCTCGCCACCCAGATCACCCTGCACCGATATCTGGTGATGTATCTGCTGCAACTTAATAATCATCAGTACAGCGGTGGGCTATGGTTGTTAACCGGTGCGTTTCTTTATGGTGTACTCCATGCCGTTGGACCTGGGCACGGCAAATTTATCGTCACCACGTATCTCACCACCAATAAAGAGAGCCAGCTCGCGGCGCGCGTCGTACCGTTTATCGGTAGCATGATGCAGGGCGTCAGCGCGATCGTCTTTGTCTTTATCCTGGCGGTTGGATTGAACCTCGCGTCAGGAGATATCAGCACCAGCCGTTGGTACGTCGAGAAAATCAGCGCCGTGCTGATTGCCATCTTCGGTGCGTTTATCATTTATCAGGCGCTCAGCAGCCTGCGTCCGCGCAAAATGGCGATTAGCGCCATCAAGCCGCTTCACCAGCATAATGAACGCTGTGGCTGCTGCCATCACGGCGTAGGGGTGGATCTGACTAAAAGCGACTGGAAAACCCGTCTGGGCGTGGTGCTGGCCATTGGCGCACGCCCGTGCAGCGGGGCAATTATGATCCTGATGTTCTCGAATGCGCTCGGTATTATTAGCTGGGGGATTGCTGCTGTGATGACAATGTCGCTGGGCACGGCGCTGTCGATTATGGGGCTGTCGCTGGCAGTACGTTACGCGCGTGAACGCACAGTAACCTGGTTTGGCGGCGGCACGTCCCTGAACTGGGTAATGCCGATGGTCAAAATTGCCGGAGGGGTTGTTCTGATACTGTTCGCGACGATCCTGTTCCTGACGGTGATCCCCGTCAGCGCCGGCGGCGACTATATTGCCGCAGGATGCTAATAAAAGAAAACCCGCCAGCGGCGGGTTTTTTTATCACTCGTTAATTCGCGGATGCTGATCGACAAGGCGAGAGCGTTTTGTCTGGAGCGCCTCAATCTCTGCGTCAATATCTTCAATCTTCTGCTCTACATTATCGTAGTGCTCACGCAGGATCTCTTTCGCTTCCTGAATATCAGACGCCGCAGGCGTTGCCCCTTTCAACGGACGATTCGCCGTCTCCTTCATGGTAATACCGGTAATCAGGCCGATCACCGCAATGACCATCAGATAGTAAGCAGGCATCATCAGGTTCTGCGTGCTCTCCACCAGTGAAGCAGCAAGCGTCGGCGTCAGGCCCGCAATCAGAACGGAGATATTAAAGGCTGCCGCCAGCGCACTGTAGCGAATATGCGTCGGGAACATTGCCGGCAGCGTAGAAGCCATCACCCCGATGAAGCAGTTGAGGATCACCGCCAGCATCAGCAGACCGGCGAAAATCAGCCCCAGCACATTGCTGTTAATCAGAATAAAGGCCGGGATTGCCAGTGCGAACAGGGCTACGCTGCCGAGAATAATGAATGGCTTACGGCCAAAGCGGTCGCTCAGCAGACCCATAATCGGCTGCACAAACAGCATACCCACCATGATGGCGATAATAATCAGCACACCGTGGTCTTCCGAGTAGTGCAGGTTATGCGACAGGTAGCTCGGCATGTAGGTCAACAGCATGTAATAGGTGACGTTGGTGGAAATCACCAGACCAATACAGGTCAGCAGGCTGCGCCAGTGTTTGGTCGCAATCTCCTTGAACGACACTTTCGGGCCATCCTGTAACCCTTCACGGTCACCCTGCTCCAGCTTTTCAACGTGCTGCTGGAACGCAGGCGTCTCTTCCAGGGCGTGACGCAGATAAAGCCCAATGATGCCCAGCGGCAGCGCCAGGAAGAACGGAATACGCCAGCCCCAGTCAAGGAAGTTCTCTTCACCCACTACGGTTGAGATCAGAACCACAACCCCCGCGCCCATGACAAAACCGGCAATCGAACCAAAGTCCAGCCAGCTGCCCATAAAGCCACGTTTACGGTCCGGAGAATATTCAGCGACAAAAATCGATGCACCGGTATATTCGCCGCCAACGGAGAAGCCCTGCGCCATCTTACAGATCAACAGCAGAATCGGCGCCCATATACCAATAGTTGCATACGACGGAATAAGGCCGATACAGAATGTACTTATCGACATGATGACAATGGTAATAGCCAGGATCTTCTGGCGACCATATTTATCACCCAGCATGCCGAAGAAAAGGCCACCGAGAGGACGAATCAGGAAGGGAACGGAGAACGTACCCAGCGCAGCAATCATCTGCAAGCTGGGATCGGCACCAGGGAAGAACACTTTACCAAGTGCATAGGCCACAAAGCCGTAAACACCAAAATCGAACCACTCCATCGCATTACCGAGCGAGGCCGCTGTAATCGCTTTGCGCAGTTTCGCGTCATCAATAATGGTGACATCGCGCAGCGTGATGGGTTTTACTTTTTTCCTTCTAAGCATAGCTTTCCTCGTAGACTCAGCCCTGTCCGTTTCACAGCGCATTTTGCAAGCTGTGAACCAGAGACCCGCTCCATGCGAATCTCCTTATTCAAGCGTAGCAGGTTTACTTACATTGACGTTTTACCTCAATACAACCGAACCTGTTGACGCCTGTCTGGGCAGTTAAAGACCTTTTTACCCTACCAGCGTTTATATATGTGATCAACTTCACACATATTTTTCCTGTTCGTAAGTTGCCTTCAGCTTTTGTCAATTCACGATAAATAAGGTCATTCTAAACCCCCTTATCAAACAGATCTTAACGCCCGTTATTATTCTTCCCCAAACAAAATGCAAGCACATTTCTTCACAGCGAATTTACACAAAATTCAATTATTAACAGTGGGCAATCCTGTTTACATTCAATATGTGACGAAGATAACTAAAACAGCGTTTTATTTTCATTGAATCACAATTCCAAAGATCGCATGATAAATCCGAACACGATATCCCAGCAGCTTTCAAATGAAGGAATGCTGAACACCTGAATTTCGCTCTACAGCATAAATAACGAATCGATTGGTCCCAAAAAAGGCAATCGTTTGAATTTGTTGATCTATTTTTTGAGCTTTCCGCCAGCCATGCGGACGAGATGTGAGGGTTAATGATGAAGATTAAAGCAACAATAGAACGCATCCCGGGCGGGATGATGCTGGTCCCGCTGGTACTTGGCGCGATATTAAATACGCTAGCCCCGAATACCGGTGCTTATTTTGGCGGTTTTACAAAAGGTATGATTACCGGAACGGTACCGATTCTGGCAGTCTGGTTCTTTTGCATCGGCGCATCTATTAACTTGCGTGCAACAGGTACGGTATTACGTAAATCAGGGACGCTGGTCATTACTAAAATTGCGGTCGCCTGGGTTGTTGCCATGATCTGTGCAATGTTCATTCCGGAGAATGGAATTCAGACCGGCTTCTTCGCCGGATTATCTGTTCTGGCCATAGTCTCAGCAATGGATATGACCAACGGCGGTCTCTATGCCAGCCTGATGAATCAATATGGCACCAAAGAAGAATCGGGCGCGTTCGTGCTGATGTCCATGGAGTCGGGTCCGCTGATGACTATGTTGATTCTGGGTTCTGCCGGCCTTGCCTCTTTTGAACCACACCATTTTGTCGGGGCGATCCTGCCGTTCCTGATTGGTTTTGCGCTGGGCAACCTCGATCACGATCTGCGTGATTTCTTCAGCAAAGCCACCCCGGTACTGATCCCGTTCTTCGGCTTCGCGTTGGGCAATACCATCAACCTGAACGTGATTCTGGAAACCGGTCTGCTGGGCATTGTGCTGGGTGTTGCCGTCATCGTCATCACGGGTATTCCACTGATTATTGCAGACCGCGTCATCGGAGGCGGCAACGGAACCGCGGGCGTGGCCGCCTCTTCGGCCGCAGGCGCTGCGGTAGCCAACCCGGTTATTATCGCCCAGATTAACCCGGCCTTTGAACCCGTGGCCGCTTCCGCCACGGCTCTGGTTGCCGCCAGCGTGATTGTGACGGCAATTCTGGTCCCTGTCATCACGGCACTGTATGCCAGACGCTTTGGGCATGTGCCTGAGTCCCGGACAGAACCTGAAGCGGTAGAAATGCACCACTAACCCTTTCGCCCCCTCCTTAAAAAGAGGGGGCAATCACGTACCAAATATCTCTTCCACCATGCCATCCACCAGCCGTTTTGCCGAACAGAGTCTCGGCATTCCCAGCGCGACCGTTTGCCAGCTCTGCGTCACTGACCAGCTCACCGGATGTTTATCCGCCTGACACCAGTCCCCCAGCCAGCCCAGCATATCTTTATAATCAATCAGACCGGGAGAAGCGGGCGTCGTCAGCCACTGATGGTAAAAATGCCGGGTGGTGGGAGAAGCATTAATTCCCTGTGCCAGATAGTTTGCGGCCATGCTGCGCAAATTATCTTTCAGCATGGCCGCCACATCGCTATTCGCCAGACGACAGGCATCGCCAAACGCCCCCCAGCGCAACTCCTCCAGCACGATAAAGCAGCGGCCAGCCAGCGACCAGCCGTCATACTGCCCGGCTCGCCAGCGGGTAAAAATTTGCTCGCTGTGCTCACCCGCCTGAACCGTAAGGCCGCGCTGCGCGAGCGCTTTCTCTTTATAGGCGGCACGCTGGTTGAAATGTGAGGAGAGCTCTTCGTACTGTTGCAACAATCCGGGCGGTTGAGGGAGGCGTGGATTCACCTGCTGGCGCAGGGCTACCAGCCTGTCGGACATACGGGTCAGCGCAAGGTGTCCGGGGTCGAGCATACCGGCCAGTTTCTCCGCCAGACCCAGCCGCAGCGCTGCATTTTCGTTGAGCATTCCCGCCATTGCCCACGGCCGCAGCCGGGTCTGCGTAATGATCTCCTGCGTCAAACGCTCACGAAATTGCAGTTGCTGTGGCCCCAGGAGGGAGTGACGTGCAGCATCCGCCCCCTGGACCAAATCGACCATAAATTTTGGATGAATACACTCCAGCGTCCGCCCGGGACCGTCCAGTAGCTGTGTTGTCATGGTTGCTCTGCCGCGAATAAGGTTTGAATATCATCGCGTAACAGTCGGGTATCTTCCTGAATCCACGCCGCAGTAGTCATACTTTGCTTCAACAACTGGCTAAGCGCCCGGGTTGAATGTTCATTCTGCTGCCGCACGGCAAGGCTATCACGCAAGCTTTCCTGTAACCCGGTCAGGCACAACGAAAACTCTGCAAAGAACGTTGCCATACCTGCCGTAACAGAGACATCGACCTGCGCGGCCAAAGCTTTACGTATTTGATCGCAAAACTGATCGATATGTTGCGTAAATTTGCCATGAAGCTGAACGATGTCGATGACATAGCGTGTGCGCGTCACGACATACTCTTCCCAGCCCCAGCCGGGATTATTGAGCCAGCGCGAGACGGTATTACGTACGCTGCCTGCCCCTGCTGGCTGACTGGCGGGAGGGGTGTCCTGCACAATGGCATCATTAAATAAGCCGCGCGTATTGAAATTAAGCTGGTTTGCCTGAAACGCCGGGAAGCTAATCCGCGCCCGAAATCCGGCATGACTGAGCTGCTCCTTAATTCGCGTCTCGATGGGTCGCATCGCCTCATTCAACGATCGGGCGAGCGTAGACTCCAGCTGATCGAAGCGTAACGCCAGCTCCCGGCCAATTCTGCTCTGCGCATTCAGCATAATCTGCTCGCATGACGATCGGATCTTGCTCAGGACAATCTGCGCCTGCCCTTCATCGTCAAGCACCAGCTGCTGGATCGCATCCGCGTCGTCTGCACGCAAACTGGATGGCTCGCGCCCTGCTAAATCAAGAATAGACGGGCGGCTAAAAATGTCGCCCAGCGCCTGGTGAAGTTCACCTTTCTGGCGAAGCAGGAATGCATCCGTTGCGTTAAGCGCCTCTTCAACTTCATGCTGGACCTCATCGCTCACCACGCTCTGCCGCTGACGCAGCATCGTCATATCCTCTTCCAGGCGCGCAATATTCAGCTCCAGCTCATCAAAAGCGACCGTCAGTCCCTGATGGCGAAAATCCAGGTATTCTCTGGCATTTTGCGCATAGTTCAGCAGCTTATGCGATGCCGACCGCAAAGCGAACAGCGAGGCGTTGGCGTAAGCCGCGTAAATCAGTTTGCGGATGGGCTGTTCGAACAGCGAATCCTCCCACAGCAGATCCGCCGCATGGCGAATATGGTCAATATCGTCCAGGTCGGCCGTTCGCCAGCGGCGGCCCAGCGCGGCCTCGGCAAAATCCTGTACCCAACGCTGATCCTGATGATCGGGAAGGCGCCCATGAACGTTCATCTCATAGCGGGCGCGGTTTGCCAGATAGGCCCACATAGAAGAGACCGGATAAATTTGCCCCGGAGAAATATTCCCTTTCATCAGCGTGCCGGAAATCATCGCCCGCACCTGCTCTTCATCATCGCTGTTACGATCTTTCTGATCGAATTTGTTGACCAGGGCGTAAAGCGGTACGGATTTCCCGGCAGCCGAAATTGCCTGACGAACCTCCGCATCAGAAATAGATTTAAGCTGTGTATAGTCCATCACCGCCAGCACGGCGGAGGCGCGCGCCAGCTGCTCGCTGAGCATTTTTTGCAGGTGCGGCTGACCGGCCTCGTTCGGCCCCGGCGTGTCGAGCAGCGTCAGTTGCCCCAGGTGCGCATCCAGACCGGCGAGATGCACAAACTCCACCTCAATCACCGGAATATGTTCTATCGCGGCATACTCAGAGAACGGAAACTCCACGCCCAGCGCCTGAGACAGCCGCACCAGATCGTTCAGGCTTTTCAGACAATGAAAGATGGGCTCCGCGCCAAGGTGATGTTTTTCAAACGCCTCACCTCTTTCTATGCGCTCCAGCAGCGTATTCATGTCTTTGTCGATTTCCAGACGCCGCGCCAGCTTGCCGCGATCTTTATCGCACAGTTTTTTCTGCAACTGGGTAATCAGGGTATCGATGGGCGAAACGTGCAAAAAATGCAGCACCGGCTCCTTCTGGCCCGGCGTATGGCGGATCAGCGTGGGAAGTGCCGTCATCGGACGATTGCGGTTCGGCAGCACTTCCGTGCCCACAATCGCATTAATGGTGGTCGATTTTCCCGCTTTCATGGTACCCACAATCGCCAGCACCATTTCGAGGCGGGTTATTTTGCGTAATTCGTTATTCAGCATCGCCTGCTGAGCGTCGACACCCCGTGCGCTAAAATGTAACGGCAAAACGTTGTTATTAACGCCGCTCATCGCAGCGGCTGTGCTATCCAGCTTTGCAATCGGCATAGATTTTAATGAATCAAGATTGTTCAGAGCGAGCTGTAACAATCGTTCAGCTTCCTGGCTTAATTCAAATATGGTCTGTGTGTGCATGATAAAAGCCTTCCCTTAACGCAAATTTATTACTTTTATTAAGCCACGATGTTTTAATTATACTTTTCAGGCTTATATGATCACGTATGGAAAACATGTTCATTTAATACAACTAACTGAAGATAATGAGAATTTAAAAACCACCCTCGTAATACGTGTAAAACATCCCCTGGCCAGAAAGCCAAAAGTGAATAGATAAAACGCATTTTCAGGAAACATCAGGATATATCATCGTTATTTACCCACCAAAAAAGAGAGGTATTCCCTGGCCCCAAAAGATGTATGGCGTCAGAAGAGGATAGATAAATAACGGCTTGTTCCTTCACCTTATCCGAAATGGCACAGCGTAGCAATTTGCTGTAATAAAATATTCGATACATTTAGCATGATTACGATCTCTGCCGTTCAGGGCTTAAGATTCCCTTAATTCACTGACAGTTCGTGTCATCGCTTGCGCATTTATGCGCTATTTTTATAAAACAATATCACCGACAAAAGTGGGGATTTGCGTTATACTCGCTGCCTTTTTCGGCACACTGCCGTCATTTAGCTGGCGTTTTCCAGCGTGTTAACACTTTTGAGGATACCAACATGCAACTTCCACACTGCCCGAAATGCAATTCTGAATACACCTATGAAGACAATGGCATGTTCGTTTGCCCGGAATGCGCCCATGAATGGAACGATGCGGAGCCTGCACAGGACAGCGATGCGCTGATCGTGAAAGACGCAAACGGCAACCTGCTGGCAGACGGCGACAGCGTTACCGTTGTGAAAGATCTGAAGGTAAAAGGCAGTTCCTCCATGCTGAAGATCGGCACTAAAGTCAAAAATATCCGTCTGGTTGAAGGCGATCATAATATCGACTGCAAAATTGACGGCTTCGGTCCGATGAAACTGAAATCTGAGTTCGTGAAAAAGAACTGATTGACCTGCCCGGTGGCGCTTCGCTTACCGGGCGTTCGGGAACTACACTTAACGGGCTTTTCTTACGTGAGGTAAAGATTATGCCGTTAAGTCCCTACATCTCTTTCGCCGGCAACTGTGCGGAGGCGACCGCCTTCTATCAGCAGGCCATCGGCGCAGAACTCCTCTACAAAATCACCTTCGGCGAAATGCCCAAAGACGAAAACAGCGAAGAAGGCTGTCCGTCAGGCATGAACTTCCCGGATACCGCCATCGCCCACTCTAATGTCCGCATTGCCGGCAGCGATATCATGATGAGCGATGGTCTGCCACCCGGTAGCAGCACGCAGTACGCCGGATTTACGCTGGTGCTCGACACGCAGGACGTGGATGAAGGCAAACGCTGGTTCGACAACCTCTCTGATGGTGGCAATGTCGAAATGGCCTGGCAGGAGACTTTCTGGGCGCACGGATTCGGGAAAGTCACCGATAAATACGGCGTGCCGTGGATGATTAACGTCGTTAAATCGTAGGCCACATAAGCGCAGCGCATCCGGCAACAGCGCCCGGAGACGCTGCGCTGACCGGGCCTGCGGTGATTGTCATCAAACTCCCCTCAACTCTTCAAACTCCCGCAACCAACACTTAACCTGAATGTCATATTGATGCGCCAGCATGAGGCCACATTTATCGTGAGGCCCGGCACATGCAAACTGTCATTCGCGTCGAGAAACTGAGCAAAACCTTCCATCACAACAAGGCGCTGCATGCCGTTGATCTGACCGTCCAGCAGGGCGAAATGGTGGCGCTGTTGGGGCCGTCTGGTTCAGGTAAATCAACCCTTCTTCGTCACTTGAGCGGCCTGATTACCTGTGACAAAACGCCGGAAAGCCGCGTCGAACTGCTGGGTAACACCGTGCAACATGCGGGGCGTCTGGCGAGCGATATTCGCAAAAGCCGCGCCCAGACGGGCTATATCTTTCAGCAGTTCAACCTGGTGAACCGCCTGACCGTGCTCGAGAACGTGCTGATTGGCGCGCTCGGCAGCACCCCGTTCTGGCGCACCTGCCTGCGCTGGTTCTCCCCATCCCAGAAGCAAGAAGCCTTACAGGCGCTGACCCGCGTCGGCATGGCGCATTTCGCCCACCAGCGCGTCTCCACGCTCTCCGGCGGACAGCAGCAGCGCGTCGCCATCGCCCGCGCCCTGATGCAGAAAGCCAAAATCATTCTGGCCGATGAACCTATCGCCTCGCTGGACCCGGAATCGGCCCGCATCGTGATGGAAACCCTGCGCGACATCAACCAGAACGACGGCATCACCGTGGTGGTGACGCTGCATCAGGTGGATTACGCCCTGCGCTACTGCGAGCGCATCGTCGCCCTGCGTCAGGGCAATGTGTTCTTCGATGGCGCAAGCCACCAGTTTGATAACGAACGTTTTGATCATCTCTACCGCAGCGTAAACCGCGTCGAAGAGCGCGCGCAGGCTGCTTAACGTCCCCATAACGAGGAATGGACATGAACTACAAAGCCGTTGCCGCGCTGGCCTTCACCAGCATGTTCAGCATCAGCACCCTGCTAAGCCCTGCTTACGCTGAGGAACAGGAAAAAGCGCTGAACTTTGGCATCATTTCAACGGAATCACAGCAAAACCTGAAGCCGCAGTGGGAACCGTTCCTGAAAGATATGGAAACCAAACTGGGGATCAAAGTAAACGCCTTCTTCGCCCCGGACTACGCGGGCATCATTCAGGGAATGCGCTTCAACAAAGTGGACATCGCCTGGTATGGCAACCTCTCTGCTATGGAAGCGGTAGATCGCGCGAACGGCCAGGTCTTCGCCCAGACCGTTGCGGCAGACGGCTCCCCGGGCTACTGGAGCGTGCTGATCGTGAACAAAGACAGCCCGATCAACAACCTCAACGACATGCTCGCCAAACGCAAAGAGCTGACGTTTGGTAACGGCGACCCGAACTCCACTTCCGGCTTCCTCGTCCCTGGCTATTACGTCTTCGCGAAAAACAACGTCTCCGCCAGCGACTTTAAGCGCACGGTCAACGCCAGCCACGAAACCAACGCCCTGGCCGTGGCGAATAAGCAGGTTGACGTCGCCACCAACAACACTGAAAACCTCGACAAGCTGAAGACCTCCGCGCCGGACAAGCTGAAGGAAATCAAGGTTATCTGGAAATCGCCGCTGATCCCGGGCGACCCGATCGTGTGGCGCAAAAACCTCTCCGAGAGCACCAAGGACAAGGTCTACGACTTCTTTATGAACTACGGCAAAACGCCGGAAGAGAAAGCGGTTCTGGCGCGTCTGGGCTAGGCGCCGTTCCGCGCGTCCAGCGATTTGCAGCTGGTGCCGATTCGCCAGCTGGCGCTGTTCAAGCAGATGCAGGGCGTGAAGGATAACAAGGGTCTGAAGGAAGAAGAGAAGACCAGCAAAGTGTCGGAAATTCAGGCGCAGCTGGACGATCTCGACCGCATGACCGCCGCGCTCGGTGCCATGACCAGCGTGAATAAAGCGGTGCAGTAACTTACGTCCCCTCTCCCTTGAGGGAGAGGGTTAGGGTGAGGGGGAAATGCGCACGCTGATGCCCTCACCCCGGCCCTCTCCCACAGGGAGAGGGGGAACAGATCGTAGGCCGGATAAGCGTAGCGCCATCCGGCACACAAAGACCCGCGGAGTAAAACATGCAAACCATCACCCTCCCGCCGCCAAAGCGCAGCTGGTTCTCGCTCATAAGCTGGGCCGTTCTGCTGGCGGTGCTGGTTATCTCCTGGAAGGGCGCGGAGATGGATCCGCTGCTGCTCTTCAAAGATTCCGGCAACATGGCGACCTTCGCCGCCGACTTCTTCCCGCCGGACTTCAGCCAGTGGCAGGACTACCTCAGCGAAATGGCGGTCACCCTGCAAATTGCCGTCTGGGGCACCGCGCTTGCCGTCATTCTCTCCATTCCGTTTGGCCTGATGAGCGCCGAAAACATCGTGCCGTGGTGGATCTACCAGCCGATGCGTCGCCTGATGGACGCCTGTCGCGCCATCAACGAAATGGTCTTTGCGATGCTGTTCGTGGTCGCCGTCGGCCTGGGTCCGTTCGCGGGCGTGATGGCGCTGTTCATCCACACCACCGGCGTGCTCTCCAAGCTGCTCTCCGAAGCGGTTGAAGCCATCGAGCCCGGCCCGGTGGAAGGCATCCGCGCAACCGGAGCGAACAAAATCGAAGAGATCCTGTACGGCGTCCTGCCGCAGGTGATGCCGCTGCTCATCTCCTACTCCCTGTACCGCTTCGAGTCCAACGTTCGCTCCGCCACCGTGGTCGGCATGGTGGGCGCAGGCGGCATTGGCGTCACCCTGTGGGAAGCCATTCGTGGTTTCCAGTTCCAGCAAACCTGCGCCCTGATGGTGCTCATCATCGTCACCGTCAGCCTGCTGGATTTCCTCTCTCAACGTTTGCGTAAGCACTTCATCTGAGAAGCGAGGCTTTGATTTGTATGCACTTATCCAGACATCCGACCAGTTACCCCACCCGCTGGCAAGAGATTGCGGCAAAGCTCGAAGTGGAGCTGCGCACGCACTACCGCTGCGGAGACTACCTGCCCGCCGAGCAGCAGCTTGCCGACCGCTACGAAGTGAATCGCCACACCCTGCGTCGCGCCATCGATCAACTGGTGGAGCGCGGCTGGGTCCAGCGCCGTCAGGGCGTCGGCGTGCTGGTGCTGATGCGTCCGTTCGACTACCCGCTCAATGCCCAGGCGCGTTTTAGCCAGAACCTGCTCGATCAGGGCAGCCACCCCACCAGCGAAAAGCTGCTGTCAGTCCTGCGCCCCGCCTCCCGCCACGTGGCGGACGCGCTGGGGATTCAGGAGGGCGACAACATCGTTCACCTGCGCACGTTGCGCCGGGTGAACGGCGTGGCGGTCTGTCAGATCGACCACTACTTCGCGGACCTCACCCTCTGGCCCGTGCTGCAACATTTCGCCAGCGGTTCCCTGCATGATTTTCTTCAGGACGCGACGGGTATCGCGCTCAAACGCACCCAGACGCGCATCAGCGCCCGCCGCGCGCAGGCGAAAGAGAGCAAGGTGCTGGAGATCCCCAACATGGCCCCGCTGCTCTGCGTGCGCACCCTCAACCACCGTGACGGCGACGTCAACGCAACGGAATACTCCGTCAGCCTGACCCGCGCCGACATGATTGAATTTACCATGGAGCACTGAATGCACTTCGACACCTCCACTCGTCAGCGCTGGATGCGCGTGCTGGCCCACAGCCAGCCTGATGCGCTGGCTGCCCGCATGAGCACGCTCGGCCTGACGCCGGACTACGACACGATCCGCGCGCCGGAGATCGGCCTGGTGCAGATCCAGGCACGCATGGGCGGCACCGGCGAGCGCTTCTTCGCCGGCGATGCCACCCTCACCCGCGCGGTGATCCGCCTGAAAAGCGGCACGCTGGGCTACGGCTACGTACTTGGGCGCGACAAAACGCACGCCGAGCGCTGCGCAGCGATCGACGCGCTTTTACAGGAACAGCCGCATTTTCAGACGTTAATGGAAACCCTTATTGCCCCGCTGGAAGCCGACCGCGCCGCACGCCTTGCCGCGCGTCAGGCCGAAGTGAATACCAGCCGGGTCGACTTCTTTACGCTCGTTCGCGGAGACAACGCATGACGCTTCAACCTGCTTTTACCCTGGCCGTCCAGGATGCCCAACAGAGTTTCCGTCGCCTGCTGAAAGCCATGAGCGAGCCGGGCGTCATTGTCTCGCTGCATCAGCTCTCCCAGGGCTGGCTGCCGCTGAACCTCGCCTCGACCAGCGTGCTGCTGACCCTGGCGGACAACGACACCCCGGTATGGCTGTCAGGCGCATTGCTGAACGATATCGCCAGCCAGAACCTGCGCTTTCACACCAACGCGCCGCTGGTCGAGCAGCCCCAGCAGGCGGTCTTCGCCGTGGCCGACGAGCAAATCAGCCACGAACAGCTTAACGCCCTGAGCGAAGGCAGCGCCGTCGCACCAGAAACCAGCGCTACGCTGATTTTGCAGGTCTCCAGCCTGAGCGGTGGCCGCATGCTGCGCCTGACGGGTGCAGGGATTGCCGACGAGCGGATGGTCGCCCCCCAGCTGCCGGAGTGCATCATTCATGAGCTGACCGAGCGCCCGCATCCGTTCCCGCTCGGTATCGACCTGATCCTGACCTGCGGCGAGCGCCTGCTGGCGATCCCGAGAACCACTCACGTGGAGGTGTGCTGATGTACGTTGCCGTCAAAGGGGGCGAGAAGGCGATCGCCGCCGCCCATGCCTTGCAGGCGCACAGACGCCGGGGGGATGACGCCCTTCCCGAGCTGAGCGTCGCCCAGATTGAACAGCAGTTAAACCTGGCCGTCGACCGCGTGATGACCGAAGGCGGCATCGCGGACCGCGAACTGGCGGCGCTGGCGCTGAAACAGGCCAGCGGCGATAACGTGGAAGCCATCTTCCTGCTGCGCGCTTACCGCACTACGCTTGCGAAGCTGGCGGTTAGCGAGCCGGTGAATACGGCGGAAATGCGATTAGAGCGCCGTATTTCTGCGGTGTACAAAGATATTCCTGGCGGCCAGCTGCTTGGTCCGACCTACGACTACACCCATCGCCTGCTGGACTTCACTCTGCTGGCGAACGGTGAAACACCGCAGCTCAGCGTCTCTGACGCTGAACAAGACGCCTCCCCGCACGTCTTTAGCCTGCTGGCAAACCAGGGGCTGGCGAAGGCGGAGGAGGACACCGGCAGCACACCGGATGACATCACCCGCACGCCGCCGGTCTATCCCTGTTCGCGCTCGTCCCGCCTGCAACAGCTGATGCGCGGTGACGAAGGGTATCTGCTGGCGCTGGCCTACTCCACTCAGCGCGGCTATGGGCGCAACCACCCCTTCGCGGCAGAGATCCGCAGCGGTTATATCGACATTGAAATCGTGCCGGAAGAGCTGGGTTTTGCGGTGAACATCGGCGAACTGCTGATGACCGAGTGCGAAATGGTCAACGGTTTTGTCGCGCCAGAGAATGAAGATCCGCACTTTACCCGCGGCTACGGGCTGGTGTATGGCCTGAGCGAGCGCAAGGCGATGGCGATGGCGCTGGTTGACCGTGCGCTCCAGGCGCCGGACTACGGCGAGCATATTGCAGGCCCGGCACAGGACGAAGAGTTCGTGCTGGCCCACGCGGATAACGTTGAGGCCGCCGGCTTTGTCTCGCACCTCAAGCTGCCGCACTACGTCGATTTCCAGGCCGAACTGGAACTGCTGAAACGCCTGCAACGGGAGCGCGCCAATGTCTAACTTAAGCGGCTACAACTTTGCCTATCTGGACGAACAAACTAAACGCATGATCCGCCGCGCCATCCTGAAGGCAGTGGCGATCCCCGGCTACCAGGTGCCATTCGGCGGCCGCGAAATGCCAATGCCCTACGGCTGGGGCACCGGCGGTATTCAGATCACCGCCAGCGTGATCGGCGAAGCGGACGTGCTTAAGGTCATCGACCAGGGGGCAGACGACACCACCAACGCCGTGTCGATCCGCAACTTCTTTAAGCGCGTAACGGGCGTTAATACTACCGAAAAAACCGAAGACGCGACGCTGATCCAGACCCGTCACCGCATTCCGGAGACCCCGCTGACTGAAGATCAGATTTTGATTTTCCAGGTGCCGATCCCGGAGCCGCTGCGTTTTATTGAGCCGCGGGAAACCGAAACCCGCACCATGCACGCCCTGGAAGAGTACGGGATCATGCAGGTCAAACTGTATGAGGACATCGCCCGCTTCGGCCATATCGCCACCACCTACGCCTACCCGGTGAAGGTGAACGGCCGCTACGTGATGGACCCGTCGCCGATCCCGAAATTCGATAACCCGAAGATGGACATGATGCCCGCCCTGCAACTTTTTGGCGCCGGACGTGAAAAACGCATCTACGCCGTACCGCCGTACACCCGTGTGGAGAGCCTGGATTTTGACGATCACCCGTTTACGGTGCAGGAGTGGGACGAGCCGTGCGCCATCTGCGGTTCGAAGCATAGCTATCTGGATGAAGTGGTGCTGGACGACACGGGCAAACGGATGTTTGTCTGCTCCGACACCGATTACTGCCGCCAACAGAGCGAGGCGAACAGCCAATGAAACCGCTGCTTTCGGTTAATAACCTGACTCACCTTTATGCGCCGGGCAAAGGCTTTAGCGACGTGTCGTTTGAGCTGTGGCCGGGCGAAGTGCTGGGCATTGTCGGCGAGTCCGGCTCCGGTAAAACCACCCTGCTGAAGTCCATCTCCGCGCGCCTGACGCCGCAGAATGGCGACATTTTGTATGAGGGCGTGTCGCTGTATGGCATGAGCGAAGCCGATCGCCGCCGCCTGCTGCGCACCGAGTGGGGCGTGGTGCACCAGCACCCGATGGATGGCTTGCGCCGCCAGGTGTCGGCGGGGGGCAACATCGGCGAACGGCTGATGGCCACCGGCGCGCGCCACTACGGCAACATCCGCGCCACGGCGCAGCACTGGCTGGAAGAGGTTGAAATTCCCGCCTCGCGCATCGACGACCTGCCGACCACCTTCTCCGGCGGCATGCAGCAGCGTTTACAGATTGCCCGCAATCTCGTCACCCATCCGAAGCTGGTGTTTATGGATGAACCGACCGGCGGGCTGGACGTCTCTGTGCAGGCTCGCCTGCTCGACCTGCTGCGCGGCCTGGTGGTGGAGCTAAACCTGGCGGTGGTGATTGTCACCCACGATTTAGGCGTCGCGCGCCTGCTGGCGGACCGCTTGCTGGTGATGAAGCAGGGTCAGGTGGTGGAAAGTGGGTTAACCGACCGCGTGCTCGACGATCCCCATCATCCGTATACCCAGCTGCTGGTGTCGTCCGTATTGCAGAACTGAGGGCGCGGTTGCCGGGTGGCGCTGCGCTTACCCGGCCTACGAACACCGCACCTTGTAGGCCGGGTAAGGCGAAGCCGCCACCCGGCAAAACGAATCGCGAGGCCAACATGATCCACGTACAAAACGTAAGTAAAACCTTTGTGCTCCACCAGCAAAACGGCGTCCGCCTGCCGGTACTGCAAAATGCCTCGTTAGAGGTCAGCAGCGGCGAATGCGTGGTGCTGCATGGCCATTCCGGCAGCGGAAAATCCACCCTGCTGCGCTCCCTGTACGCTAACTATCTGCCGGACGAAGGCCACATCCGCATTCGCCACAATGATGAATGGGTCGATCTGGTTCAGGCTCCGGCGCGCAAGGTGCTGGAAGTGCGCCGCACGACGATCGGCTGGGTCAGCCAGTTCCTGCGGGTGATCCCGCGGATCTCCGCCCTGGACGTGGTCATGCAGCCCCTGCTGGATCTCGGCGTACCGCGCGAAACCTGCGCCGCTAAAGCCGCCAGCCTGCTGACGCGCCTCAACGTACCGGAGCGTCTGTGGCACCTCGCCCCGTCGACCTTTTCCGGCGGCGAGCAGCAGCGCGTCAACATCGCCCGCGGCTTTATCGTCGATTACCCGATTTTGCTCCTGGATGAACCCACCGCCTCGCTCGACAGTAAGAACAGCGCAGCGGTGATGGAACTGATCGAACAGGCCAAAGCGCGCGGCGCGGCGATCGTCGGGATCTTCCACGACGACGCCGTACGCCAACGCGTGGCGGACAGACTGCACCCGATGGGGACAAACGTATGATTATCAATAATGTCAGGCTGGTGCTGGAAAATGAGGTCGTGAACGGCTCGGTTGAGGTGCGGGACGGTGTCATCCGCGCCTTTGCCGAAACCCGGAGCCGCACTCCTGAAGCGATGGACGGCGAAGGCGGCTGGCTGCTGCCGGGGCTGATTGAGCTGCATACCGATAATCTCGATAAATTCTTCACCCCGCGCCCAAAGGTGGACTGGCCTGCTCATTCAGCGATGAGCAGCCACGACGCGCTGATGGTCGCCAGCGGCATCACCACGGTGCTGGACGCGGTGGCGATTGGCGACGTGCGCGACGGCGGCGATCGCCTGGAGAATCTGGAGAAGATGATCAACGCCGTGGAGGAGACGCAAAAGCGCGGCCTCAACCGCGCCGAGCACCGCCTGCACCTGCGTTGCGAGTTGCCGCACCACACCACCCTGCCGCTGTTTGAGAAGCTGGTGGGCCGCGAGCCGGTCTCGCTGGTTTCCCTGATGGATCACTCGCCGGGGCAGCGCCAGTTCGCCAACATTGAAAAGTATCGCGAATACTATCAGGGCAAATATTCGCTCAACGACGCGGAGATGGCGCGCTACGAAGAAGAGCAGCTCCAGCTGGCGGCCCAGTGGTCGCAGCCGAATCGCCTCTCCATTGCCGCGATGTGCCGGGACCGTAATATTGCCCTGGCCAGCCATGACGACGCCACGCACGATCACGTGCGCGAATCCCACCAGCTTGGCAGCGTGATAGCTGAATTTCCCACCACGTTTGAAGCGGCAGAGGCATCGCGTAAGCACGGCATGAACGTCCTGATGGGCGCGCCAAATATCGTGCGCGGCGGATCGCACTCCGGCAACGTGGCGGCAAGCAGGCTCGCCTCGCTCGGCCTGCTGGATATCCTCTCCTCTGACTATTACCCCGCCAGCCTGCTGGACGCGGCCTTCCGCGTCGCGGACGACGAGAACAACAGCTTCACGCTGCCACAGGCGATTCGCCTGGTGACGAAAAACCCGGCCAGCGCGCTTAATCTTCACGATCGCGGTGAAATTGCCGAGGGGAAACGGGCCGATCTGGTGCTCGCCCACCGTAAGGGCGAGCACATTCATATCGACCACGTCTGGCGTCAGGGAAAAAGGGTGTTCTGATGGGAAGACTCATCTGGTTAATGGGCCCGTCCGGCTCCGGGAAGGACAGCCTGCTGTCGGCGTTACGGCAGCGGGAACATTCACAGCTGCTGGTCGCGCACCGCTATATCACGCGCGATGCCAACGCCGGAAGCGAGAACCATATCGCCCTGAGCGAGCAGGAGTTTTTTACCCGTGCCGGACAAAACCTGCTGGCGCTGAGCTGGCATGCCAACGGTTACTACTATGGCGTCGGTATTGAGATTGACCTCTGGCTGCATGCGGGGTTCGACGTACTGGTTAACGGCTCGCGGGCGCATCTCCCGCAGGCTCGCGCCCGGTACGAAGCGGCGCTGCTCCCGGTCTGTTTGCAGGTTTCCCCGGACGTTCTCCGTAGCCGGCTACAAAAGCGGGGGCGCGAAAACGCGCGCGAGATCGACCAGCGGCTGGAACGGGCGGCGCGCTACACCCCGTCGGGTTGTCACGTCCTCAATAACGACGGAAGTTTGCTACAGTCAGTCGAGACCTTGCTATCGCTTATTCGCCAGAAGGAGAAACAGCATGCCTGACTGCCAGCTTCGCCCCGCCACCGCCGACGATGCGCCGATCGTTTACGCGCTGATCTGCGAACTTAAGCAGGCCGAGTTCGATCATCAGGCGTTTCACGCCGGGTATCTGGCCAACTTGCAGGATCACAATATGCGTTACCAGCTGGCCGAGCTGGACGGGCAGATCATCGGTATGATCGGCCTGCATATGCAGTTTCACCTGCATCACGCCCGCTGGATCGGCGAGATCCAGGAACTGGTGGTGATGCCGCAGGCGCGCGGATTAAAAGTGGGCAGCCAGCTGCTGGCCTGGGCAGAGGACGTCGCGCGACAGGCAGGCGCCGAGCTGACCGAGCTTTCCACCAGCGTGAAGCGCGTGGACGCGCACCGTTTTTATGTTCGTGAAGGATATACGCAAAGCCATTTCCGCTTCACCAAACCGCTGTAGAGGTGCGTTATGAGTCTGACGATCACGCTGACAGGAACCGGAGGGGCTCAGCTGGTGCCGGTGTTTGGCTGCGACTGCGCGGCGTGCCGACGGGCGCGTTTACAGGAAAATTATCGCCGTCGCCCCTGTAGCGCGGCGGTGAAATTCAACGATTCGGTCACCTTGCTGGACGCGGGTATTCCACACCTGATGGACGACTGGCCCGCGGGGAGTTTCAGGCAGATTTTGCTTACCCATTATCATATGGATCACGTTCAGGGGCTTTTTCCTCTGCGCTGGGGCGTGGGAGCGACCATTCCGGTTTACGGTCCGCCGGACGATGCAGGCTGTGACGACCTGTTCAAGCATCCGGGCCTTCTCGATTTCAGCCACACGGTGGAGCCGTTTGTGATGTTTGAACTTCAGGGCTTGCGGGTCACGCCGCTGCCGCTCAACCATTCAAAACTCACGTTTGGCTATCTGCTGGAGTCCGCCCACAGCCGCGTGGCGTGGCTTTCTGATACCGCCGGGCTACCGGATAAAACGGTGACGTTTCTGCTAAACAATCAGCCGCAGGCGATGATTATCGACTGTAGCCATGAACCGCGCCCGGAGACGCCGCGCAACCATTGTGATTTGAATACGGTGATTGCGCTGAACGAGGTGATTGGCTGTCCGCAGGTGATCCTGACGCATATCAGCCATCAGTTTGACGTGTGGATGATGGATAACCCGCTGCCGTCCGGCATTGAAGCGGGGTATGACGGGATGGTGCTGGTGTTGGATTAAATTTTGCCGGGTGGCGGCTGCGCCTTACCCGGCCTACGCGTTGCAATACCAGGGTTACCACCGATCGTAATCATCCTCTAACCGGCGCTCATCCTCTTCTAACCGACGCCGATCGTCATCCAGCTGCCGCTGACGCTCGTCTAAACGCTGGCGTCGATCTTCTAACTGTCGACGACGATCGTCGTACTGGCGGCTGTCGGTTTGACGGCTGCGATCGTAACGATCGTCGTCATCATCATTACGGCTGCTGCCGGGGTTATAGGCATCGTTGATCGCCTGCTGAATATTGCCAATGGCATCATCAATCACATCGGCATACGCCAGTTGGCTGGTTAAAGTCAGCAGACCCAATAACAGAGCGGTAGAGTAACGTTTCATAAGGCCAGACTCGCAGGTGAACTGGCCTTACGGTAATGAATGGCAGGGAACCGGGGTAGCGGAGGAATCTCAATTCCTGGCCTGTTCAATCGCCCCTATCGCATCGACTCGCGCCTGATGTCGTCCCCCTTCAAACGGTGCATTTAGCCAGGCATCGACGATCATTTTTGCCAGCTCCAGTCCGACCACGCGCGAACCAAATGCCAGCACATTCGTGTTGTTATGCTGCCTTGAAAGCTGAGCTGAATAAGGTTCGCTACAGACCACTGCGCGGATGCCCGGGAACTTATTGGCCGTAATGGAGATCCCTACCCCCGTTCCGCAGATCAGGATGCCGCCATCCACCTCCTTATCGATAATAGCCTGTGCAACCGCGCTGGCATAATATGGGTAGTCAGTACGCTCCGGGGAACAGGTGCCCTTATCCACCACGTCGATGCCACGCGCGCGCAGATGGGCCAGAATATCCTCTTTCAGCATAAAACCTACGTGATCGCAGCCAAATGCAATCTTTTTCATAATAAACCTCATCGTGGGTTAACTTTACGAACTCGATGGAGTTGTGATTTAAGACCGGTCAGTTGTGCAATAAAACCTCAAAACCATCGAGTTCTGCGCGTGTTCTACACCCCTGACTTTGACATTTCAACTCTCTCATGACGGTATATTTCTTACGGCATGCATTAAAATCCGTTAACGTGTCATGATTATATTATTGATTTTTAAGGTCATCCTAAAGCAACCGCCCATCAAAACTTCACAGACAATAAAACTTTATGAATTTTCAAACATTGTGAAGTTGCCAGCATATTTTCATGCCAGAGTGTGGTGATATAGTGTCGTCTTCATTTTTAAGGACAAAAGAGAGCGATGAGTCAGTCAGAATTTAAAAAAGAGCTGCCTAACGGCATTGGCCTTGCACCGTACCTGCGCATGAAGCAGGAAGGCATGACCGACAACGAAAGCCGTATCGTCGACTGGCTGCTCCAGCCGGGTAACCTGAGCGGCGCGCCTGCGATTAAAGACGTTGCCGAAACGCTGATGGTGTCGGAAGCGATGATCGTGAAAGTGGCCAAACTGCTCGGCTTTAGCGGTTTCCGTAACCTGCGTGCGGCGCTGGTCGACTACTTCTCGCAATCCGAACAAGTATTACCTGCGGAACTCGCTTTTGATGAAGCACCACAGGATGTGGTTAACAAAGTGTTCAATATTACGCTGCGCACCATTATGGAAGGCCAGTCGATAGTGAACGTGGATGAAATTCACCGCGCGGCACGTTTCTTCGCCCAGGCCAACCAGCGCGATCTGTACGGTGTGGGTGGTTCTAACGCTATTTGCGCCGACATCCAGCATAAGTTTCTACGCATCGGCGTGCGCTGCCAGTCGTATCAGGACGCGCACATTATGATGATGTCGGCATCGCTGCTGAAGGAAGGGGATGTGGTACTGGTGGTCTCCCATTCCGGCCGCACCAGTGATGTGAAAGCAGCAGTTGAGTTAGCAAAAAAGAACGGCGCCAAAATTATCTGTATTACTCATAGCTACCATTCACCGATTGCTAAACTTGCTGATTATATTATTTGTTCGCCAGCACCAGAGACCCCGTTATTAGGGCGCAACGCCTCCGCGCGTATATTACAGCTTACATTATTAGATGCGTTATTTGTTTCCGTTGCACAACAAAACATCGAACAGGCCACACTTAATATGCAAAAAACCGGCGCTATTGTGGATTTCTTCTCTCCTGGCGCACTGAAGTAAATTAAAAGGTTAATCCTGCTCAGGCGGGATTAACAACAACATACCCTACATTGAGAACACTGCTATGAATAAATATCTGAAATATTTCAGCGGCGCCGCTATGGGCTTAATGTTATCCACCAGCGCGTTTGCTGCTGCGGAATATGCGGTGGTATTAAAAACGCTCTCCAATCCATTCTGGGTGGATATGAAGAAAGGGATTGAAGATGAAGCCAAAACCCTGGGAGTAAGCGTTGATATTTTTGCCTCGCCGTCAGAAGGGGATTTTCAGTCCCAGCTACAGCTGTTCGAAGATCTGAGTAATAAAAAATACAAGGGTATCGCTTTTGCCCCACTCTCCTCCGTGAATCTGGTCATGCCCGTCGCGCGCGCCTGGCAGAAAGGTCTCTATCTGGTGAATCTCGATGAAAAAATCGATATGGATAACCTGAAAAAAGCAGGTGGCAATGTAGAGGGGTTTGTCACAACGGACAACGTGGCCGTCGGCGCAAAAGGGGCCGATTTTATTATCAATAAACTTGGTGCGGAGGGGGGCGAAGTCGCAATCATTGAGGGTAAAGCCGGTAACGCATCGGGCGAGGCGCGCCGCAATGGCGCAACAGAAGCCTTCAAAAAAGCAAACCAAATTAAGCTGGTTGCCAGCCAGCCCGCCGACTGGGATCGCATTAAAGCTCTGGATGTGGCAACCAACGTGCTGCAACGAAACCCGAATCTGAAAGCCTTCTACTGCGCGAACGATACCATGGCGATGGGCGTGGCACAGGCGGTGGCAAACGCCGGTAAAATCGGCAAAGTGCTGGTGGTCGGCACCGATGGTATTCCAGAGGCGCGTAAGATGGTCGAAGCCGGTCAGATGACGGCAACCGTCGCACAAAACCCGGCGGACATCGGGGCGACCGGCCTGAAATTAATGGTGGATGCCGCGAAAACCGGGAAAGTCATCCCGCTGGAAAAAACGCCTGAATTCAAGTTGGTGGATTCGATTCTGGTGACAAAATAACGCAGAACTGTGCGGCTTGATGCCCTCACTCCGGCCCTCTCCCACAGGGAGAGGGTGAACAGAGAAGGAAATAAACATGGTCACGCCATATATCTCGATGGCGGGGATCGGCAAATCCTTTGGTCCGGTTCACGCATTAAAATCGGTTGATTTAACTATATACCCTCATGAGATCCACGCGTTATTAGGGGAGAATGGTGCCGGTAAATCAACCTTAATGAAAGTATTGTCGGGAATTCATGAGCCGACCAAAGGCTCCATTATTATTAATGAAAAGAATTACGACAAATTGGATCATAAACTGGCAGCACAACTGGGCATCGGCATTATATATCAGGAACTCAGCGTTATTGATGAATTAACCGTGCTGGAAAATCTATATATAGGCCGTCACCTGACCAAAAAGGTTTGTGGCATCAGGATTATTGACTGGAAAGAGATGCGCATTCGCGGTGCGATGATGCTCTTACGCGTCGGATTAAAAGTCGATTTAGATGAAAAAGTAGCGAATTTATCCATCAGCCATAAACAGATGCTGGAAATTGCGAAAACCTTAATGCTCGATGCCAAAGTGATCATTATGGATGAACCCACATCTTCATTAACCAATAAAGAGGTGGATTATCTTTTCTTGATCATGAATCAGCTGCGTAAAGAAGGCACCGCCATTGTCTATATCTCGCATAAGCTCGCGGAAATCCGCCGCATCTGCGACCGCTACACGGTAATGAAAGACGGTTCCAGCGTATGCAGTGGTCTGGTGAGTGACGTTTCAAACGACGACATTGTGCGCCTGATGGTCGGCCGCGAACTGCAAAACCGCTTTAACGCCATGAAAGAGAGCACCGGCAACATCGAACGCGACACGGTGTTTGAGGTGAACAACGTCACCAGCCGGGACAAGAAAAAAGTGCGTGATATTTCGTTCAGCGTGAACCGCGGCGAAATACTGGGTTTTGCGGGTCTGGTCGGCTCGGGACGTACCGAACTGATGGACTGTCTCTTCGGCGTGGATAAACGCGCGAGCGGTGAAATTCGCCTCAACGGCAAAACCATCTCCCCGCGTTCGCCTCTGGATGCGTTGAAAAAAGGGATGGCCTACATCACCGAAAGCCGCCGCGAAAATGGCTTTTTCCCTAATTTCTCTATCGCCCAAAACATGGCCGTCAGCCAGAGCCTGAAAAACGGTGGCTATAAAGGGGCCATGGGGCTCTTTCGCGAGCATGAAGAACGCAAGACCGCCGAAGCACAGCGCCAGTTGCTGGCGTTGAAGTGCCAAAGCGTAGAGCAAAACATCACCGAACTCTCCGGCGGCAATCAGCAAAAGGTGCTGATTTCTAAATGGCTGTGTTGCAACCCGGACGTCATCATTTTTGATGAACCCACGCGAGGCATCGACGTCGGCGCAAAGGCCGAAATCTACAAGGTGATGCGCCAGCTGGCTGACGAAGGCAAGGTCATCCTGATGGTGTCATCTGAATTACCTGAAATTATCGCCGTCTGCGACCGCATCGCCGTGTTCTGCGAAGGGCGGCTGACGCAAATCCTGACCAATCGCGACGACATGAGCGAAGAGGAGATCATGGCATGGGCATTACCACAAGAGTGAAAGGCGATATGGCGGAGAAAAAGCCATTTAACTTCGCGCTGTTCTGGGACAAGTACGGTACCTTTTTTATCCTCGCGATTATAGTCGCCATCTTTGGCACGCTGTCATCGGAGTACTTCCTCACCACCAACAACATCACGCAGATTTTTGTCCAGAGCTCGGTAACGGTGCTGATCGGGATGGGCGAATTCTTTGCCATCCTTGTCGCGGGTATTGATCTGTCCGTCGGAGCCATTCTGGCACTCTCCGGCATGGTGACTGCCAAACTGATGCTGGCTGGTGTCGACCCGTTTTTTGCAGCACTGATTGGCGGCGTACTGGTCGGCGGCGCGCTGGGGGCGATCAATGGCTGTCTGGTCAACTGGACCGGGCTACATCCGTTCATTATCACTCTCGGTACTAACGCCATTTTTCGCGGCATCACGCTGGTGATTTCCGATGCTAACTCCGTCTATGGCTTCTCGTTCGATTTTGTAAACTTCTTCGCTGCCAGCGTCCTCGGGATACCCGTACCGGTCATCTTCTCGCTGATCGTCGCGGTGATCCTCTGGTTCCTCACCACCCGTATGCGGCTGGGGCGCAATATCTACGCCCTGGGCGGTAACAAAAACTCGGCGTTCTACTCCGGCATCGACGTGAAGTTTCATATTCTGGTGGTGTTCATTATTTCTGGCGTATGCGCCGGGCTGGCGGGCGTGGTGTCGACTGCGCGTCTGGGCGCAGCGGAGCCGCTGGCCGGGATGGGATTTGAAACATACGCCATCGCCAGCGCCATCATCGGCGGAACCAGCTTCTTCGGCGGTAAAGGCCGCATCTTCTCGGTCGTGATTGGTGGTCTCATCATCGGCACCATCAATAACGGACTCAATATCTTACAGGTACAAACCTACTACCAGCTGGTGGTAATGGGCGGGTTGATTATCGCCGCTGTTGCCCTCGACAGATTGATCAGTAAGTAAGGAAATCACTATGAAAATTTCACCCTCCCTGATGTGTATGGATCTGCTGAAATTCAAAGAACAGATCGAATTTATTGACCAGCACGCGGACTACTTCCATATCGACATCATGGACGGCCACTTTGTGCCTAATCTGACGCTGTCTCCGTTCTTTGTCGGCCAGGTGAAGAAGCTCGCCACCAAACCACTGGACTGTCACCTGATGGTGACTCGCCCGCAGGACTACATAAGCCAGCTGGCGCAGGCCGGAGCAGACTTCATCACACTGCACCCGGAGACCATCAACGGTCAGGCTTTCCGCCTGATTGAAGAGATCCGTCGTCACGGTATGAAAGTGGGACTCATCCTCAACCCGGAAACCCCGGTTGAGGCAATGAAATACTATATTCATAAGGCGGACAAAATCACCGTGATGACCGTCGATCCAGGCTTTGCCGGGCAGCCGTTCATTCCGGAAATGCTGGAGAAAATTGCCGAGCTGAAAGCCTGGCGCGAACGCGAAGGGCTGAGCTATGAGATTGAGATCGATGGCTCATGCAATCAGGCCACCTATAAAAAACTGATGGCCGCCGGCGCAGATGTCTTTATCGTCGGAACGTCTGGTCTGTTCAACCATGCAGAGAATATCGGGGATGCATGGCAGCTTATGGCCGGGCAGATCCTGTCGGCACGAAACGAGGTTGTTCCTCATGCAAAAACAGCCTGATGTCGTCGCCGGAGTGGATATGGGGGCCACTCATATCCGTTTTTGCCTGCAAACGGCCGACGGTGCGGTGTTGCATTGTGAAAAACAGCGCACCGCGGAGGTTATCCGCTCTGGTGTGGTGTGCGGCGTGACGGAAATGATCACGGCTCAGCTGCGTCATTTACAGGTTCACTGTCGCGGTCTGGTCATGGGCTTTCCGGCACTGGTCGGCAAAGACAAACGCACCATTATTTCGACGCCAAATCTGCCTTTGCAGGCGAATGAGCTCCGCGATCTGGCGGGAAAACTTGAAGATGCGCTAGGCTGCCCGGTCGAATTTTCCCGCGACGTTAACCTTCAGCTTTCGTTTGACGTGGCGCAACACAATCTCCAGCAGCAAGAGGTTCTGGCGGCCTATCTTGGCACCGGCATGGGATTTGCCATCTGGCTAAACGGTGCTCCATGGACGGGCGCGCACGGCGTAGCGGGCGAGCTCGGGCATATTCCACAGGGGGATATGACGCGGCACTGTGGTTGTGGCAACCCGGGATGTCTGGAAACAGTTTGTTCCGGTATCGCATTGAAACAGTGGTACGAACAGCAGCCCCGCGAGTATGCGATGGGAGATATCTTTTCAGCCGTACCCGATGACCCCTTCGTACAACAACTCCTGAATCATGCAGCCCGCGCCATTGCCACCAGTGTAAATCTGTTCGATCCGGATGCGGTGATCCTCGGTGGCGGCGTAATGGATATGCCTGGCTTTCCGCGCGAAGCGCTGATTGTCGGGATAAAGCAGCATTTGCGCCGCCCGCTGCCGCATGAGTCCGTGAAATTTATCCCTGCCTCGTCGTCGTCTTTTAACGGCGCTCAGGGGGCCGCTACCCTGGCTCGCTGCCGGTTCCTGCCATCACCTTGCGCAGCGCCTGCGCCAGCTGTGCGCGGGTGAACGGTTTTCGCAGTAACTGAACGTCCGGCAACTGCGGGTTATGCGCCGGGCGCAAATCCTGCCCGCTGATCAGCAGCACCGGCAACTGCGGATAGTGGCTGCGTACATGGCCGATCACCTCCGCACCACTCAGGCCGCCCGGCAACATCAGGTCGCTGATAAACATGCCGATATCCGGTGATGCGTCCAGCATGTTCAGCGCCTGCTCGCCGTTTTCGGCTTCAAGCGTCAGGTAGCCAAGCTGGTGCAGTTGCTCGCACAGGGTCTGCCGCATGCCCGCCTCATCTTCCAGGACCAGCACAAGCAGCTCACTCTCTGCCGGGGCCGTGGTCGCCAGCGCGGCATCATCGGAGAACGCGGGCAGCGTCGAACGCGGCAGCTGGAGCCGCACGGTGGTTCCCTGCCCCGGCGCGCTTTCGATCTCAACGCGCCCCCCGGACTGACGCACAAAGCCGTACACCATCGACAGCCCTAACCCGCTGCCGCTGCCGGTCTGTTTGGTGGTGAAGAACGGTTCAAAGACCTGCGATTTCACCTCCTGCGACATCCCGCAGCCGTGGTCAATCACCTCCAGCGCGACCATATCCTGCCTACGCCCGTCGCTGCGGGTCACACGCTGGTTCCAGGTGCGGATTTTGATCACACCATTTTGCCCCTCCATTGCATCACGGGCGTTCATTACCAGGTTGATAATGGCGTTTTCCAGCTGGCTGACGTCAATCCATGCGGGCCAGGCCGGGGTTTGCGCTTCAATATCCAGCGTCAGCGTGGCGGGAAGCGAGTGCCGCATCAGCTCGCTCAGGTTCTCCAGCAGCGGCTTCATCTCTACCGCATGAGGTTGCAGGGATTGCTTGCGCGAGAAGGCCAGCAGACGCTGGGTGAGCATGGCCCCGCGTTCCGCGGCTTTGAGCGCACGAGTGATGCGCGGCGCGTCCGGTGACGCTGAATCGGTCAGCTCCAGACTGCCGATAATCACCGCCAGCAGGTTATTAAAATCATGCGCCAGCCCGCCCGTCAGTTGCCCAACCGCCTTCATTTTCTGGCTGTGCAGCAGCGCCTCCTCCAGCCCCTGACGTTCGATGCGGTCGACCTCCATCTGCGAGGTCTTCTCCTTCAGTAGCCGCGTGGTGTGCTCCAGCGAAGCGGTATTGCGGGCAAAAACGTTAAACGCGCGCGCCAGTTCCCCCAGCTCATCACGCCGCTGTAGCGCGGGCACCGACACATCCTGCTCGCCGTGAGCGAGGCGCGACATTGCCCTTGAGATAGCCGTCAGGTTGGAGCCCAGATTGCGGTAAATATACCAGCAGGCGCAGCCGGTGATGATCAGCGCCAGCACCGCGAAGACGCTGATAAACACGCTGATGGAGCGCAGCTCCTGGTGGCTTTGGGCGGTACGCAGCCGGGAGGCCTGCGCCACCTGTTCAACGTACTGATTGATGTCGCGGTTTAATATCGCCACCAGCGCCTTGATGTGGAACATGTACCAGCTGATGGACAGATCGCTCTCCTCCAGCTGCTTTGACAGTGGCGCGAGCTTGCGCAGCTCATCATTAAAATCCGGGAGCACCAGGTTGACCACCGGTTGCAGGGCGCTCGCGGGTAACATCGCGGTTACTGCATCCAGCTGCTGCACCGTGGCGCGCGGTGAAGGGGTATCAATGGCGGCAACGATCAGCCTGTCCATCTCTGCAAGCTGCCGGGCGTCTGGCACATTGCTCGCGTAACGGCGGTTGATATCCTGCAAATGACGCAGATAGCTTTGGCTTTGATACAGCGCGCTGAGCAGCGCGTTACGCTCCAGATGCCGTTTTTGCCCGCGCTCCAGCATTCCCGTCACGCTCTGCTGTAACTCATTGCTCCTGCGGATAATACGCGCCACCAGCGCCGGCTCCTGCTGCGCCAGCGGCGCATCGGCAAGCTGCTCCAGCGAGTGGCGCAGCGCCATCTGCGTCTGTTTAAGCCGTTCAGCTTCGCCTTTGTACTCCAGCGCACCGACTACCTGCGACAGCCGCACCGCCGCCGTCGCCACATTCGCGGTATCACGCGCGAGGTTCATGCTGCCAGTCATATCATCCAGCGTTTGCTGCTGCACCTGCTCCTGGATCTGGCTGGCATGACGAAAGCCGAGCACCGCCACGCCGCTTACCATCAGCGTTACCGCCACCACCAGCAGGTTAAATATCAGCAGGCGACCGCGGGCGCTGGTGAAGAACGGGGGGCGTGAAGACATGGGTTTGGGCTCCTCTGCGGTTTGGTGCCCTCACCCTGACCCTCTCCCGCCGGGAGAGGGAAAAGGAAAATGTGATGGCGATTAGCTATTCATAACTATGACAAATATGAACAGCTTCTGACATTTTGCATTTACGCGCCTGTGATGAAGTACAGATATCGACATTCACAGGAGATCCGCCATGAGCAGAACCCCGGTTTTAGAGATGCGCCACATTGCCAAAACCTTTGGCAATTTCCACGCGCTCAAGGGTGTGGATTTGACGGTTTTCCCCGGTGAGATCCACGCGCTGATGGGGGAAAACGGCGCCGGAAAAAGCACGCTGATGAAGATCCTCGCAGGCGCTTATACCGCCAGCAGCGGCGACATCCTCATCGACGGTCAGCCGTTTCACATCAAAGGTCCGAAGGATGCGCTGGCCGCAGGCATTACCCTGATTTATCAGGAGATGCAGCTTGCTCCTAACCTGACCGTGGCGGAAAACATTTTTCTCGGCAGCGAGCTGTCGCGCGGCGGGCTGGTGCAGCGCAAAGAGATGGCCGCCCAGGCGCAGGCGGTGATTGACCGTCTCGGCGCGCAGTTCAGCGCCACCGACCTGGTGATGAAGCTGACCATCGCCGAGCAGCAGCAGGTGGAGATCGCCCGCGCGCTGCACCGCAACAGCCGCATTCTGGTGATGGATGAACCCACCGCCGCCCTCTCTTCGCGCGAAACGCACCGCCTGTTTGAACTGATTTTGCGCCTGCGCGATGAAGGGATGGCGATTATCTACATCAGCCACCGCATGGCGGAAGTGTATGAGCTTTCCGATCGCGTCAGCGTCCTGCGCGACGGGCAGTACGTCGGCAGCCTGACGCGCGACAAGCTGAATGCCTCTGAGTTGGTGCGCATGATGGTGGGCCGCCCGCTCAGCGATCTGTTTAACAAAGAGCGCGATATTCCGCTCGGCAGCCCGCGTCTGAACGTGCACCACCTGACAGATGGCAAAAAAGTGCTGCCGTGCAGTTTGCAGGTTCGCTCCGGTGAAATCGTCGGGCTGGCGGGGCTGGTCGGGGCCGGACGCTCCGAGCTGGCGCAGCTGATCTTCGGCGTGCGTAAAGCCACGGGCGGCATGATTGAGGTCGACGGCGAGCCGGTGGTGATCCACTCCCCGCGCGCGGCCATTGAAAACGGCATCGGTTTTCTTACCGAGAACCGCAAGGAGCAGGGGCTGTTTCTGGAGCTGGCGGCGCAGGAGAACATCACCATGGCGACGCTGGAGCGCGACGCCACCTTCGGCTGGCTGAACCGCAAAAAAGCGCAGTCTATTTCCGATGACGCCATCGCCCTGCTCAATATCCGCGTGCCGCATTCTCAGGTGCGCGCGGGCGGGCTCTCCGGCGGCAACCAGCAAAAGCTGCTGATCTCCCGCTGGGTGGCGATTGGCCCGCGCATTCTGATTCTGGACGAGCCCACGCGCGGCGTGGACGTCGGCGCGAAAAGCGAGATCTACCGCATCATGAACCAGATGGCGCGCAAAGGGGTGGCGATTCTGATGATCTCCAGCGAGCTGCCGGAAGTGGTGGGCATGAGCGACCGGGTGTACGTGATGCGGGAAGGCAGCATCGCGGGTGAACTTCACGGACGCGACATCTCTCAGGAAAACATTATGACGCTGGCAACCGGCGTGAACGACACACATCATCAGGCGGTGTAATTATGACAACTCCAACCCATCCGCAGCAGGTGGCGAAATCCGCCTCCGCCAAAAAAATGCTGATGAGCGATCTGATGCAAACGATCGGCATTTTGCCGATTTTAATCCTGATTGTGGCGGTATTTGGCTTTATCGCCCCGAACTTTTTCACCGAGAGCAACCTGCTGAATATTACCCGGCAGGCGTCGATCAACATCGTGCTGGCGGCGGGGATGACCTTCATCATCCTGACCGGCGGGATTGACCTCTCTGTGGGCTCGATTCTGGGCACTACGGCGGTAGCGGCGATGGTGGTCTCGCTTATCCCTGAATTTGCGATGCTCTCCATTCCGGCGGCGCTGATGCTCGGTATGGTGCTGGGGCTGTTCAACGGCGCGCTGGTGGCCTTTGCCGGGCTGCCGCCGTTTATCGTCACCCTCGGCACCTATACGGCACTGCGCGGCGCGGCGTATCTGCTGGCGGACGGCACGACGGTCATTAACTCCAACATTAACTTCGAGTGGATCGGCAACAACTACCTCGGCCCGATTCCGTGGCTGGTGGTGATCGCCCTGGCGGTGATTGTGGTGTGCTGGTTTATTCTGCGTCGCACAACCCTCGGCGTTCACATCTATGCGGTCGGCGGCAATATGCAGGCGGCACGCTTAACCGGCATCAAGGTCTGGCTGGTGCTGCTGTTTGTCTACGGCATGAGCGGCCTGCTCTCGGGATTAGGCGGCGTGATGAGCGCCTCGCGCCTCTACAGCGCCAACGGCAACCTCGGCACGGGGTACGAGCTGGATGCGATTGCGGCGGTGATCCTCGGCGGAACCAGCTTCGTCGGCGGGATCGGCACGATCACCGGCACGCTGGTCGGTGCATTGATCATCGCCACCCTCAACAACGGCATGACGCTGATGGGCGTCTCCTACTTCTGGCAGCTGGTGATCAAAGGGGCGGTGATCATCATAGCGGTGCTGATCGACAAATACCGTACCCGACACCATCAAAGTGCATAACAACAATACCCTACGTGAGGAATACAGCATGAGATTGAAGCCCTTAGTGACCGCGCTCTGTGCTGGCGCGCTGCTGGCCGCAACCCCGTTTGCGCAGGCAAAAGATCTGAAGTCCATCGGCGTGACGGTGGGCGACCTGGCTAACCCGTTCTTCGTGCAGATCACCAAAGGTGCCGAGCTGGAAGCGCGCAAGCTGGCGGGAGATAACGTCAAGGTGACGCTGGTCTCCAGCGGGTACGATCTGGGCCAGCAGGTGTCGCAGATCGATAACTTCATTGCGGCGAAAGTGGACATGATCATCCTCAACGCCGCGGATTCCAAAGGGATCGGCCCGGCGGTAAAACGCGCCAAAGAGGCAGGGATCGTGGTCGTGGCGGTTGACGTGGCGGCGGAAGGGGCTGATGCGACCATCACCTCCGATAACACCCAGGCGGGGGAGATGGCCTGTAAGTACATAACCGACCGCCTGAAAGGTAAAGGCAACGTGGTGATCATCAACGGGCCGCCGGTTTCTGCGGTACAAAACCGCGTGGAGGGCTGCCAGACCGAGTTCAGGCGCCACCCGGATATCAAAGTGCTCTCGGATAATCAGAACGCCAAAGGCAGCCGCGAAGGCGGACTGGAGGTCATGACCTCCCTGCTGGCGGCCAATCCGAAGATCGACGGCGTATTCGCAATTAACGATCCGACGGCGATCGGCGCCGATCTGGCGGCGAAACAGGCTCAACGTAATGAGTTCTTTATCGTTGGCGTGGATGGCAGCCCGGACGGTGAAGAAGCCCTGAAGCGCGAAAACTCCCTGTTTGTGGCGACACCGGCGCAGGATCCGCAGGTGATGGCGGCGAAGGCGGTGGAGATTGGCTATGACATTCTTCAGGGCAAACCTGCGCCGAAAGAGCCTGTGCTGATCCCGGTGACGATGATCGATAAAAAGAACGTCGGCACGTATAAGGGGTGGACGGTTAAGTAACCCCGGTGCGGCCTGATGCCCTCACCCTAACCCTCTCCCCCTCTCCCTTGAGGGAGAGGGCCGGGGTGAGGGGGTGGCATAAAACGCAAGGAGTCCCCATGAAACGCTCCGACATCAATGAAATCCTCGGCCACACGCGGCAGTTCTTCTCCATGCACGACGTGCATCTCCCGCCGTTTGCCAGCTTTCCGCCAACAAAATGGCAGCAGCTTGACCAGGCCGCCTGGCAGGAGGTGTTCGACCTCAGGCTCGGCTGGGACGTGACGGCGTTTGGCGGTAACAATTTTGCCGCACAGGGGCTGACGCTGTTCACCCTGCGCAACGGCTCCCCCAACGGCGTGCCTTATGAAAAGTGCTATGCCGAAAAAATCATGCACGTCCGCGACGGCCAGGTGACGCCGATGCATTTCCACTGGCGCAAGCGGGAAGACATTATCAACCGCGGCGGCGGAAATCTGATTATTGAGTTATGGAATGCGGGCGCGCATGAAGAGACCGAAAACACCGACGTGATCGTCACGATAGACGGCTGTCGGCAGACGCACGCGCCCGGTAGCCAGCTGCGCCTCACGCCTGGGGAAAGCATCTGCCTGACGCCCGGCCTGTACCACAGTTTCTGGGGTGAACGCGGCTTTGGCGACGTGCTGGTGGGCGAAGTGTCGTCGGTCAATGACGATGAACACGACAACCACTTTTTACAGCCCATCGATCGCTACAACACCATCGAAGAAGACGAACCGGCGGTGCTGGTGCTGTGCAACGAGTACAACCTGTTTCGGATATAAGGAGTGAATGATGCCATTGATTTCTCTTGCCGACGGTCTGGCACACGCCAGAGAACACCGCTACGCCCTGGGCGCGTTCAACGTTCTCGACTCCCATTTTCTGCGCGCGCTGTTTGCCGCCGCGAAGCAGGAACGCTCGCCGTTTATCATCAACATCGCCGAAGTGCATTTTAAGTACGTGTCTCTGGAGTCGCTTGTTGAAGCGGTGAAGTTCGAAGCCGCCCGTCACGATATTCCCGTGGTGCTTAACCTCGACCACGGGCTGCATTTTGAGGCCGTCGTGCGCGCCCTGCGCTTAGGGTTCAGCTCGGTGATGTTCGACGGCTCGACGCTGAGCTATGAGGAAAATATCCGCCAGACCCGGGAAGTGGTGAAGATGTGCCACGCGGTGGGCGTCTCGGTGGAGGCGGAGCTGGGCGCAGTCGGCGGAGATGAAGGCGGCGCGCTGTATGGGCATGCGGATGAAGCGTTCTTTACCGACCCGCAGCTGGCGCGCGAATTTGTCGATTTAACCGGTATCGACGCGCTGGCGGTCGCCATTGGCAACGCGCACGGGAAATACAAGGGCGAGCCGAAGCTTGATTTCACGCGTCTGGACGCCATTCGCAAGCAGACGGGGCTGCCGCTGGTTTTACACGGCGGCTCGGGAATTAGCGATGCCGACTTCCGCCGCGCTATCGAGCTGGGCATTCATAAAATCAACTTCTATACCGGCATGTCGCAGGCCGCGCTCGCCGCCGTTGAGCAGCGCATGGCGAACCGCCAGCCGCTGTACGATGAGTTTGCCGAACTGCTGCTGGGCATTGAAGAGGCCATTACCGATACGGTCGCGGAGCAGATGCGCATCTTCGGCAGCGCGGGGCAGGCATAATGGAACGCAAAGGGATTATCGCCGCAGGCAACATGCTGGTGGATCACGTCCACCAGATCGTACAGTGGCCGGAGCGCGGCTGGCTGGCGGAAATCACCCACAGTGAGCGCTCAACCGGCGGTGCGCCGCTCAACGTTCTGCTGACGCTGGCGAAAATGCACGTCGGCCTGCCGTTACAGGCGGTGGGGCTGATTGGGGAAGACAGCGACGGAGACTATATTCTGGCGATGCTCGACCAGTATCACGTCAATCGCCAGCGCGTGCAGCGCACGACGTTCGCCCCAACGTCGATGTCGCAGGTAATGACCGACCCCAGCGGACAGCGCACCTTTTTCCACTCGCCGGGCGCCAACCGCCTGCTGGATCTTCCCGCCTTCGATCGCCTCGACGGATCGCTGAAGATCTTCCATCTCGGCTATCTGCTGCTGCTCGACAGCCTGGACATGCCGGACGAGGAATTTGGCACCCGCAGCGCGCGGTTACTGGCACAGATGCGCGATCAGGGGTATGAAACCTCACTCGATCTGGTCTCCCGCAAGGGCGATCCGCGCTATCAGCCGCTGGTGCTCCCTGCCCTGCGCCATCTTGATTATCTGGTGATTAACGAGCTGGAAGCCGGTGAGTTTAGCGGGCTTGAGATCCGCGACGGTCATGGTGCGCTGAACATGGTCCATATCGCCGACGCTGCCGCACAGCTGCTGGCGGCAGGCGTGCGGCAGCGGGTAGTGATCCACTGTCCGGAAGGGGCATGGGGTGAAGCGCCGGGTGAAAAAGGGCAATGGGTTCCGTCGTGGAAGCTGACGCAGGACGAGATTATCGGCAGCGTCGGTGCGGGCGACGCGTTTTGCGCAGGCTTTTTATACGGTTGCCATGAATCGCTGTCGCTTACCGAGAGTATTTATCTGGCGCACGCCTGCGCGCGGGCCAGCCTGCTGGCGGCCAATGCGATTGACGGCGCGAAAACGCTGGCCGAGCTTCAGGCGTTTATTGAGGAGAACGGTCAGGCGGCTTTCTCATGATGGGAAACGTCCGTGGCAAAAACATAGCCCAGACCGCGAATGGTTTTGATCAGCAAAGGCTGATGCGGATTGACCTCAATTTTTCGCCGTAGCCGCATGATCAACACGTCGATAGTGCGGTCAAAGACCTCGGCGCTTTCGCTGTGGGTCAGCTCCAGCAGCTGTTCACGGCTCAGTACCCGGCGGGCGTTTTGCGTTAATGCCAGCAGCAGGCCGTATTCGCCCTGGGTTAATGGCACGGTATTACGCTGCGGATCGCTCAGCTCGCAGCGGGTGGTGTCCAGCGTCCAGCCGTTAAAGGCAATACCTCCAACGCGCGGCGCGGCAGGCTCCGCGTCCAGCGCGCCGGTTCGACGCAGCACCGCCTTAACGCGGGCGACCACCACGCGCGGATTGAACGGTTTTCCGATGTAATCATCGGCGCCCATTTCCAGCCCGACGACCACATCTGATTCACTTCCCAGCCCCGTCAGCATCACCACCGGTAGCGATGGTCGCTGCTTTTGCAGTTGCAGCAAAACCTGTAATCCGTTGATATCCGGCAGCATCATGTCCAGCAGAACCAGCGCAATGCCAGGGTCCTGCTGGACACGGTTCACCGCGTCCTGACCGGTGTGACACGTCAGCACGGTAAAGACGTGCTCGCTGAGCACATCCTGTAGCAGTTCGCAGACTGCGACATCATCATCAACCACCAGAATCGCCGGTTTCATCGCATGCTTCCGTCAGGGAATTATGTTAAGTCTGAACCATTCTGCCGCTGGCTCCAGCCGAATTGTTTTTTACGTGACGGAAATTCAATCCATGTCACATCCCCTGCCCTTTCGACACGTCAATTTTGACGATTGGCTGTTTTTCGTCAGGGTTTTGCCCCGCAAAGGGTCGTAAAGTCAGGAAATACCCATAGTAAAAACATGGCATAGAAGCTGCATATTGGGCAGGTAAGAACTGTTTAACTGGAGCAAAGTGATGAAAAAAGTCGTCACGGTTTGCCCTTATTGTGCCTCAGGTTGCAAGATCCACCTGGTGGTCGATAACGGCAAAATCGTCCGGGCGGAAGCGGCGCAGGGTAAAACCAATCAGGGCACGCTATGCCTGAAAGGGTACTACGGCTGGGATTTTATTAACGATACCCAAATCCTCACGCCGCGCCTGAAAACCCCTATGATCCGCCGCGAGCGCGGCGGCAAGCTGGAAGCCGTCTCCTGGAATGAAGCGCTGGATTACGTCGCCACGCGCCTCAGCGCCATCAAGGCCAAGTATGGCCCGGATGCGATTCAGACCACCGGCTCCTCACGCGGAACCGGGAATGAAACCAACTATGTGATGCAAAAATTCGCGCGCGCCGTTATTGGTACCAATAACGTCGACTGCTGCGCTCGCGTCTGACACGGCCCATCGGTTGCAGGTCTGCACCAGTCGGTCGGTAACGGCGCAATGAGTAATGCCATCAATGAGATAGATAACACCGATCTGGTGTTCATCTTCGGCTATAACCCAGCGGATTCTCACCCTATCGTCGCGAATCACGTTATTCGCGCCAAACAGAACGGGGCGAAAATCATCGTCTGCGATCCGCGTAAAATTGAAACCGCGCGCATTGCGGATATGCACATCGCACTGAAAAACGGCTCGAACATCGCGCTGTTGAATGCGATGGGGCATGTCATTATTGAGGAGAACCTCTACGACCAGTCGTTTGTCGCGAGCCGTACGGAAGGGTTTGAAGAGTATCGCAAGATTGTCGAAGGCTATACGCCGGAGTCAGTAGAGGCGATCACCGGCGTCAGCGCGCAGGAAATCCGCCAGGCGGCGAGGATGTACGCCGGAGCGAAAACCGCCGCCATTCTGTGGGGCATGGGCGTGACTCAGTTCTACCAGGGTGTGGAAACCGTGCGCTCGCTCACCAGCCTCGCCATGCTGACCGGCAATCTGGGTAAAGCGCATGTGGGCGTGAACCCGGTGCGTGGTCAGAATAACGTGCAGGGTGCGTGTGATATGGGCGCGCTGCCGGACACCTATCCGGGCTACCAGTACGTCAAATTCCCGGAAAACCGCGAGAAGTTTGCGAAGGCCTGGGGCGTGGAAAGTCTGCCGGCACACACCGGGTATCGCATCAGCGAGCTGCCGCACCGCGCGGCGCACGGTGAAGTACGTGCGGCCTACATCATGGGTGAAGATCCGCTCCAGACCGACGCCGAACTGTCCGCGGTGCGCAAAGGCTTTGAGGATCTGGAGCTGGTGATTGTTCAGGATATCTTTATGACCAAAACCGCGGCGGCGGCGGATGTGATTCTCCCGTCGACGTCCTGGGGCGAGCATGAAGGTGTCTATACGGCGGCAGACCGCGGCTTCCAGCGCTTCTTCAAGGCCGTCGAGCCGAAGTGGGATCTGAAAACAGACTGGCAAATCATCAGCGAAATCGCCACCCGCATGGGCTACCCGATGCACTACAACAACACCCAGGAGATCTGGGACGAGTTGCGGCATCTGTGCCCGGACTTTTATGGGGCAACCTATGAAAAAATGGGTGAGCTGGGCTACATCCAGTGGCCGTGCCGGGATGAATCAGAATCCGATCAGGGGACGTCATACCTCTTTAAAGAGAAGTTCGACACCCCGAACGGGCTGGCGCAGTTCTTCACCTGCGACTGGGTCGCGCCGATCGATAAGCTCACCGACGAGTATCCGATGGTGCTCTCCACCGTGCGTGAAGTGGGCCACTACTCCTGCCGCTCCATGACCGGCAACTGCGCCGCGCTGGCGGCGCTGGCGGATGAACCGGGCTACGCGCAGATCAACACCGCCGATGCCGAACGGCTCGGTATTGAAGATGAAGCGCTGGTGTGGGTGAACTCGCGTAAGGGCCGCATCATTACCCGCGCGCAGGTCAGCGACCGTCCGAACAAAGGGGCAGTCTATATGACCTACCAGTGGTGGATTGGCGCCTGTAACGAGCTGGTGACGGAGAACTTAAGCCCGATAACCAAAACGCCGGAGTATAAATACTGCGCCGTAAACGTGGAGCCCATTGCGGATCAACACGCTGCGGAACAGTATGTGATCGACGAATATAACAAGCTGAAAGCCCGCCTGCGTGAAAGCGCAATGGGATGAAGCCGTAAATTAATCACTGACTAAATGGGGTGAGATATTCACCCCATTATTATTTCTGGCATCGCTATTAATTACATCTATATATATTTCTGAAGACGTCTCGCAGAAAAAATGTAATTTGCGCGAAAATTAATTACATCTTTGCATTTTAATTCAGCGAGATAAGATATGCGGCGGGTGCTTAAGACTTTCTGTCTTGAGCATTGTTGAGGGACAGAAAGTGGAAAGCCCCGGGAAATTTGCATTTACCCGAGGCTACCCCTCAACAACCAACAGGTTGAGAGTAGCCTCTTATTCTTTTTTTCACAAGGAGTAAAAGGCATGACGCCATTAAAAACTACGTTAGGCATCGTCTTTATTATTTGCCTGACGATAGTGATCTTTACCTTTATTACTCGCGATAAGTTATGTGAGTTTTCAATAAAGAGTGAACATCAGGAGGTGGCGGCGAAATTAGCCTGTAACGCAGGCTAACCTCTTCGGGCGGAACGCGTGTTCCGCCCGGCTTGTGGGATGCTGAGGTCTTAACGCACCCATTTTTTTCTTCTGTCGCCGCGATTATACTGCGCGGCGTGTACCCAGATGATAAGAATCCATGAAAACCCTTTTTCTGATGTTGTTATTTTTAACCGCGTTTGCCCATGCCGATGAGATAGGCAGCCAGTATAAAAAGCAGGCTGAAGCGGGCGATGCGCGCGCGCAGTATTATCTTGCCGATACCTGGTTCAGTTCCGGCGACAGCGCGCAGGCGGCGCTGTGGGCGGAAAAAGCGGCAAAAGGCGGTGATGTCGACGCCATGGCGCTGCTGTCGCAAATCCACTTTTCGCAGGGCGACTATGCGCAGGCTAAAGCCCTGGCCCAGCAGGCAAACATTGCGGGCAGCAAACACGGCGCGATCATGCTGGCGCGGGTGCTGGTGAACACGCAGGCGGGCAAAACCGACTACCCGCAGGCCATCGCACTGCTGCAATCGGCGACCGAAGACATCGATAGCGACTCGGCGGTAGACGCGCAACAGCTGCTGGGGCTGATCTATGCCAACGGCGTTGAAGTCCCTCAGGATGACGTGCAGGCCGCGTCGTGGTTCAAGCGGAGTTCGGCTCTGTCCCGGACGGGCTATGCGGAGTACTGGGCAGGAATGCTGTTCAGGCAGGGTGAGAAAGGCTTTATCACACCGAATAAACAGAAAGCGCTTTACTGGTTAAACCTGAGCTGTACCGAAGGGTTTGATACCGGGTGTGAAGAGTTTGATGCGTTGAGCGGGGAGTAACGTGCCGGGTGGCGGCTTCGCCTTACCCGGCCTACAAAACCCGTAGGCCCGGTAAGCGCAGCGCCACCGGGCTTAGAATGTTACTGGTCAGCCGTTTTATCAAAACGACCCAGCACCTCGCGTTCATACGCCAGCGCTTTTTTACGGTCGAACTTGTGTTCCCACTTGGAGATTACCAGCACCGCCAGCGCATTACCCACCACGTTCAGCGCAGTACGCGCCATGTCGAGGATACGGTCCACACCGGCAATAAACGCCAGGCCTTCCAGCGGAATACCGACGCTGCCCAGCGTCGCCAGCAGCACCACGAAGGAGACGCCCGGCACGCCTGCGATGCCTTTTGAAGTCACCATCAGCGTCAGAACTAGCACGATCTCCTGCCACAGCGACAGGTCAATGCCGTACAGCTGCGCGATAAAGATTGCCGCAATACTCTGATACAGCGTCGAACCATCCAGGTTAAAGGAGTAGCCCGTTGGCACCACGAAGCTGGTAATGGACGCCGGCGCACCGTAGGCCTCCATCTTCTCAATGATACGCGGCAGCACGCTCTCGGAGCTTGCCGTGGAGTAGGCCAGAATCAGCTCATCCTTCAGGATGCGGATCAGGATCCAGATGCTGAGCCCGCACAGGCGCGCCACAATGCCCAGCACTACCAGCGCGAAGAACAGAATCGCGAAGTGCACCAGAATCACCAGCTTCGCCAGCGGCCACAGGGAGGCAAAGCCGAAGTTCGCTACGGTTACCGCAATCAGCGCGAATACCCCGACCGGCGCATAACGCATCACCATGTGGGTAACTTTGAACATGGTTTCGGAGACAGATCGGAACACGGTGACCAGCGGTTCACGGTGCGTCGCGGGCAGGGAAGAAAGCCCCAGACCAAAGAGTACCGAGAAGAAGATGATCGGCAGCATCTCGCCCTTCGCCATGGACGCGATAATGTTGGTCGGCACCAGCGAGAGAATAGTCCCCATCAGTCCATGCGAATGGCTCTGCACATCGGCGGTTGTGCTTTGGTATTTCGAAATATCCACCGTCGCCAGCTGCGACATATCGATCCCGGCACCAGGCTGGAACACATTCGCCAGGGTGATGCCAAGAACGATGGCAACCGTGGTGATCACTTCGAAATAGAGAATAGTTTTAACGCCGATGCGGCCTAACTGTTTCGCATCACCGACACCCGCGATACCGACCACCAGCGTCGAGATCACAATCGGCACAACAATCATCTTGATCAGATGAATAAAGATATCGCCCGCAGGGGAGAGAAGGTTCGCAATCAGCCACTCGCGGCTGTCGCTATGATAATGGAGGTAACTGCCCAGCAAGATGCCCAGCACAAGGGCCAGCAGGATCTGCCAGGCCAGGCTGACTTTCAAATTTTTCATAGAAACTGACTTCCTCAATGAAATCTCCGTACCATCAAAACTGCATGAATATGGAGACATACTGAAAGGGTATGAATTGTGTTGCGTTGGTTTATGGGATTTTTTAACGCGCCGTATGAGTATCATTTGCACGGCATGCTGCGCAAGCCTTAAAGAACAAGGCATTTCACTGCAAAAAGTGTCATTGACGGCAATTTATAGCAATTCGCATAAATAACCATTTGTTATACAAAATATTTTCACTTCAAAAAAGTGAATAATTCTTCAGGTGAATTATTTCCCTTCAAAGTTTCATTCGCTCAATTTTCATACTCTTCAGACATTGCGTGATCTGTCGCCCAAATACTAAACAAAGCTTGTAAAGCCCCTACTATTAACGTTTTTGCGACATATTATTAACATCTTACAAGGAGAAAAAAAGCCATGAGCCAAATACACAAACACGACATTCCCGCAAACATTGCGGACCGTTGCCTGATAAGCCCGGAGCAATACCAGGAGAAATACCAGCAGTCCGTTTCCAGCCCTGACGCGTTCTGGGGTGAGCAGGGCCACATCCTCGACTGGATCAAACCTTATCAGAAGGTAAAGAACACCTCTTTCGCGCCGGGCAACGTCTCCATTAAATGGTATGAAGACGGCACGCTGAACCTGGCGGCGAACTGCCTGGACCGCCATCTTGCTGAACGCGGCAACGAAACGGCCATTATCTGGGAAGGCGACGATGCCTCTCAGAGTAAACATATCACCTATAACGAACTTCATCGCGACGTGTGCCGCTTTGCCAACGTGCTGCTGGCCCAGGGCATTAAAAAAGGCGATGTGGTGGCGATCTATATGCCAATGGTGCCGGAGGCCGCCGTGGCCATGCTGGCCTGCGCGCGCATCGGTGCGATCCACTCCGTTATCTTCGGCGGTTTCTCGCCGGAGGCGGTTGCCGGGCGTATTGTCGACTCGAATTCGAAGCTGGTGATCACCGCTGACGAGGGCGTGCGCGCCGGGCGCGGTATTCCGCTGAAGAAAAACGTTGATGAAGCGCTGAAAAACCCGAACGTGAAATCCATCAGTAACGTCATTGTCTTCAAACGCACGGGCGGCAAAATCGACTGGCACGAGGGGCGCGACCTGTGGTGGAGCGATCTGATTGAAAACGCCAGCGACCAGCATCAGCCTGAAGAGATGAACGCGGAAGATCCGCTGTTTATCCTGTATACCTCCGGCTCCACCGGTAAGCCGAAAGGCGTACTGCATACCACCGGCGGCTATCTGGTTTACGCGGCCACCACTTTTAAATACGTTTTCGACTACCATCCGGGCGACATCTACTGGTGTACCGCCGACGTGGGCTGGGTCACCGGTCATAGCTACCTGCTGTACGGCCCGCTGGCCTGCGGCGCAACGACGCTGATGTTTGAAGGCGTACCGAACTGGCCGACCCCGGCGCGTATGTGCCAGGTGGTTGATAAGCATCAGGTCAACATTCTCTACACCGCGCCAACGGCGATCCGCGCGCTGATGGCGGAAGGCGATAAAGCCATCGAAGGGACCGACCGCTCTTCCCTGCGTATCCTCGGCTCCGTGGGCGAGCCGATCAACCCCGAAGCCTGGGAGTGGTACTGGAAGAAGATCGGCAACGAGAAGTGCCCGGTGATGGATACCTGGTGGCAGACCGAAACCGGCGGCTTCATGATCACCCCGATGCCGGGCGCCACGCAGCTGAAAGCCGGTTCGGCCACCCGTCCGTTCTTCGGCGTGCAGCCTGCGCTGGTGGACAACGAAGGCAATCCGCAGGAAGGCGCTACCGAGGGCAACCTGGTGATCGTCGATTCCTGGCCTGGCCAGGCGCGTACCCTGTTCGGCGACCATGAGCGCTTCGAGCAGACCTACTTCTCGACCTTCAAAAACATGTACTTCAGCGGCGACGGCGCGCGCCGGGATGAAGACGGTTATTACTGGATCACCGGACGCGTGGACGACGTGCTGAACGTTTCCGGCCACCGTCTGGGTACGGCGGAAATTGAATCTGCGCTGGTGTCGCATCCGAAAATTGCCGAAGCGGCGGTTGTCGGCATTCCTCACAACATCAAAGGCCAGGCGATCTACGCCTACGTCACCCTGAACCACGGCGAAGAGCCGTCGCCAGAGCTGTATACCGAGGTGCGCAACTGGGTGCGTAAAGAGATCGGCCCGCTTGCCACGCCGGACGTACTGCACTGGACCGACTCGCTGCCGAAAACCCGTTCCGGCAAGATTATGCGCCGTATCCTGCGCAAAATCGCGGCGGGCGACACCAGTAACCTCGGTGATACCTCAACGCTGGCCGATCCTGGCGTGGTGGACAAACTGCTCGAAGAGAAGCAGGCCATCGCAATGCCTTCCTAGTGTTTTCTCCCTCTCCCCGTGGGAGAGGGCCGGGGTGAGGGCATCAGACCGCACCTTCCTCCCCTCACCCTCTCCCCACAGGGGAGAGGGGATAAAACAAACCAACCTTACTTCTGGAGAACTCTGTGATGAATAACGATATTTGTCAGCAGATAGAGAATAGTGCGCACTACAGGGAGCTCGTCGAAAAACGGCAACGGTTTGCCTTCATCCTTTCCATCATCATGCTGATTATCTACGTCGGCTTTATTCTGCTGATCGCCTTTGCGCCGCACTGGCTGGGCACCCCGCTGCATGAGGGTACCAGCGTCACGCGCGGTATTCCGATTGGGATTGGCGTGATCATCATTTCGTTTGTGCTCACGGGTGTGTACGTCTGGCGTGCGAACGGTGAATTCGATCGTCTTAACAGAGAAGTTCTGCGCGAGGTAAAAGCATCATGAAGCGAGTCCTGACGGCGCTAGCCGCCACACTTCCCTTTGCTGCCCATGCGGCAGATGCCCTTACCGGCGAGGTTCAGCGCCAGCCAACCAACTGGCAGGCGATTATCATGTTCCTGATTTTCGTGGTGCTGACGCTGTATATCACCTACTGGGCGTCGAAACGCGTACGCTCCCGTAACGATTACTACACCGCGGGCGGCAATATTACCGGCTTCCAGAACGGGCTGGCGATCGCGGGGGACTTTATGTCCGCCGCCTCGTTCCTTGGGATCTCCGCGCTGGTGTATACCTCAGGGTATGACGGCCTGATCTACTCCCTCGGGTTCCTGGTGGGCTGGCCAATCATTCTGTTCCTGATTGCCGAGCGCCTGCGTAACCTGGGGCGCTATACCTTTGCTGACGTCGCCTCCTATCGCCTGAAGCAGGGGCCGATTCGTACCCTCTCCGCCTGCGGTTCGCTGGTGGTGGTGGCACTCTATCTGATCGCCCAGATGGTCGGCGCGGGCAAACTGATCGAGCTGCTGTTCGGCCTGAACTACCACGTCGCGGTGGTGCTGGTCGGCGTGCTGATGGTGATGTACGTCCTGTTCGGCGGCATGCTGGCCACCACCTGGGTACAGATCATCAAAGCGGTACTACTGCTGTTCGGCGCCAGCTTTATGGCCTTTATGGTGATGAAGCACGTCGGGTTCAGCTTCAATAATCTGTTTACCGAAGCGATGGCGGTCCACCCGAAAGGGGAAGCGATCATGAGCCCGGGCGGGCTGGTGAAAGATCCGATATCCGCGCTCTCGCTCGGTCTCGGCCTGATGTTCGGTACCGCTGGCCTGCCGCATATCCTGATGCGTTTCTTCACGGTGTCAGATGCGCGTGAAGCGCGTAAAAGCGTGTTCTACGCTACCGGGTTTATGGGCTACTTCTACATTCTGACCTTTATCATCGGCTTCGGCGCAATCATGCTGGTGGGGGCAAACCCGGCGTTTAAAGACGCGGCGGGCGCGCTTATCGGCGGTAACAACATGGCGGCGGTGCATCTGGCCGACGCGGTGGGCGGCAACCTGTTCCTCGGCTTTATCTCTGCCGTGGCCTTTGCCACCATCCTCGCGGTGGTTGCAGGGCTGACGCTGGCCGGCGCGTCGGCGGTTTCGCATGACCTCTACGCCAACGTTTTCCGCAAAGGCGCGAGCGAGCGCGATGAGCTGAAAGTCTCCAAAATCACCGTGCTGGTGCTGGGCGTCGTCGCCATCCTGCTGGGGATTTTGTTCGAGAAACAGAACATCGCCTTTATGGTCGGGCTGGCCTTCTCGATTGCGGCAAGCTGTAACTTCCCGATCATTCTGCTCTCCATGTACTGGTCAAAACTGACCACCCGTGGGGCGATGATCGGCGGCTGGCTGGGCCTGCTGACGGCGGTGATTCTGATGATCCTCGGCCCGACCATCTGGGTGCAGATCCTCGGTCACGAAAGCGCTATCTTCCCGTATGAATACCCGGCGCTGTTCTCCATTGCCGTGGCGTTTATCGGGATCTGGATCTTCTCTGCCACCGATAATTCACCGGAGGGTAACCTGGAGCGTGAAAAATTCCGCGCCCAGTTTATCCGCTCGCAAACCGGCCTGGGCGTTGAGCAGGGCCGCGCGCACTAAGCCTTTTCTCCCCGGTCGCTCTGGCCGGGGAGCTTAAAACATCACCCACGCCACCAGCGGCGCAATCAGCACCATCGTGACGCCCGAAAGCATCATCACCAGGCTCGCGACCACGCCCTCCTGCTGTCCCAGCTCATACGAACGTGCCGTCCCCGCCCCGTGCGACGCCGCGCCAAACCCCGCGCCTTTCGCCATCCCTTCGCGAATGGAAAGCCGCAGAAACAGCACATCCCCCACTGCCATGCCGAAGACGCCCGTCACCACCACAAACAGCGCCACCAGATCCGGCTGGCCACCGAGCGGTTTGGCGGCTGCCAGCGCAAACGGCGTGGTCACCGAACGCACCGCCAGGCTGCGCTGGATTTCATCCGACAGGGTAAACAACCGCGCCAGCCAGACCGAACTGCACACCGCCACCACCGTCGCGGTGACGACACCCGCGCTGAGCGACATCCAGTGGCGTCTGATAATGGCGAGGTTGTCATAAACGGGTACGGCGAAGGCGATGGTCGCCGGGCCGAGCAGCCACAGCAGCCAGTGGGATTCGCCAATGTAGTTCTGCCAGGAGATATGGCCGAAGACCAGCATCAGCACCAGCAGTATCGGCGTAAAGACCAGCGGCATCAGCGGCAGCGCGCGAAAGCGGCGATACAGGCGCTTGTTGGCAAAGTAGATGACGACTGTCGCAATCAGGCACAGCACGCTTATCTGAAAGTTAGTCATGCTTCTGCCTGCTGATTTCAAAGCGATACACTTTATCCACCACCCAGGCGGTGGCGCCCAGCACCATCATCGTGCTCAGGGCGATAACCGCAAAGATGCGCCAGCCGTCGACCATCAGCAACTGGGCATAATTCACCACCGCCACCACAGCCGGCACAAAGAACAACAGCATCTCCGCCAGCAGCCAGCGTGCGCCGGCCCGCACCCAGCTAAGGGGCAACGCGCGACAGAGGATCAGCGTCAGCAACAGCACCATCCCCACCAGGTTGGCGGGTAAAGGCAGATGCAGCCAGTCGACAAGATATTCCGCGAAAACAAACAGTCCCGCGTAGAGCAGTACCTGAACCGGTACCTGGAGTCGTTGCACAACGGCAGGCGTAACACGGCTTAACGCCACGGCCATGGGGGTTTTCCTCAGAAATGAGACGAGGTGCCAGTATAGTGAGCGTACGGTATCGACTGAAATGAATTAAAATCATCGAAGGTATAGTTTCGAGGAATAATCATGGACATAAGAACGCTGCGCTATTTTGTCGAGGTGGTTCGCCAGCAAAGTTTTACCCGCGCAGCGGAGAAGTTATTCGTAACCCAGCCAACCATCAGCAAGATGCTGAAAAACCTCGAAGATGAGCTGAACTGTACCCTGCTGATCCGCGACGGGCGCAAGCTGCTGCTGACCGATACCGGTCGCGTGGTGTTCGAGCGCGGGCTGGCAATTCTGGCGGAGTTCCGCCAGCTGGAGGCCGAGCTTGGGGACATCAACCATCTGACAAAAGGGCTGCTGCGGCTCGGTATTCCGCCGATGGTCGGCATGATGATGGCCGGTCCGATAAGTCTGTTTCGTCAGCGCTATCCCGGCGTGGAGCTAAAAATTTCTGAATTTGGCGGCCTGACCGTGCAGCAGGCGGTGATGAACGGTGAACTGGACGTGGCCATGACGGCCCTTCCCGTGGAGGAGGAGAGCGGCCTGGCGACGCTGCCTCTGTTCAGTCACCCGCTGTGCGTGCTGGTGCCGCGCTCCGGCGACTGGCTGAAGATTGAGTCAGTAAAACCCGAGCTGCTCGGCGAACACCCGCTGCTGATTTACAACGAAGATTTCGCCTTAAGCCGCCAGCTGATGGCGCTGTTTAACCAGCATAACGTGAAGCCGCGCATTGCGGTGCGCAGCGGCCAGTGGGATTTTCTGGCGGCGATGGTACAGGCGGGCGTGGGGATTGCCATTCTGCCGCAGCCGATCTGCGAGCGGCTGGATAAAAATACGCTGCGCTGGATCCCGCTGGAGAGCGACCTGCACTGGCAGCTGGGGATGATCTGGCGTGAAGGGGTCTATCTGTCGCACAGCGCGCAGGCGTGGTTGCAATGCTGTGAGGGGTTTTGGGTACCCTCTCCCACAGGGAGAGGGTACCGATCGAGCACGTAGGCCCGGTAAGCGCAGCGCCACCGGGCAATTACAGCGCTACTGATTCTCAATCAACAACGCTTCCAGCAGATCCAGATCGTGCAGCAGCTTTTGCAGCGTCTCGTTGCTGATCTGCCGCGTGGCGCGCAGGTGATACAGCTCGGCACGCTCGGAGCGCAGCGCCGCCAGGCGGAAACGGCGTTCGAGGTTCTCTTCCTGCAACGAACTTTCCACGTCGTTACGTCCGTCAGCACGGCGACGCAAATTACCGATCACGCGTGAACTGACTTCCTTCAGCAGCTGGTTATCAATGTTCTCTTCGGCATCGGCGGCCAGACGCTCCTCCATCTTCTCGATGGCGACAATCGCCACTTCCGCCGTCGCCGCACGGGCAATCCGCTCTTCTTTGTGCTGTTGCGAGGAGTCCCCTGCGTCAATATGTTGCAGCAGAATCGGCAGCATAATCACGCCGACAAACAGGGAGAAGAGGATCACGCCCGCCGCCAGGAACACCAGCTCGTAGCGCGCCGGGAAGACGTCACCCGTCGGCAGCAGCAGAGGAATGGAGAGCACACCAGCAAGGGTGATCGCCCCGCGCACGCCCGCGAAAGAGGCAATCAGCAGCTCGCGCGTGGTCCACGAGCCGAACTCCATCGGCTTTTTGGTCAGGAAGCGAACGCTGAATTTCTTCATCGTCCACAGCCAGCCGAAACGCACCAGCATCAGCGCAAGGTAGATGAGCACGATATCGGTAAACAGCATCCAGACTTCAACGTTTGGATCCGCTTCGGCTGCAATCAGCGAGGATTCCATAATGCCCGGCAGTTGCAGACCCAACAGCAGGAACACCATGCCGTTAAACACAAACTCGAGCATGGCCCAGGTACTGTTCGCACGCAGGCGCATCGCCAGCGGCGCGCGGCGCATAACGCCGGAGCGGGTGATGGTCATCCCCGCGGCTACCGCCGCCAGAATACCCGACACGCCGATGTGTTCGGCAATCAGGTAAGAGGCAAACGGCAGCAGGAACAGCAGGACGATCTGCGTAGCGGGTTCGTCGCCACCCCAGCGGCTGAGGAAGCGCAGCGAGCGTCCGTACAGCCAGCTCACCACAAAGCCCGCGAGGATACCGCCAATCGCCACCTTGAAGAATTCCAGGGTCGCACCGCCGACGGTAAAGACCATGGTGCCCATGGCAACCGCCACGGCAAACTTCAGGGCGACCAGGCCAGAGGCGTCGTTCATCAGCGCCTCGCCCTGCAAAATGCCCATGATTTTCTTTGGAATGCGCCCTTCGCCCACAATGCCGGACAGCGCCACGGCGTCGGTAGGCGACAGCACGGCGGCCAGCGCAAAGGCGGGTATGAGCGGGATCCCCGGTACGGCCCAGTAGATCAGGAAACCAATCCCGACCACGGTGACCACCACCAGCGCCAGCGCCAGGCCGAAGATCTCTCGCCCGTGCTCCAGAAATTCGCGCGTCGGCGTTTTCCAGCCATCGGCAAACAGCAGCGGCGGGATAAACAGCACGAGGAACAGTTCCGGATCGAACTCCACGTGCAGACCGAACGTCGGCCACGCCAGCAGCGCACCGATAGCTATTTGCATTAAAGGCAGGGGGACCTGGAAGGGCAGTACGCGTGTAACCACCCCGGATAATGAGACCACAAGGGTCATGATGAGTATTGTGAAGAAAATTTCCATGCGTTCCCTGTTTGCTGTGTTTCTTATATGCCAAACCTGAGGCGTCGTGCCTCTTATTCTATCCTCTCCAGAGTAACGTAAAAGGCAACAGGATGAGTCCTGAAAATAAAAACGGGCGGCCTGAGCCACCCGTTTTCGCATAAAAAGTCAATTCAGATGGCCCAGCCGCCCGCGTAGAACGCAACCAGCGCAACGGCGATGACCACGGTACCGATGTTCAGCTTACGCCACTCACCGGAGACCAGACGCCCAATCACCAGCGAGGCGAAACCGATCATAATGCCAGTCACGATGTTACAGGTCAGCACGATGAATACCGCAGTGATCAGGCCTGACATGGCATCAACAAAATCCGCGAAATCGATTTTCGCCACGTTGCTCAGCATCAGCAGGCCGACGTACATCAGCGCAGGTGCGGTCGCGTAAGCCGGCACCAGATAAGAGAGCGGAGAGAGGAACAGGATCAGCAGGAACAGCACGCCAACGGTGATGGCCGTCAGGCCGGTTTTACCGCCTGCCGCCGTACCCGCTGCGGACTCAATGTACACCGCCGCAGGCGCCGCACCTACCAGGCCAGAGAAAACGCTGCTCAGGGAGTCGGTGGTCAGCGCTTTGCCGCCGTCAATAATCTGTCCGTCTTTATCCAGCAGGTTGGCCTGACCGGCCACCGCGCGGATGGTGCCCGTGGCGTCAAACACCGCGGTCATTACCAGCGCCAGCACGCTTGGCAGGATCACCGGGTTCAGCGCGCCCACAATATCCAGGCTGCCAATCAGGGAGTTACCTTTGTCATCGCTCAGCGACGGCATGGCGAAAATCCCGGAGAAATGAACGGTCGGGTCGAAGATTAGGCCGACGATGGACACGCCGATAATGGTCAGCAGAATGCCGCCCGGCACTTTCAGTTTTTCCAGGCCAATGATCACCGCCAGACCCACCAGCGACATGATCACCGGGAAGCTCGCGAAGTTACCCAGCGCAACCGGCAGGCCGTCCAGCGGGTTCTTGATGACCAGACCCACGCCGTTGGCAGCGATCAGCAGCAGGAACAGGCCAATACCGATGCCGGTGCCGTGCGCCACGCCCTGCGGCAGGTTGCGCAAAATCCAGCTACGAATACCGGTTGCTGAAATTACGGTGAACAGCACGCCCATCAGGAACACGGCGCCGAGCGCTACCGGGACGCTGATATGCTGGCCCAGCACCAGGCTGAAGGCGGTAAACGCGGTCAGGGAGATGGCGCACCCGATCGCCAGCGGCAGGTTCGCCCACAGGCCCATCACAATCGAACCCACACCCGCAACCAGGCAGGTGGCAACGAAGACCGCCGCTGGCGGGAAGCCCGCTTTGCCGAGCATGCCTGGCACCACGATGACGGAGTACACCATCGCCAGAAACGTGGTCAGACCGGCAACAACTTCCTGGCGCACGGTGCTGCCGCGAGCAGAAATTTTAAACATGGCGTCAAGTGAACCGCCGGTACGCGCAGATGGCGTAGACATAGAAAACATCCCCTGAAAATTTTTATTGAAAGTCCGTAAGCGTGGTGGAGACTCCACTGCCAGCGAAACGTCAAATCCTTGTGCTGCGTTTGCGACGAAAGGGGCGTCACAAAAAAAGCAAACGTTTAGCTCCGCGCTTACAAAACGGGTGGTCAAATGTAGGCAAACGATTATCTAGCCTAATACCCGCCCTTTTCAACTGAACTTTCTCGTTTTTCGCTAAAATTGCCTCATGGCGATGAAGAATTAAGCAGAGGATGCGCAAACGTTATCGTCCATGCGCAATTTCGTTACATTTCATCCCTCGCCGGGGATTGTCAGCGGGCCGCCTTTCGCAAGCGTTGTCTGCCAGCCCGGACGTGCCTCCACTCTCTGTTTCCACGCCGCTATGTGGTCGAGATTGTCGATGCCGCCTCTCGCCAGCAGGGCGAAGAGGGGAAAACTCATCTGGATATCAGCCATGGTCAGCGTGTCGCCGGCAAACCAGCTGTTTTCGGCAAGATGATCGTTAATAAAGCGCGCATGCGTTTCCAGCTGGCGGTTGAGATACGCTTTTTGCACCCCCTGCCCCAGCGCCTTACCCAGCGTGCGCAGGCCAAACGGGACGGGTGGTTTGCCGAGGCTGTTAAACACCAGCTTCATTAACAGGAGCGGCATCAAAGACCCTTCGGCGTAATGCAGCCAGAAGCGATACTGCACTTTATGGGCGGGATCTAACGGTTTGAATCGTGACGCCGAATCGTACGTTTCCTGAAGATATTCCAGAATCGCGCCTGATTCGGCCAGCACCAGTCCGTTATCTTCCAGTACCGGGGATTTCCCCAGCGGATGCACTTTTTTGAGCGAATCCGGTGCAAGCATGGATTTCTCGCGCTGGTAGCGCACAATCTCATACGTCAGACCCAGCTCTTCCAGCGCCCAGAGGACGCGATGTGAACGAGACTGATTAAGGTGGTGGACCGTTAGCATGATGTTCTCCGGTGATTCATACTTTTTAACTATAGAAAACTGAACAACTTCACGAAAAAAATTTGGCTAAAATCTCACCGTCTCCGGTGGCAAAAACGGCGGCCGGGCATAGAATTAAAGTGTCAGTACAAACCGGAACCTCCTCCACAAGCTCGACACGAGGGGTACTGATGTCGGGGGAAACCCTCCCGTGAGCCAGCGGGATAGAGAGAAAGACAAAGACCGGAAAAAACTAAAGCGCCCTTAGTGGCGCTTTAGTTCTTTATGCTTGTTGCCGGGTGGCGGCTGCGCCTTACCCGACCTGCAAAACCGAGAGCGTAGGCCGGGTAAGCGAAGCGCCATCCGGCAAACACCTCTCAATCCTCCTCCAGCAACCGCGCCCCCGTTCCCTGCTCGCCCAGCCTGTCACCCGGGTTACGTAGCGGACAATCGCTGCGTGATAAACACCCGCAACCAATGCAGCCGTCCAGCTCATCGCGCAGGGCCACCAGCGTGTGAATACGACGATCCAGCTCTTCTCGCCACTGGGACGACAGCTGCTTCCACTCCTTCGCGCTCAGCGAGTGCCCTTCCGGCAATACGCCGAACGCGTCACCGATGGTGGCCAGAGGAATGCCGATACGTTGCGCAATTTTGATGATCGCCACGTAGCGGAGCACATCGCGGGTATAGCGCCGCTGGTTTCCGGCGTTACGGATACTTTTTATTAACCCTTTGCTTTCATAGAAGTGGAGCGCCGACACCGCCACACCGCTTCGCTTAGCCACTTCACCGGGGGTTAACAGCGCTTTGATGCGCGGTAATCTCTTTTCCATAAAACCTCTTTACCTCAAGTTAACTTGAGGAATTATACTCCCCCGCAGAGAAAACGACGAATCAACCAGGACAGATGTCTCCACAGAGGGGTAACCTTATGTCGCATCAGCAAATTATTCAGACACTTATTGAATGGATTGATGAACATATCGACCAGCCGTTGAACATTGATGTGGTCGCTAAGAAGTCGGGCTATTCGAAATGGTATTTACAGAGAATGTTCCGCACCGTAATGCATCAAACGCTGGGTGATTACATTCGCCAGCGCAGGCTCCTGCTGGCGGCGCAGGCGTTACGCTCAACGCAGCGGCCCATTTTTGATATCGCAATGGATCTGGGCTATGTGTCGCAGCAGACCTTTTCCCGCGTCTTCCGCCGCGAGTTTGACCGTACGCCGAGCGACTACCGCCATCAGCTCAATTAATGCGTGTTAACGCAAGGGTTGCTGCTGCCAGGCCATAAATGCCTGGGGCGGCATCGCTTTCGCGAAGTGCCATCCCTGACAATACTGCACGCCACGCTTCAGCAACCAGCTCACCTGCTCCCCCGTCTCGACCCCTTCCGCAATGGTTTTCAGCCGCAGGCTTTGCGCCATCTCAATGATGTGCTCGGCAATCAGGTGGCTGGTGCTGTTGGTGGTTAAGGTATCGATAAAGGATTTGTCGATTTTCAGGATATCGACGTTCAGCGAATAGAGGTTATGCAGGTTAGAGTAGCCGGTTCCGAAATCATCAATCGCCACTTCATACCCCGCCTGGCGAAACGCCTGAATGACCGGCGTGGTTTTTGGCACGTCAATAAACCCCCGCTCCGTCACCTCAATTTTGATTTGCTGCGCGCGAACCGAGTAAAAGCGGGCTTTGTCGGAGATCAGGGCGATAAGACGCGAAGAGTGAAAATCCGACGCCGACAGGTTAATCGAGACATACAGACCGGGATGAGCGGCAAGAAAATGGCCCAGATCGCTAAACACCTCCTCCACGACGTAATCCGTAATGCGCTCAATCATCCCCTCTTTTTCTGCCAGGGGAATAAATTCCGCCGGGCTCATAACCTGACCGTTGAATCCAGGCCAGCGCAACAACGCCTCTGCCCCCACGCACTGGTTATTTTTAATATCAATAATGGGCTGATAATGGACGCACAGCTGGCGTTTATTCAGCGCCCGGTGCAGAAGTCGGCCAGGCGAATTGAATTCACGGTGTGTACGCGACCACACCAGCAGAATAATAATGCTGCAAATTATCCCCAGCGGTAGCGTCAGGGTGGCCTGATGATAAAGCGTTTTATAAAAACGGGCGCTGGAGGTTGAAACGATGGCCGCAATCGGCCGCTGCCCGGATTTCACGATCGTATAAAAACGGTCACCTTTCTGAAAAGTCGTTTCCTGATGTCGAAGCATCGAATGCAATAAAGAAATATTGGCTTTCTGGCTTACAGAAAAGAATGCATTGCTGACGGTGTCATACACCCCCCACGACAGGGAACGATCGTCTGACATCACCTCACTGTACGAAAGCGGGTTGACCACTGCGACATAATTTCCGCGCTGCATATATATCATTTTATAACCATCAAAAAATGGCGTATCGCGAAAATAATAGATAGCAACGTCGGGTTTACGTGTGTAATTGGCAGCGGGAATGGTGTAAGGATGATCCGGCGTAAAAAGGGTCGAGCAGAGAAACGACTGGCCTTCAGCATAAATTAAATCGGCAACAAAAAGACGACCGCGGGAAACGTTCAACATATATTGACGATGCTCCGGCGTACACACTTTTCCCTGATATTTTTCCGCGTCTTCCCGGGCCAGATCAACCTGTTGAATAACCCGTTCAGTTTTGTTTAAAGCAAGTTCAGCAAACGTGCGCAGCTGGGCGCTGATTTCCGACACGGCTCTAAGCTGGGCAAACCATAGCGCAAGCATCACCGGCAGCATAACTACCATGATAATCCCGACCACTTTGAGCATGTTGCGCAGCGCGCTACGATTCATTTCCCGCTCTGTATCCCTGCATGTTGTACGCCTGTAGCAATGAAGACCGGCTGCTTTGATAAACAGGTGATTACGTTGCATGAATCATGGGAAGTTAGCAACTGACTTTTGGTATTAAAAATCCTAAAATTCGTGATGCCGATAATATTTTCCCGTAAGCCAAACTAAAAGTATTCATTTCGTTTCTGATAAGGAAAATAATTACCCGCGACAGGTGTGGAAAATTCGCTGGCTGAAATAGCCTGCTCTTTGTTCTTATGCTGATTTATAAATAATCAGACGCCAGGACCGTTTTTCCTCTTCCCGTACGCTTGGCGTCATATAATGCCTTATCGGCACGCATCAGTATGGCAGAAGTATCCCGTTGCCCCTGACAGACTTCAACCACCCCGGCGCTGAAAGAGAGTACCAGCGTTTTATCGCCCACACGCAGCGGTTTTGAGATCAGCGCGGCACGCAGCCGGGAAGAGAGCAACGTAGCGGCCATACCATCCGTGTGCGCCAGCAGAAGAACAAACTCTTCGCCCCCCACCCGTCCCAGCGCCGACCCGGCCGGGCTCACCTCGCGAATACGGTCGCAAAAGTGGATCAATGCCGCATCGCCAACCTGATGTCCCCACCGATCGTTGATCTGCTTGAAATGATCGAGATCGAACATCAGGAGACAGAAGTGGCTACTGACATCCTGCGGCGAACTGGCTGCCAGCGCTATTTTGAGACGCTGTAAGATTGTCGAGCGATTCAGACAGCCCGTCAGATCGTCCGTGGTGGCTTTGACGGTCAGCTGCTGTTCTGCTTTTTTACGTTCGGTGATATCCAGGCCAATGTTGAGAATGGAGTTATCCGGCAAAAGGATGTTTGACCAGAGAATGGTTAACTGCGTCCCGTCTTTACGCACCGGGTGCCATTCGTACATATCCTTAAGTGGTGCGAAACGAACCGACTCCTGCACGCGCTGTCGCTCCTCAGGATCCGGGTAAAACAGGGCCAGCGGATCGGGATGCTCGCCGATTTCAGTCATACTCCAGCCAAAGACTTTTTCGCATTCGGCATTCCACAATACACACCGGTTATGCCTGTCAAAGGCGTTCATTAATACCGGAGCACGCTCAAATAAGGTTTTATATTGCGTGACGACGCGCTGCATTTCCTGCGCCGTTTTTTCCCGCACGATGATGTCATCAAAATAATCTTTTAGCTTCTCAACCAATACCACCACGATATTTTTCAATATCGGCAACGAGGTCAGTTTTTCATTAAAAGCCAAAAAGAAATAACCACTGCACTGTCTGCCATGCGCTGAGAATTTACACAGCACGCCGCTTTGCAGCCGCGCATAGCCTGGGTGCTGAGGGGAAAATACCGCCCGGCCAATATGCTCTTTCCAGTAGATCACCCGCCAGGCGCGGTGATGCCGCTGCAACAGGGTGCTGGCAAGAAAATCCGCCACGTTAAAGGCGTGACACGTCACGTCGCCGGCACAAACCACGCGCGGCCCGTCTGCGGATTCGACACTGACCCATGAGAGATTTGCCCCCAGTGCGCTGTTGATAATTTCCAGCATTTCAACCGGCGAACACTGCGCGTTAAGTTGCGGCATCAGCTTCGCCAGGGCGTGCAGCGCCTGCATGCTGTCGTTAATAATCTCGCGTCTTTTTTCTTTCATTATCTTTTCGCAGGTCATTAATCGAGAGAGCAACCGCAATAATTCATATCTGAATTAAAGAATAAGACCACGAAATCAAAGAGCATGCTGAGTGTAAAACAAAGAATACAAAATCCAAAAAAATCAATTAATTCAATGCGATGAATTATTTTTGCGGGTACATTTATTGTTCCAGACAAGCATAATCCATAGATATACTGCTGTAAACGCTATACAGCCGATGGCGTTTTGCAAAGGTTTTGCTATCTGAATGAATTAAAAATAAAAATTCCGACCAGACGCGGATATGAGCGACGACGATATATTTTCCCCGGCAATAATCCCACTTTTACCTCACGCGGATACTGGCGAATAAAACAGCAAATGTGATATAGTTCACACATCTTATGTAACGAGAAACATTGTTTCATTCCAGTTCGTCTGTTTTGTCGAGGATGGGTTTTATGGCAACCATTACCACCAGCATGGTGCTCCTGCGCTGGCCGTTGTTGAGCGCGGTTTTGATGTTCCTGGCCAGCACGTTAAACATTCAGTTTCGAAAGTCCGACTACGCAGGTCTTGCTGTGATTAGCACCCTGTTAGGGTTGGGCGCCGCATGCTGGTTCGCGACAGGTTTGCTTGGCATTACGCTGGTAGACATTGCCGCCGTCTGGGAAAACATTAAAGTGGTGATGGTTGAAGCCATGAGCCACACTCCGCCAGACTGGCCGATGGTGATTACCTGATAGCCTGTTATAAAAAAACCCAGACACTGTCTGGGTTTTTTGTTTTTCACGCGTCTGGATATCAGAACGGGATATCGTCGTCGAAATCCATTGGCGGTTCGTTAGACGGTGCCGGAGCAGACTGCTGCTGCGGACGGGACTGCGCGCCGCCGCTGAACTGGTTGCCGCCCTGAGGCTGCTGAGGCTGACCCCAACCACCCTGCTGCTGATTCTGACCGCCACCTGCCGGTGCGCCACCGCCCTGACGGCCACCCAGCATTTGCATGGTGCCGCCCACATTCACCACCACTTCCGTGGTGTACTTCTCAGCGCCGGATTGGTCGGTCCATTTGCGGGTACGCAGCTGGCCTTCGATATAGACCTGAGAACCTTTACGCAGATACTCACCGGCCACTTCGGCCAGTTTGCCAAACAGCACAACGCGGTGCCATTCGGTCTGCTCTTTCATTTCTCCGGTCGCTTTATCACGCCAGGATTCGGAAGTAGCCAGCGTAATGTTGGCAACTGCGCCACCACTCGGCATGTAGCGTACTTCCGGGTCCTGGCCCAGATTACCGACGAGAATCACCTTGTTTACGCCTCTGCTGGCCATGTTCGTGTCTCCTGAATACGTTTCTTAATAGTGTAAACGCGCGAGTGTACCATTTCCATGCTGCACTTTGATAGTTGCGTAGCACGTTCCAGAGTTCTCCCGCGAACTCGACATTGTTACACAGTGAATCAGAAAATGCATTCCAATACTGTATATTCAAACAGGTCATTTTGTGTCATAATTAGCCGTTTCTGACAGCCGTTTGTCCTTCAAACAAATCAGGCAATCCGTGTTCCAACCGGGAAAGGTGAATGGATAAGATCGAAGTTCGGGGCGCCCGCACCCATAATCTCAAGAATATCAACCTCATAATCCCTCGCGACAAACTCATCGTCGTGACCGGGCTTTCGGGGTCTGGCAAATCCTCACTGGCTTTCGACACTTTGTATGCCGAAGGACAGCGTCGTTACGTTGAATCGCTCTCGGCGTACGCGCGTCAGTTCCTGTCGCTGATGGAAAAACCGGATGTCGACCACATTGAAGGGTTGTCCCCTGCTATCTCCATTGAGCAGAAATCCACATCGCATAACCCGCGCTCCACGGTCGGTACCATTACCGAAATCCATGACTACCTGCGTCTGCTGTATGCGCGCGTGGGCGAGCCGCGCTGCCCGGATCACGATGTCCCGCTGGCGGCACAAACCGTGAGCCAGATGGTGGATAACGTGCTGTCGCAGCCGGAAGGCAAACGCCTGATGCTGCTGGCGCCGATCATTAAAGAGCGTAAGGGCGAGCACACCAAAACGCTGGAGAACCTGGCAAGCCAGGGCTATATCCGCGCCCGTATCGACGGTGAAGTGTGTGACCTGTCCGATCCGCCAAAGCTGGAGCTGCAAAAGAAACACACCATCGAAGTGGTGATTGACCGCTTTAAGGTACGTGAAGATCTGGCGACGCGTCTGGCGGAATCCTTTGAAACGGCGCTGGAACTCTCTGGCGGCACGGCGGTGGTGTCAGACATGGACGATGCAAAAGCGGAAGAGCTGCTCTTCTCCGCCAACTTCGCCTGCCCGATTTGCGGCTACAGCATGCGCGAGCTGGAACCGCGCCTGTTCTCGTTCAACAACCCGGCGGGCGCGTGCCCGACCTGTGACGGCCTGGGCGTTCAGCAGTATTTCGACCCGGACCGCGTGATTCAGAACCCGGAACTGTCGCTGGCGGGTGGCGCTATTCGCGGCTGGGATAAGCGTAATTTTTACTACTTCCAGATGCTGAAATCGCTGGCTGAGCACTATAAGTTCGACGTTGAAGCCCCGTGGGCCAGCCTGAGCGCGAACGTACATAAAGTGATCCTGTTCGGTTCCGGCAAAGAGAATATTGAGTTCAAGTACATGAACGATCGCGGTGACACTTCCGTGCGTCGCCACCCGTTCGAAGGGGTGTTGCACAACATGGAGCGCCGCTACAAAGAGACCGAATCCAGCGCGGTGCGTGAGGAGCTGGCGAAGTTCATCAGCAACCGCTCCTGCGCCACCTGCGAGGGTACACGTCTGCGTCGCGAAGCGCGTCACGTGTTTGTCGAAAACACGGCACTGCCGACCATCTCAGACATGAGCATCGGCCACGCGATGGACTTCTTCAACAACCTGAAGCTCTCCGGACAGCGCGCGAAAATCGCTGAAAAAGTGTTGAAAGAGATCGGCGATCGCCTCAAGTTCCTCGTGAACGTCGGTCTGAACTACCTGACGCTTTCCCGCTCGGCTGAAACGCTGTCCGGCGGTGAAGCCCAGCGTATCCGTCTGGCGAGCCAGATTGGCGCGGGCTTAGTCGGCGTGATGTACGTGCTGGATGAGCCGTCTATCGGCCTGCACCAGCGCGACAACGAACGCCTGCTCGGCACGCTGGTTCACCTGCGTAACCTCGGCAACACGGTAATCGTGGTCGAGCACGACGAAGATGCGATCCGCGCCGCGGACCACGTGATCGATATCGGCCCGGGCGCAGGCGTACACGGCGGCCAGGTGGTCGCGGAAGGGACGCTGAAAGACATCATGGCGGTGCCCGAGTCGCTGACCGGCCAGTACATGAGCGGCAAGCGCAAAATTGAAGTGCCGAAACAGCGCGTGGCGGCGAACCCGGAAAAAGTGCTGAAGCTGACCGGGGCGCGCGGCAACAACCTGAAGGACGTGACCCTGACGCTGCCTGTCGGGCTGTTTACCTGCATCACCGGCGTGTCCGGTTCCGGTAAATCGACGCTGATCAACGATACGCTGTTCCCGATTGCGCAGACGGCGCTGAACGGCGCGACGCTGGCCGAGCCTGCGCCGTACCGCGACATTCAGGGGCTGGAGCATTTCGACAAGGTTATCGACATCGATCAGAGCCCGATTGGCCGTACGCCGCGTTCCAACCCGGCGACCTATACCGGCGTCTTTACGCCCGTACGTGAACTCTTTGCCGGCGTGCCGGAAGCGCGTTCACGCGGCTATACGCCAGGCCGTTTCAGCTTTAACGTGCGCGGCGGCCGCTGTGAAGCGTGCCAGGGCGACGGCGTAATCAAGGTTGAGATGCACTTCCTGCCGGATATCTACGTGCCGTGCGACCAGTGTAAAGGTAAGCGTTATAACCGCGAAACGCTGGAGATTAAGTACAAAGGCAAGACCATCCACGAAGTGCTGGATATGACCATCGAAGAGGCGCGCGAGTTCTTTGACGCCGTCCCTGCGCTGGCGCGTAAGCTGCAAACCCTGATGGATGTGGGTCTGACCTATATTCGTCTGGGGCAGTCAGCGACAACGCTGTCCGGCGGTGAAGCGCAGCGCGTGAAGCTGGCGCGTGAGCTGTCCAAACGCGGTACCGGTCAGACGCTGTATATTCTGGATGAGCCGACCACCGGCCTGCACTTTGCGGATATCCAGCAGCTGCTGGACGTGCTGCACCAGCTGCGCGATCAGGGCAACACCATCGTGGTGATTGAGCACAACCTGGACGTGATTAAAACCGCTGACTGGATTGTCGATCTCGGCCCGGAAGGCGGCAGCGGCGGCGGTGAAATCCTCGTCTCCGGTACGCCAGAGACCGTTGCAGAGTGCGAAGCCTCGCACACCGCGCGCTTCCTCAAACCGTTGCTGTAATCGTCACACGGAGAGCTGCTGTCGGATCGTTTCCGGCAGCAGTTCAACCGCCTGTAGATACGACGCATCCACCAGGTAGTAAATTTGCGAATCTGGCAGCGAGCCGTCGAGAAACACCGTACTCCAGTGCGCTTTATTCAGATGCTTACTTGGCCTGACATCATCGTGCTGCTGGCGCAGTAAGTCGGCCAGTTCCGGACTGGTTTTCAGTGATGCCGCAGGCCGCGCATCCACCTCTTTCACCATCGCGAACAGCACATCACCCACTTTGATCTGCGTGGCTTTCCAGTCGCTGTGAACGCTTTGTTCCGCACCCGGCTTGCTCATGCAGTACTGAAGTATCTCCGAAATTGTCATCTTTATTCCCCTTGTAGCGTTGCGATAATTTTACGCGAACCACCGTGAATGCGATGTTCTCCCAGCCAGATCCCCTGCCACGTTCCCAGCTGTAGCCGTCCGTTGTGGACCGGCAGCATCAGCGAGACGCCCAGCAGGGAGGATTTAATATGCGAAGGCATATCGTCCGCCCCCTCATAGTCATGCTCATAAGGCGCGTTGTCCGGGACGCTCTTCAGAAAATGGTGCTCCATGTCGGACCGGACGGTGGGATCGCAATTTTCATTGAGCGTGAGAGAAGCAGACGTGTGCTGAAGCAGCAGATGCAGCAAACCCGTTTTGACGCGCGACAGGTCGCGGATTTGCCCGATGACTTCGTCCGTCACAAGGTGAAATCCGCGTGGTTTTGCGCTTAAGGTCAGGGTCTGTTGATACCACATGTGCTGCTCCATTATGAAAGGTGAATCTTTCTAAGTGTGCAGCAAGAAAGCGAAAGGTAAAACCCGCGCAGCGAGATTTGCTTAAAAAAGCATTCACCCCGCCGTTAATACATCAGTATTCAGAGTTAACAATCACCTCTTCACCAAATTTTCCGGCCATCGGCAGCGGTCGGTAGGTGGAGTTCGAGGCGCGTAACACCCTGATGCCTCTGGCTCCCACGTCTTGCGCCGCGGTGATGTCGTTATCTGAATCCCCGTAGAACACTTTGATATTTTTCTTTTCCAGCCACTGGGTTTTGGTGTTTTGCCCTTCCTGGTCCCCGGCAAAAATGACCGGGTTCATGCTGGCCGCCGGGATCAGGAAATCATCCTGTAGCGTTTTCGAGACGGTTTCGGTTTTGGTCTGGCTACGTCCGGTCACGAAGTAAATGCTGTCGCCGCGCTTTACGTGCATGGCGATCAGCGCGCGGGCAACCTCTTTCGGGATACTGAACTCATCCCAGCCGTTGTTCATCTTTTCCCAGAATTCCGGGTTTTTCAGATAGGCTTCGCTGTCCGGGGAGTACGTTTTTTTACCGCGCCAGAAACCGGGGCTGGAGAAGAGAACGGTATCGTCAATATCGAAGCCCACGGCTATCGGCGGGCGACCCGTCAGGCTATTTTCGATTTGTGCCACTGAAACCCAGTGAATGGGAGCCTGTTCGGCAAGAATGGCGGCGGTAGTGCCGGTGTAAAGCGGCGTGGGTGCAGAAGCCCGTGCAACAACGGCGCTATTAAGCGAGAACAATAAGCAGGCGGCGCTGAGCGCCAGTGTGATCTTGCGCATATTTTCCCCTGAATATTCAGTTTGTTATCTTTTTATTTTGAGCGGATGGTCAAAAAACTATCCGACCATAACCCCAGCGGTAGGGGAAGGAAAGGAGTTTTTACTTATGGAGCTGAATAAAAAGAAGACGATCACAAAGCGCAGAAGAAACGTGTAGGTCCGGGAAGCGAAGCGCCACCGGGCAATGACTGGCACCGGCGCGAACAAAAAAGCCGGGTGGCGGCTACGCCTTACCCGGCCTACATACAGTATGCAAGTAAGTGAATGCTTACATTACGGATGCAAACGCCTGCGCCACGCGCTGGACGTTGCTGGCATTCAGACCCGCCACGCACATACGGCCGCTGGCGATCAGGTAGACACCGAACTCTTCGCGCAGGCGATCGACCTGCGCTGCGCTCAGTCCGGTGTAGCTGAACATCCCGCGTTGCTTGAGAAGATAATCAAAGTTATGCCCAGGCACGGCCTCTTTCAGGACGTTAACCAGCTCCTGACGCATCGACAGGATGCGCTTACGCATCGCTTCCACTTCCGCAAGCCAGGACGCTTTCAGCGTTTCGTCACCGAGAACTGTCGCCACCACCTGCGCACCAAAGTTCGGCGGGCTGGAGTAGATACGGCGGACCGTCGCTTTCAGCTGACCGAGTACGCGTCCCGCGGCTTCGGCGTCTTCACACACCACGGACAGGCCGCCAACGCGCTCGCCGTACAGGGAGAAGATTTTTGAGAACGAGTTGCTGACCAGAGCGGGAAGCCCCGCGCTGGCAATCGCGCGAATGGCGTAGGCGTCTTCCTCCATGCCCGCGCCAAAGCCCTGATAGGCGATGTCGAGGAACGGGATCAGGTTACGCGCCTTCAGTATCTCGATCACCGCATCCCACTGGGCATTGGTGAGGTCCGCACCGGTCGGATTATGGCAGCACGGATGCAGCAATACGATACTGCGCTCCGGCAGGGTGTTCAGTTTTTCCAGCAGCGCATCAACGCGCACGCCGTTGGTTTCGCTGTCGAACCACGGATAGGTCGCCACCTTAAAGCCCGCGCCCTCGAAGATCGCAACGTGGTTTTCCCACGTCGGGTCGCTGACCCACACGCCGGAATCCGGGAAGTACTTTTTCAGGAAATCTGCGCCTACCTTTAGCGCACCCGAGCCACCCAGCGTCTGGATAGTCGCCACGCGCTTTTGCGCGAGCACCGCGTGGTCCGCACCAAACAGCAGCGGCGCGATAGTGTTGCGGTAGGTGTTTAATCCTTCCATCGGCAGATAAAGCGAAGCACCGTGCGGGGTTGCGTTCAGACGCGCTTCAGCTTCGGCAACGGCTTTCAACTGAGGAATGATGCCGTCTTCGTTGTAGTAAAGACCAATGCTGAGGTTCACTTTGTCGCTGCGAGGATCTTCTTTGAAACGCTCCATCAAGGAGAGGATAGGGTCGCCGGCGTAGGCGTCTACTTTCTGAAACACGCGATGTTCTCCGGATTATTATGAGGCAGGGAATTCAACAATAAACCGGAAGCGGAAGAAGATCGAGGGGATGTTAACAGAAGCGGGATGCATCGCATCCCGCTCATGCTTAGTCGACGTATTTCATTGCGACCCTTGAGGTAAGGCGCGTGATAAGTTCGTAAGCACTCACTTTTGTTATTTCAGCAATACGCTCTACCGGCAGGCCTTCACCCCACATCACCGCATCGTCCCCCGCTTTATCCTGCGCGTCGGGCCCAAGATCAACACAAATCATGTCCATCGCCACGCGACCGACAATCTTGACTTCGCGTCCATTGACCAGCACCGGCGTCCCCGTTGGCGCGGCGCGGGGATAGCCGTCGCCGTAGCCCATCGCCACCACGCCAAGACGCGTGTCGTGCTCGCTGGTCCAGGTGCCGCCGTAACCCACCGGCTCTCCCGCTTTGTGCTCACGCACGGCAATCAGCTTTGAAACCAGCGACATAACCGGCTTAAAGCCAAAGTCCGGACCCCAGGGTTTGTTCTCCAGCGGCGAAACGCCATAAAGAATGATGCCCGGACGCGCCCAGTCGAAGTGCGACTGCGGCCATAGCAGGATCCCGCCGGACGCCGCAATGGAGCGCATCCCCGGTTTGCCTTCGCAGAAGGTGTTGAAGATATCAAGCTGCTGTTCCGTTGCGCCGCATTCAGGCTCATCGGCGCGGGCAAAGTGGCTGACGATATTCACTGGCTGACGCACATTTTTGCACTGACTCAGACGCTGATAAAACGCCTCCGCGCTTTCCGGCCGCACGCCCAGACGGTGCATGCCCGTGTCGAGCTTCATCCAGACGGTGACCGGCTCGCTCAGTTCAGCCGTTTCCAGCGCGGCCAGCTGTTCTTCGTTATGCACCGCCGTGTGCAGGTGCTGATCGGCAATGGTCGGCAGGTCCGAGGCTTCAAAAAAGCCTTCCAGGAGCAGTATCGGTTGCGTAATTCCACCTGCGCGCAGGCGGAGAGCTTCTTCGAGACGGGCGACGCCAAAAGCGTCGGCATCGGGGAGCGTTCGCGCGGTCTCAAGAAGACCGTGTCCGTAAGCGTTCGCTTTCACGACTGCAACGAGCTTACTGGCGGGCGCCAGTTCTCGCAGACGTTGCAGGTTGTGTCGCAGAGCGCGGCGGTTAATAACAACAGTTGCCGCTTGCATTTGAATTCCTTAGAAATTACTCATCATCATATTGAGGACCGGCATAGTTGTCGAAACGCGACCACTGGCCGTTAAAGGTCAGACGTACCGTACCGATGGGGCCGTTACGTTGCTTACCAATAATAATTTCGGCGATCCCTTTCAGATCGCTGTTCTCGTGATAAACCTCATCACGGTAGATGAACATGATTAAGTCGGCATCCTGCTCGATGGAGCCGGATTCACGCAGGTCGGAGTTGACCGGGCGCTTGTCTGCACGTTGTTCCAGAGAGCGGTTAAGCTGCGATAGCGCCACCACCGGCACGTGCAGCTCTTTGGCTAACGCCTTGAGCGAGCGGGAAATCTCGGCAATCTCCAGCGTACGATTGTCGGAAAGCGACGGAACGCGCATCAGCTGAAGGTAGTCGATCATGATAAGGCCGATGCCACCGTGTTCACGGGCGATACGGCGCGCGCGGGAACGCACTTCCGTCGGCGTCAGGCCGGAGGAGTCATCGATATAGATGTTCCGTTTTTCCAGCAAAATCCCCATGGTACCGGAGATCCGCGCCCAGTCCTCATCGTCCAGCTGACCGGTACGGATGCGGGTCTGATCCACACGCGACAGGGACGCCAGAGAACGCATCATGATCTGTTCAGAGGGCATCTCAAGACTGAAGATAAGCACCGGCTTATCCTGCAACATCGCCGCGTTTTCGACGAGGTTCATCGCAAATGTCGTTTTACCCATCGACGGACGCGCCGCGACGATAATCAAATCCGATGGCTGAAGACCTGCCGTTTTCTTGTTGAGATCGTCATAACCGGTGTTCACCCCCGTCACGCCATCGTGCGGCTGCTGGAAAAGCTGCTCAATACGCGCAACCGTGGCGTCGAGCACATCGGCGATATTTTTCGGGCCTTCGTCTTTGTTCGCACGGCTTTCGGCGATTTTAAAGACGCGGGATTCCGCCAGGTCGAGCAGATCTTCGCTGGTGCGCCCCTGGGGATCGAAACCGGCCTCGGCGATCTCATTCGCCACCGAGATCATCTCGCGGACAACGGCACGTTCACGAACGATATCAGCGTAAGCGCTGATGTTCGCGGCACTTGGCGTGTTTTTTGACAGTTCTGCCAGATAGGCAAATCCGCCGACGCTGTCGAGCTGTCCCAGACGCTCCAGCGATTCTGCGAGCGTAATCAGGTCGATAGGGCTGCCCGACTCCTGCAAACGCGCCATTTCCGTAAAGATGTGGCGGTGCGGGCGGGTATAGAAGTCTTCCGCGACAACGCGCTCGGCGACGTCGTCCCAGCGTTCGTTATCCAGCATTAAACCGCCCAACACCGACTGTTCCGCTTCAATCGAGTGCGGCGGGACTTTTAACCCGGCGACCTGATAATCACGCTCACGAGGTTCAGTCTGTTTGTTGAAGGGTTTGTTTCCTGCCATAGTGAATGGAGTTACCGAGATAAAGAGTGGGTCGAAAGATTACCACATTCTGGAGGAAGCATGGCAACACGTATTGAATTTCACAAGCATGGTGGCCCTGACGTACTCAAAGCGGTGGAATTTACCCCCGCTGCGCCTGGCGAGAACGAAATCCAGGTGGAAAACAAAGCGATCGGCATTAACTACATCGATACCTATATTCGCGGCGGCCTCTATCCGCCTCCGTCGATGCCGAGCGGACTGGGAACTGAGGCGGCCGGTATCGTCAGCAAAGTGGGCAGCGCGGTTAAGCACATTAAGGAAGGCGATCGCGTGGTGTACGCGCAGTCGGCGCTGGGCGCTTACAGCTCCATCCATAACGTTCCGGCCGAGAAAGCGGCGCTTCTGCCAAATGCGATCGGCTTCGAGCAGGCTGCCGCCTCATTCCTGAAAGGGCTGACGGTCTATTATCTGCTGCGCAAAACCTACGAAATTAAGCCTGACGAGCAATTCCTGTTTCACGCAGCCGCAGGTGGCGTGGGGCTGATTGCCTGCCAGTGGGCGAAAGCCCTGGGCGCGAAGCTGATCGGCACCACAGGCAGCGCGCAAAAAGCGCAGCGCGCGCTGGACGCGGGCGCATGGCATGTGATCAACTACCGGGAAGAGAGCATCGTTGAGCGGCTGAAAGAGATCACTGGCGGCAAAAAGGTCCGCGTGGTGTATGACTCGGTGGGGAAAGACACCTGGGAATCTTCGCTGGACTGCCTGCAACGTCGCGGGCTAATGGTGAGCTTCGGAAACGCCTCCGGGGCAGTCACCGGCGTCAACCTGGGCATTCTGAATCAGAAAGGGTCGCTGTACGTCACTCGCCCTTCCCTGCAAGGTTACATCACCAACCGGGAAGAACTTGAGGAAGCCAGCAACGAGCTGTTCTCGCTGATCGCCAGTGGGGTAATTAAAGTGGATGTGGCTGAGGCGCAGAAATATCCGCTGACCGATGCGCAGCGCGCGCATGAGGTGCTGGAGAGCCGGGCAACGCAGGGATCAAGTCTGTTAATTCCCTGAGCCATAAAAAGAAATTGGGCTTCCCGTGGGAAGCCCTTTCTTTTTTTAGTTCGGCTGTATGTAGGGTACAGCTCGATGAATTCTTTAGCGACAGCCATAGTGACAGATTCGATAAGTAAATCCTATTCTGTTCTAAGGATTGCTGCCGGAAAAGTTGCAGGTATGTGACGTACCCCTCAATACCTTAGTAACGGAAGCGGTTATTACGCTGATAAGTGGGCAGTTTTGGTGATTTAATCGCCCGTATCGCCCATACCACCGCAATCGCCAGAAGTAACCACGGCAAGAGTTTAATCGTCAGGGCAAATAAACCGCCGACAAACATCACCACCGTGGCCACGACGAGCGCGGCCAGGATACCGAGCAGCGATACGCCCGTGACCATCAGCATGATAAAGAAGCCAATCACAAAAAGTAGTTCCAGCATGGTGCTCTCCCACGAGTTCCCGAATGATGCTGCGATCGTTACAAGAAACATGCCAAAAATAAGTCGTTGTTCTGAAAGCAAAACGCCCCGCAATGTGTTGCAGGGCGTGGCGTATTTGACCATCTTTTAGCGAAATTTAACGTTTATCCGCAACCAGACGCAGCGCGTGTTCAAGGACCTCAATATCCGCACCGGCCTTATGCGCGTTTTCGCTGAGATAACGACGCCACTGCCGCGCGCCAGGAATGCCCTGGAACAGGCCAAGCATATGGCGGGTAATGTGGCCCAGATACGTACCATGACTCAGCTCGCGCTCAATGTACGGATACATGGCGCGCACTACTGCCACGGGATCGGTGTCAGCACCGTCAACGCCAAAGATTTCCCGGTCAACCGTCGCCAGAATACCCGGATTCTGATACGCCTCGCGTCCGACCATCACGCCATCCATATGTTCGAGATGCGCTTTGGCCTCGTCCAGCGACGTTATACCGCCGTTGATCGACATGGTCAGGTGCGGGAAGTCGCGTTTTAGCTGGTACACGCGCGGGTAGTCCAGCGGCGGGATCTCGCGGTTTTCTTTCGGGCTGAGGCCAGAGAGCCAGGCTTTACGGGCGTGGATGATAAACATCTCGCATTCACCCTTCCCTGATACGGTGTTGATGAAATCACACAGAAACTCGTAGCTGTCCTGGTCGTCTATGCCGATACGGGTTTTGACCGTAACCGGGATAGAGACGACGTCGCGCATCGCTTTGATACAGTCCGCCACCAGATGTGCATTACCCATCAGACACGCGCCGAACATACCGTTTTGCACACGGTCGGACGGGCAACCGACGTTGAGGTTAATCTCGTCATAGCCGCGTTCTTCAGCCAGCTTCGCGCACTGCGCCAGCGCAGCCGGATCGCTGCCACCCAGTTGCAGCGCAACCGGATGCTCCTCTTCGCTGTACGCCAGATAATCGCCCTTGCCGTGAATAATTGCGCCGGTAGTGACCATTTCGGTGTACAGCAGCGTATGGCGGGAGAGCTGACGCAGGAAATAGCGGCAGTGTCTGTCCGTCCAGTCGAGCATTGGCGCAATGGAGAAACGGTGTGCAGGGAAAGCGGTCTGGAGTTCTGACGACATGGCGAAGTTTTAAGCATCTGGTGGAAAAGGGGCGCTACTATAGCACAAAGAAAAGCCGGAGGCGCAGCGCCTCCGGTGTACTTTAGAACGTCATGCTCAACTGTGCCCCTGCGCCCCAGGTCTCGTCTTCGCCATAAAGCCCCATCAGGTCAACGTGGACGGAGTTGAACGGCGCGAAACCGACACCGCCGGTAAAGACGTTGCTGTCGTTCCCTTTCATATCCGCACGATAACCGGCGCGTACTGCCAGCCAGCTCAGTGGCGTGACTTCGGCACCAACGCCAACGTACTGGGAGGTGTCTTCGCTTTTAAAGCCCTTGGTTTCGGTCAGATCGCCGTCTGCGGTCAACGTGACCAGATCGTTGTGCCAGGCGGCACCGGCAGTGACCAGCGGACGGATCTGATAGGTGTCTTTATAACTCACCACCTCTCCCGTGCGCCCATTGCGAATGCGGATATCTTTGGTATCGATATCGCGCGACATCAGGTTTTGCCCGCTCACGCCGACCGTCCAGTTTTCACCAAAATCAGCAGCAATACCGGCATCGACGTTGAAGCCAGTGTCGTCGGTACGGTAGCGGCTGTCGTTCCACTTATTACTGTCGTAATCGTAGATTGAGGTGGTGTAGTTATAGAGCCAGGTTTTTTGCAGCTTCGGCGTGACGCCAACGGAAACCGGAACGCCGCCAAGATCGAACTGACGGGCCACCGCAATACCGTAGTCGGATACAATCGCCGCCCGACCAGACGCCGTAGAGTTAAGGTTTTTGGTGATCTGATCGGTGCCGTTTAGCGCGGCATCCAGCGCCACACCGGCAGCCACCGCATCGCTTCGTTGTATACCGCGCAGATAATCAATGTCCTGCTGATCGATTGAAGAGCTGACCCGGCCATGGGCATAGCCTTTTGCCATAAAGGCCACGGAAAGAACATCGTTAGGGATACTGACGGCAATCCCCGCCCCAGCGGTGGCGTGTGCGGTCTTGCCTTTCAGGTAGTCCAGTTCATCAGCGAGATCTTTCGCTGCGCCCTGGAACTGATTGATCGAACCTAATGGATTGGTGATAACTTCAATGGGGGACAGACTATCAACCACATCCTTGTAATGATTGATTTTGTCATTAATGGTATCAATCTCGTCCTGAAGATTGTCTTCATCGGTCACTTGTACGCCAACGGACGGCAAAATAACCGTCACATCATCCTCGGGCTTAGATTTTGCCAGTAACGCGGGGTTGATTAACGCCCCGCTGCCATAGCTCCCTGCCGCGACACCCGTTCCGCCCATTGCGTCGCTACGCGCTTCCGTCCAGGTATTGGCTGCTCCCGCCTGATTTGCCATAAAAAAGGAGACAGCGATGCTAACCATCGAAAATTTAAAATGTTTTTTCACAGTGTGCTCGTAAATAGTTTGTTATTAGTTAACCCTGTCTGTTATCACCCAAACAGGAACGAACTATTGCTGTGAATAAGTGCAAAAAGACCCGCTATTTCCTTAAGTTAAATTCCATCCCGGCCTGTTGTAATATGTGACGACCATCAATATTTATAGAAGAGGAAATTATTTTCGCCCAGGTTTTCCATCGTGCGGCCCAAAAAACTGAGGCGGATGGTCGACCCAGCGGTCTTCGCGCGTCGCGGCATACACCGGATTGAGCGGATAGTAGATGCGGTTATGTTTTTTATTAGCCTCACCCACCACCAGTAGGCGCACCTCTTCATCGGTATTGTTGATAAAGGTGTGACACACGCCCGTCCCGGCTGGAAATCCCACGCTGTCTCCGGGTTCGAGCTTCCATAAATAGCCATTGATCCAGGCCTCAGGGTAACCCTCCAGAACGTAAACAAACTCCTCTTCGTCGCTTTCCGCATGCGGATAAGACGTACGGCGTCCGGGCGGCAGCCGTTCATGGTGAATACCAATGCGGCCGAGACCCAGCCTGCGGGCCAGCGGCGCGCCAACAGAAAAACGTTCGTTACTGTCAGGATACGTTGCGTCATCAGCGCCTTCCACGTCCCGCCAGTGCCGAATACAGTCAGGTCTTTTCATTTTGCGATCTCCTGATTTGCGATGCGTCAGGTATAGCACAGCCTGGCGGATCTCGGTGTTTTTAGCAGAACATGATAAAGTGAATGTTTTCACCCCTTACCATATCCGAGGTGCCCGATGGACAAGTCCACAAAAGAGCTGTTAGCGCAAGCTGAAAAGCTGTGCGCGCAACGCAATGTGCGCCTGACCCCGCAGCGCCTTGAGGTACTGCGTCTGATGAGCCTGCAACAGGGCGCCATCAGCGCCTACGATCTGCTCGATCTGCTGCGTGAAAGCGAGCCGCAGGCAAAACCGCCGACCGTTTATCGGGCGCTGGATTTTCTGCTGGAGCAAGGGTTTGTGCATAAAGTGGAATCAACAAACAGCTATGTGCTGTGCCATCTTTTTGACCAGCCAACTCACACGTCCGCCATGTTTATCTGCGATCGCTGTGGTGTGGTGAAGGAAGAGTGTGCGGAAGGTGTGGAAGATATTATGCATACGCTGGCAGCCAGAATGGGCTTTGCGCTGCGCCATAACGTGATTGAAGCCCACGGCTTATGTTCTGCCTGCGTGGAGGTGGAGTCATGCCGCCATCAGGATGCCTGTCAGCACGATCACTCTATCCTGGTGAAGAAAAAGCCGCGTTAAAGCCGAAGAAAAAGGCGGCTCAGGGCCGCCCTTGGGGATAGTGCCGGTTACCAGCGGTAGTCGTTACGGGTTTCCCAGTCTTTGACTTCATTTTCCGCCTGATCTTTTTCGTAACCGTAGCGCTCCTGGATTTTACCTACCAGCTGATCGCGCTTACCTTCAATGACGGTCATATCGTCATCTGTCAGCTTACCCCACTGTTCTTTCGCTTTACCTTTGAATTGCTTCCAGTTGCCGCCGATTTCGTCTTTATTCATAATCGTGTCCTCGTGTTAAGCGTCTATGAGTATCGTCCGCTTCGTTCTTTTCTGCTGGACGTGATTATTATTGTAGTTAAGGATTCGGCAGTTGTTTTTATATTCGGAATCTTTAACCGTTACGATATATCGTGCGGGGCTGGAAACCAGGTATTGTTTCGCCAGTGACGATGCCAGATAACGGCCAGCGAAAGGCCACGCAGTGAGAGAAACACCGCCAGCGCCAGCCACAGACCATGATTGCCGAGATACGGCAGGGTTAGCAGCGTCAGGCCGAACCCCGCCGCCGCGACGGCCATGCTGTTGCGCATCTCCGCCCCTCGCGTCGCACCAATAAACATGCCGTCCAGCAAATAGCACCACACGCCCACCACCGGTAATACTACCTGCCAGAGGATGTAGCGATCGGCCAGCTCACGTAGCGCGGGCAACGAGGTGAGTAACGCGACAATATGCCCACCAAAACAGGCGTATACCAGAGCAAAGACCAGCGCCACCAGGCCCGCCTGACGACAGGCAGCACGCCAGACTTCGCGTAACTGGCCGCTTTCACGCGCGCCATAGGCCTGCCCTGAATGCGCCTCCACGGCGTAAGCAAAACCATCCAGCGCGTAAGCGGTAAAGGTCAGTAATGTCATAAGCACTGCGTTGACGGCAACGATCTCAGGCCCAAGACGCGCACCAAAAACGGTTAATGCACCAAAGCAGAGTTGCAGCAGAAGCGAACGGAGCATGATGTCGCGATTAAGCGCCAGCAGCTTACGGATGTTGCCGCGCCAGGCCGATTTCAGCAGATCCAGGGTGATACCGCGCATCGCCAGCACGCGCCAGACCATCCCCAAACCGATCAGCAGCGTACCGTACTCGGCAATCGCCGTGGCCAGCGCCGCGCCCCGGACGTTCATGTGCAGCCCCATCACCAGCCAGAGATCGAGCACAATGTTAAGCAGGTTGCCCACCACCAGCAGGATCACCGGCGCGCGGGCGTACTGCACGCCCAGCAGCCAGCCCAGCAGGACCAGGTTTGCCAGTGAAGCGGGCGCGCTGAGCCAGCGAATTTCGAGGAACCGCCGGGCCTGTTCCAGTACGGCATCGCTGCCGCCTACAATATGGAGCGCAAGATCAATCAGCGGCGTACGCAACAGAACGATTAACGCGCCAGCACCGAATGCCAGAATGAGCGGCTGAACCAGCGCACGCGCCAGACGCAGAGGATCTTTTGCACCATACGCCTGGGCCGTCAGGCCTGTCGTACTCATGCGCAGAAAAAGCAGCAGCATAAAGAGGAAGCTGGTCGCCGTTGCGCCGATCGCGACGCCGCCGAGATAAATCGGCGAATCGAGATGCCCGATAACCGCCGTATCCACCAGCCCCAGCAGAGGAACGGTAATATTGGAAAAAATCATCGGTAGCGCAAGACGCCACAACGCCTTATCGGCAGAAGTTAGCAATGCCATGGAAATTACCGGAATCAGAAAACAGGCCAGGCTGTAGAGGAACTACAGCCTGTCAGGAAGAGATTACAGCCATTCACCGTTGCGGATAACGCCGACCGCCAGCCCTTCAATAGAGAAGCTCTGCTCGCGGAGATCCACCACAATCGGGGAGAATTCATTATTTTCAGGCAGAAGCTGCACGGTATTGCCTTGTTTTTTCAGGCGCTTAACCGTCACTTCATCATCAATGCGCGCCACCACGACTTGCCCGTTACGCACATCCTGCGTTTTGTGTACCGCCAGCAGATCGCCATCCAGAATACCGATATCTTTCATGGACATTCCGCTAACGCGCAGCAGGAAATCGGCGCTCGGCTTGAACATGCCTGGGTCAACCTGATAGTGCCCTTCGATGTGCTGCTGCGCCAGCAGAGGTTCACCTGCGGCAACGCGGCCCACCAGCGGAATACCGCTCTCTTCTTCCACAAGCAGACGAATGCCGCGTGAGGCGCCGGAAACAATCTCAATCACGCCCTTACGCGCCAGCGCTTTAAGGTGCTCTTCGGCAGCATTAGGAGAACGGAAGCCCAGACGCTGCGCAATTTCTGCACGCGTGGGTGGCATACCCGTCTGGCCGATATGATCCCGAATGAGATCAAACACCTCTTGCTGCCTGGTCGTTAACGCTTTCATACCGCCCCCTGGGTGTATATACAGTTATGCTGTGAGTATATACAGTCAAAGGCGATTTTGGAACCAAAAACTGCACAAAAAACCAGGGACTTAATTATTCCTCGAGGCTCATCGGAAATGCGACCAAAGCAGCGTGACCCAGGTGATCGCCGCAGTGATAATCGCCAGCAGTACGGCAGCGGAACCCATGTCTTTCGCCCGGCCAGACAGTTCATGGAATTCCGACCCGATTCGGTCAACAACGGCCTCAATAGCGCTATTCAGAATTTCCACTATCATCACCAGAAGGACAGATCCGATGAGCAGTACGCGGGTGATAGCATCAACATCAAGGAAGCAGGCGATGACAACGGCAACGATTGCGGCAACCGCTTCCTGGCGGAAAGCGGCTTCATTAACCCATGCCGCGCGGAAACCTTTCCATGAATAACCGGCAGCTTTAATGATTCGAGTTAACCCAGTGGTATTATTGGCCATTAAAAGAACCTTTTATGATAAATAGCGTCTGTAACTAAAGCCGCAGCGCGTTTTGCTGCAACCTGAAGTATGACGGGTAACAACAGAAATTTTGCGCGCTTTCTGTTATCCTTGCGCCGCAATTGCATTATTAACCAGAGGCTTTACATCGTTTATGTCCGGCTGGCCACGAATTTACTACAAATTACTTAATTTACCATTAAGCGTCCTGGTAAAAAGTAAGTCTATCCCAGCAGAACCTGCGCTGGAATTAGGGCTCGATACGTCGCGCCCTATTATGTACGTTTTGCCTTATAACTCGAAGGCAGACCTGCTGACGCTTCGCGCTCAATGTCTGGCGCACGATTTACCTGACCCGCTTGAACCGCTGGAAGTCGACGGTACGCTGCTGCCGCGCTACGTGTTCATCCATGGCGGGCCGCGCGTGTTCACCTATTACACGCCGAAAGAAGAGTCCATTAAGCTGTTCCATGATTACCTCGATCTGCACCGCAGCAACCCCGATCTGGACGTGCAGATGGTGCCGGTGTCGGTGATGTTTGGCCGTCGTCCGGGGCGCGAAAAAGGGGAAGAGAACCCGCCGCTGCGTATGCTCAACGGCATTCAGAAGTTCTTCGCCGTCTCCTGGCTGGGACGCGACAGCTTTGTCCGCTTCTCACCTTCCGTTTCACTGCGCCGCATGGCGGATGAACACGGCACTGACAAAATCATTGCGCAAAAGCTGGCGCGCGTTGCGCGTATGCACTTTGCACGTCAGCGTCTGGCGGCCGTTGGACCACGTCTCCCGGCACGTCAGGATCTGTTCAACAAGCTGCTGGCTTCCAAAGCGATTGCCCGTGCCGTAGAAGACGAAGCGCGCAGCAAGAAAATTTCGCACGAGAAAGCGCAGCAGAACGCGATAGCGCTGATGGAAGAGATCGCCGCGAATTTCTCCTACGAGATGATTCGCCTCTCTGACCGTATCCTTGGCTTCACGTGGAACCGCCTCTATCAGGGGATTAACGTCCACAACGCCGAGCGCGTACGTCAGTTAGCGCACGACGGCCACGAGATTGTCTATGTGCCCTGCCACCGCAGCCACATGGACTACCTGTTGCTCTCTTACGTGCTCTATCACCAGGGGCTGGTGCCGCCGCATATTGCTGCCGGTATCAACCTGAACTTCTGGCCAGCAGGCCCGATTTTCCGCCGTCTGGGTGCGTTCTTTATTCGTCGTACCTTTAAGGGTAACAAGCTTTACTCCACCGTCTTCAGGGAGTATCTGGGCGAGCTGTTCAGCCGCGGTTATTCCGTGGAGTACTTTGTTGAAGGCGGTCGCTCGCGTACCGGTCGTCTGCTCGATCCGAAGACCGGCACGCTGTCGATGACCATTCAGGCCATGCTGCGTGGCGGTACGCGTCCTATCACGCTGGTGCCTATTTACATCGGTTATGAACACGTGATGGAAGTGGGCACCTACGCGAAAGAGCTGCGCGGTGCAACCAAAGAGAAAGAGAGTCTGCCGCAGATGCTGCGTGGGCTGAGTAAACTGCGCAACCTCGGCCAGGGCTACGTGAACTTTGGCGAGCCCCTGCCGCTGATGACATATCTGAACCATCATGTTCCGGAGTGGCGCGAGTCTATCGATCCTATCGAAGCGGTACGTCCGGCCTGGCTGACGCCAACGGTCAACGGCATTGCATCCGAGCTGATGGTACGCATCAACAATGCTGGTGCGGCAAACGCCATGAACCTGTGTTGTACTGCGCTTCTGGCCTCCCGCCAGCGTTCACTGACCCGCGAACAGCTGACCGAGCAGATTGACTGCTACCTGGATATCATGCGCAACGTGCCGTATTCCGTTGATTCGACCGTGCCGTCTGCCACCGCCAGCGAGCTGATCGATCACGCGTTGCAGATGAACAAGTTCGAAGTCGAGAAAGATACGATTGGTGACATCATCATTCTGCCGCGCGAGCAGGCCGTGCTGATGACCTACTACCGCAATAACATCACGCACATGCTGATGCTGCCGTCGCTGATGGCGGCCATTATTACCCAGCACCGCCGTATTTCGCGTCAGGAGCTGCTGCGCCATATTCAGGCCATCTACCCAATGCTGAAAGCGGAGCTGTTCCTGCGCTGGAGTAAGGATGAACTGGCGGCAGAGCTCGATAAAATGACGGCAGAGATGCATCGTCAGGGGCTGATTACCATCAGTGATGATGAACTGCATATCAATCCGTCACGTTCCCGTACCTTGCAGCTTCTGGCTTCCGGTGCGCGTGAGACGTTGCAGCGCTACGCCATTACCTTCTGGTTGCTGAGTGCAAATCCGTCCATCAACCGCGGTACGCTGGAAAAAGAGAGCCGGACGCTGGCCCAGCGCCTTTCCGTTCTGCATGGCATTAACGCCCCGGAATTCTTCGACAAAGCGGTATTCAGCTCCCTGGTGCTGACGCTGCGCGACGAAGGGTACATTAGCGATACGGGCGATGCCGAGCCGGAAGAGACGATGAAGGTTTACCAGATGCTGGCAGAGCTGATTACCGCGGATGTGCGTTTGACGATTGAGAGTTCGACGCAGGGCGAGTGATGCTAAAGCCGGGTGGCGCTAACGCTTACCCGGCCTATATGTTCCGCTAAATCGTAGGCCGGGTAAGGCGAAGCCGCCACCCGGCTTTTTTATCACCAGTAACTCATCGCCAGGCCCAGAAACAGCACCAGCCCGACGTAATTATTATTCAGAAACGCTTTAAAGCAGGCTTCACGCTCGCGCTTCGCGATCAGCTTCTGCTGATACGCAAACAGCAGCCCCGCCACCAGTACGGACCAGTAAAACTCCCAGTTCAGCCCGTTCAGGCGACCAATCGCCACCATCAGCGCCAGCACCGCCACCTGCAATATGCCGATGATAAGTTTGTCGTGACGACCAAACAGGATCGCCGTCGATTTGATGCCAATCTTGAGATCGTCATCGCGATCGACCATCGCGTATTGGGTATCGTACGCAACGGCCCAGAGAATATTCGCCAGGAACATCAGCCAGCAGCTGAGCGGAACGGACTCGCTGACCGCGGCAAACGCCATGGGAATCGACCAGCCAAATGCCGCACCCAATACCACCTGCGGCAGATGGGTGTATCGCTTCATGAACGGGTAAACCCAGGCCAGCGCCAGAGCAGCAACTGACAGCAGAATGGTCATGGTGTTAAGGGTTAATACCAGCATGAATGAGAGCAGCACCAGCACCACGAACAGAATGCGCGCCTCTTTCCCGGTCACCTGACCGCTCGGCAGAGGACGATTCGCGGTGCGCTTAACATGTCCATCAAATTTCCGGTCAGCATAGTCGTTAACCACACAGCCCGCAGCGCGCATCAGCCAGACGCCCGCCACAAACACCGCCAGGATCCACAGCGGCGGCACGCCCGGCGTGGCAACCCACAGCGCCCATAAGGTCGGCCACAGCAGCAGCAGCGCGCCAATGGGTTTATCAGTACGCATCAGGCGGTGATAGGCCAGCAGCTTATTCTGCGTCAGACTCCACTCCATTTTTTCTCCCTCTTAGTACAACGGCGATGCAGGCAAAAAGAGTTCCGTCAGTATTAACGGCTTGCCACTCAAACGAAGGCGGGAACGGCGCCCCCACAAATCGGCATCGCAACCAATTTCAATAAAATCACGGGTCAGTTCAGACGAGGTGAACAGATAGCGCCCCAGGGGCGTTTTGCCGAGGCGTTGCAATGCCAGCTCCGGCCCGGAAAGTGTAGACTCAGGAACCACCGTCCGCCCGGCAAGCCACGGCTCGCCATCTGCACACAGTAAAATTTCACGTAGCCAGTAGCGTTCTTCTTGCGGCAGCAGCGGCAGCTCGCTGGCAATCTCCGCAGGCGAGACAAACCCTTCCTGAATCATCGTCACCGTGACCGTTTTACCCTGTTGCTCAAAACGTTTTGTCATGGAATCTTCCAGCAGCAGCCAGTCCAGTTGCTCCGGGTCAAGCGCGGGTATTTGGTCGAAATAGCGTAGCGCACGCAGCTGCGTTAGCGCGGGGTGTGACATGCCAGACTCTCCGATACATAACGTAAAGGCATTGTATCGCAGATTGGCAAAATGAGGACGGACAAACCAAATTTAGCGATCACTATCGCAACAATGGTGCAACAGCGCGGGAGAAATGTTCGTGGCAGCAATAGCAGAACTTGATTTTGATTAAGTATCGCGCGGATAAATTGTGAGCTAATGCAGCTCTTGAGAAGGAATATCAGTAACTTAATACATAGATGACAACAAAAATAGCCCCCCTAATCGGTCTTATCATCGTCCCATCTGGGATGACGATGGCACGTTTCATTATAAAGTTTTTTCTCAGCCAAAAGACAAAAACCACATCTCGGTTTGTCTCAAGCCCCCTACAAAAGTGATCCCGGTGATTTTTATTCCTGGGGTGATGGGGTCAAACTTAAAGAGTGGGGATAAAAAAGTCTGGCAGTTCAGCTTGTCATCGCTTAAAAAATGGCCACTTGCTGGCCCCCAAAAAAGAAAGCAACTGCTTGATCCGACGACCACCGTCGTCGATGACTCTGGGGAAATTTTAAACGACGGTGCGGATGGGAAAAAATTCCCGTCCCGTCACGCCCGCGGATGGGGAAGTGCGTTTTACATGAGCTACGGTGAGGCGCTTGACCGGCTGCAATACCTGCTCAGCGACGACGAGATCCTGATGGATAATTACTTTCGGGAGACACAGTTGCAAACGGCACGTCAGCGTTTTATCGGCGTCAGAATCGGTAACGAGCCTCAGGAGCAGGTGCTGAGCGAAGAAGAAGTGGCTCACGGGCACAAGTTCTTATTCCCGCTGCACGTTTTTGGTTACAACTGGCTGCAATCGAATGCGGACTCTGCGGCGTTGCTGGGCGAATATATCCGTAAGGTGCTGAGTGCGTATCACGGACGCCTGGCAGTCAACAAGGTCGTCCTGATCACCCATTCGATGGGCGGACTGGTCGCCCGCCATTACTCGGAAAATATGGGCGGACAAGACTCAATCCTGGGTATCGTACACGGCGTCATGCCGGATCTCGGCTCACCGGCAGCTTATCACCGCATGAAGATCGGTGAGCGTGGCATTACTGGAATGATTATCGGGGAAAGTGCTGAAAAGCTGATGCCGGTGCTGGCACAGTCTCCCGGTCCGTTACAGCTTCTGCCGGGTATGGCTTATGGTCCGGGATGGCTGAAAATCAACAGTAAAGAGACTCAACTTTCCCTCCCGGTGGCCGATCCGTATGAGGAAATTTATCTCAACAAAACAGCGTGGTGGCGGCTATGTGAGCAGGATTTGCTGCTGGATGATACTAGGGTCGAATGGAATAAATATGAGAAAACAATAAGTAATATCGTTAAAAAATTTATTGAGAAGTTAAACGGCAAATACCACCCCCAGACCTGGCTATTTTACGGAGCCAGCAAAAGCAACCCGTCAGATGGATTCCTGACATGGGAAGAGCGGATCCCCCTGAGCGTTAAGGAAGCGCAGAGGAGCAGGGAAAATGCAGCTAACCCTTTTGAACTGTCCCCGTTAAGGTCCCATCAACTAATTTCATCCGCAAGCCCCGGCGATGGGACCGTGCCGATCACCTCCGTCTGCACCAGCTCTTCACGTATTCAGGGCGTCCTGGCGACAGATGTCGATCATGAAGGAGCTTATGCTGTCGATCCTGTCGATCTCTCCCGCTCGGTATACAGCGATCTCTCCGACGCACTGGTGTTCACGGTTCGCTCGGTGGTGAAGATTGTGCAGCAGGTTCCCGCCCCATGAAAAAAGACACATCCCCCCTGATTGTTACGCTGACGCTCCTGCTGCTGGCGGCAGGATATTACATCCATAACTATGTGACATTTGTGCATGCGCCCCCGGCGTTAACGGACAAGGAAAAACGTATGGTTAATACTCTTTTTGCCACCACCAAATCCCAGTGCGTGGGGCGCTATGTGTTTGAGGTTCCGGCCTCATTCGAAAACACCTTGACTGACCGGGCACAGATTAATGAGATCCGCATCAGCAGCAAGCGACTCTACCGCCCGGCATTTGAGCAGCGTATCCGGTTGCGGGAACAGAAACTGAAAAACAGCGCTACCGTGGACCCTGTTGATCAGCCATTTCTTAAGCAGATATACAAGCTGAGTGATAATGCGGTCATTTTTGACCGTAATGAAAATGAGAGTGTGGCGGGATTTGGGCGCATTCTGGAAGGTCATCTCTACGTTGACGGAGTAGCGTTTATCCTCATGCAGGGGATTACCGATTATTCTGATCCGCGCTTCGCTAAAGAGCGAGCGTTTTATCTGCGCAAGGAAGCGGGAAGACCTGACTGGATGGCGAATGATAAACCCCAGAAACTGGCGGAATTACAGGACCTCATGTCCCGACTGAGCGGACGGCATAATGAGGATATTCCTTCCGTGCCCGGCACCTGTATTCCGCAAGGGTTTATCCGCGACGGAAACGGCAAGCCTAAGGAAGATATTACCTTTGTTTACCCCTATAGTTCGGTGTTTTCTTTTTCAGTCTGGAGCAATAACGCCCTTAAGGAAAGCACAACCATGCTGGAGCGCAGCGGGGAAATTCAGTCTTATATCAATAGCATAGACGGAAGTACGCTGCGAAAAGGAGAAGCACGCATTGCCGGTTTTAATGCCAGTGAATGGCTAATCACCGCCCCGCCAGATAAATCATCCGAAAATCCGTCAAAACAACTAATGTTTACCGCCGTAGCCAATGAAACCAACGCTGATTTTGCACACCCCAGCCTTGATCTGACATTAAGCAATGAAATCTTACCTGAAGGAAGTGATGTCTCATCCCCACCTGATTACAGCGACGCTGAACTAGTGGAAATCTGGGATCGCATCATTCTTTCTTTCCGCGTCAGGGATAATGCGTTCTGAACAGATTGCCCCTGAGTAGTGGCAAAAAAAGTGCGCCCACTCAGGCGCACTAAACGACTAACAAAATCAGCACTGTGGGGAGACGGTTACCCCTTGCCTTTTACACTGCTGATAAAGGTGGAACGGGCAGTGGTTGAACCTAAACGCTCGGCTTCATCAAGCAGTTTCAGCGCTTTATCGACATCGCCGTTTTTAACCGCCTGCTTGATGGCGTTGTTAAAGTAAGTTTCAGTATCGTTAAGCACCGGCTCGGCTTTTTTCGCCGGGGCCGGGGCTGCGGCCGGTGCTGCGGCTGGCGCGGCGTACACAGGCGCGGCAGTATTACCCACCGTTACCGGACCCGGGCCAGATGAGCCAAACAGCGGGCCTACGAGTACGCTGGAGGCGCTGTTGGTGGAGACTTTCAGCTTGATCAGACCATCGGTAGTATGACGGGCAAGCGGGTCCGGAATATCCGGAACAGAGTTCCCCGTGCCTTTCGCATAGGCTTTTGCCGGGTCAACAAGCTTCGTGGTTTGCTGCAAATCTTTTTCAGTCGTGAACACCAGAACATAAATCTTCTGCTGACCCAGGGCTGGTGTCAGGCGCATAACGCCTTCCAGCCGATCGGCGCTCATGACGCCAGGCTCCTGATAGCTGAAATAGTCGCTTGGGAAGAACGCGGATGGCGTCATGTTCTGATCGAGGATCAGCACGTTAGGCGCGAAGACGCTGGTCTGTTTATTGACTTCACTGGTCAATGTCAGGGTCAGCTCGCCGATATTCGCCGGCACGCTGAAAGCCGCAACCGGACCGCTGATACCCGGCACGTTCAGTGACTGGCCCCCCGCTGAAAGCTGGGTAGTTTGTGTTTTCGATTGATCAACTGGCGTCCACACCAGTTGCTGAAGTGCCGCAGCCGGAATAGCTGGCGCAGCGCTGGTATTTTGAGGAACAAAATTCACATCTGCAAAGGTGACCGCAGGCGCACAGGCCAACAGCCCCGCAGAGAGGCACAGCGCGACGAGACTTTTCTTCATTTTCATTGTTATTACCTCTGATAGCGTGAGCACTGCGGTGGCCAGGCAATAGCGCGCAGCACCCTAAGGAGAGAGGGGCTTGCGCCCCTCTTTTCAGGTCATTACGTCAGGCTTGACGAATTACCACCAGATTTCCATCTGGGCGCCGAAGGTCCACTCATCGTTGTCGCCACGGCTGAAGGTTTTCGCGGAGGTGTCGCTATACGCTACGCCAGAGGTGTAACCTGCACCTGAGTCGTTGTTTGCATAGCCCCATTTCTCATCCCACTTCGCGTAGGTTGCGAAGACGCGGATAGCCGGACGGGACCAGATGCTGTCGCCTGCCTGCCATTGCTGTGCCAGGGTGATTTTGTACTGGCTGTTTTTGTCGTCAGTTTTCTGAGATTTGACGTTGTCGTAGCCCACTTCCAGCAAGGTGCTCATGATCGGCGTCCATTTGAACATTGGACGAACACCCACGGTCCACCACTCGGTACCGTTGTTGTTGTCACGATCGATGTTCTGGTACATACCGACGTACATCAGGTCCCAACGGTCTGCCAGGGTGATTGCACCGTGATCCAGCACGCGCCACATAGAGCCGTCGTTATCGATGCTGCCGCCCTGTGGAATACCTTTACCGTTAGAGGTCATGGAGTCCGTACCGTATTGCAGCACGAACTTGTTGAAGCCTTTCATCATGCTCTGGGTGTGTTCAGCGGTGAACAGCCAGCCATCTTTAGAGGCGCCAGGTTGCAGATAGTAGTCGTCAGGAATGTTGGTATGACCATAGTCAACGCCCAGCTCCAGCGTACCGCCCGGGTTGGTTTCCAGACCGGCTAAACGCACGTCGAAGACGTCGTTTGGTACTACGTTGTCATAAATACGGTCACCGTTCGCATCACGATCGGCGAAGGTCGCAGAACCGCCGGACTCAGAAGAACGGGTCGCTGCAAGAGAGAGTTTACCAAAGCCCAGATCGATGTTTTCAATACCGGCACCAGGACCAGAGATATCCCAGTAGTAGAAGTCGATCATGTGTACGTCATGACGCTGATAGAAGCGTTTACCGGCCCAGATGGTAGAGCCTGGCAGCCATTCAATCAGGTTTTTACCCTGCACGTTAGCTTCACGGAAGGCCGGGCTGGTGGATTCCCAGTCATTCTGTTGAGAAACGGAGTACGCTACGTTGGTGTCGAAATAGAAGCTCTTGTCGCCTTCTTTCCACACTTCCTGGCCCAGTTTCAGTTCGGCGTAGGTTTCACATTCGTTACCGAGACGGTATTTACTTTGTGCGCCTGTTGCCTGGAAACATTGTTGTTCACCGCCACTTCCGGTCCAGCCAATGCCGGAACGAGCATAACCTTTAAAGTCTACGGCGCCCGCCTGGGCAGACAGGATGCCTGCCGCAATGGCGACAGCCAGAGGGACTTTGCGCAGAGTAATCATTATTCTATCTCCTGAGATCATTGCTTTTCTTTGTAATTGGAATGCTTAAACGCCTGGCTCTTTGTGCAACCGACGACATGCAGTGCCATCCTCACGGAACAGATGGCAGCGCTCTGGCGGCAAACCGATAGCGAATGTGGCACCCTCTTCTACCAACACCACGTCATTCTGGCGGTAGACCAGGTTCTGACGGATGGCGGGGATCTGGATATGAATCTGTGTTTCGTGACCAAGCTGTTCGACGACCTGAACTTCACCTTCCAGCGTCACATCAGCGATGTGGCTCGGCAGTAAATGCTCAGGGCGGATACCGAGGGACATATTGGCCCCCACCTGTACGTTGGCGCTGTCGACCGGCAGCCAGACTTGCTGACGGTTTGGCAGCTCCACCTGTACCTGTTCGATTGCCGTCGCGGTCACTTTTACGGGCAGGAAGTTCATCTTTGGCGAGCCAATGAAGCCCGCAACAAAGCGGTCTGCCGGGTAGTGATACAGCTCCAGCGGTTTGCCCACCTGCGCCACGCGACCGGCGTCCAGCACCACGATTTTGTCGGCCAGCGTCATTGCTTCGACCTGATCGTGGGTGACGTAAATCATCGTGCGTCCAAGGCGTTTGTGCAGACGGGAGATTTCGATACGCATCTGGACGCGCAGGGCGGCATCCAGGTTAGAAAGCGGTTCATCGAGCAGGAACACGCGCGGCTCGGCCACCAGCGTACGGCCAATGGCCACACGCTGACGCTGACCACCGGAGAGCGCCTTCGGTTTACGCTCCAGCAGATGTGCCAGCTGGAGCACTTCCGCCACCTGGGTGACGCGCTGGTTAATGGTCTCTTTTTTCGCGCCGGCCAGCTTCAGGCCAAAGGACATGTTCTCGGCAACGGAAAGATGCGGATAAAGGGCATAAGACTGGAACACCATGCCCACGCCGCGTTCGGCTGGCGGGATGTCGTTCATTCGGGTATCACCAATAAATAAATCGCCACTGGTGATGGTTTCAAGACCGGCAATCATACGCAGCAGAGTCGATTTACCACAGCCTGATGGACCCACGAACACCACAAACTCACCTTCGTGGATGTCCAGATTGATGTCTTTTGACACCACTACGTCGCCCCAGGCTTTCGTTACATTACGCAGCTGTACGCTCGCCATGCCCTTCTCCCTTCGTTACAACCTGTCACCGACAGAAACATTCAAGATAAGTTCACTATGCGTGTTCCATTACTTTCGTGAATCCTCCACCCCCCGGCTTTTTTATGGGGGAGGAGGCGGGAGGATGAGAGAGCAGGCTCTGCGACCGCAGCGGAGGGGCTGAGGCGAAAATCGTGAAGCGGCCTGCAAAATTCAGTGGGTTTTTATGTGCGCCAGCACTCATAACTTAAATTTATGTTACAGGGATCACACAAACAGGGGGTGGGGCGTAGGGACTGGGAGGATGGAAAGAGGATGTCAAATAAGGAGACTGAGTCACGTTGAACCACCTTATGTATCCACGAGCACATCACCAATAAAGGATGGCAGATATGAAGATCAAGACTGGCGCACGCGTTTTCGCATTGTCCGCCCTCGCAGCAATGATGATTTCCGCACCGGCTCTCGCCAAAATTGAAGAAGGTAAGCTGGTTATCTGGATTAACGGCGACAAGGGCTATAACGGTCTGGCCGAAGTGGGCAAAAAATTCGAGAAAGACACCGGTATCAAAGTCACCGTAGAACACCCGGACAAACTGGAAGAGAAGTTCCCGCAGGTTGCGGCAACTGGCGATGGTCCGGACATTATCTTCTGGGCGCATGACCGTTTCGGGGGCTACGCGCAGTCTGGCCTGCTGGCAGAAGTTACGCCAGACAAAGCCTTCCAGGACAAACTGTTCCCGTTCACCTGGGACGCCGTTCGCTATAACGGCAAGCTGATCGCTTACCCAATCGCGGTTGAAGCGCTGTCTCTGATTTACAACAAAGACCTGGCGCCAAACCCGCCGAAGACCTGGGAAGAGATCCCTGCTCTGGATAAAGAGCTGAAGGCGAAAGGTAAATCCGCCCTGATGTTCAACCTGCAAGAGCCGTACTTCACCTGGCCGCTGATTGCTGCCGACGGCGGTTACGCGTTCAAGTTTGAAAACGGCAAATATGACGTGAAAGACGTGGGCGTGGACAACGCAGGTGCGAAAGCGGGTCTGACCTTCCTGGTTGACCTCATCAAGAACAAACACATGAATGCGGATACCGACTACTCCATCGCGGAAGCGGCGTTCAACAAAGGCGAAACCGCGATGACCATCAATGGTCCGTGGGCCTGGACCAACATCGACAAGAGCAAAATCAACTACGGCGTGACCCTGCTGCCAACCTTCAACGGCAAGCCATCTAAACCGTTCGTGGGCGTGCTGAGCGCGGGCATCAACGCCGCCAGCCCGAACAAAGAGCTGGCGAAAGAGTTCCTCGAAAACTACCTGCTGACCGATCAGGGTCTGGATGAAGTGAACAAGGACAAGCCGCTGGGCGCCGTTGCGCTGAAATCCTTCCAGGATCAGCTGGCGAAAGATCCGCGTATTGCGGCCACCATGGATAACGCCCAGAAAGGCGAAATCATGCCGAACATCCCACAGATGGCTGCGTTCTGGTACGCCACCCGTACCGCGGTCATCAACGCTGCAAGCGGTCGCCAGAGTGTCGATGCCGCACTGAAAGATGCTCAGGGCCGTATTACTAAGTAAGTCTGAAAAACGGCGGGTGGCGCGTGCGCTTACCCGCCCTACGACTACGGCACGATCCGTAGGTCAGGTAAGCGCAGCGCCACCTGACGATAAGTTTCCACCGTTGTAGAGGAAGAACCCCATGGATGTCATTAAAAAGAAACACTGGTGGCAAAGCGACGCACTGAAGTGGTCAGTGATAGGTCTGCTGTGTCTGCTGGTGGGTTACCTTGTTGTTTTAATGTACGTGCAAGGGGAATACCTGTTTGCCATCATGACGCTGATTTTAAGCTCGGTTGGCCTGTATATTTTCGCCAACCGTAAAGCGTACGCCTGGCGCTATGTCTACCCGGGCGTTGCCGGGATGGGGCTGTTTGTCCTCTTTCCGCTGATCTGCACCATCGCGATTGCCTTTACCAACTACAGCAGCACCAACCAGCTCGCGCAGGAGCGTGCCACCCAGGTGCTTCTGGATCGTTCTTACCAGGCGGGTAAAACCTTTAACTTCGGCCTGTATCCCACGGGTGACGAGTGGAAGTTAGCGCTCACTGACGGTGAGAGCGGCAAAACCTATCTTTCCGACGCGTTCAAATTTGGCGGCGAGCAGAAGCTGGCCTTAAAAGAGGCTGCGGCCCTGCCGGAAGGTGAACGTGCGAACCTGCGTATCATTACCCAGAATCGTCAGGCGCTGACCCAGCTCACCGCCGTGCTGCCAGACGAAAGCAAAGTGACCATGAGCTCGCTGCGCCAGTTCTCCGGCACGCAGCCGCTTTATACTCTGGCGGATGACGGCACGCTGACCAATAACCAGAGCGGCGTGAAATACCGTCCGAACAACGATATCGGTTTCTATCAGTCGGTGAATGCCGACGGCAGCTGGGGCGACGACAAACTCAGCCCGGGCTATACCGTCACCATCGGCTGGGACAACTTCACCCGCGTATTTACCGACGAAGGCATCCAGAAACCGTTCTTCGCCATCTTCGTCTGGACGGTGGTCTTCTCGGTGCTGACCGTGATCCTGACCGTGGCCGTAGGCATGGTGCTGGCCTGCCTCGTGCAGTGGGAGTCCCTGAAAGGCAAAGCGATTTACCGCGTGCTGCTGATTCTGCCCTACGCCGTGCCGTCGTTTATCTCGATTCTGATTTTCAAAGGGCTGTTTAACCAGAGCTTCGGTGAAATCAACATGATGCTGAGCGCGCTGTTCGGCATCAAACCGGCCTGGTTCAGCGACCCGACCACCGCTCGCTCGATGATTATCATCGTGAACACCTGGCTCGGTTATCCGTACATGATGATCCTGTGCATGGGGCTGCTGAAGGCTATCCCGGACGACCTGTACGAAGCCTCGGCGATGGACGGCGCGGGTCCGTTCCAGAACTTCTTCAAAATTACCCTGCCGCTGCTCATTAAGCCGCTGACGCCGCTGATGATCGCCAGCTTCGCCTTTAACTTTAACAACTTTGTGCTGATTCAGCTGTTGACCAACGGTGGCCCGGACCGTCTCGGCACCACCACGCCGGCAGGCTATACCGACCTGCTCGTGAGCTACACCTACCGCATCGCCTTCGAGGGCGGCGGCGGTCAGGACTTCGGCCTGGCGGCGGCGATTGCCACCCTGATCTTCCTGCTGGTGGGCGCCCTGGCGATTGTGAACCTGAAAGCCACACGTATGAAATTTGACTAAGGAGGGCACTGAACATGGCAATGGTACAACCCAAATCTCAGAAACTGCGCCTCCTCGCGACGCACTTAGGCCTGCTGATTTTCATCGCGGCGATCATGTTCCCGCTGCTGATGGTTATCGCCATCTCCCTGCGTTCGGGTAACTTCGCCACCGGGAGCCTGATCCCGGACGAAATCTCCTGGGAGCACTGGAAGCTCGCGCTGGGCTTCAGCGTGGAACATGCGGATGGCCGCGTCACGCCGCCGCCGTTCCCGGTGCTGCTGTGGCTATGGAACTCGGTGAAGGTGGCGACCATCACTGCGATCGGCATCGTGACGCTCTCCACCACCTGCGCTTACGCCTTCGCCCGTATGCGTTTCCCGGGCAAAGCGACGCTGCTGAAAGGGATGCTGATTTTCCAGATGTTCCCGGCCGTGCTGTCGCTGGTGGCGTTGTATGCCCTGTTTGACCGTCTTGGGCAGTATGTGCCGTTCATCGGCCTGAACACTCACGGCGGCGTGATCTTCGCCTATCTTGGCGGCATCGCCCTTCATGTGTGGACCATCAAAGGCTATTTCGAAACCATCGACGGCTCGCTGGAAGAAGCGGCGGCGCTGGATGGGGCGACACCGTGGCAGGCGTTCCGTCTGGTGCTGCTGCCGCTGTCGGTGCCGATTCTGGCGGTGGTGTTTATCCTGTCGTTTATCGCCGCCATCACCGAAGTCCCGGTCGCCTCACTGCTACTGCGCGATGTGAACAGCTACACCCTTGCCGTCGGTATGCAGCAGTACCTCAACCCGCAAAACTACCTGTGGGGCGACTTTGCCGCGGCGGCCGTCCTCTCTGCCATCCCGATTACCGTGGTGTTCCTGCTGGCCCAGCGCTGGCTGGTCAACGGCCTGACGGCGGGCGGTGTGAAAGGTTAAGTTTCATTTGTTATGCCACTGCAACCCTCAACTTTAGACGTATTGTATTGAACCAACTTGTGACTGTTATTCGGCGGCCTCCGGGCCGCCATTTTTTTTTATTCGCGTTTCAGCCGCTTCGAGTTGCACAGCCAGAGGGTGATCACCAGCAGCAGGATCGCCGCCGAGTAGATCAGCACGTCGAGCGGGGATTTATGATCGACGATGATCAGCCGCACAATGGCGGTGATGCCAATGTAGACAAAATAGCGCAGCGGGAAGTGAAAGCCGGACTGAAAGTACTTCACAATCAGGGCGATAAATTCAAAGTAGAGAAAGTAGACCACCAGGCCTTCCACCAGCGCGTATTTGCTGGTTTGCTCAGGGGCGAACAGCACATCCGCCAGATGCACCGTCTCTTTACCCAGAAAAACGACCAGGATCAGGCCAAGGCTCAGCAGACCGAGGTTCAGCACGGTCTGGAGTATCGTTGAGATAAACTCAACGCGCGGACGAGTCAGGGATGTCATACAGCACCTCATTCTCCAGGGCGAGGTTCCTGTATAACGCAAAAATGTGACGGGGATCTATATTTTTTGTTTATGTTTTGTCCAGATGAACATTCTTGCCGGGCGGCACTGCGTTTGCCCGGCCTACAAAAACACTCTCGTAGACCCGGTAAGCGCAGCGCCACCGGGCAAATAAGCATCAGCGGAAGTTAATGTTCTTATCGCTGGTCATATCATACAGCTGGAATTTACGTCCAAGCTGCTGACCGCCGTCGCGCGTCAGCGGCGTCCAGCCCACTGCCGCACGGCTGCGGGTTGGGCCTGATGAGAACAGATCCAGCGGAATCGACACGTACACCCCTTTGGTGAAGTCCCCTTCCCCGTACTCGTCTGGCGAAACGTTGGTGATGGTGGCATAGCCGCCCACCACGACGCCGCTGTCGAAGTGTTTGGAGATATCCAGCGTGCCGCCCTTATCACCCGCCAGATACTGGCCGACGCTGGCTTTCACCAGCACGTCCTGCGCGAACGACGGCGTCCAGTAGGCGGTCAGGTGGCCGGTTTTGACGCTGTAGTCGGTGAACTTCATCATGTCCTGCGCGCTGCGCCAGTCACGCTGTTTCACGTAGTTGGCATCAACCCCAAACGCCCAGTTGCTGTCGACAGGACGATAAAGCACTTCTGCCCCGGCGCCGCCGAACATGGTTTCCAGATAGCCACCGTAAACCTGGCCGTAGAAGCCGTTGCCGAAGTACTGGAAGTAGTTGGCCTGGAGGTTATTCACGTAGATATCGTTCTGCACATATTCGCGAACGCGGGTACGCACGCGCGGCAGTTTTGAATCGTTCGGCGGGTTGGTGTAGTTAAATTTGTCGTAGTTGTTAGCAATGTTGCCGAACAGACTACCGGTGGTCAACAGGTGGTCGGTCACCCACAGATCCGCCGTCGCCATCGCCCCCAGCTGATACATGTAGAAGTTTTCCGGCCCACCCACGGACTGGTTCAGCACCGGATCGATATGGAAATCGAAGCGGGATTTATCGATATACCAGCCCTGCTCGGTGCTCTCTGGCACCACCGGCTCAACGCGTTTTTGTACCAGCTCGGTTTCATGTCCCAGCGGTTCGCCTTCAAGATGACGCTTAAGGCTGGCAACATCGGTTTCGGTTGTGACCTGCGGCAGGTTGAGGCGGTTCTCCGTCACGCGGATCGTGCGGATCCCCTCCGGCAGATCGTTCATGACGATCCGGTTGGCGCGCTCGATCCCTTCGCGGGAGTCGCGGTATTTTACCTGCTCGCCGGTGACGTACAGCGTATCGCCTTTGGTCTGGATCTTTGGATCCGCCAGGCCCGCGTTATATTTCAGCAGCGTCAGCTGATTCGCTACCACGGAGTGCTGAATGATCGCATCCTGCGGCTCCGGCTGATATTTTGGCCGCGGGTTGTCATTGTAGTGCGGCCGCATGTCGTTAAAGTTAGTGCGCAGGGTAAAGCCAAACATTAGGGTATTACCGCGCTCATAGCTGAGGTTAACGTCGGCCCAGTCGGTGACGCGGTAAATGGCGCCGACGTTAAACTTGCTCTTTTGCTCAATTTTCCCGGCGAAGTCCTGCGAGTAGTCGTTTCCTTCGTACTCCAGCTTCAGACGTAACGGCTGCCACGGTGTTTGATACTCCACGCCGCCAAACAGCGAGGCCGGGCCGTGGAACATCTGGTCCCCGTTGATGGAGCCTGCTTTCTGGTAGCTGTTATCGCGGTAGCAGTATTTATCGCTGTAGGTACAGAACGGATTTTTGACGTTGCCGCTGGTGCCGAGATAGCCCCATCCCAGACCGAGTGAGAAATCAAACGGTCCCCAGGCTTTGCTGGCCACGATGTATTCCGCGTCAAACAGGCCGGTCCCGCCGATATCCTTCGCACCAACGGAGACCTGCGGCATCCAGTAGCTCTCTTCCCACAGGCGCAGCTTCACGTCGAAAGCTTTGTCTTTATAAGTCTGGTCGCCGGAGAAGGCATCCACGCTGCTGTACTGTTTTGTACGCACGTCGGTGTAGCGCAGCGTGGTCTCCAGCCAGGGGAACAGCTGCACGGACGCAGAGTAGTAACGGTACTGATCGTTATCGCGATAGTTAAGGCTGATTTCCCCCTCGCGGGCCATACGCGCGGTTGGGGTTTGCAGTAAGCCCACGCCGCCAAAATCGGACTGCGACGGGCCGATGGGTGCCGGATACGTTTCTGCATGACAGGCGGCACTCACGCACAGTGCAAGCATGCTGTAGAGATAGGTTTTTTTCATTATTCCGGTATCCGCTGTATCAGGGAGCGAAGGATATCGGCATTAAGCCCATCATACGCTTTCGTCCAGAAATGGTCGGCAAAACCGACAAAAATGATGCTGCCTGGCATAGGTTCGATATGGCGTTTATTCCAGTAAGCCACCGGCGCTTTCTGCGTATGCCCGTCCGGATAGACCACCCAGGCATAGCTGTTATCCGCTCCGCTGAGCAGACTTTGCTCGTCGAGATAGCTCGCCACGTCCCGGCCCGGCGTAAACGGCTTTTTGCCAGGGCTGCTGAGAAGCCCCATCACGGTGACGGTGGAAGGTTGAGCCGGAAGCCACAGGGTATAGTCCCCTTCCAGCGACGGATTGCCGTTTTCCGCAACGCGCACCTCATCCGGATCCAGATTCACCTTCTGGCGCCCCGTCACCTTAACCGCCTGAAGCTGTTGACGCAGGCTAGTAATGGCCGCGGCATCGTCGGTATCTTCCTGTTGTGCCAGCCCGCTCAGTCGGGCGAGCAGCGCCTGATGTTTTTGTTCCGCTACGATCGTCGCCTGACGCTCGCTGATCACCGCCCCGGTCCACCAGCTTCTCGCCAGCCTCGGCTGCCCCACCAGATCGAGCAGATGCCCGGCATTGGTTAAGGTTTTAGGTTTTTCGCTGTCCGGGGTGTAGACCTGTACCGTTCCCGCAGACCACGCCAGCGGCGAGGTCAGGCTGGCGAGAAGCGCAATGTGGATGAACATTTTCATGATTTCGCCGCCTTGATCAGGGTGGCCTTCACCGGGAAGAAACCGGCACCGAGATACTGTAAGGACTGGCGGATTTGCCCCTCTTCGTCCACCCAGAAGCGGTTATGCCAGGTGGCCTGATCGGTTGTCACTTCTTCATCCAGCACGCGCACCTGCGTTTCGTCGCTGCCCACTTTGACACTGTCCGTACCGTCCCAGCGGAAGGTGGAGCGGGCCGTGGCGTAGCGCACCTGTTTATGCTCGGTCCAGCCCATCGTGCGCGTCCAGCTTGCGCCATCGACGATCTGATTCGGCTTGATGAGCGGATCTTCAGCCAGGTTGTTCACCTCAAGCAGGTTGTCGCCGCCGAGCAACGTTTTCACGATGCGGGAATGCTGCGTCACGATGGTGGCCTGATCCTGCGTCACCCATTTCTGCTGCCCGTTTTCATCGAAAGCGAGCACCACAAACAGTTGCGGACCATCGTTTAGCTGCATGTACTGGCTGGCATACGGCATGTTCTGAAGTTCGTCATCGGTCAGATGCACGCCCGGCGTGCCGAACATGCTGTCCCACAGTGAGTGGCCCAGCCCTTTGGTGGTAGCTGAGCACGCCTGCAACAGCAGGCAAATCAGGATGATTGCAGGTCGCTTCACGACTCTTCTCCGAAGGGGCGAAATAACCACACCGAAGTGTGGTTATGATTAAAACACCCGTTATTACTGGGTGCTGGTCGTCGTAGTGGTCGTGGTTCCGGTATTGGAGCCATCACCGCCACCGGTTGCCGCCAGCGCGACACCCACGGCTGAACTTACGGCGCTGGTGCTGGCTGCGGTAGAACTCCCCGCAGACGCAGACGTCGCTGCCGACCCTGCTGCTTCCCCGACCTGGACCGGAGCTGCATAGACAGACGTCGCCGCAAGCGCAGATATGGCAAAAATGCCATACAGTACTTTCTTCATAACAATTTCCCTTCAATGAATGAATGGAGATTTGCCCGAAAAGAAATTCAGGCGGATTCGAGTATACACAACTAAAGCAGTGGGTTTACCGTGGGGGTAAATAGGGATGAGGTTTTCAGACTAATGGTTAAAAATGGAAGGAAAAGAGAATCAAGGAAATATATAATCACTATAAATCAACCATTTATAATATAAGAACATTAAAGCATCACTCCGTATTTTCTTAAAATAAACCTCAGCAATTAACGGGGTTACCGTCTTTTTCGGATTAAACTCAGCTTCAGAATTTGAGATAACTAACAGACATCAGGAATTATCCGATAAAAAAATGCCGGCATATCGCCGGCATTGTTCATGACATATTTATTACGCACGCCAGGCTTTATAACGGTTAATCAGACCATTGGTGGAGCTGTCGTGGCTGTCGATCGCTTTATCGTCACCCAGCTCTGGCAGAATGCGGTTTGCCAGCTGTTTGCCCAGCTCAACGCCCCACTGGTCAAAGGTGAAGATGTTCAGAATAGCGCCCTGAGTGAAGATTTTGTGCTCGTAGAGGGCAATCAGCGCACCCAGGCTGAACGGCGTGATTTCGCGCAGCAGAATGGAGTTAGTTGGACGGTTGCCTTCGAACACTTTAAACGGCACAACGTGCTCCAGCGTAGCCGGATCTTTACCCTGGTCACGGTATTCCTGCTCAACCACCTCGCGGGATTTACCGAACGCCAGCGCTTCGGTCTGGGCGAAGAAGTTAGACAACAGCTTCGGATGGTGGTCGGACAGCGGGTTGTGCGTGATCGCCGGGGCGATGAAATCGCACGGTACCATTTTGGTGCCCTGGTGGATCAGCTGGTAGAACGCGTGCTGACCGTTGGTGCCCGGCTCGCCCCAGATGATTGGGCCAGTCTGGTAATCCACCGCGTTGCCGTTACGGTCAACGTACTTGCCGTTGGATTCCATGTTGCCCTGCTGGAAGTAGGCCGCAAAGCGGTGCATGTACTGGTCGTACGGCAGAATCGCTTCGGTTTCAGCGCCGAAGAAGTTGTTGTACCAGATCCCGATCAGCGCCAGCAGTACCGGCAGGTTTTTCTCAGGCGCGGTGGTGGAGAAGTGTTTGTCCATCGCGTGCGCGCCGGAGAGCAGTTCAACGAAGTTGTCGAAGCCCACGGACAGGATGATGGACAGACCGATCGCAGACCACAGTGAGTAGCGGCCGCCCACCCAGTCCCAGAACTCAAACATGTTCGCGGTATCAATACCGAACTCACCCACCGCTTTACCGTTGGTGGACAGCGCCGCAAAGTGTTTCGCCACGTGCTTTTCGTCGCCCGCGGTTTTCAGGAACCAGTCGCGCGCGCTGTGGGCGTTGGTCATGGTTTCCTGAGTGGTGAAGGTTTTAGACGCCACCAGGAACAGCGTGGTTTCCGGGTTCACCTTTTTCAGCACTTCAGCGATGTGAGTCCCATCGACGTTGGACACGAAGTGCATGTTGAGGTGGTTTTTGTACGGGCGCAGCGCCTCGGTCACCATGAACGGGCCGAGGTCAGAGCCGCCGATACCGATGTTTACGACGTCGGTGATCGCTTTGTCGGTGTAGCCTTTCCAGCTACCTGAGATGATCGCTTCAGAGAAGGTTTTCATCTTTTCCAGCACCGCGTTCACTTCCGGCATCACATCTTTGCCGTCTACGATAATTGGCGTATTGCTACGGTTACGCAGGGCCACGTGCAGGACGGCACGGTCTTCGGTGCGGTTGATTTTCTCACCGGAGAACATGGATTTGATGGCATCTGCCAGCTCAGTCTCTTTCGCCAGATCTTGCAGCTTCGCCAGCGTCTCTTCGGTGATACGGTTCTTGGAGAAATCCACCAGCATCAGGTCATCGAAGGTGGCGGAAAACTTGCTGAAACGATCGGCATCTTTCGCGAACAGATCCGCGATAGTGACGTCTTTCATTTCATCAAAATGTTTCTGTAGTGCCTGCCATGCAGCGGTCTGCGTTGGGTTGATGTTTTTCATAGCAATACTCTTCTGATTTGAGAATTGTGACTGCGGTCGATTGTAGCGCCTGCAAATAAAAATTGTGATGGTTTTTATGCCATTGCCCTGGTCTGCATCAAACGCAGGTGAAAAGACCCGAAAAGTATAGCTGCTGTCGCGCCCTTCCGGCGTGGCGAAATGTTGGTCAAAAAGGGGAAAAAGGAGCATAAAATATGGGCCTGTTATAAGTCCTGTTTCTGAGGGGTACCCCCCCATGAAAAATCCGCATAATCCCAGCATTGACAGGACCTCCCCCGCATTTTATTTATAGGGCCGTATTTTGCGCCTGCACCTGTTCTCGCTTCATTCTTGTGCCAAGGTCGCTCTATTCATTCCCTGACACGAGGTTGTTATGACGAGTTTTGTGGTCGCCAAGTTTGGCGGCACCAGTGTGGCAGACTACGATGCCATGAACCGCAGCGCCGATGTGGTGCTGGCCGATCCGAATACCCGCCTGGTGGTGCTTTCCGCCTCAGCCGGCGTGACGAACCTGCTGGTTTCCCTGTCTGAAGGACTGGAAGCGACCGAGCGTTTCGTGAAGCTGGATGCACTGCGCAAAATTCAGTTCGACATTCTCGAGCGTCTGCAAAACCCGAACGTCATTCGTGAGGAAGTGGAACGCCTGCTGGAAAATATCACCACCCTGGCAGAAGCCGCGTCGCTGGCCACCTCCAGCGCACTGACCGATGAACTGGTCAGCCACGGCGAACTGATGTCCACCCTGCTGTTCGTTGAGATCATGCGCGAGCGCAATATTCAGGCGCAGTGGTTCGACGTGCGTAAAGTGATGCGCACCAGCGACCGCTTTGGCCGCGCCGAGCCGGACGTGGAAGCCCTGGCTGAGCTGACTAACCAGCAGCTTGCCCCGCGCCTGGATGAAGGCATAGTGATCACCCAGGGCTTTATCGGCAGCGAAGCCAAAGGGCGCACAACCACGCTGGGCCGTGGCGGTAGCGACTACACCGCCGCCCTGCTGGGTGAAGCCCTGCACGCCACCCGCGTGGATATCTGGACGGACGTGCCGGGTATCTACACTACCGACCCGCGCGTGGTCTCTGCGGCAAAACGTATTGACGTGATCGCCTTTGAAGAAGCGGCTGAAATGGCGACTTTCGGCGCGAAAGTGCTGCACCCGGCCACGCTGCTGCCCGCCGTGCGCAGCGACATTCCGGTCTTCGTTGGCTCCAGTAAAGATCCAAAGGCGGGCGGGACGCTGGTCTGCAAGAAAACCGAGAACCCGCCGCTGTTCCGCGCGCTGGCCCTGCGTCGTAAGCAGACGCTGGTTACCCTGCACAGCCATAATATGCTGCACTCCCGTGGATTTCTGGCGGAAGTGTTTGGCATCCTGGCGCGCCACAATATCTCCGTGGACCTGATCACCACGTCAGAAGTCAGCATCGCGCTGACGCTCGACACCACCGGCTCCACCTCTACCGGCGACACCCTGCTGACGCAGTCGCTGCTGATTGAGCTTTCCGAGTTGTGCCGCGTGGAGGTGGAAGAAGATCTGGCGCTGGTGGCCATCATCGGTAATAAGCTGTCGCGCGCATGCGGCGTGGGCAAAGAGGTGTTCGGCGTGCTCGACCCGTTCAATATCCGCATGATTTGCTACGGCGCGTCCAGCTACAACCTCTGCTTCCTGGTCCCTGCCGATCAGGCCGAGCAGGTCGTGCAGAAACTTCATCAGAATTTGTTTGAATAAAATTCGTTAGCACGATAAATAATATCAATAAGCCGGGCACAGACCCGGCTTTTTTATAACAAAACAACACGACAATACTGCAAGGAATTCACTATGCTCTCCGCTATCACCCGGCTGTTCCCGTTATGGGCGCTGCTGCTCTCTGTACTCGCGTATTACACTCCCACCACGTTCACGGGCATTGGTCCGTGGGTCACCACGCTGCTAATGCTGATTATGTTCGGCATGGGCGTGCATCTGAAAATTGATGATTTCAAACGCGTGCTGTCTCGCCCGGCGCCGGTTGCCGCAGGGATTTTCCTGCACTACCTGGTGATGCCGCTCGCGGCCTGGCTGCTGGCGATGGCCTTTAAGATGCCGCCCGACCTTTCCGCCGGGATGGTGCTGGTGGGGAGCGTCGCCAGCGGTACGGCATCTAACGTCATGATCTATCTGGCGAAAGGCGACGTGGCGCTTTCCGTCACTATCTCGTCCGTTTCCACGCTGGTAGGCGTGGTTGCCACGCCGCTGTTAACCCGCCTGTACGTGGACGCGCATATCCAGGTGGACGTAATGGGCATGCTGCTTAGCATCCTGCAAATCGTGGTGATCCCGATTGCGCTGGGGCTGGTGATCCATCATCTCTTCCCGCGGGTGGTGAAAGCGGTTGAGCCGTATCTGCCCGCGTTTTCGATGGTCTGCATACTTGCCATTATCAGCGCCGTGGTAGCCGGTTCCGCATCGCACATTGCTTCGGTGGGCTTTGTGGTGATCGTCGCGGTTGTACTGCATAACACTATTGGTCTGCTGGGCGGTTACTGGGGCGGGAAGCTGTTTGGCTTTGACGAATCCACCTGCCGCACGCTGGCGATCGAAGTGGGGATGCAGAACTCCGGCCTGGCAGCGGCGCTGGGTAAAATTTACTTCTCACCGCTGGCAGCGCTGCCGGGGGCGCTGTTCTCCGTCTGGCACAACCTGTCCGGTTCGCTGTTAGCTGGCTACTGGTCCGGTAAGCCGATTGATGACCAACCGAAAAAAGATGCGGTGAAACAGGGTTAATTGACCCGGCTTGCTTTACACTGAAGCCTCCCCATCAGGAGGCTTCAGCAATGGCTACACCACGTTTGACCCAGAAAGACATGACCGAAGCCGAGCAGCGCGAACTGAAAACGCTACTCGACCGCGCCCGTATCGCGCATGGCCGCACGCTGACGAACGCCGAAACCAATCAGGTTAAAAAAGAGTACATCGATAAACTGATGGCGCAACGTGATGCTGCGGCGAAAAAAGCCCGCAAGCTGAAAAAAGAGCAGGCGTATAAACCCGATGCAGAGGCGACTTTTTCCTGGTCCGCCAGCACATCAACCCGTGGAAGGCGCTAATCAGCGCCCTTTCTTTTTGCGCCCCGGCTGGGTAAAGCGTTTTCCGTTGCCCGGCTTGCCCCGCCCTTTCTCTTCCGCCTGCGGCGCCTTCACCACCGGACGCTTAATCGCCTGCGTTTTCGGTTTGGCTTTAGCTTTCGGCTTCGCTTCGGACGAGGAGTTTTCGATCAGTTTGAACAGCTCGATCAGCTCGTCATCCGTTAAGTCACGCCACTCGCCCAGCGGGATCCCGGACAGGCTGACGTTCATGATGCGCGTGCGTTCCAGCTTCGTCACTTCATAACCGAAGTACTCGCACATACGGCGGATCTGGCGGTTCAGGCCCTGCACCAGCGTGATACGAAACGCGAACGGCGCCTCTTTTCTGACTTTACACTTCTTCGTCACGGTACCGAGGATCGGCACGCCTGCGCCCATCCCGCGGATGAACTCGTCCGTGACCGGCTTGTTCACCGTAACGATATACTCTTTCTCGTGGTCGTTACCGGCACGCAGAATTTTGTTCACCAGATCGCCGTGGTTAGTCAGGAAAATTAACCCCTGAGAGTCCTTATCCAGACGGCCAATCGGGAAGATACGGCTGCTGTGATTCACGAAATCAACAATGTTGTCCCGCTCGCCATCTTCCGTGGTACTGACAATCCCAACCGGCTTGTTCAACGCGATAAACACCAGGTCTTCGGCATCACGCGGTTCGATGACCTGACCATTCACTTTCACCACATCGCCAGGCACTACCTGATCGCCAATGGTGGCGCGTTTGCCGTTAAGAAACACGTTACCCTGTTCAATGTAACGGTCAGCCTCGCGACGTGAGCAGATCCCGCTCTCGCTAATGTATTTGTTTAATCGGGTTGATTGAGTTGGCAGCATAGTTTCTCCTGTGAAGGGCGAAATATACCTTACCTTGCGCCTGACAAAAAAGTCCTAGTAACCGCTGATCAGAAAATCGAGTGCATCCCGCAATGAAGCACTGCTGTTAGTAAGATCGGCAACGCGTTCACCTAACTCTTTTGAAGAGATGCCTGACAGCATATGCATCATGACAACGCAGGACTTACCCGCGATTTCAACGACAGGGCACACTTTCGCAGGCGGACGAATGCCGCCCAACTGGCTTAATTCAACGGCGGGAGCAACCAGTACATGTTTCATCACATTAGCAACAGGATGCTGCATATTAATAAGCCATGGATATGCTTTTTTCCCATTACCTTCATTCGCATAAGCAAAATATTGCTCCATCAGAATGACCTCTGAAAGTCACTAAAGGAGCCGTTTTCATCAACCCACTGGTTAATGGCCTCTATAGACGCTTTATTTTCTGCTAACCACTCTGCGCGCTGATGCGCACGAAACTGCTCCTGTAGAGCGGCCGTGAGTACAGCAGAGAGATTGAGCTTAAGACGTCGCGCTTCTTCAAGAATTTCTGGTGCTAACGAAACATTGACTGATTTTTTAATGCCATTAGTAGTGCGCATGATAACCCCCATTGGAATGCGCATGAATTAGCGAAGTGTAGCGTAATAAACGAGCATTTTCTATTCCCTTAAAAATGTAAGGCCTTAAGAATGAATTGCTCTTTAGAAGGTGTCACGCCTCACAAAAGGGTTTTGCGAGGCGCTTTCAGAGATTAATACTCATCCCGCTCATCGTCTTCATCCGGCTGCTCCATCACGCTGTACGCCACCGCACAGAACAACGAGTTCAGGCGCTTCATATCGCCCAGCAGTCCCAGGTGGAGTGAGCTGGTCTCGATACTCTGCACGTTCTGCTGGTGCAGACGCTCAACGTGGGCGTGTGAGTAGCGGCGATTAAGGATGCGGAAACGATGCTTATTGCGGCGCAGGCGGCGCGCGCTCGGCACGTCGCTGGAGAAGAAGACCGACATCGCCAGCTTCAGGTTGCTGACCAGCTGTTCGTGCAGCGCTTCCAGCTCTTTCAGCCCTTCAACAGAAAACGCCCGGCGTGCGGCCAGGGATTTGTCTGCGATTTCACTGCCCATACGCTCGACAATATCCGAAGCCTGCTCCAGGTTAAGCGACATCTCGATGATTTCCGCCCAGCGGCGCGACTCCTCTTCCGCCAGCTCGTCCTGGGGGATCCGCGCCAGATAGAGCTTGATGGCGGTATACAGCACGTTGATATCGTCCGCCAGCCTGCGCAGCTCTTTTTCTTCGCGCGGCTCGCCGTGCATCACCTTTTGCAGCCCTTCCAGCATGGTTTCCATCGCGTCGCCCATGCGCAGCGTTTCGCGGGCGGCATTGGCGATTGCCAGCGCAGGAGTATCCAGCACCGAGGTGTCCAGATGCTTCGGTTTAAGGCGCGCGTCCAGCTCCGGTTCATCACGAATAAGCCGCTCGCAGAAGCGGGCCATCGGCGCGGCAAACGGCACCATCGCCAGACAGCGCACCAGGTTGTAGAAGACGTGGAAGTAGATCACCAGCTCCGCTTTCGGCAGAGAGAGATTATCCATCAGGTTCGCCAGCGGGTGCACAAACGGCAGAATGATCAGGCTACCCACCAGCTTAAACAGTAAACTCCCCAGCGCCACCCGGCGGGCGGCAGCGTTGGCGGCGCTGTTGTTGAGCATCGCCAGCAGGCCAGAGCCGAGGTTGGCACCGATCACCAGGCACAGCGCCACCGGGAAGGAAATTACCCCTGCGGCGGTTAAGGTCGCCGTCAGCAGGACCGCTGCCAGGCTGGAGTAGCTGACGATGGCGAATACCGCGCCGATCAGCGCATCCAGCATAATATCGCCGGTTAACGAGGCGAAGATGACCTGCACACCGTTGGCCTGGGTGATCGGCGTGACAGCCTGCACAATCAGCTCCAGTGCCAGCAGGATCAGCCCGAGGCCAATACCGACGCGGCCAAGCTGCCCGGCACGGCTTTGCTTACGGCCGAGGAAAAAAATGACGCCGATAAAAATCAGCAGTGGCGACAGCCAGGAGAGATCGAACGTCAGGATACGCGCCATCAGCGCGGTACCGACGTCGGCGCCAAGGACAATCACCAGCGCCGGGGCGAGCGCCACCAGATCCTGCGCCACGAACGAGGTGACGAGCATGGTGGTGGCGTTGCTGCTTTGCACCAGCGCCGTGACGCCAATACCCGCGCAGAAGGCGAGCGGCTTCTTCTCAACGCTGCCGCTGAGAACGGTACGTAAACGTGCGCCAAACACGCGCATCACACCGGTACGAACGATATGGGTGCCCCATACCAGCAGTGCGACTGCGGAGAGCAGGTGTAACAACGTCAACACGGTAGGTATTCCTCCTTATCGTTATTCGTTTTCCTGAGGTTCAGTATAAGGGTTTAAACGTAAGAAAGAGACAGGGCACCATAGCGGTGCCCTGTTTGTTGTAAGGAAAAGTGACGTTAGTCTGCGTCGTAGCCCAAATTCGGCGCCAGCCAGCGTTCCACCTCTGACACGCTCATGCCTTTACGCAGGGCGTAATCCTCAATCTGATCGCGCTGAAGCTGTGCCACGGCGAAGTACTTGCTGTCCGGATGGCTGAAGTACCAGCCGGAAACGGACGCGCCCGGCCACATGGCGAACGACTCGGTGAGCTTCATGCCGGTATGCGCTTCGACGTCCAGCAACTTCCAGATAGTGCCCTTCTCGGTGTGTTCCGGGCAGGCCGGATACCCCGGCGCCGGACGAATGCCCTGGTAGTTTTCGCGGATCAGCTCCTCGTTGCTGAGATTCTCATTCGCCGCGTAGCCCCAGTGCACCTTACGTACGCGTTCATGCAGATATTCAGCGAAGGCTTCCGCCAGACGGTCGGCGATCGCTTTCACCATGATTTTGTTGTAATCATCGTGCTGCGCGTCGTACGCATCCGCCAGCGCGTCTTCTTCCAGACCACCGGTTACGGCAAAGGCGCCGATATAGTCGGCTTTACCGGAGAGTTTCGGTGCGACGAAATCCGCCAGGCAGTAGTTGGCAAAGCCCACTTTCTCGGTTTGCTGGCGCAGGTGGTGGCTCACGGCCAGCACGTGGGTGCGGGTTTCATCGCGGTAGATTTCCACGTCGTCGCCCACGCGGTTCGCCGGGAACAGCCCCACCACGCCGCGCGGGTTGAGGGCTTTCTCTGCGCTCAGCCTGTCGAGCATGTCGTTAGCATCTTTAAACAGGCGCTTCGCCTCTTCGCCCACCACCTCATCTTCAAGAATGCGCGGATATTTGCCCGCCAGCGACCAGGTCATGAAGAACGGCGTCCAGTCGATGTAGTTACGCAGCGTTTCGATGCTGGCCGTCACGTCCTGCACGCCCAGACGGTGTGCGACCGGCGGCGTATAGCTGGACCAGTCGAACGCCAGATCGTTATCGCGCGCCGCCTGAAGCGAAACCGGCGGCGTGCGCGGTTTCTTACGTCCATGCTGAATGCGGACGGTTTCATACTCTTTGCGGGTGCGGGCGACAAAGTCATCGCGCTGGGTGTCGGACAGCAGCGCGGAGACCACGCCCACAGTGCGCGAGGCGTTTTGAACATACACCGTCGGCCCACTGTAGTTCTGCTCGATTTTCACCGCCGTGTGGGCTTTCGAGGTGGTTGCCCCGCCAATCAGCAGTGGAATGGTAAAGCCCTGGCGCTCCATCTCTTTTGCCACGTTGACCATTTCGTCAAGCGAAGGCGTAATCAGCCCGGAAAGACCAATCAGATCCGCATTCACTTCGCGCGCGGTCCTGAGGATTTTATCCGCCGGGACCATCACGCCAAGATCGATAATTTCGTAGTTATTACACTGCAACACCACGCCAACGATGTTTTTGCCGATGTCGTGTACGTCGCCCTTCACGGTGGCGATGACCATTTTACCGTTACTGGAGCCCTTCTCTTTGCTGGCTTCGATAAAGGGTTCCAGATACGCCACCGCCTGCTTCATGACGCGGGCGGATTTCACCACCTGCGGCAGGAACATTTTGCCCTCGCCGAACAGATCGCCGACCACGTTCATACCGTCCATCAGCGGCCCTTCGATCACTTCAATCGGACGGGCGGCCTGCTGACGCGCTTCCTCGGTATCCTGCTCGATAAACTCGGTAATGCCTTTTACCAGCGAGTATTCCAGACGCTTATTCACATCCCAGGAGCGCCATTCGGCCTGTTGAACGTTGGCTGATTCGTCAGATTTACTGCCGCGGTATTTTTCCGCCAGATCCAGCATGCGTTCGGTGGCGTCGTCACGACGATTGAGGATCACGTCTTCTACGGCGTCGCGCAGCTCGGCTGGCAGATCGTCGTAAATTGCCAGCTGGCCGGCGTTGACGATCCCCATGTCCATCCCGTTGCGGATGGCGTAGTAGAGGAATACGGCGTGGATCGCCTCACGCACCGGGTCGTTGCCGCGGAACGAGAACGACACGTTTGACACGCCGCCGGAGATCAGCGCATGCGGTAGCTCGCGTTTAATGTCTTCACACGCGCCGATAAAGTCTTGGGCGTAGTTGTTGTGCTCTTCGATGCCGGTCGCGACAGCGAAGATGTTCGGGTCGAAGATGATGTCTTCCGGCGGGAAGCCCACCTCTTCGGTCAAAATTTTGTACGCGCGGCGGCAAATCTCAATCTTGCGCTCGCGGGTATCGGCCTGGCCCACTTCATCGAAGGCCATCACCACCACGGCGGCTCCGTAGCGACGGACCAGCTTCGCGTGGTGGATAAAGGTATCGACGCCCTCTTTCATCGAGATGGAGTTAACGATACCTTTGCCCTGAATGCACTTCAGCCCTTTTTCGATGACTTCCCATTTGGAAGAGTCAATCATGATCGGCACGCGGGCGATATCCGGCTCACCGGCAATCAGGTTGAGGAAACGCACCATTGCCGCTTCGGCATCAAGCATCCCCTCGTCCATGTTGATATCGATGATCTGCGCGCCGCTTTCTACCTGCTGGCGGGCAACGTCCAGCGCTTCGCTGTACTTCTCTTCTTTGATCAGACGCTTGAACTTCGCAGAACCGGTAACGTTAGTACGTTCACCCACGTTCACAAACAGGCTGTCGTCGCCGATGGTCAACGGCTCCAGGCCGGACAGACGACAGGCTACCGGAAGCTCGGGTAGCTTGCGCGGTGGAAGCCCGGCGACGGCGCGGCTCATGGCGGCGATATGCTCAGGCGTGGTGCCGCAGCAGCCGCCGACGATGTTGAGGAAACCAGATTCGGCCCATTCGCGGATTTGCGCCGCCATGGTGTCGGCATCGAGATCGTATTCACCAAACGCGTTCGGCAGACCGGCGTTCGGGTGGGCGGTGACGTAGCACTCTGCGATGCGCGAAAGCTCCTGCACGTACTGGCGCAGTTCGTCCGGCCCCAGCGCGCAGTTCAGGCCGAAGGAGAGCGCTTCGGCGTGGCGCAGGGAGTTATAAAACGCTTCGGTTGTCTGGCCGGAAAGTGTGCGCCCCGAGGCGTCGGTGATGGTGCCGGAAATCATGATCGGCAGGTCGACGCCCAGCGCCTCGAACTCCTCTTTCACCGCGTAAATTGCCGCTTTGGCGTTGAGGGTGTCGAATACGGTTTCAATCAGGATCAGATCGGAACCGCCTTCCACCAGCGCTTTAGTGGACTCACGATACGCGGCCACCAGCTGGTCAAAGGTGATGTTCCGAAACGCCGGGTCGTTGACGTCCGGAGAAATCGACGCGGTGCGGTTGGTTGGGCCCAGCACCCCGGCTACGTAGCGCGGCTTGTCCGGCGTACGGGCCGTCCATTCGTCGGCGCAGGCGCGCGCCAGCTTCGCCGCTTCAAAGTTGATCTCCGCCGACAGGGATTCCATCTGGTAATCCGCCATGGCGATGGTTGTCGAGTTGAAGGTGTTGGTTTCAACAATATCCGCACCCGCTTCGAAGTAAGCGTTGTGGATATCCCTGATGACAGACGGTTTGCTTAACACCAGCAGGTCATTGTTCCCTTTCAGGTCACAAGGCCAGTCGGCAAAGCGCTCGCCGCGGAAATCGTCTTCACTCAGACGATAGCCCTGGATCATGGTGCCCATGCCGCCGTCCAGCACCAGAATTCGTTCATTTAACTGCGCACGCAGTTGCTCTACTTTGCTGCTCACACTTGCTCCCGACAACGCTCAACATGGCCAAAAGGCTGCGTTCCATACTGGCATAATCTCGCAGGGTCGAAAAGTCACACAGCGGTAACATGAGACATGTTCACTATCACTCCTCCGATCAGTCAGGAAAGCGGTTGCAAAACCACCAAATAAAACGAAAATGATTTCCACGATACAGAAAAAGGAGTTCGTCATGGTTACGACCGTTCCCGCTAAACGCGGCAGAAAACCTGCTGCAACCACCGCTGCACAACCTGGCGGACAGGTTCAATCCCTGACGCGCGGCCTGAAGCTGCTGGAATGGATAGCCGAATCGCATGGTAGCGTGGCCCTGACAGAGCTGGCGCAGCAGGCTGGCCTGCCGAACTCCACCACGCACCGTCTGCTGACCACCATGCAGCAGCTGGGCTTCGTGCGTCAGGTGGGCGAGCTGGGACACTGGGCGGTGGGGGCGCATGCATTTATTGTCGGCAGCAGCTTCCTGCAAAGCCGCAACCTGCTGGCGATTGTCCACCCGATTCTGCGCAAGCTGATGGAGGAGTCCGGCGAGACGGTAAACCTGGCCGTGCTGGATCAGAGCGATCACCAGGCGATTATCATCGACCAGGTGCAGTGTACACAGCTGATGCGCATGTCCGCACCGATTGGCGGCAAGCTGCCGATGCACGCCTCTGGCGCAGGGAAAGCGTTTCTCTCGCAGCTGAGCGAAGAGCAGGTAACGGGGCTGCTGCACCGTAAAGGACTGCACGCCTATACCCACGCCACGCTGGTGTCGCCGGTGCATCTGAAAGAAGATCTGGCTCTGACCCGCAAGCGCGGCTATTCGTTTGATGACGAAGAACATGCCCTCGGGCTGCGCTGCCTCGCGTCCTGCATTTTTGACGAGCACCGCGAGCCGTTTGCCGCTATCTCCATCTCCGGGCCGATTTCACGTATGACCGACGACCGCGTCACCGAGCTGGGCGCGATGGTGATTAAGGCCGCGAAAGAGGTGACGCTGGCGTATGGTGGGATTCGTTAAACGTGCATTGCCGCCTGATGCCCTCACCCCGGCCCTCTCCCACAGGGAGAGGGAGAAAAGCGGATGCAAAACCGCTGCTTGCGGCGGTAAGCGTAGACATCTTCCACGTGCCCATTTTTTATCCGCGTTTGCAGCCCGCGCCAGTAGCTGGCGCGGAACAGATCGGCATGCATCTCTTCGAATAGCGGCCCGATGCGCGGGTCGGCACAAAGCCAGTGGCGAAACTCCTCCGGAAACACATCGCCCGGCGATACGCTGTACCACGGCTCGCTGGATAGTTCATCTTCCGGGTAGCGCGGCGGCGGGATATCGCGGAAGTTCACCTCGGTCATGTAGCAAATTTCATCGTAATCGTAGAACACCACCCGCCCGTGACGGGTGACGCCGAAGTTTTTAAACAGCATGTCGCCGGGAAAAATATTGGCGGCGGCGAGCTGGCGAATCGCATTGCCGTACTCTTCAATGGCGTCTCGTAAAGCCTGGCCTTCGGATTGCTCCAGCCAGATATTTAGCGGCACCATCCGGCGTTCGATGTAGAGATGGCTAATCGCAATCTTATCGCCAAGATCGGTAATTTTCGTCGGCGCTTCCTGCATTAGGAGCGACATCAGCGCCGGATCGATCTGCTGCTTATCCAGCACAAAGTTTTCAAACTCCTGGGTATCCGCCATCCGCCCGACGCGATCGTGCTCTTTAACCAGCTGATAGCAGGCGCGGACGTGAGCGGCGGTCATCTCTTTCTGCGGGGCGAATTTATCCTTAATCACCTTAAACACGCGGTCGAAGCCCGGCAGTGTGAAAACCAGCATCACCATGCCGCGGATCCCCGGCGCTTCGATAAACTGCTCATCAGCCGTGGTGACATAACGCAGGTATTCCCGATAACTTTCCGTTTTGGCATGCTTCTGACAGCCAATCGCCATATACAGCTCGGCGGTGGTTTTGCCCGGCAGGATCTCGCGCAGCCACTCCACCAGGGCGGCAGGCAGTGGGGCATAGACCATGAAATAGGAACGGGCGAAGCCAAATACGATACTGGCCTCAGCGCTGGTAGTCAGGCAGGTATCGACAAACAGTTCGCCGTCGTCGGTACGGTGAATGGGTAGCAGAAACGGCACGATGGCTGTCGGCGTAACCAGTTTGCCCACCAGCCAGGCGGCCTTATTCCGGTAGAAAAGCTCGTTGGCAACCTGCAAATGGCTGCGGCTGAGCACCGCCTCGCCGAAGGTTTCACTGAGATACGCGTGGATATAGCCGATATCCCGGGGTTTATTCTCCCACGGCAGGCGCAGCGGCAAATCCGTTAAGACGCGGTGCAGGAGCTTTTCCCAGCCGCGATCGGGAAAGAAATCTTTCGCCAGCGGACGCGGGATGGTACGGAAGCGGCGCTCCGGCTGGGAGCTGAAGATAAATAACCGCTCAGGAGATAATGAGCGGTGGTCAAATAACCGGCAATAGACGGAGTTGAAAAAGCTCTCCGCAATCTCGAAGCGCGGGTAGTCGGGTAACAGATGGGTGTAATGCTCTTTCACGCGCAGTAAAAATTCCGCATCCGGGCTTTTACCGTCGGTGATACAGCGCAGTTGCTCCACCACCAGACCTACGTGGTGATCATAAAGATGGATACGCTGCTTCATGGCCTGCTGAACCGCATGCCAGTCGGCGTGCTCAAAACGCTGTTGCGCGCCGGAGGTGACTTCCAGAAAGCGGCCATACTGGGCATCGAAGCCCTGCAAAATAGTTTGGGCAATCAGTAATTCCAGACCACGCGACATATATTCCCCCTCACCCCAACCCTCTCCCCGAGGGGGGAGAGGGGGAAAAGATTAGAACTGTGCTTCTTCCGTCGAGCCCGTTAATGCCGTGACGGAGGAGGCCCCGCCCTGAATAATCGTGGTCACATTATCGAAGTAGCCGGTTCCCACTTCCTGCTGGTGCGAAACGAAGGTATATCCTTCTTTGCCCGCCGCAAATTCTGGCTGCTGCACCTTCTCAACATAGTGTTTCATGCCTTCGCCCTGCGCGTAGGCGTGCGCCAGGTCGAACATGTTGAACCACATGCTGTGGATACCCGCCAGGGTGATGAACTGGTACTTGTAGCCCATATCTGACAATTGCTGCTGGAAGCTGGCGATGGTCGTATCGTCCAGATTCTTTTGCCAGTTGAAGGACGGCGAACAGTTATAGGCCAGCAGCTTGCCCGGATACTTCGCATGAATCGCATCGGCAAAGCGCTTCGCCAGCGCCAGATCCGGCGTGGAGGTTTCACACCAGACCAGGTCGGCGTAAGGGGCATACGCCAGGCCGCGGCTGATCGCCTGTTCAATACCGGCATGTGTGCGATAGAACCCTTCGCTGGTACGTTCGCCGGTAATGAATTCGCTGTCATACGGGTCGCAGTCAGAGGTGATCAGGTCCGCCGCGTCAGCATCGGTACGGGCAATCACCAGCGTCGGCACGCCGAGCACGTCAGCAGCCAGACGCGCGGCAACCAGCTTCTGGATCGCTTCCTGGGTTGGCACCAGCACTTTCCCGCCCATATGCCCGCACTTCTTCACCGACGCCAGCTGATCTTCAAAGTGAACGGCCGCTGCACCGGCCTCAATCATGGATTTCATCAGCTCAAAGGCGTTCAGCACGCCGCCGAAACCGGCTTCCGCATCGGCGACGATCGGCAGGAAATAGTCGATAAAACGCGGATCGTGGGGTTCGATACCCGCGGCCCACTGGATCTGATCCGCACGGCGGAAGGTATTGTTGATCCGATCCACCACTGACGGCACCGAGTTCGCCGGATAAAGAGATTGATCCGGATACATGCTGGACGCAAGGTTAGCATCCGCCGCGACCTGCCAGCCGGAAAGATAGATAGCCTCAATGCCGGCCTTCGCCTGCTGCAATGCCTGACCGCCGGTCAGCGCGCCGAGGCTGTTGATATAGCCTTTTTTAGACCCCCCATGAAGCAGATCCCACATTTTCGCCGCGCCGTTCTGCGCCAGCGTACATTCCGGGTTAACCGAGCCGCGTAACTTCACCACTTCCTCTGCGCTGTACGGACGGCGAATGCCTTCCCAGCGCGGTTGGGTCCACTCTTTTTGTAACTCTTCGATCTGTTGGGTACGGGTTTTCATGTGCAGATGCTCCATATTGTTATGTGGTGAATTACGCCAGGAAGCGGTAGCCCGGCAGGGTCAGGAAGTCGATTAAGTCATCAGAGGTGGTGATTTGCTCCATCAGACGTGCGGCATCGTCAAAACGCCCACTGCTGAAGCGGTGCTCGCCCAGTTCGTCCTGGATGACCCGCATCTCTTCGGCCAGCATCTGACGGAACAGGGCTTTGGTTACCGGTTTGCCGTTGCTGAGCGTTTTTTGATGATGGATCCACTGCCAGATGGAGGTACGTGAAATTTCCGCCGTGGCGGCATCTTCCATCAGTCCGTAGATCGGCACGCAGCCGTTGCCTGAGATCCATGCCTCGATGTACTGCACGGCGACGCGAATGTTGGCGCGCATCCCCTCTTCCGTGCGTTCGCCCGCACACGGCGCCAGCAACTGTTCTTCTGCGATTGGCGCATCGTCTTCACGGGTGACAAACAGCTGGTTTTTGTTGTCGCCGAGTACGCGGTTAAAGACTTCCATCGCCGTATCGGCCAGACCAGGATGGGCAATCCACGTCCCGTCGTGGCCATTACGGGCTTCCAGCTCTTTATCGGCTTTCACCTTGTTGAGCACCTGATTGTTACGCTCTGCGTCTTTGCTCGGGATAAACGCCGCCATGCCGCCCATCGCAAAGGCGCCGCGTTTGTGGCAGGTCTTAATCAGCAGGCGCGAGTAGGCGCTGAGGAACGGTTTATCCATGGTGACAACCTGACGATCCGGCAATACCCGGTCGGCATGGTTTTTCAGCGTCTTGATATAGCTGAAGATGTAATCCCAGCGTCCGCAGTTCAGGCCCACAATATGGTCACGCAGCGCATGGAGGATCTCATGCATCTGGAATACGGCAGGCAGGGTTTCAATCAGCAGCGTGGCCTTAATGGTGCCGCGCGGCAGGCTGAAGCGGTCTTCTGCGTAGCTAAAGACTTCACTCCACCACGCCGCTTCCTGCCAGGACTGTGTTTTAGGCAGATAGAAATAGGGGCCGCTGCCTTTCGCCAGCAGGTTTTTATAGTTGTGGAAGAAGTACAGCGCAAAGTCGAACAGGCTGCCCGGAATCGCTTCTCCGCGCCAGGTGACGTGTTTTTCTGGCAAATGCAGACCGCGTACACGGCAGATCAACACCGCCGGATTCGGTTTAAGCTGGTAAATTTTACCGGCTTCGTTGGTATAGCTGATGGTGCCGTTGACGGCGTCGCGCAGGTTGATCTGCCCGTCGATAACTTTCTGCCAGTCCGGCGCGAGGGAATCTTCGAAGTCCGCCATAAACACTTTGACGTTGGCATTCATGGCGTTGATCACCATTTTGCGCTCTACCGGACCGGTGATCTCTACGCGACGATCCTGTAAATCTTCAGGGATTCCGCGGATTTTCCATTCACCATGACGAATGGAAGCGGTTTCCGAAATAAACCCTGGCAACTTGCCGTTATCGATCTCCTGCTGTTGATGAATGCGCGCCGCCAGCAGTTTATTTCGCTGTGGCGTAAAGCGCGTCACCAGTTCAGTCAGAAACTCTACCGCTTCTGCCGTCAAAACTTGCTGTTCTTGCTCACCATTCGGCTGGGTAAAAGTCAGTTCATCGACCGTTGTTGCCTGTTGAGTCATCGTTCTGCTCCTCATCAAAGATCCAAATCACGCCCCCGACTCGAGCGAAAGATCGTTGTGTAGTTTTCGCTCAGCAGAATTAAGACTATCTATAATTTTTCCAAAATCAAAAACAATTTCCATTTTAATTTATATCAAATCACAACTGCATGATTAATATGGAATTAAAGTTTTCTTCGATGTTGAGTTGGATTTCGGAAATAAAAAAGGCACCCGAAGGTGCCTGATCTGAATAGCTGAAACGCTTTAGGATCGTTTAATGCAGACGATTACTCCAGCGTCGGATTCATGTGGCGCAGATCGTACGGCGTAATCTGGTAGACGTAATAGTTGAGCCAGTTGGTAAACAGCAAATTTCCGTGGCTACGCCAGGTTGCCCGAGGCGTGTTTTGCGGATCATTTTTCGGGAAATAGTTGTACGGGACATCCGGATTCAGACCCGCTTCAACGTCACGAAAATACTCTGACGCGAGGGTATGCGGATCGTACTCAGGATGGCCGGTAACGAACGCGATGCGTTTGTCTTTACTGGCGAACAGGTAGGCATCGCCGTCTTCCGTTTCGGCCAGGATTTCCAGGTCGGTGTAATCGCGGATCAGCTGTGCCGGAAAATCGGCGTAGCGAGAATGCGGGGCCAGGAAAGTGTCATCGAAACCACGCGTCAGCAGCGCATGCGGGTGAAGAATGTGGTGTTCGTATACGCCAGAAAGTTTGTCGCTGCGGGTTTGCTTGGGAATGCCATAGAGGATATTCAGCGCGGCCTGTACCGCCCAACAGACAAACAAGGTGGACGTGACGTGATCTTTTGCCCACTCCAGCACCTGCCTGATCTGTGGCCAGTAGGCAACGTCATTAAATTCCACCAGACCCAGCGGTGCGCCGGTGACGATCAGTCCATCGAAATTCTCATCGCGAATATCTTCAAAATTACAGTAGAAGTTATTCAGATGCTCAGCAGGCGTGTTGCGTGACTCACGCGCGTCAATGCGCAGCAGCTGGATATCAACCTGAAGCGGAGAGTTGGAGAGCAAACGCAGGAACTGGTTCTCCGTTTCGATCTTCTTTGGCATCAGATTAAGGATCAGCACCTTCAGCGGGCGAATTTCCTGACCAGAAGCACGCGAAGTTGTCATTACGAAGACATTCTCTTCACGCAAGAAATTGACGGCTGGTAGCTCGTCCTGCACCCGAATCGGCATAACCTTAAATCCTCACAGCATACGTATAAACGTTTAGACATCCAGACAGCTAACGATACCCAGAAACGGGGTTAATGTCGAGTCTGCAAGCGAAAGGTGAGAAAGTTTCAAGGAGGAAAAGCATGTAGGGCGGGTAAGGCTGGGCCACCACCCGACTTTTCAGAACGTGCAAAGCAAAAAACCCCGCACCTTACGGTACGGGGTTCTTCTTA